>JAZLKG010000030.1:0-52746 GCA_045597465.1 Bacteroidales bacterium | reverse complement strand
ATCTTTCAATTGTGTATCTTTGCTCCGAAGTTAACTGTTTGTACATAGCAATGCAAAATTAGTTAATTTTATCGAGGTGACAGTAATGTTGCCTCGATTATTTTTTCATCAACTAATTGCACTTTCAATTAGAACTTAAGGACACCAAAAACAAAAAAAACTCCAATAACAATTCGCTTTTGGAGTTTTTCAAATTAAATGGAAAGATTGAGCCAACCATTACCATCTCGCGTTGCCTTCAATTTTCCATCAACGTATATCTTCAAGGTAATCAAGACATCGGAATCGTCACATCTCACTTCAAAGCCCAAAGAACAATCCCGATTACTTACCTCCTCTCTCGACCAGTAATCTTTTACAGTCAGTCCCCAAGGATAAACTTCTATAGGAGCGTCTGAAGTATTACTAATCACTTCATATTTAATAGTATATATATCATCATTGTCCTTGCAAGAAGGAAATGACAAAACACTAAAAAACATTAAAAATAAAAATAACTTTTTCATAGTAAATTTACATAACAGTAACTCCAAACCTAAAATAATTTGTTCCGTAAGTTTTCATCTTATATTTAGTACCATCTTTGCCCTCAATTATCGGATCATAATAATACATATCAAACTTACAGATATTATCAGAACCTTCTTTAATTGTAGTTGATACTGTTGTAGTAACTTTAACAGAAGTCTTACTATCTATAGTAACAGTAACTGTTCCAGTATTAGAATTTCCTGTACCGGGTTTAGAAGCCCCATCAGATGAAGAAGAAGCCAAACCAAGAGTGATTTTATTTTCATCTTTAAAATTTATATCCTTGGCTTTTGACATTTCATATGTTTCAGTTCTTACAATGTCTTTTCCTTCATCCTCTTCAAATACAATGAAACGTCTTGTCAAGGCCTCGCTAGCAATATCCCATTTACCAAGATCATAATCGTCACCAAGATAAATATCCTTAGCAACAAAATCATCCAAAGAAATTGTATATTTATATTTTGAATGTCTAAACCAAGTCTTATGTTGAGTTTTTTCCTCTCTAATAGTATAATCCCACATATCGTCTATAGTCAAAGCAACTCTTTTCTCCACAGCGTTAAGAACGCCAGATTTAACTACTTGGAAAACAAAAATATATTGTCCTTCAGTCCAAAGTTTTGCTATTTGATCTTCCCTAGAAATAGTTCCTCCTTCATGTTCATAAGAATGTTCCTTAATACGAGGATCTCCATCGTATTCAGAAGACAAAACCCCCATAGCCTTTGGATCGACCCTGATATAGGTAATATATTCTGACACAGAATGTGAATCACCAACAGTATTTGTTGGTGTTATACCATAATAAATATAATCACGTTGCAAACATCTATTATTAACACCGGAATAGGAATAAAAATATTTATATGAATCAATAGCTCTGGTTCCAAGGAATTTAGAGGAAACAGAATACTTTGACAATTTTTTTCTAGTTCCATCAAAAGTTGGAGATTTAAATCTAATCTTCTTTTCTCCACATTTAGAGAGACCATCAGAATTATCAATCTCAACCATTCTGTTAGTACCTACTACAAATACATTGAAACCAGGAACTTCGTTTGGTCCCCAAACAGATTCCTTGATTCCATTAACATATAAATAGGTAGAGTCTACCATCCTTACTGCCACAGGGATTTCCGGATCATCTACATCCATATCCTCAGGGAAGACATTCAAAAAACCAACCTTTGTACTGTAAATATTCAGCAAAGGAATAGTTTTTTCCAAATCCGAAATAAATTGCTCAGAGGAATAGGAAACCAATATATCCCTAAAAGTCTCCTCTCCGATCAACTTATCAGAAGCGAGATAATACAATACATCATAATTTGTATCAAAACACTTCAATGCTTCTGCCTTCAAAAACTCACGCACATCCTTACGCTCTGAAATAACCTTAGACAATAATGGCGCAAATTGATTTAAGGCATCAAAAGAGGATGAGAAAGATGAGTTAGTATTGACTTCAAACTCTGAATTCTCATTCCCAATCCTCGCATCCTCCGATACATTGACGACCTCCTCGTCCTGACAGGATGAGAAGAACAAGCCAGTGCACGTTAACAACGTGGCAAATAAAATTTTTCGTTTCATTCTACTTGAAAAATTTTTGGTCAATAAATAAAATTGACTGTATGTGTTTTGCAAAATCACGGTGCAAAGGTAGAAACATAACAAGCGAAAAACACTGATAAAATTAGACATAAAACATATCCAACGAATCAAAAAAGTCCGATTTTATCAATACAGGCTCAAAAAAAAACAATTATATTTGAGGGCTGAAAAAAATAAAAAAAATGTTTTACGAAAAGAAGAAACCATCAAGGGAATTAGAACCATTCATAGAGTGCTATTGGATAATGATATTCAACAATACCATTATTAGGGAGGTTATACCGTCAGCAAACATCAGCGTATTATTTCATAAGTACAATAACGTTCATTACGAAATACTTACCAAAGAACTAATAAAGAAAATAGGTATGAACATTGATTATTTGACAAATCTTTGCACAAAAACTGACAACACATTAAACAAAGCGATAATTGGGCCTCACAAAGATTTAGTATTGGAAACATCAATAGGCAAGGCATATACAATAGGCATAGAATTCAAACCAGGAATACGCAAAACATTCTTCGGCAATTCTATTGCTTCAATAGCCAACACAATTATTCCGAACAATGACAACATAACCTTAAACGAATTAGGGAATATTATATTTCAAGTTACTCCAGAAGAAATATTTAAAAATATAGACCAATATCTGTTAAACAATTATTTGCCAAGCATATATGCAAAAATTGAAGATGAATTGATTTTCGACCTCATCCAAGAGGTGACAAATAATCCATTCAAAATCCAAGCGAAGGATTTAGCAGACAAATACCATCTCTGCCAAAGACAATTTGACAGAATATTCAAAAAAAGCATTGGAATCACTGCAAAACAATTCCTTATGTCTGCGACAGCATCCAAAATAAGAAGCATTATGACAGACCACCTTGATTATACCCTGCAGGATATAGTTGAGGCTTGTAAATTCAATGAACTTTCAGAATTGAACTACAACCTTAGACAATTAGGTGGACTATCGGCCAAACAGATATATGATAACATCCACAATAGAATATCACTTACACCAAGACTTATGTGTATAAACGAGATCGCAGAAGGTATAAAAGGCGTCCACCTCCTCTAACCCCTCTCCTCATACCTTGCCATCTCTAAAAAAATCCACTCATTTACATTTTCAACCATTTCATAGACACTTTAACCAATTCAACAAACAAAATCAAAATATGTGGGACAGTGTCCCACAAATTCACTCACACCCCACATTCCCTCGCCACAGCAACCCTGTCCTCGTCATTGCCTTCCACCACGACCCTCGCCTCTGGATGAAGGAAACGGAACAGCAATGCGTCGGCGCCGTAACAGGTGTCGTCGAAAATTACGGTATCAGCAACTGGCTTATCCATAAAGGATTCACGGCGGTTGTCTAACTCTTTGCTTACAGTATGGATGATATCAGCCCCCTTATACATAAAACGCTCCATAACACGGGCCTTGGCGTAATCGAAATCCACACATTCCTGACGGCGCTTCTCAAAGATATCGAGGAAATAATGGCGGATATTTCGGGCGGTTTCAAGCACGGTATCAGACAACAAATCAGAATCCGTGGCGATACGCTTCTCGAAGAAAATATCAATCTTGGAATGTCGCAGAATCACCTCATTCTTGGCATAACAATGTCCAGCGCCGTGAATCACCACGGGAAGAATCTCGAGACCGAGATTCTTGGCCAGTTGGAAGGCTCCCTGATGAAACCTGTGAATCCTGCCATCAGCCGACCTCGTGCCCTCGGGGAAAATTACGATAGAGAAGCCCGAATCCACAAGCGAGCGCAACTTCTCGGCAAGGCTGTCGTAACCGTCGGAAACTGCATAATTATCCGCTTTCTGCAAAAACTTACCGTAAAGAGGATTGCGTTGCTGGCGCTCGTTGGTGATGAAAAGCAGGTTGGGATTATACGACAGAAGAGCCAGCACATCGAAAAACGAACTGTGGTTGGCCACTATCACGGAAGGCTTCGCGAAGGTCTCGCCATAATCATTGTGGAACCTGAGGCGCACGGGAACAATCTTGAAGAATATCTTTGCGCAGATTTGGGTAAATCTGTGAAAGCGACGCTTTGAAACTATGGCATCAGAGGCGAACAACGACCTGATATACACAAAGATACACCCAATACCAAAACAGAGATAATCGTAAATTGAAAACAGAATATTCCTAAGCGAATAAGGTACCTGACGGCGCACACCATTCTTCTTCGTAAGGAAATTGAAGAGCAACGGAGGGAAGATAAACGCCGACACCACCACCGAAAACATTCCGATAATCACCACGATTCCCAGCGAGTGCATAGCGGGATGACCAGCCAAAATCAGCGAGCCGATACCCACAAACATTATCAGCGCACTAACGGCCACACTGTTTTTGAACGACGCAAGAACTTTCTTTCCGCGTGAATATTCATACATCAAACCCTCGGTCATAAACACCGCGTAATCGTCGCCCTGACCGAAAATAAACGTGGCCAGAATGATATTCACGATATTGAATCTGATACCGCCGAGATACATAATTCCAAGAATCCAAAACCAACTAACGGTAAGTGGTACAAAGGAAATGAGGCTCAACTCGATATTTCCGAACGAGATCCACAGAAAAATAAAAACTATCAATCCCGCCGTGAAGAGCACATAATTGAAATTATCATTCAAAAGTCCTGTAAGAGAACGACTTACGATTCTCTCGTCATAAACCGAGACATCGTCGCCAAGCCCGCCGAAGGCCTCCACTACCCTATCGGAATCATCGGGCCTCACTTTCAGAATAGTGACAATAGCCACGCCGTTGCTGTCGACCGAAATATAGTTGCCGAGAGCGTTTTCTATCAGATAGCGAAAATCCTCTACTTCAAGCGGTTCTATTTCCTTATTTAAATAATCGAGATAGGCTTCGGCAAAATTGTATTTGTTTTTCAGGGACCTGACGGCTCCAGTAATTGTATCACGGTGATTCCGCAGAAAATTATTCCACATCTCAATCTTCTGATTTTGAAGTTGCTGAGAAGGCAGAAAATTGCCGATTCCAGAAATCTTGCAAATAAGGTTTTCGTGTATCAGACGATTGGAGATTTGGCTGGATTCCTCGTATTTGCGGAGGGCGCTTTCCATATCGCTACCCGTGCAAGTTACAAATACAGAGACAGTTGAATCTGAATTAAGAAGTCCGAAAGTATGGCTTGCCTCTTCCCTTACTTCGGGCTCCATAAAGTTGATATTATGGAGGTCGGAATCAAACTCGGTCTTGAATCCGAAATACACAAGCACGGGAGTCAGCAAAAGAACGGGAATCACAACGGCCTTCTTTTGCAGGAAATCGAACGAGAAGTGCGAACGTCGGTTTTGATCTTCGTCTACCACAGCCACCTTAACCACAAAATGAGGCAGGAAAATCACCGTAAACAAAATACTGGCCGTCAGCAACATACCGCCGATAAAGCCGAGATCGCGGAGGGCGTTGCTTCCTGCAAACATCAGCGAGAAAAAGGCCAAAACAGTCGTGATATTTCCGATAACCAAAGGCGCAACCACCTCACGCATATTCTGACGGATTCCGTCGGCGTGATACAAATGCTGGATAAAATGCAAAGGATAATTTACCGCAATTCCAGTGAATACCGCGCTGATACCCAATGCGATAAGCGATACCTTACCGAGAAAAATCCAAGCCATAGCCCCCGCCACCACGTAGCCGAAGGTCAGAGTAAGTGTCATAAAGACAAGATTCCGTACATTCTTTATTGAGAACCAGAGAATTACGAGTATCAGCACCATCGAAATAGTGGTAGTGAGAATGGTGTCGAACTTTATCTGCTCAGAGTTGCCGACAGCGATTACAGGCGCGCCGAAAAGCGATATCTCAATCTCGGGAAATTCGGGCTGGATTCTTGCGACATTTGCATTCAAGAGGCTGATAATCTTTGCGTTGACATTGCTCTCGCTCATTCCAGTGGGCGAATCCAGGAACACGATTCCGCGTTTCATATCAGGCTCGTAAATATGGCCGTTTATCAGATTATAACAATCAGCGGGACGGAAACTCTTCAAGTCGTTGAGTTTGTGGATGAAAAGTCCGAGGGGATCGTTCTTTATGGTATTCTTAACGAACTGAGGCGCAGGACTTTGAAGAAGTTTCTTGTCGGTTTCGAGAGCGGTCTGGATATGCTCGGGATTTATCAGCGAATCGGCGTGAAGATAATCTGCCGTATCCAGAAACAATGGAATATTTTTCTGCACGAATCCCGACAGTTTCTCTATCTGTGAATCGTCGAAACTTGCGGTCAGGTTGACGAAAAATCCGTCGTCGTCTTTCTCCTTCGCAACCTCCACAAAACGGTCCATACACAAGGCGATACGCCTTTCGTCGAAAGCATCAGAGCGGAAGAAAACCATAATCCTGGAATTTCCCGAAGCCGTCTGAACAAATTTCTGAACCTTGGAATAATTGCCCTGGGTAGGCAGAAAATCCGAGATATCCTCGCCGAAACGCAACTGCAAGGCACATAGAGCACATATTGAGAAAACCAATCCCAATATTATGTACATCAATGACTTGCGTATGGAGAAAAAATCGTATATTTTGATAGCGAGGTTTGTCATTTTTTTTAAACAAAAATTTTCAGGAATTATCAAAAATTAATCAAAAATTTTTCTCAAAAAGGTAATTTTTGAAAAATTCGTGGTAATTTTTGATAATTTTTGTTGAAAATAATCGCCGTAGGCGTTGTAAATAAATAATTTCACGTCAACCTCCTCATTAGAAAATGGACAAACATCGACGGGTAGCCATAGAGAATGGCCACAAATGTGAAAATCGTATTCAAGACCGAAATCCTCGTGAAATCCCTTGCAGGTCTGAAACTTGACACCCTCTCCTCCCTCTTTGGATAGAAGACGTTGATAGGCACGCTCGACACCCTCACGCCCTTCCACGCACAGCGCACAAGCATTTCGAGTTCGGTCTCGTATTTCGACGAAAAAATGTGCATATCAGCCACCTCTGCCAATGGATAAATCCTGTAACCTGTCTGAGTATCAGGGAGTTTATTGAGGGTATGCACCATAAACCAGAAGTTGGAGAACTTGTTGGCGAATCCGCTTCCCTGACTGAGTTGCTTGCCGTCCAGCGACCTTGCGCCAACTATCAGTGAACCAGGATTTTCAGAGACCGCCTCGGCGAATTTCCTGAGGTCGGAGGCCTTGTGCTGATTGTCGCTGTCCATAGTGACGGCGTACTTGAAACCCAGTTCCTTGGCCTTTCGGAAACCAGTCTGCAAGGCGATTCCCTTGCCCTGATTCTTGGCGTGACGCACAATAACCACGCGGTCGGAATAAGGCGCAAGCACCTCGTCAGTATTGTCGGGCGAGCCGTCGTTTACCACGATAACGTCCTCAGCCTCAGCCAACACCGATTCCAGAACCTCGGGAATAAACTGCGCATTCCTGTAAGTAGGAATCAGCACGCAAATCCCCAGTTCCCGAAACATTTCCGCCGTATTTTTCTCTGAACCTTGCATATTTCAAAATGCAAAGATACGAAAAATTTGGGAATTGCAAATTGTTTTTGATAGAACACAGATCACACAGATTTTTGAGTATTTCCGAAGATTATCTTCGGAATAATTCTCAAAAATATGGAGCAAAAACACGGAATAATTCTCAAAAATGAGGGTAGAAAAGTCGGAATAATTCTCAAAAATTTGGAAAATTAAAACATTCATAATATCTTTACAGCCGTTTAATAAACTAATTATTAAAGATATGCTATACAGAAAATACGCACAAAGAATAGAGGAGTTTTTGTCTAAAAACAAAAACAAGATTTTATTGGTGAATGGAGCACGCCAAATAGGCAAATCATTTATAATAAGATACGTTGGAAAAAAATTATTCTCCAACTACATCGAGATAAACCTGAAAGAAGATATTGAAGGAAACGGCATATTCGCAAAAGTAAAAAGCACGGAAGATTTCTATTTCCAATTAAGCGCAATTTTCGGCAAAAAATTGGGAAGGAAAGAAAACACACTGATTTTTCTTGACGAAATACAGAGTTATCCAAACTTACTTACAATGTTGAAATTCCTGAATCAGGAAGGCAAATATACCTATATAGCAAGTGGTTCACAATTAGGCGTTTGTCTATCCCAAACACCTTCTGTCCCAATAGGTAGTATCGCAATAGAAGAAATGTATCCTCTTGATTTTGAGGAATTCTTGTTGGCTGTGGGTTGTGGAGAAAAAGTAATAGAGACTGCAAGAAAAAGTTTTCTGAATCAGCAACCTGTCAGCGAAGCCTTGCACGATTATCTATTGCGTCAGTTCAAGATATACCTATTAGTAGGAGGTCTGCCGGAAGTAATAAACAAATTCATAGAAAACAGGAACATTGCTCAATGCAGGGACATCCAGAAAAACATACACAATCTTTACAAGATTGACGCCTCACAATATGACGAGAACCACAAACTCGTAATACGTAAAATCTACGACCTGGTTCCATCCAATTTGGAAAACAAAAAGAAGAGGATTGTAATCAAGGATATAGAAAGTGACAAGAAGGGCCACAGATCATTCGCCGATTATGCTGATGAATTTGAATATTTAGTCAACTCAGGAATAACATTATCTGTACAGGCAATCAGCAATCCCCATTTCCCACTTATGGAATCTGAACAAAAAAACTTGATAAAACTATACCTAAACGACATCGGATTATTGACAAACATTCTGTATGGCAACAACATCAACGCGGTATTGCAGGATGAGAAAAGCATTAATTTAGGTACTGTATATGAATCTGTTGTAGCACAGGAACTTCACGCCCACGGTCATAATCTTCATTATTACGACAACAAGAAAAAAGGCGAGGTGGATTTCATCATAGACGACTACCAAAACTTGCGAGCCTTGCCGTTAGAGATAAAATCAGGCAAAGACTACAAGATACATAGCGCATTGGATAATTTCCTGAACACTCCGATATACAATATCAACAAAGCAATTGTATTAAGCAACGAAAGGAATGTATTCGAAGAAGGAGGAATTATCTATATGCCAATTTACTATTGTATGTTTTTCGAGAAAAACACACAAGCGAACAATGAGGTTACAATCCCTGAGATATTGCCACCTATAATCTAGATTTTTCTCAAAAATTTGGAAAAGGTGTAAATTTGCACTAATAAAAATCGCGAAAGGTGTAAAGAAAAATACAATTAGAATTCTCAAAATCAAAGATTTAGACACACATTGTTTTTACACGAATCACAATCTCTCCTCACTTCAGCAAAAAAAACGTTCCCACAACAATCAGCCCCAGTCCTATCCACCTTGTGTAAGGCACTGTTTCGTGGAAGATGAGCATAGAGGCCAACATTCCGAAAAAGTAGGCGAAACTTGTGAGCGGATAGGCTATCGAGAAATCGTAATGCTTTAATATGTACATCCATAGCACCGACGCGGCACCCATCGAGAGTCCGCAATACAGGAACGGCCAGTTGGTGAGATAATCCTTGATTATCGGCCAGGTGAACGCGAATTTAGGAGCGTTTTTCATCGCAATCTTCAGGAATACCTGACCCATTGCCAGCAAGGCCGACTGCGACAACGACAATATCAGAAGTCTTAGCATTTTCTTAAAACTATAAAGGCGTGGTCTCTCTCTGCAAAATGATGATAGAGCAATATGTTCTTGGGAGATAGATTGTTGGAGTCTGTCTTCTCAACAAACAATACATCTGGAATACGGCCGTCTCTCAGCGAAACCGCCGACGCATAACAGCCATACACAAATCCCGAGTAACTCTCGCCGAAAATGTTGGCGTACTGCAAAACAGGCTTGTCGGCAAACCAATATTCAAGGTTCTTGCAATAGACGGCATCGTTATCAGGCTTGCCGTTAACGCCAGTCATAATAGCGTCAATATCAGACATTTGAATACAAGCATCAGCCAAAGTATGCTGAAGTTCCCGCTCAAGGTCGTCGGCTGATACGCGGTTGCACATCCTTACAGCGGAAATCTCGCAAAGTGAATTGTCAGTTTTCTTAGTGCTAACCACGCAACCGCAGGCACTCTCGCCGGCAAAACCCTTGCTGTCGCCACCCAGATAACCCTGGTGTTCAAGGATTTGGAAATAAGACTGCGACATCTCGTCGAAACCGCCCACAAAGGCCGAATATATCCTTCCCATCTGGATTTGCAGGAAAACATCCAGCAATGCCGACTCGAACGAAACGCCATTGTGACAGTAAGTTGAGTTGTATCCGTGACACTTCAGATTAATGCCGATAGAGGAACTCACGGTGTTGTGAGTGCTCTGCATAAAGAGCGACGGTTTCAGAAACTCCTCGCCGTTATGCACCAGATCCTGAAGAAAAGCCTCGGTATTCTCCACGCATCCAAGTCCAGTTCCCGTTACAACAGCGTCCACGTAATCCAGCCCCGACGCCTCCAAAGCCTTGTTGGAGACAAGGATAGCACGTTTAAGGATCTTGCCATTTCTACGGCACACCGCCGACGGCAAAAACTCCTTGAAATCAGGATCCTGAATACGCACAAGTTTCTGACCATCAAAGGAAAGCGGACTACTCTTCCACTCCTCCGAAAACGGCTTCTGTACAGAAATCTGACTGAATGAATTTATAAATACTTTGCTCATTGTCTATAAAAATACACTCCGCAAATATAACACTATTTTCTCAAAACCACAAAACTACTCTCCAATCTTTATCTTCAAAGGCTTCATTTCCTTGCCTATCACGGCGTTATTGTTTTTTTCGGGAACTGACGTGCAATTCTTGTCCGAAACCTTCAATATGGAATACTTTCCAGGAGTATCAGGCATTTTATAAATATCAGTGCTGATATCAGGAACGCTGAAACTCTCGCCATCAAGAGTATAATCGAGCGTAAAAGTAGCAACGCCTCTAAGTATCACATTCAACGGCTCGCCGTAACAAAGAGAGGCATTGTCGAACTGAGCGTCAGGACTCTCCCAAACCTTGACCTCAATGCTTGAAGCATCGCTGTTGCAACCAGATGAATTAACCTCATAGACAGAGATTTCCGCATCGCCAACATTTTTCCATCTCACAGAAATTTTATCATAACTTTCGGAATTAGACACCACCTCACCCATAGCACTTGGCGAGATATTCCAAACGTATTTAGAGCCCTCAACAGGATTGTCTATGAAATAATCCGTGGAAGAATTCAGGCAGACGGACATAGAGCCAGAGGGAGGAGTGGCTGGAGGTTTTGTTGATGAATAACGAAATGTAAATGGGAAAAAATCGGCATTGCCACTTAGTTTAATGACGTCTGACTCATATTTAGGCTCTTGAGAATCTACATTATTCAGAGCGGAAATAGTCTTACCCATAAGCAAATAGATTTTGCCATTGGGTCCCAATTTTATATCCTTGGGAGTAGGAATCTCCTTCTCCAAAACTTCACATACAGTCTTTTTGGAATCCAACATTTCCAAATCATATCTTACGAGACTGGATATTTTGCTATCGTTTTCAGAAGGTATATAAGAATACAAATATTTACCAGATTTCGAAAAAACACAATCAAAGGATTCTGTTTCAAATATAACATCTCCAAGTATTCCATTCTCATTGTCAAATGCATACAATTTTTTTTCATTAAAAATCATAGACCCATCAACAGAAACCTCAGCCCCATAAATTTTCAAGGAATTATTATATTCAGTCGTGCGAGTAATTCCATCTTTAGTAATCAAAGATATCTCCAATTTATCGGTTTTATTATTTGTAGCTATCAACCAAATATCCTCTGAACCTTTTTTTCCAACAAAGGTATAGTAAATGTATGGCAAAAAAGCCTTAAATGTATATTGATTTGTAGCATTATCTAAAACACCGTACCTAAACTTCGACTCGTCTTGATGAAAAAACAACGAGATTCCATTATTATAAGGACAAGGCACCAAAGCGGTAGTGTGAGACAAGCCTCCACGATTAGTTTTTATAAGCCCATTTTTAGAATCATAAAGTTTGTTACCAGTATATGTAAACAGCAAATTGCCCTCATAATCAGACAAACAACATAAATTGTAATAATTACCCAGATTTGGAGAGGAAGTAACTACAGGAGGATTGGTATTAAAATTTATGCAATCGCCCTCCATTACCCAAACGTAATCGGTTTTCTGTGCCCGCAAAACTAAAGAGCACAATATCAGGGACAAAATAAACAAACTCTGCTTCATTATATAACAATAGATAAATGCTACACGGATTTTTTGACATTCCGTGTCGCATATAAAACTTAGATAAAAATACTTGACTTACAACTGCTTTGGTTCAAATACATAACGTACATAGAAACCATAGTTATTGGCGTGAGAGGCGTTTACAAAGGCTACATATTCACCATCATTTCGATAAATTCTCAAAGGATAGTGCGAAGAGCCTGTTGAAGAAGGTGTGTCAGCAAGCCAATAGTATGCCTTTTCGTTGATATCACAGTAACTTCTATTTGTAAAATAAAAATAATCTGTATTGTCAAGCCAACCACCTAATGAATGACGTGCAGACTCAGGGCTAGCAGACCCATCGAAAGTTCTACCCGACAAGAAAACGTCGTAATATCCATTTTCAGGAAAATCAAAAATAGTCGTGCCATTTGAAGACAAGTGACCAATTTGATCAACCTCCATCAAATCATTGATATCCTGAATTGTTGGCAAATGTCCGAAAGTTGGATATGAGCCTAAAGTGTAAGTTCCATCGGCATTTCTCCTTGGCAGACGCATCATAACCTTGTTCTCGCATTCCTTGGCAATAGCCCAGTGATACATTCTTCCATAAACAGAAGCATTTGCTTCATTGTTGTCATATACGAAAGAACTATCATTAGCACGATACCTGAAGTTCTCTATCATTATCCAGAAGTACTTGGTAGGATCGGAGCGTCTCTGAACTTTCATAACCTGATAGGTGTTTGCTGACGCATTGTATGGATAATCCTGAACAGTTGAGAACATATCATTAGCTTCAGGGTAAGAGTAGTCATAGTAGAAAGATTTACTCAAACTCTTACTTCTACGATATTCAATCAAATTCTGACTGTTCTCGTCGCCACTATTAACAATGGCAGGAGCAGAATCCCCTCCGTCAGGGACATCGGCTATCTTGACTTCCTCGTCCTGACAGGCAGAGAAGAACAAGCCTGCGCACGCTACCAGCGTGGCTAATAAAATTTTTCGTTTCATTGTGTTAGAAAAATTTTGGGTTATTAAAAATGTTAACTGTATGTAGACTTTGCAAAATCACGGTACAAAGGTAAAATGAAACACAAAACAGGATTGGTAAAAAAAGGACAATAAAAATGTCCTAATTTTACCAACTTTTAGCAAAACAATTTTATAACTTTGCAACTAAAACAAAATAAATGCTGTTCTGTAGAAAATACCCAAACATTTTGCTAAATCAATACATCAAAAATTATTGGTGTATAGAAGGAAACGCATCATATCACATTAGGGAGATGATGCCACAGGCAGGAGTATGTCTATGTTTTCAGACAAACAACTTCAGGAAATACCAGAGAATGTCGAACATTATGGTTCCTCAAAAATATGGGTCTCACCAAGAATATCTTCAAAAGGTTATTAACTTGAACAAAACTATTTATGACACAGTATTAATCGGCAGTCATCAGGAAATGCTGTTCGAAATAACACAAGGGGACATATACATAATTGGAGTAGAATTCGTGCCAGGAGCATTCAACCTTTTCTTCGACCTAGAAGAAAAGGAATTGACAGAGAGAATCATATCTATTTCAGAAATAAACAGCATAGAACTTAAAGCAATGGAAGAAATCATAACAAACAAAAAATTTGCGGAAGCCACCCAAATACTTGACACATATCTCCTCCAAAAGATCAACAAAAAAAGCAATAACTCAAAATTTAACATACTGAAAAATACTATTAAAGTTATGGACATCACCAATCCTAATTTCTCTATACAAAGATTGAGTGATTCCGAAAACACAAACACCAAACACTATTACCGACTATTTAAGGACACCATAGGTATATCCACTCAACAGTTCATATCAATTGAAAAATATCGCAAAGCAATAGAAATAATGAGCCAAAATACAGAAATACCTTTAACATACATAGCACAACAAAGCGGTTATTACGATCTGAATCATTTCGACAAAACCTGCAAGAAAATATGCGGTCAAAACGCCCATTACATCCTAAAAAACATAAAGGACTACAATAAAGGAGATTATATGGCATCCGACTTTAATGGAACAAAAGTTATCACTTTATTGAGTTAACAGAAGTCTAAAGCAAGGCTAATCACCCATTACTCCTCCTCATATCTTACCATCTCCCAGCCCTTAAATACCATCACAATTCCGTGGAGATACCAGTCGTTTTTATCACATTCCTCCTTTACCTTGTGGTCTGATATATACTTGGCCAACTGAGGACGCGCCTCTTCAAGCACACGGTTAATCTTCTCTTCCGTAGCATCACGATTAACGTACTTCAACTCAACAACATACCTATGCTGAGCGCCGAGGCGTGGAGTCAGACTGATATCGCTGTATCCGTGTCCCACCTCCTTCTCTGTCTCGGAGGTGAAATATGTGAGGTTGGCGCCAAACTGAGCCTGCATAAAACCCTTTACGAAAGCCTCGCCCTGTGCGAAATCCCTTACCGACGATCCATCGCTCATACAACTTGCAATGTACCTGAACATCGGCTCGTGCTCGCCATCCCAAGCCATATTACGGCCAAGGTCATCAATCTTGTGGGTATCAGACCTCCACTCCAAAATGGAATCATACACGTGGGTCATATAATCGAAATAGTTCTGACGCACGGTGTTGTTAGGGACAATCAAGACAGGACACCCCTTCTCGTAACGGCCAATCGACAGCAAACCCATATAGAACATCAGACTGAGGAGGTTGTTGTAGTCGGCAAGATCTTTCAGAGCGAACTCCCTCTTTATGCGGGAAGAAATCTCACCATCGTTAGCAACAGTCTGAATGATATTAGCCTTCTCGCCAAAAGTCTTCTCAAACTTAATAAGTTTCACCATCTTGTTATAGTCGGTCTTTACATTCACATCCACCATCTCCTCTGGCAACTCGCCTTCCATTTTCACATAATTGCTAAGGAAATAAAGGGTCATATCAGAATTGTACATATGAACATCAAGACAACGGTGATTGAAGCAATTATTGTCGTACCAAGGCCTTGTAATTTCAATCAATTCATCAATGGAATGCTTGAAGACACCAGTCGCATCCCTATAATACTCAAACATTTGCCTAATCTCATCATCTGTGAAGCCTACCATTGAATTAAAATCCCTCTCTATCGAGATATTAGTTCCGATATTATATCCACTTGTAACATCACTTAGACACAGGGGAGTTACGCCCGAAATCATAATCCTTGCCACGGAAGACTCGCTACCTGTGGTACAGGCTTTCAGATTATTGAAGAAAAGGCGGAACTTGCCATCACCGTGCGTGAGTGTCAAATAATCCTTCTCGCTTTCGGCAAGCAAGGTGTTGGCAAAATTATCGTACTCGTCTATAATGACATACATCTTCTGACCAGACTTCTGAACCGCTATATCCAACTCTGTGAAGGCAGAATTCGAGGAAGTCATCTTCTTGTAATCCTCAAACTTGGCGTATGGCAACAGGTCAGCGTACTTATCCACGAAAGCACGAATCTTGCTTAGCATATAATCATTGAACGACTCCTCCACATCCTGAGGATCTATCTTCGAGAAATTGAGGTTCAGTATCAGATACTTATTCCTGTTCTCTGTGGGATTATCGTGGATATAGAGACCGCTGAAAAGTTCATCAAACTTATCCTCTCGCCTAACATCATAGTAATCGGCAAGAACTGCAAGCATAAGGCTCTTACCGAACCTCCTGGGACGCAGGAACATAAGATAATAACCGGCATTCTCCAATTTAGGGATATATCCGGTCTTATCCACATAATACAAATTCTTTCTGCGAATCTCCTCGAAATTCGTAACTCCGTATGGTATTTGCCTAATTTTCTGTTCCATAATTGCTCCAATTTATTTGATTGGCAAATATAGCAAAAAACTCCGAATTCCGCTACTACTCCGCTATCTTTATTTTCGGAGGCGTCATCACATTGCCTATCACGGCGTTATTGTTTTTTTCGGGAACTGACGTGCAATTCTTGTCCGAAACCTTCAATATGGAATACTTTCCAGGATTGTCGGGTATTTTGTAAATATCAGTGCTGATATCAGGAACGCTGAAACTCTCGCCGTCAAGTGTATAATCGAGCGTAAACGGAGCAACACCACTTAGAATCACATTCAACGGCTCGCCATAACAAAGAGAAGCATTGTCGAACTGAGCATCAGGAGGATTGGCACAGAAAGTATATGAACGGAGATAATTCTGAAACATCAAACCGTGATAGCGACGCTCATTCATACGAGCCAATTCTTCAATAATCGGAAAGTCAGAACTAACACCTTTGATAATATGCAATTGAAAACAATCCCTGAAATATAGATTGCCGTCAATACCCAATCTGATAAATCTATGAGGTACGTAATTAACAGGCCTGTCCATAGGTATGTCAATTGAATACTTTTGCGGATTCACTACGCCATTCCTCAACTCGGACATCAGGAAACGGGAAATCTCATCCCTATGGATGGAATACAAATAATTGCCATCCTGCGAAATCTCAAAACCTGACATTTCGTATCGGAAAAGGAAAAAAGGTCCTGAAACCTTGCCAGTCTTCATATCCAATTTCAAAGAATAGACAGCAAAATCATCATCATAATCAAAATAAAATATCTCTCCACTTGATGGCAAAACTACCTTGGGATATAGATAACTGATATCCACCTCCTTCCCGACAACAGACTTGCCACACAATACAATATCCTCTCCATCCACCAAATAGGAATCAACAGTCTTCAAATCAGGCTCTTGCGTAAGAAGCCACATACGCTTGCCATCTGAATGAGGCAAAGCGCAAGTAAGCCCCAATGGATTGATATGCCAAGGAATTACAGTATCCAACAAAACCACTTCCTTAATATGGGAAATTTCATCATCATTAGGAGCGATATAACAAACGATATAGGCATTTCCATTTTGATTGGTGTGATGAGCAAGCAACTGATACACATACTTGGAATCAGGACTCTTGAAAGCGAAATTCTGAGGATAAAGACATATATCCGAGCCGAACTTTTGCCCTGTACAAGTATGAATATCAATAGGATCGCCATACATAATATAACGACCCTCATAATTAGACAAGCAAAATCTGGTGAAAATTATTGACCCGAAATCGATATCTTTGACTTCAGAATTGCCTCTTCCATCAAGAGACAAAACTTGTCCATTTCCCAACAACAAGTTGGAAAACTCCATCTGAGCCAATGACGGCAGTGCCGACATAAGCACTGCCACCAAGACCAAAGACAATTCCTTAATCAAGGAACGGATCGAAAACATATCGTACTGAGAAACCATACAAATCGTGAGAATGATTAGCCAAAGGTCCAACACCAACCTTCCAATAGTCATCATCCTCCCAATAATTGTGCCGATATATCATAAGAACATCAGAAGCATCGTTGACAGGATTTACATAATTCATCCAGTAAATACCCTTATGATTTTTCTGTGTATAATAACCAGCCACATAGGCGATTTCCTGCTGGCGCAACTGCTCGGGTGTTAAATTCAACATAGGATCATAGATAGATACAGAATTTTTCCATCCTGCCAATGTATGATATGATGCAGATTCTGATGCATCACTTCCTAATCCGAACACAAAAGCATCATAATACATATCCCAGGCCCAGGACAAATAATTTTGAGACAGATCGTATGTTTCATTGCTATCAAATGAGTCTATCTCCAAAATATCACACAAATCTTCCTGAGTCATAAGACGACCATACACATAACGCTCTTTAGGAGGTCGACCATTTTTATATACAGTAAGAGTCATCTTTACCTTATTAGAATACATATCAGCACCATCTCTTGAATACAACCTACCATATAATTGGTCGTTTGTCCTATCGTTTGCGTAAGACCAACTAACGGCAGAATCTGGAATATTCAAGTTAGTAAGCATAACATAAAAGTACTTAGAAGGATCAGATTGACGATAGACTTTCATTGTCTGATATGTAAACGAGGAATCATCTACATACTCTGCAGTTCCCACCTCCAGACCGAGAATAGGTCCAAAATGTCCCTTCGACAAATGAGTCGCAGACTTAAAAGTAGCGATGGTTTTGATAGAATCAATATTGTCAAGATCAGTTACGGCAGAAACACATTGATTGGCCCCAAACTGAACCTTTTGGGTTCCCTCGGAGGACAGAATGCCTTCCTCCCTCTCACAAGAGGCCAGCATCAGCCCCACACTTGCAATAAGCGTGGCGAGCAAAATTTTTCGTTTCATCGTTTGAAAAATTTATAGTTAATAAATAAGAAAACTGTATGTGTTTTGCAAAATCACGGTGCAAAGATAAAGACTACCCCAGTCATTCTATTG
Source organism: Bacteroidales bacterium (assembly GCA_045597465.1). Lineage (GTDB taxonomy): Bacteria > Bacteroidota > Bacteroidia > Bacteroidales > UBA3824 > UBA3824. The sequence continues at coordinate 33,972 of JAZLKG010000030.1, read as the reverse complement.
TAAATATAGGACAAAAAAGAAACTACTCTAGAAAAATTGTCCCACTTTTACAATGAAGAAAAATCTACAATTTGTATATTTGCGCACAAAACTATAAAAAATGTTCTACGAAACAAAAACAACAAGCGGAGAAACAGGGAATTACGTTAATCGTATATGGTTAGCAAAGTGGGACTATGAAACCACTATAAGAGAAGTAATGCCCAGCACTAATGTATGCATATTAATACAATTGGATAATAACACAAAATATAAAGCCATAGACAAAGAGTTCCTAAAAAACACTCCAATTGAATTCAATGATTGGTATAAAAGGGTAACAGACGAAGCAATTTCTGTTGGCAACTATATAATAATAGGCCCTCATAGAGACCTTGTTCTTGAAATATCACAAAACAACACTTATACAATAGGCTTAGAATTCCCAACAGGACATTCAGGCAATTTCTTTGGAATACCAATAAAGTCATTATCCAACAATATCTTGCCTATGGATAGTGCTAACGATTTGCTATGCAGTATTGTTAAAAACATCAATACAGAAAACAACGAAACAATATTTTCGTCAACACTTGAGTATATTGAAAAGAATATTATCAATAGCCCATATACAAATGTCAGAGACCAGAAACTTATGGATTGCATCAAGGCAATAAAGAACAATCCTTTTATACAAAATGTAAATGACCTTGCCGAAAGATATTGTACGAGTAGAAGAAATTTCAACCGAATAATTAATGAATACACAGGTTTGTCGGCACAGCAATATATAATGATAGAAAGAGTGAACAAAATGACGTCACTAATATTCGAACATCCAGAATACAGCCTGAACGATATTATAGAAATGTGTAATTATCAGGATCAAAGCCACCTGAATAGAGATACGAAACTCATAGGAGGCTTAACCGCAACAACCATATACCAAAACCTCCACGACAGAATATCATATACACCGTCACCTTTGGCAATGAACGTAATGGAAGGAAAATATTGCGGACTCCATTTGCATTAATACGGGACGCTATTCCTCCTCATACCTTACCATCTCCCAGCCCTTGAAAACCATCACAATTCCGTGGAGATACCAGTTGTTTTTGTCACATTCCTCCTTTACCTTGTGGTCTGATATATACTTTGCCAACTGAGGACGCGCCTCTTCGAGCACACGGTCAATTTTCTCTTCCGAAGCATCACGGTTAACGTACTTCAATTCAATAACATACCTATGCTGAGCGCCAAGGCGTGGAGTAAGGCTGATATCGGTGTATCCGTGTCCGACCTCCTTCTCGGTCTCGGAGGTGAAATATGTGAGATTGGCGCCAAACTGAGCCTGCATAAAACCCTTTACGAAAGCCTCGCCCTGCGCGAAATCCCTCACCGACGAGACATCGCTCATACAACTTGCAATGTATCTGAACATCGGCTCGTGTTCGCCGTCCCAAGCCATATTTCGGCCAAGGTCATCAATCTTGGTGGTATCTGACCTCCATTCGAGGATAGAGTCATACACATTGAGCATATAGTCAAAGTAGTTCTGACGCACGGTGTTGTTAGGCACAATCAAGACAGGACATCCCTTCTCGTAACGGCCAATCGACAGCAATCCCATATAGAACATCAGGCTGAGAAGGTTTCCATATTTTTCGAGGTCCTTCAATGCGAACTCGCTGTTTATCTGAGAGAAAATCTCACCATCGTTAGCCACCCTCTGAACAGTGCTTGCCTTCTCACCGAAATTCTTCTCAAACTTGATGAGTTTCACCATCTTGTTGTAGTCGGTCCTTACATTGTCGTCCACCATCTTCTCGGGCAGACGGCCTTTGTTCGAATAAGAATTCAGGAAATAGAGGGTCATATCCGAATTGTACATATGCACATCAAGACAATAATGATTGAAGCAATTATTGTCGTACCAAGGCCTTGTGATATCTATGAGTTCATTGATACTGTGCTTGAATACACCTGTGGCATCGCGGTAATACTCAAACATTTGCCTAATCTCATTATCAGTAAAGCCCACCATAGAATTGAAATCCTCTTCAAGCGAGATATTCCTTCCGATATTGTAACCAGAAGTAACGTCGCTGAGGCAAAGTGGAGTGACGCCCGAGATAAGGATCCTGCCAATCGGGGCGTCGTTGTCGGTGGTCGAGGCTTTCAGAACATTGAAAAAAAGACGGAAGAAACCATCGCCGTGGGTCAACTTGGTGTATTCCTGCTCGTTGTCGGCAAGCAATGTGTTGGCGAAATTGTCGTATTCATCTATGATGAGATACATCTTCTGCCCCGCCAACTGAACCTCTTTTGAAAGCCAGTTGAAGGCGGAGTAAGACGAATCGAACTTCTCGAAATCCTCATACTTTGTTCTCGGCATCAGGGCGATATACTTTTTCACAAAAGCCTTTACCTCACCCAAAAGATAGTCATTGAACGACTTGTTTACATTTCGTGGGTCAGGATCAATGGTCGAGAAATTGAGTTTCATCACAAGATAGGAATTCCTCTTTGGAGTTGGTTCGTCGTAAATTGACAACCCGGAAAATAACTCGTCAAACTGATCCCTGTACCAGACGTCGTAATAAGCCGAAAGCATCGAGAGGAACAGACTTTTGCCGAACCTCCTCGGACGCAAAAACATAAGATAATTACCAGCAACCTCCAATTTTGAGATATAGCCGGTTTTATCCACATAATACTTGTCCTCCTTGCGGATTTCCACAAAATCCGTAACTCCGTATGGTATTTGTCTTATCTTCTGTTCCATAATTACTCCAATTAATTTGATTGGCAAATATAGCAAAAAAAACAAAAAATCAGCCACTCCGTGGCTGAAAAAAATATTGCATCAGAGGCGGGAGAAAATAAGCGATGAGTCGTTGCCTCCGAAACCGAAACTGTTTGTCATTACGCTTCTTAGGAATTTCTCCTTGTTTTCTGTCAAGGGGACAAGACCGGTTTCAGAAATTGGATTGCTGAAATTCAGTGATTTAGGTAGGAAATCATTCATCAGACACATCACCGACATCACTGCCTCCACGCCTCCTGCGGCGCTGGTGGTGTGGCCTGTGAATGCCTTGGTTGACGAGAAGTCTGGAACAGAATTGTCGCCGAAAACACGCTTGAGGGCCACGCTCTCGGTGAGGTCGTTGTTGGGAGTTCCCGTGCCGTGGGCGTTTACATAATCTATCTCGCAAGGCTTCAACTCAGCCATTTCAAGAGCTCTTGTCATAGCGAGATATGGACCTTCGCCATTCTCGGAAGTGGCAGTCTGGTGAAAGGCGTCGCAGGCATTGCCGTAGCCAGTAAGTTCGCAAAGGATTTCGGCACGACGGCGTTTGGCGGATATCTCGCTCTCAAGGACAATGTAGCCCGCGCCCTCGCCGAGGTTGAGGCCCGAACGGCTGTCGTCGAAAGGCCGGCACAACTGCTTGTCAAGAATCATCAGCGAATTGAAACCGTTGAAATGGTAACTCGAAAGGCTCTCGCAACCGCCAGCCACCACTATATCGTAGCGACCGCTCTTGATGAGTTCTGCGCCAAAGATTATCGCATTTGCGCCCGACGAGCAAGCCGTGCTTATACTTGTGGCAAACGAGAAAAGTCCCAGTTTATCAGCGATATACTGGGTGCTGTCGCCAATATCGTGAGGATAGAGATAGCGGTTTTTGGAGTCGTTGTTCACAAAATCGTCGTAAAACTGCTCCATCCTATCCATACCGCCAACTGTGGTTCCCGAAATCAGTGCCATAGTAGCACCGCAGTTCCTGTCGAGACGCGCATTCTGAACGGCCTCCCTCGCGGCGATAAGCCCCATCAGCGGAGTGCGCACAAGAGGAGAGTTTCTGTTAACCAGCGCGAAATCTGCCAGTTGCTCGTAACTCATTTTTATTTCGCCACAAGGCAAATCGGTATGCATAGTCTTCAGGAACTGAAGTTTCGAGACTCCCGAAACCCCACGTTTGAGACTTGCAAGCGTTCTATCGGCATTGTCACCGATAGCATTAATAGTTCCTATGCCCGTAACGAAAACCCTCATTGTCAACGAATTATTTTACTCTAATTCAATTAATAATTAAATCTTAAAACAAAAATTATCAAAAATTACCAAAAATTTTTCAAAAATTATTTCGCAATGAGTAATTTATGAAAAATTAGTGTCAATTGATGATAATTTATGTCCAAGCAAATTGGTGCCTGGAAGGCACTACTATTAGTAACCGGGTACGCCGAAGTCCATTGCGCTATGCGCATTGGACTGGCGTGCTCGGTTATCAGTAACGCGTTATCTGTGCGATTTTTTACTTTGTTCTGTTAGCCGAAATGTACTCAGCCATTACCTTTATCGAAACGAAAATCTTCTTGCCTTCCGAGGCGTCTCTCAACTTGATTCCGTAGTTCTTTTCCATAAGAACAATGAGTTCGAGAGCGTCGATAGAATCGAGGCCGAGACCAGAACCGAACAAAGGCTCATCAGCATTGATATCCTCTGGCTTGAGGTCGTCAAGGTTCAATGTCTCAATAATTTCGTTTTTCAATTGAAGTATTAATTCTTCCATTTTTTATATAATTTAATAAATTAATCATTTTTTTCTCTAAGAGGATAAGAGAAATAAGAGCATTTTTCTTAAGAGGCGTAATTTTTTTTCAAAAATTACTTTCGGAGAATAAGAGCATTCTTGTGCGGGCTCTTAACCTCACCAAGGAAGTTTCAAAGAAACTTCCGCCTCTTAAAAAGAAAACTCTTATACCTCTTACACTCTTAGAGATAAAATCACAACACCGTCAGTTTCTTCATATCCTCGATAGCCTCCACCGTGAATGGTATCCAGGTGTTGTAGAGGCTCTCGCGGGTTACGAGGAACATCAGCGCCATTACGCCTTCGGCGGTCTCGTCTATCCAGCCCGTCATCACGTATTGGTTTTGCTGGAGGCTGTCGTTGATAATATCCACAATCCGCTGAGTATCAAAACTCTCCATCACATAGAACGACGACTCGCCGTAGAATTTCTGACGGATACAGATCTCGCCTGTCACGATATTCGGCAATGTATATACAAACAGCGCGGGCGACGGATAGAAGTTTTCGGGATCCTTGATAGTGTTCTCGAAATTCCTATCGGTGGTGAGCGACGAAACCCTGTTGAAGAGTATCACGCCACAGTCCTTGCGCTCAAAATTCTCGTCAAGTTCGTCAACCAGAAGTTCCGAGGCCAGGAAACCAGCCTTGCTGAGATTATCCATCTTGAAGAACTTCGGGTAGCTGAACTCACACAATCGGTAAATGGCCGTAAGAAAGTTATTTTCAGCAAGTTCTTTATCGGGAACATTGTATCTGTAACCGCCCTTGCCGAATACTTTCTTTTCCTGATTGATATAAGCGAAATCGTAAATGTAAGCCATCTTTTAAACCTCCTTTTTGAAAAGCGCCGCGGCATTACTTCCGCCGAATCCGCTGATGAGTTTCACAAAATATTGCTTGTCGGTCGAGAGGTTTTCCCTCGTAGGATTTATGTTCTTCGACGTTCCAAGATTCTCGAAACCGAAAGTCCTGATTACGGTGTTGTCCATAATTGAGTGCTTGGCGATGATAGCCTCAAGAACTCCAGCCGCGCCGAGGGTGTGTCCGTAATAGCCCTTGAAAGCGTTTACGGGCTTGTCGTTAAGGCCCATCCTGTCGATAGCGATAGATTCCATCTCGTCGTTGAAGGCAGTCGCCGTGCCGTGAGTGCTCACAAAGCCAATCTGCGAAGTATCAAAGTCTTGGAGAATGTCATTTAAAGCATTGAATGCACCTTCGGCAGTTCGAGACGGACCGCTGATATGGTTGGCGTCGTTGCGGATACTTCCGCGGATCACCTTCAGATTTCCCGAACCTTCCACAGCCTTGCGCAAAACCACAGTTGCTGAGGCCTCGCCGAGATTGAGCCCCTTGCGGTCCTTGTCGAAAGGCTTGCAGGGGTCGGTCGACAACGCTTTCAGGCATCCGAAACCTGATACCACAAACCTTGAAAGCACATCAGCACCCGTAACCACGGCGTAATCTATGCGACCGCTCTCAATGGCCCTGCTCGCGGCGATAATGGCGCAGATTCCTGAGATACAGGCATTTGAGACCACCGTAGCCTTGTTGGGATTATGATAGAAATTGGCAATCTTGTCGGCGGTGTTCCAGAGATAGAGACGCTCGTCGTCATAGAGATTCTTGTCGAGGAGTTCCACATTTCCCTTGGTTGTGGATAGATAGAAAGCCACGCGGTCGCTCTTTGCATCAATGCCCGAGGCCTCTATTGCACGGCTCGACGACAGAAGCGCCGACTTCTCCAGCCTGGTGAAGTCCTTGGGATTATAACCCAACGTAGAAAACTCATTATCAAGCATTTCGCTATCCATACGGGAGCACGACACCTGACGATGAAGATCAAAAATATCATCGTAGGTCCTGATACCCGACTTCCCCGATTTCACGTTCCGGTAATTATCCTCGCTCGTGAAACCAAGTGGCGAAACTATATTATCTGACAAAATCTCAATCATAATATTATGTTTTTGGAACGCTGATGACACGGATTTAGCCGATTAGCGCTGTTTTATAATAAATCTGCGGAAATCCGCCTAATCTGCGTCATCCGCGTTCCATTTATTCCTTTATTCCTTCATTCGTTTATTCCTTTATTGTCCTGAAAAACTCAAAGAAATTGAACCATTGAGTCGGATACTGCATTACCATACTCTCCAACATCCTCACGTATTCGCGGGCCAGAGCCTCGGCGCGCTTCTTGGAGTTCAGTGATCCCAAGTCCTTGTCTAACTGTATCTTGCGGACAATAATCCGATATTTCCTTGTTGAAATCTTATATACGAAAACGCCCAGGACAGGCACGTCCCTTATAGCCGCTATCTGAAACGGCCCCACAGGAAAATCGGCCTCGGCGTTTCCAAATTTGCAGGTAACAGACTTACTGCTTCCAAAGATCCTGTCGGCAGGCATCGTGATGATATTTCCATCCTGAAGCGCCTGATTCATAGCGAAGAGGTGGCTCATATCGTCGGTAACGGGAACCATCTCGATATTGTTGGAAGCAAACTGCGCGAACCTTTTCTGTTGCAATACAGCGCTCTCGCCACCGAACACCAGCGCGAAAATCTTCTTGACATCCTGACGCAGAAGGTATCCGCAAATCTCGAAGTTGCCCGTATGCGATCCCGCCATCATAAAGCCAGTATCAGCTGATACCAAATCATTGAACAGCTCCACGCCGTCGCACTCCACCTGAAACTTGTCTTTCTGACCCGAGAAAATCGAGAACCTGTCGAGCATCACCTTGCCGAAAGTGTTGTAGTTTTTCCAGGTGGCAAACAGTGATTTCCACCATCCGTAGCCGTGCACATCCCTGAAATAGTGCATTATAGCGCGTCGGCTCTTGTATCCGAAAATCATATAGAAAGGAATGGCAATGTACATAAAAAAGTATCCAACCCTAACGTCGCAATGCCTGAAGAGCCAGAAAAGCGACCTCTGTCCGAAACTTCCACCGCCCGTTACGCCTTTCCACTTGTCGGAAGTAGTGTTTGCCATTATTGCCCGGTTTTTTGTTGCAGATAATTGCAAAAATCCCCAAAAGTGCTGAGTTGCTTGATCTCCTCGGCCACGATCTTGAAGCCGAAAACATCCTCCACAATCACCACAATATCCACAAAATCAAGGCTGTCGATACCAAGATCCTCCTTAAGGGTAGCCCCGTCGGAAATCTTGTCCTCGTCGATCTCAAACTCCTCCACGAGAAAACTCCTGACCTTTTCCTTTACCTCTTTTATATCCATATTAACTATTTATCGTTATTTCATTGCACCAAAAATGCAAAAGACAAAATTAAAAACATTTTGATAAAAAACGAAAAAAAGTTGTTGCGTAGCAAAAAATATAATATTTGCAAAGAGAACCTTGAGTTTAACATTAATTAACACATAATGCTTTGTCAATTCCCAAAGCCAATATAATTTTGCATAGTTTAAGTTCTGTGGTGTAATCAGAAGCACATTGTTGGCAACAGCAAAAGACTGGCATCATATTCCAGCGGAACTGTTTCAAAAAAGGAGGGCAAAACTCCGTTGAATTCATTCAACGTCTGAGGGCTTTCCTTTTTTTGTATTTATACAGATAATGTTGTTGAAATTTGAATCATCTGAACAAAACTCCTGCCCCAAAACATAGCGCTTATTCTCTTTCTCAAAACCATATACTATCGCGCAAGGTGAGTTCAACCTAAGCGAAACTACTTGCATATAGCCACCTACAGATACGTCATTACTACTTTCTATGAAATTGGAAAGACAATTATGCAACCTACGTCCTGTGCCGATAGGATTTTCGAAATTGAATGTATCTTCATTTGAACGACGCAAATTCTCAACAGACCGTTTGAATGACTTTTTCCCTGAGCCTATACAACAAACATAATCAGAATATTTTAGATCTCTGATTTTATTTTGAAAATCCGTACAAGTAGTTTTATTACGCTCAAAATTAAACAGATACAAATAAAAAACATTTTCAACTACGGTTCCGTACATTATATGGAACTGATTGTTCTTGTCAGGATAACTCATCCATTTATTCAAAAGAAACTGATATACCTTACACTTTTTCAATTCAGAATCCTTCAAATCCTTATCCGAAAAGAACAAGTTTCTATCAATCAAAGAAACCAAACTACACAAAAACTCCTTAGGGACTGTTGCATTTATGGCGCTGAAGCCAAAAATCTCAGGATAAAGCGACGAGGCAAAAACTTTCTGGGCTGAATTCCAAGTCGATTTATCAGGCCAGGAATAACAACTATCAGCTCCAATATACAGTGAACTGATATAGTCCTTCCTGCCTCCCTTTAATTTATCCTGATTAATAGTAATCCAACCTACTGCAATTGTCATTGTAAATTAATTTTCTATTGTGCAAATATAATCATTGTTTAACGGAAATAAAAAAATAATCAACCAGACTCGCTCAGAAAAATGTATTACTTTTGAAAAAATCCCTCAGAAAAGTGTAAAACGGGGAAAAATATAATAAGAATAATTATGCCAAACATCACAATTTCAATTAATTTAAAAAATAGAGCTACTATAAAACCACGTTTTTGTCACAAAACAGAAATTTGACAAGTATAATTAAAAAAAACATCTTTTATATCCGATTCTCAATGAACGATTACGCAAGCCACGACTTTATGGAGAATGTCCCATTGTTTGCCGTGGGCATCAGATTCTCGAAAATTGATTGAAATTTTTGTATAACAACCCTTGGGAACAGCCTCACCAAGCCATTTCCCAAGGGTAAATATCAGCACAAAGCGAAACTGCCAACCGTATCCAGTTGCAGGTTTGCGCTGAGTCCCATAGCCTTGAAAACTTTTACGATAGTGCGCAGTGTTACGTTTCCTCCATTCTCGATTTTGGAAATCTGCGCTTTCTTAACGCCTATTAGGTTGCCCAACTGTTCCTGCGAAAGGTTCTGATTGAGTCTTGCCTGACGAATAGCCTCTCCTATAAGAAACTCTTCCACTTTAGCCTCGTACTCATCTCGTGCTTCAGTTCCTTTTTCGCCTAAAACCATATCTAATGTCTCTTCCTCAGTATAGAACTTCATATTACTATTTGTGTTTCTTGAACAAACTCGGATCATTCAGGTACATCGATTTCTTAATATTGTAAAGGATCTTATCCTTTGCCTTCACATCAAGAGAATTCAAGAAATCAGTAGCCTCTTCAGAATACAAAACTTTAAATTTTGCCTTGGGTTCCATTTTCTTGTATTTTTGGGCAAATTTAGTGCAAAGTTTCCATATAAGCAAACTTTTTGATCAAAATAATAACAAGAACTGGAATATGTGGTGATTTGTTTTTTATATAGTGTAGGAATTGGTACCTTTGCAGAAAAGGAAATTGGATATGGAGACTAACACCAACACACTAAAAACCAGATTACTGAATTACATCAATACCACAAATGTCGTATTTCAGTTCAGCGACGGACTTATGGAAGTGGCCAACTCAGAGTTTTCAGAGGAAGCCACCAAGGATATGCTTTGCGCAGTAAAGAATGCCAAGATAATAAAAAACGTGTCGCCCGATGAAATCATCTCACCGAACGACACGTTAGGTTTCAACGACTTAGCCCAATGGTCACAGAAAAGCGACAAACTATATTGCATAGACGACTCGCTATTGCTATGCGTGGGCGGAGAGGGTTAGTTATTAGCGAATCTGCTGTCTGTTTTAATCAGTTCGAAATAAGGCAAACCTCTAATGGCATCTACTCTGTGACCAATCTTGCAAATACTTTCAAACATTGGTGCTTTGTCGATAAACTCAATATAGTCATCTGCATTTGTATCACTCGAACCAAAGATATTCGCAATTTCCTGCTTTGTAATGTTTGGAACGTGGTGAATAGCCCAACTCAAAATGAATTGAGAATAATCTTGCTTATTGGTTTTGAAATCGCCAACATTTTGAGTTGACAATATCATTCCAACTCCAAACATACGGCCTTCGCTGATTATATTCCTGAACGAATTGAAATCCTTTTTCAAGAATTGATGAGCCTCATCAACAACTATCATTGAGCGTATTTCCCTGAAACTATCTTTCAACTCGCTACTGCCCAATTGTTTCATCTCCGCATAGAACAAATCCAAAATCAACGAAACAATTACCTTCTTGGTATCATCTGGATAACTTGTCAAATCAATTACCCTTACTGTTGTCAACCATTCAAACAATGAAACGCAATCATTGTTGTTTGTTGTAAATATTGAGTAATCTCTCAACTTGTCAAAGAGTGCGTAGGCATTGTTGTTCGCACCTTTCTCGTTGGTTTCAAAGAATTTATCGACAACTCTATCCATAGTTGGGGCTGGATTTCCCCAGGTTTTAGGATCTCTGGTAATGCCATAATCAGCGTATGTTTCAATAATGATTTGCTTGATCATACTTTGCTGTGTCAATCCAAGACCATACGCCTTTGCAAACGAATCGCTGATATTGTCGGCTGTAATAGCGGGTAGATTCATACCCTCTGCATCATCTGTTACAATCAACTTCAAAGGATTGAACGGAAGATTGAACTTATAACTTGTACCTTCAACAGTTTCAAGGAATTCCTTATCTTTATAATCACCCTTGTAGTCGAAAACCAATACTCCCAATGGCTTTTGAGAAACGTTATGAATGCTCTCTTTTCGCAATTGAGCAATAATGGAACGAGTCATCTGAGTTTTTCCGCATCCCATTGTTCCAATAATTCCCATATTGGGATGAGTTACACTTTTAGTATTGTTGGGTTCGAAAACAAATTCATTACCTCGTTTGCTCTTACCGACAATTACCCTAATAGGCTTTTGAATAGGCAAATATTGAGAATAATCAACATCTTCTGACTCGGATTCAACATCATCAATGACTTCTGTCTGTTCATTGATAGAAGTTTCAAGAGATTGACCCTCAGATACAACTGGAACAGGTTGCGAAGATACCGCCTGATTTTCATTGGGCTGAGTTGCAGAAACTGAAGTAGTGCTTACATCGTTTGTTCCCAATGATTTTTCCAAATCTCTAATATAATCTCTTGCCTCATCGGACATAATTATTGGCATAGAATTAAGTTGTGTCATAATTGTTGCGTCAGTCATACAAATACTCTTTGTGCAAAGATCAAGTGGCATAGTAATCTTGCACAAAGGCTTTTGGTCTACAATCGCTAATTCAATAGAAGGAGGCAGAGCACCAACAAACGAAATAGCGGACACAACACCAAGTTTCTGCACTGGCAAAGTATCCTTGACAACAAAATCCAAATTCAATAATTTGAATCTGCAACCATCAATATATGAGAATTCAGATTCTGAAATCAATTGATTAGCCCACAACTTATCCATATTCGTAAGCAACTGAGATGCAAAGAATGCCCTATAAACCTCATTTACAAAACCACCATTTTCAAACAAAGTAGAATGAAGAACCTTATAAGTATTCATTACTTGCTCAGTAGCCTTGGCAACAAATGTATTACCATCCGAAGCTTTTACTTCTACAGGATAAAAATACAACGAAACATGGCCATTGTTATTTGAAACACCAACCATTAACAAATCATCAGACATTGCCCCCTTTGCTCCAAGAGTCTTTTTAGAGAAAAGGGAATCCTGACTCAATCCGATACTGCCCGATACTCGTAAGATCTCCTCCAATGAAATAGGAATCCAAACGATATCTGAATTTCTGGAAAGAATCTCTTTCATTACAATACACCCCGCAACAATGCTAAGTTTCTCACGTACTTGAACCTCAGTCTTGTTGATAACGCTCAGAAGCCAATCTCCATTCAAACTATTGAAATAATTCATCACAGTTTTCATAAAAGCGTCCTTCTGCGTTGGGTCAGGAATCGACTTGTCATACATACCCGAGAGCATATTGTTGTATTGATCGATTTGCTTTGTTACAGTAATGCTGTCATACTTTGCATTGATTGTATACTGGTCGGTATAATGCACAATATACAAATTTTGCTTATAGAAGAAATCAATGTCAACTTCGGGATTGAGGAATGTTACCCAATTGGCATTCTCGTAAATAGACTGCAACAATAGTTGGTCGTTAAAGACATAACTCTTGGCCATACAAGTGTTTGGCTGGAAACTATTTGCCCAATATTTATCAGCATTGGAATACAATGTATTCATGCTTCTAACTACAGGATACAACATTCCATACTTAGGGTCATCGGTCATTCCCTTGGTTCCAAAGCCAACTACATAATTGTTGTTATCATTTCGTGTAGAAGGAATTGAAATCAAGCCATTGAATGACAATTCATTTCTCAAAAGGTTAGTTGGAGATTTTGAGAAATTATTGCCTGTCTCCATCTGATAAAATGCAATATGGCAATACTGAATCTTCCTACCACATTCATCAATATCATGCTTGAAATAACTGATTCTTGTAAAGAATTGTCGGAGAACTTGAAGAGTGGTTATTTCCTTGTCGCCTGTCTCCAACGAAGACGAATGTTTGGCCAATTCTTTTATAATCAACTCTTCAGAATTGAGACGGTTCAATTTCTCAAAGAAAGTCTCCCCTGTAATATTCTTTACATATTCATGCAACTCAATACGTTGTATCAAGCCATCGGATGAATTCTTCACCTCATTCTTGACAAACTCAACCAATCCTTTCACTACATTCGTATCGTCATAGATACCAATAGTACTGATGATAATTGGGCTATCTTTTACTTGAAACAAGTATTTAAAATGGGACTTGAATTCCTTCAGTTTGCTTTCAACCATCAATGTGGTGATATTGTATGCACTTACATGGTTCTCGTTTTCTACAGATTCAAAGAAAAGCCATGTACGCAAATTCGAAGAGATCTCATCCGAATAAGGTTGCTTATTATCATTGTCGTAAGATATATAAGGCAACAAGTAAAAAGGACTGATAAGATTGAGAACTTTGGAATTATCAAACAAACCACCCTTATACTTGCCCGCAAATTCAAGCATATAAGCTACCATCAAAGGATGAAATGGCGTGAAGAAAACCTTACGGCTATTCTTCTCAACTACAGTCCCCAACTTGGTAAGAGAGAACTCAACCTCCGACATTATGCTATTGGGTTGAATATTGGAGATAACATCGACAACTGAATTAAGGTAATCGACAAAAAGACCTTTCAATTCTTCGTCAATATAAGTCAAGGTAGGCAAAAAGCCCTTGTTTTTGAAATAAGCGTAAACAGCATCCAATGAATCTTTTACAACAGAAGGAAGAATAATCTCGATAGGGATATACTCTTTTTTGTTTACAAAGTTTACTGTTCTCTCTAGACAATAGCATCCCTGATGAATCATCTGGCGCTCTATCTCAAGATACTCATAATAATCACTATCAAGATTGTACTCATTGGAACCAACGCGCACTTTGTTGTTGCCCTCAAAATATGTCGCAGACTCTTGTAGCTTGAAAACAATCTCTCTGATTTTGTTGATTTTCAAAGGAATAATCTTCTGTCCATCAACTTCTACCTTGAAGTTGACGTTAGAGTCGTCGAATTTCACAGAAAAAGACAATCCATCCTCAGAGAACTGAGAATCAGGAATTTCCAACAACAAATCCTCCTTCCAATCAATACAATCATCCTCAGAACCGATTCCTACTACATTAGGACCTTTGCCCAAAGTAATTTTGTCCACATCCTCAGGCACTTTGAGCGAAACATTACCACTTGCTGTTATTGAAAAATATGGACGTATGAAATCAAATGTTGAGGCATTGGTCTTTACTCGGATAAAGAAAAAGGTAAATTTATTATTTTCCTTACCTACCTCTATCCTAACAGGTTTGTTGGCAATCTCTAACTCAATGTCATTACTTTTTATCTTGAAATTTGGAGTTGCTTTTTTATCCCCAATACACAAGGCGTGAAATAGATCTTTATCAATAACCTTATTAAAAGCCAATTTCAAATTCGTACTTGTAGCACCTGAATTGTCGCAGACAAAAGTATAAATTTTCTTTTTCTTCTCTGAGCCTTGTGAACGGACTACAATATCAGTATATATTGACTTATTGAATGCGAAATCAACAAACTTCAAATCTGCTTGCTCCTCTTTTCTATTCACACTTTCAAGAACTTGCTCGAAATCGATATTTTGCCATTCATCATTTTCTACTTTGGCAAGAATCTGCTGTTTTATCAAACGCACATCATAGTACTTCAACAATTGGGTTTCAGCATCAGAAGAATAAGAACTTAAAATACCTTTGATTCTCTCAAAATGGGAAGCATTGTCGGCAATTCGTTTTGCAATCTGTTCTTTCGTGAATGTCATAGTACTTGGCTCAGCATATTTCTTGTCAGGAAAATAGCCAAACTTATGATACTGACCTTTTAACGAAGGATTTGAAGATTGCAATATAGCCAAAATATTCTGAAATACAAAGAGATCGGCTTCGTTTAATGCGATTTGCTCTTTTATTTTGTCAGCATACCTCCTCAAGCAAGATTGGTCATAGTCAGATATTACATTTTCCAATTTGGAAATCATACTATTGTACACAACTTCATAATGAAATGGGCCTCCCACCTCATGCAAATTGAAACCTGCGGTAGTAAGCGACTCCAACTTATCATTGCTCAACAAGTTGAGAAGTGCATAATCCTTGTACTTCCCAACCGAGCCAACTGCATTTCGCAATGTGGTCAAATAACCATTATCTGCCGTACTCTGATTTCCTACAATAATATCAGAAGCATACTCTACGGGACTAAGCAACACTGTATTGTAGTCCTCAACAGGTATCCAAGAATGCTTATTCTCATAAACATCGGACACAACAATACTTTTGGCAAATTGCGAACTTGCCAATGCCTGATACAATCCGTCCCTATGTTCATCATTCTCAAACAGAACATAGTATTTTGCACCACCGTATGGAGGATTTTTCTTGAAGAAATCTCTCAACAAATCCTCTACAAGATAATTATAAAATGACTTTGACATATTGTGCCTCTCCCGAATCGCTCTTTCTTTCTAAAAGGTTCAACTTCAACAAATAGTTTTCTATGGCTGTGCGTGTAGAAATACTGAACAGGATACCATACTCAGAAAATTTTTTGTAAAGATCATCCAATTTTGTACGTTCATTTCTTGTAAGCATCGCAACCAAGAAAAACAACATCTCATCATCCAAATTAAGGATTTCCATACCTCTACGAGTAGAAAGCAAACGGATCTTCATAATGCCATTGATTCTATCGCGCATTTTTGTGCTGTATTCTGGAGACTGCAACGAAGTACACAACTTGCCAAGTTTTACAATGAAATCCTTGTAATCAGAAACTGAGGTATCTATTAAATCTGGCAAAGCGATCTTTGCATTCTCTCGATTCAGCAAAAGAGCACGCTTGTCATTTTGATATGAAGACAAAACAGTTTCTAATTGTTGTTTTATTTCGTCAGTAAACTCTATCTCCCTATACTTTAACAAAATTTCGTGGAAAAAGCCAATATTCTTTCCTCCTTCCAACAAGGAATGAAGAATATCCAAAGTTTGCATTCTGCCAAACAACCTTTCCTGAGCCTCTCTGTTTACATGCTTGCTCCAACCATCCACGACAGCCTCACATTCCACAGAAGCATGTTCCGAAGACAGGATATAAAACATACTTGTAGGACCGTCTATTGGTTCCTCACATTTTCTTGGATCGAGGTTGGCCAAAGTCTGGGATAATGAGTAGCATAAATAAAAATGAAGAAATACATGTATATACTTCACAATTACACTATCCTCCATACTCAACAACCATTTCAAGTCCGAACAAAATGATTCCTTTATAAATGGCAATATCAAATATTCGTCGCCTTCCTTGGAGTTAATATATTTGCTATAACCATCTAATGCAGATACAATAATGTCATTGAACAAATTCAATTGTTTATTGATCAATTGGTCCAATATCATTTCGTTAGGTTTCAACATTGAACCCAAATAATCAACTATCTTTTCCTGACCACTAATGTATTTTTTACTTTTCTTTTCCTGGTTTTTGTCAGTTGTAAGAGGAATGTACTTCAAAAATGAAGAGTCAATTATAGTGAAAGAATTATCTGGATACATTATATCCTTCATCACATTTACGAAAGTATCTATTTGATCGCTTCGCATCTGTCGCTCATTTTTCAGATAATCCTTCACAGGAGTAATGGCATTGGCCTCAAAATCCTCTATCGCCTTCACCTGTCGATCCTTGCACTTCCTGAAAAAACCTCCCGTAATGCCACGTATTCCGCAGGTCTTGTCATAATTGCAAGTAGAAGTGTTACTTGTAAATGGCAAAACACCAACAGAGGCTCTGAAAACATCAAAAAAAGTACGACCACCTTTTTTGTCAGGTTTGTAATACACCTCATTGAATTTATCTAATGTTATGTTCATGATAATGTTACTAAATTATGTGAACGATTTCTTAATGACAAATCCTTGCCATTAGATGACATAACTACAACTTCCTTCATACTTGAACTATACTTTATAAGTTCTCTGATGAATCGGCTGAAATCCATATTCAACTCACTCTCGTAAGAAATAGGCAATTTGCCATTCTTTAAGGTCATCAAATACTCATATAAAACATAATCCACTTTCAAATCAATGACCTTATCCTCTCCGCCAACAGAAACTTCCCATTGTAAAGGAATATGGAGCAAAAACTCATTATGGTTATCGCCAATAAAGGGGCTATCAACTGGAATGATATCCTTGATAATTTTGGCGAACAAACGATATTTGCTTCCCTGAATATTCAAAGGTACCAAATCCTCTTTTTGAACATAAGATCCATAATGCCTTGGAATTCCAATATTTACGACTTCTTCCAAATCTCTTACCACGGTATCGCGTTTGCTTTTGGAATGATAATCTGCAAGCAACCTGACAAAATCCTTATAATTATCGGATTCGCTATGATAAGACAACAGGTGTTTCAGGCGGAAAACGAACTTCGAAATCCTTTCTGTATCAGCTCCATGATTAGGGTAAAAAGCGTTTATCTTATTGAACAATACATCTGCGGAAGCGCCCAACTCTTTCTTGTTCAAAATATCCTTAGGGATATTGAACGAAGTAAACAGAATTGACAAATCGCTGTTGTGCTTCAAACTACTGATTGACAATGGATCAAGAGTTGATACATTCTTCTGTATCTTGCTTGTTACTCCATTAAAAATAGTTGAAGGTAACAATGCCTCAAAGAAATGTGATTTCTCCTTGTAATTAGTGATTGCAGGATATGCTACTATAGAGTAAACAAAATCAAAAAGATCTCTTGGTGTCAAAATCAATTTGTGTCTAACTATACACTCAATAAGAATCTTTACTATGGAATCCTGAATGGCAGGCAAACTCAAAAGTTCATAATTGATGACTTCAGGTTTCTCGTTGCCATTCTTTTCTTTAAGCGTCTCAACATAAGCCTCATAAAAAGGATTATCCATCGACTTGTGAGTAATTTTATCTAATACGGTCTTAATGAATACAGAATCTACAGGATAATCTTCTTGTCCATCGGGATACAACTCGAAACAATGCTGATTACTGAATGAAACAAACCGTAAATGTTCCGATTGCAGACTTGGATTAAAGTCGTCATTCAATACAGCATGCGCAAGTTCCCCAATTCTAGAAAAATTAGTATCGTTTTCAAACTCATTGAGTTTTCCAAGATTGATAGCCAAAAGCCACTTTAAATTTGTTTTGTCAATCTCTTCGTCTGTAAAGAACTTCAATGCAGTTTTCAAAGTTTCTAACGAGGACATTGTTGGCGAGCAACTCTCGGTAGCATCGTTGTAGAAATCAAAATCATCATATTGACCTGACGATTTCAATTGACTTATTATATGAGACTTGCCATCTCCAGCATTACCGATCAAAAGAACAAGACCACCTCCGTTATGACGGATAACTTCCATATGTTCTTTCAATGTAGCCTCAATGGGACGCTCCACGTTCAAATATTTGGCCAATTCGGTTAATTCCGAGCCGTTTTGAACTGCGCCAAGCGAGCCATGTCCCAATTTTTTGAAAATACTAGTTAATCTACTCATTAATTGTCCTCCCACAATTTAGGGTTTATTAAGTCCTGCATTTTGTAATTGAACATCTCGATAAGTTCATCACGCTTATCGGGAAACTGCTCCAATGTTCTAAGTATGGTTTTTAATGGCAAACACATCTTTACGCCTTCTCTGTCGTAATATCCATCGCGGATATCCTTTTCAAACTCCTCAAAGGTCATCAATAACGGTCTGCCATTAAGAATGCCTCTTGATTGTTCCCAATAAGACTGATTCCTGTAAGAGAACTCCCAAAACGACATCTTTTTGTAAAATTGTTGCTGATTGCACCAACGGGCTATCTGAATATAGAGATTGGTAATCTCATATTGGTGATAATCCTCGTGCCTCATTATGTAACCTACACAACCATATTGCATCAGCAACTTTATTCGGTGAAAGATTTCCCAAATATCTTGATAGAATCTTTCGTGACTATCTTTTGTCAATTTGAATCCACAGAAAAGATAAAACTTCGTACTTTTCTTTGGATTATATCTTTTCCAAATCTTCAAAGCCTTCTCAATCAATTCCCTGTCGCGCCAATTGTCGAAAGCGAAAATGAAATCACCGTGATATTTCGACTTTGCAAGCAATTGCGCCATCTCCTCTCCGTATGGACTTTGAGCCAACATTCTCTCATCCAGGCCTTGACGAAATTGAAAAGGTCTTTTAGTTGCAATCAATTGTTTAAGCAACGAACGCCAAACATCAGGATCAGAGGCAAGAAAATTGTCATCCCAAAGATAGATATAAGGTCTCACCAACTTCCCATCATCGCCTCGTTCATCATCCAAAAAACATTCAAGCGGGGAATATACCTTAATAGAACTTTCCAACTTGTTGATACAAAAGGAAC
This sequence comes from Bacteroidales bacterium, assembly GCA_045597465.1. GTDB lineage: Bacteria > Bacteroidota > Bacteroidia > Bacteroidales > UBA3824 > UBA3824. Next base: position 14,432 of record JAZLKG010000030.1, on the reverse strand, counting down.
AATGCCTAATGCACCCTCGAGTAAGAAACCCTATACTGTATTGCAAATAATCCTTATACTTCTCTCGCTTGAAACCCAAAGACACTTGCCGATTCACATAAGCATCATACAAATGGTAATCAGGCATTTGCCTTGCCATATCAATTCCCTTTATCCGTTCTCCTCCTCTTTTATTTGGAAACTGATTCAGGAATTCGTCACACTCCAACCTCGTCATATCCTCGTGTCTTTTCAAACGATATTTGGTCATACTTGTTTCAGTAGCATAAAAACCAGTTCCGCCAACCGTAAACTTTGCCTCGTCTTCTGTTCCCTTCGCCTGTTCGTAAAAATTGGGCAAGTTTGTGAACGAGAAAACACGTGATAGATAGATCTTTGTGTAATCCGTTATGTCTTCATCAGGATCTAAAATGAGTTTATACCTAACTTCGTTGTCTTTCAGAAACCCTGCGATTTTCAGAAGCACGAGATTAGGGTGACGCGTACCATTGTCGAGTAAATCGGCATCCACCAATCCGACAAGTTCGTTTTGATCACTACTCATTTTAAATCCTTGATAAATTTTGATCCGATTTACAAAGATCTTAATAAAAAATTACTTGATCAAGTTTTTTTCAAAGATTATTTGAAATAATAGAAACTCTTATTTTCCACAGATTTTTGGAAGTCGTGTACGAAGTAATAAACACAATATTTTGGGAAAAATCATCAAAAAATCTCGAAAAGGTGTAAAATCAGCCCCAAAAAAAATCGCGAAAAGGTGTAAAGATCAACAACAGAATACAAACAAAAAAAACTCAAAATCAAACAGGACGGCCTATGTGCCGTCCCGAAAAATTCACCCCATCTCCACCTCTTCCATCACAACCTCGTGCTTGCTGTCTTTCTTGTTGTAATTGATTCCTACAAGAATCACCTTTTCCGACAATCCTTTCAGAACACCTGCGTAATTCTTGTTATGAATCTGAGTGATAGCGGAATCGGCTGATTTGTCGTACTTGAATTCGATCAAAATCGCTGGTCGGCTCGATTTGCGGAGTGGCAGAAAAACCATATCGGCGAAACCCTTTCCTGCAGGCAATTCACGGATGATTTTGTAATATTCGATAGCCGAAAAATACGCATATCGAATGGCGCTGGCCATTGAATTCTCGTCGTTGAAACTCAGAATAGAAGTGGCCTCAAAATGGTAATCGTCGAAAGCCTTGGCTATGGCAGAGGAATTCATCTCAATGGTATCACGAACCAACTGAGACGATTTGGCGACAGCCTCAGAAATATTTCCCCAGTTTGCAGAGCGGACAATATTCTTAAACTCCGTCAAAACCTCGGTATTTGGAATGCGCGCAGTTCCGTTTTCTGGATCATACGAGAGGTATCCAAGATGAATCAAGAGAGTGAGAACATCATCACAATTCTCGATATTCTTCATATCATTTCGGAAATTAATGATATCAACGCTCATTGATTCCCCATTTATCATACGAAGGATTTTCTGCTTTACGTTGTCAGCATCAATCTGAATGAACTTATTCACGAGAGTAAACGAGGCAGTCTTCGACCAGAAACTTGCGTAACTTTTGGCCTCCGCATTCTCCATCACAGAGTTAGGATTGAACATCGACCTTTCCGAACCGAAAATATACGAATCGTAAGCCTGTTTTGTACGCTCAAAATCCATTTCGAATTTATCGCAGAGAACCTTAACCTCCTCTTTGGTGAAACCATAATAAGGCGCCGACCATCTGGGGTCCACAACGCTGTATTCCTTGAAATTATTCAGTGCCGACTGTGTCTCAACTTTGATAATTGGCAGAATGCCAGTCATATAGACAAGAGCAAAAATTTCCTTGGCGTCCTTGGCCTTAAAAAGAGAACGGAGCAAATTCAAGTAATCATTCTGAGTCTTTTCGTCAACATCTCTAACCAAACGATCCCATTCATCTACCAAAAACACAAAACGGTCGCCATTTTTAGAATTAATCTCAGATAAGGCATCGTGAAGATTCGCATTTTCCTCCAAAAATGGATAAACCGTCTTCAACTCGGCAATAATTTTTTTCTGGATAGTTTCAGTAATATTTTCAATCGGATGACTCGCAAACGAGTTCAAATCTACAGAGATTACGGGATACTTGTTTATAAAATTCAGATATGAATGGCTCTTAGCAATCTCAAGATTGTCGAAATAAGGCCTTGAATCCACAGATCTGTCATAATAGCACTGTATCATACTGGCTATTATTGATTTACCGAAACGTCTTGGACGGGATACACACATAAAACGCTTCTCGGTGTCAATGGACTTGTTAATGAACTCCAACACACCAGACTTATCTACGAAATCGCTATTCAAGGCGCTCTCGAACTGCCTCAAACCGTTATTTATAAACATTCCCATAGCCTAACAAAAATAATTAATATTAAATAATACATTCACATTCAAACACTTCCCCTCAATCACCTAAACCTCCTCACCACCAGCACGGCATTAGTACCGCCGAAGCCGAACGAGTTCGATAAGAAAGTATCTATGCCGCAATCGATTGCGGAGGTTGGGATATTCAGTTTTGCGGAATCCTCGTCGGGAGTCTCGAAATTTATGTTTGGGGCAATGAAACCATCACGCATCATAAGGAGAGAGTAGACAATCTCGCTTGCTCCGGCCATCCAACACTCGTGACCAGTCATCGATTTGGTGCTTGAAACGTACGGACATTTGTCGCCGAATACAGAGTTAATCGCCTTGGCCTCAGCGCTGTCGCCGAGAGGTGTGGAGGTTGCGTGGGCGTTTATGTAATCGACGTCGGCAGGGCTGATGCCAGCCTGTTTCATCGCATTCAGCATAGCCTTTTCGGTTCCTGATGCTCCCGGCTTCTGAATCTTTCCTCCGTTGCTCGATACGCCGTAGCCAATCACCTCGCCGAGAATCGTAGCCCCGCGGCGCTTGGCGTGCTCCAACTCCTCAAGTATCAGAGTGGCAGCGCCTCCCGACGGCACAAGACCGTCACGGTTGCGGTCAAAAGGGCGCGATGCCTTGGTTGGGGCATCCATCCTGCTCGAGAATGCGCCGATGGCGTCGAAACTCAAAACGGAATACTTATTCACCTCCTGGGCGCCTCCGCAAACTATCAAATCCTGCAATCCGCTGCGTATCAGCGACGTAGCCACTCCAATGGAATGAGTGCCGCTGCTGCACGCCGCGCTTACGGTAAAGTTTACGCCGGTGAGTCCGAAAATGGTGCTAAGGTTCATCGAGACCGTGGAATTCATCGACTGAAAAACCGCCGACGATCCTATCAACTGAGTATCACGCTTGTCGTCCATTATATGGATAGACTTCACGATTCCCTCCGACGAACAATCATTTCCAAAGATTATACCGGCCTCATTTTCAGCAAAATAATCCTTATCAAGTTTAGCATTGCTCAAAGCCTCGGTAGTAGACAAAAAAGCATATTCAGCCTCCTGCGATAGGCAAATCCGCGACCTCCTGTCCAGTTTGCCCTTCAGGTCGGGCACGGGCAACATTCCCGAAAGCCCCGACTTGTAGCCAAAATCAAGACGCTCCTGAAAAATTCCTATTCCCGACTTGCCGGCATATAGTGAATCTCTCACGGTATCAATGTCTTGCCCGATACAGGAATAAATTCCCATACCGGTTATAACTACACGTCGGTCACTCATCCATATTAGTTTTGCGGCTGCGGCTGTCCACCGTTGTTTTGTGGTGGCTGCTGGTTGCCATTGTTGTTGCCATTATTTTTTGGCTGACGCTGCTGCCCATCCGCATTTCCGTTGTTGCGGGGGCGGTTGTTGCGGGGCCTGTTGTTCTGGTTGTTGCGGTTCTCCCTGCGAGGCTGCTGAGCCTGCTGAGGCTGTTGTGCCTGTGCGTTTCCGGCATTAGGCTGCAGAGGCTGTGCTCCATCCTGTGTCTGAGGCTGGGGCTGATTCTGACGCTTCTGCTGATTGCCGTTGTTGCCGTTCTGCTTGTTGCCGCTTTTCTTTTTCTTGCGCTTGGCCTTGTCGAAACGTGTTATCGAATCGCTGCCAACTGCATTCTGATAGTCGCTGTCGGGATCCTTTACAACAGCAGTATCAGGAGCATTATTCTTATCGTTAACGAGCAGAGTATCAGGCTTGATGCCCTGCTTATTGAGAGCGATGATTTCCTTTACACGGTCGATAGGCACCACGTGGATATTGGCCGACGAATTCTGGTCGTAGCTGTACCACATCACACGCTTGAATATATCAGTCTTCTGATGATAAGCGGTTCCGTCCATAGTCTCAAGCGGCTGACGCACATTCGGGAAATCCTTCTGAGCATCAATGTAGGCATCAAGCTCGTAGTTGAGACAGCACTTCAGCTTTCCACACTGACCTGCAAGTTTCTGAGGATTAAGCGAGAGTTCCTGATGCCGCGCCGAATTGGTGGTAACCGACACGAAATTGGTAATCCAGGTGGTACAGCAAAGTTCACGTCCGCAGGGACCTATACCGCCAATACGGCCAGCCTCCTGACGCGCTCCAATCTGTTTCATCTCTATGCGGATCTTGAACTCATCGGCCATAATCTTGATAAGCTCACGGAAATCCACACGCTCATCGGCTATGTAATAGAAAATGGCCTTTGTACCGTCGCCCTGAAACTCCACATCGCCAATCTTCATATTAAGGCGCAGAGAATCAGCAATCTGACGGCTGCGGAGCATCACTGAGTCCTCGCGGGCAATCACCTGCTTCCACTTCTCAACATCGCTCTGCTTGGCCTTGCGGTATATCTTCTTGAACTCCGACTGAGGGTTTACCTTGGCCTTGCGGAGCTGGAAACTGATAAGCGGACCCTTAACGGAAACCACGCCAATATCGTGACCCGGCGATGCCTCCACGGCCACCATATCGCCAACCTCCAGTTCCAGATTGTTTACATTGCGGTAGAAACCCTTGCGGGTGTTCTTGAACCTCACCTCCACAATGTCGTTGTAAGAGTTTGGAGCCTGAGGAATATCATCAAGCCAGTCGTGTACATCAAGCTTGTTGCAACTGTCGGTTTTCTGACAAGTGGCGCAACCCTCCTGATTGATCTCACGGCTGGTAATCTTGATGCCAGAGCATCCACGCTGTATGTTTTTATAATCGTCTAATTCTTCCATTTTGTAAATTAATATATATGTAGAATTATCCCGCAAAACGGAATAATGATAATGCGCCATTTTAAGCAAATGCAAAGATAATCAATTTTTGGGAAAAGAAAGGAAAAAAGTGAAAAAAGATTACCTCACAACCTTCTCAATCTTGCAAGTATGCACCTTGCTTTCCTTATCGTAGTTGACGCCTACGAAAAGGAGATCGCCTTGAAAATATTTAAGGACTTCATCGTATTTTCTATCCTTGATTTGAGAGATTACCAAACCCTTTGAACCATTCACCTTCAGTTCTATGATAATTGCGGGAACGTTTGGAACATGCGGTATCAGCGCAATGTCAGCAAAACCTTCACCAGAAGGCAATTCCTGAATTACGTAGTATTTGGCTGGCGCAGTGTAATATGCGATCACCATTGCATTCTGAAACGTCGACTCGTTGTTGTATTTTAGAGGATGGCAAATGCTCCTGTGCGCATCATTGAGAGCTTGGGCCACATATTCTTCATCGCAAGCAATGGTGCGTCTCAGCAATTCCTCAGCCTGTGCCACCCTATCGCCTATGGTCTTGAAATTGGACGCCTTCCTCATTGCAGAACCCCATTCCTTGCGAACCTCATAGTTAGGAACAAAACAAGATTCCGTGTCGGCGTTGTATCCCAAATATCCTATGTGGATCAGGTATGTGAAAACGTCGTCCTTGCTAGTGAAATCGGTCATCGTGTTCAGGTATGTAGAAACATCAACGTGAACTTCCTCATTCGACAGCATTTTCACTATATCATCGTAAACGCCTTCAAAATTGAGGTTTACATAATTCGATACTGCCTCATAACTACCTGTTTTGCCCCAGTGAGATTCAAAAACCTTGCTGGATATTGCCTTTACAACAGATTTGGGAGCAAAAATCTCAATACCATTTACAACATATCCATCGTACCAACGCTTGCATTTATCAAAATCCACATTGAATTTCCTGCACAAATCCTCAGTCTCATCGTAGGTAATACCGGCAAATTCGGCCAACTCTGCCGAGTTAAGGAAAGAATACTCATCAAACTCGTTCATCTTGCTCTGAATTGTATCACGCACAATGGGCAGAATTCCTGTAAGATAGGCAATCTCAATTGCAGGACGGATTGAACTATTCTTGAAAAGGCTTTCGAGAAACGATAGATAACTTGTGATGATTTTATCAGAAGCCTTTCGCCTAATAAGGACGTCGTATTCGTCCATAATGAAGATGAACTTTTCTCCTGTCTGATTGTAAATTATCTGTATGGCCTCGTTGATTTTTTCAGCATTAGACAAGTCCACGGAAGGGAACTCCATTCTGAGTTCACCAATTACAGCATTGCGTATTGTGCTGAATATATCAGCCTCAGGCTCATCTTCACGGAAAAAGCCATTGAGGTCGAGATAAATTACGTTGTGCTTGTTCAAGTGCTTTCCGAAAGAATCGGCTTGGCAAATTTTGAGAGATGAGAAAAGTTCCTTGGAATCGCAACCCTTTGAATAATAAGCCACAAGCATACCTGCCGCAATGGATTTTCCAAAGCGGCGCGGACGCGACACACAAAGGTATTTTTCCAAGGTACTAATCTTGGAATTCACCTTCTCAATCAACATTGATTTATCAACGTAGATTGTGCTGTTGACCACCTCTGCAAAATAGTCATTATTGGGGTTTACGTATATCGACATTTCTCTTTCTATTTTTTGCAAAGTTAATAAAATAATGGCATTTGCAAATTTTTCCTACCCCCTCTTCATCCTCAACTGTCCGCTCAGCTTTATCGCCAAATCCGTGAACACAAGTTTGCCATACGCGTTGCGCTCGATATTTCTGTACGCCTCGGCGAAGAGCTCCGATATCTGCGAGATATTGCCGGCGTGGATAAACTGGGCAAACTTCTCGGCAAACTTCAATTCACCTGGTGTAAGTTTCACCAAATCACGGCTTACGCTACTAAGCATAAAGCACTCACGTATCATTCGCTGACAATAATCGAAGAAGCGTTTCTGTTTCTCACGGCCAAGTTTCGAGAGGCTGTCGCTGAGCTTGATTATCTGATCGTACTTAAGCGAGAAACTCTCACGCATAAGGGTTGTGAAGAGCTCAAACTCAGGAGTCTCCACCACGCCAGATTCAAACTGCTTCATTGCTGATACGGCTTCAAGGAAGTTGCCGTCGGCGAGCATCGCCGAGTTTTCCAATTTTATGGCATCAGAGTTTGGAAATTCCTTGCGTAGCGATTCCACGATATTGTCGATATCGGGACGGTTGATTTTCACCAACTGAGTTCTTGAGCGGATTGTGGTGAGGATCGCCTCTTCGTTTTCAGCTATCAGAAGAAAAAGAGTCTTGGCAGGCGGTTCCTCAATCATTTTCAGAAGCTTGTTGGCACAAGTCTCGTTCATCTTCTCGGCCATCCATATTACCATTATCTTGTATTCGCTCTCGAAGGTTTTCAGGTTGAGTTTTCTGATAATCTCCTGACTCTCCTGAGCAAAGATTGATCCTTGCGCATTCTCGCTGCCGATGAAATCGTACCAGTCGTCGAGGCGGTGATAATTGCGCTTCAATACAAAATTTCGCCACTCGGTCAGATAATTGTCGGAGACTGGCTTGGAGTTGTTCTTGCTGGTAACTACTGGATAAACGAAATGCAGGTCAGGATGAATAAGTTTCTGATACTTCTGACATTGCGGACACACACCGCAACTATCGCTTTCAGTCCGGTGCTGACAGGTTACATACTGGGCGTATGCAATAGCGAGAGCCAATTTTCCACAGCCCTCCGGGCCAAGGAAAAGTTGCGCGTGGCTGATACGGTTTTCCTTGACGGTCTGAATCAGAAATTTCTTTGTAGCCTCGTGGCCTGGTATGTCCTTGAACTGCATAACTTTCTATAATTACGAATTACGAGTTACGAATTACGAATCCGCTCCTCTTATAATCCACAAAGATAAAAAATTTCGCACAGATAACACTGATTACACAGAGATTTTGAAAAAAAATCTGTGTATGCTGTGCTTCTGTGCGAAATACTAAATATACAATCCCAAAGCACTGATTTAAATTACTGTGCCTTATCTAACATCTCTTTAGTAAATGTAAAAGTATAGCGTCGATGATCTTTAGCAAATACAGTACCTACATAGCTCTTTGCACTGCACATATTAAAAGGATCATCTAAATCGCCCTCTCGATAACACTTGTACATACACCCCTTGGGGAATGTAACAAAAATAGAGTCATAATAATAACCTGAAGGCAATGCTATCTTAACATTACCATTTTTACTACTCTGCACAAATGTACTATCATTTAAAACCAAATGTAAGGTATCAACAGAATAATAATCTATCTCAATGGGCGACACTCCAGTGGCATTTTCATATACTATTTCGTAAAGCCAATTCCGTGGATTGTCAATACCAGAATCTTCCCATTCTTGATCACCACACGAGATTAGGGTGCCTACGAACAGCCCAATCAGCAAAAAGTTTGTCAATATATTTTTCATTGTCTTTATTAGGATAAAAAGATTTAACATTATCTCTCCAATCATTCCAAGAACGGGCTCCTTTCAAGGCACGTTCTATCTCTGTAATGGAATACACTCTATTAGTTACTTTATTACGATCACGATCCGAACCCTTCAACATATCAGAGACAATTTCTGTATAAGGTGGATCTGGAACAATATACTTAGAAAAACTATATCCAACATAGACCTTTTGGGTTAAATAATTCTCCACGCCGACTGCCCAACTCTCTCTCAAAATAATATCAACTAAACCAAACAAATAATCGGACTGCAGCAATCCTGTACGATGGGAATAATGTGCAATCTCGTGAATAACAGTCCCATAAATAAAATCAGATGAATGAGAATTTAAATTATATATATGTATATCACTATGACTACCATTATCACGAGGACTACATCCACCAGCATCTCTGTAATCTTCCCAATCCTTTACTCTTAAGGTTAAATTAGCTGCAGGTCTAGACAATCCATCGATATTGCCATAAACATAATAATATGCAGGACGGAAAACGCTTGCATATTTCCATTCATTTGGCCAATCACTGGAATTTTTGTAGAATGTCACATCAATTCTTGACTTCGTATTCTTCTTCAATGTTGTAACCGCTTCATTCAAGCCTGTATTTGGACGAACCTTAAATTTATCACGTTGCCAATGAATAAAATAATCAACCTTCCCAGATTTGTGGTCGAACTTCGCATAACCATCACTGTCGGTACAGCGCTGTGTAGAAATCATCAGATTGTTTCTACATCTCACCTGAACTCCTTCTATTGGAACAGTAGCACATTTAGTATCGTCGTAATAGCGAAGTGTACAAGTAGGTAACCAATTTTTAGACAAACTGGTTGGAGCATCTTCTATTCCCGCAATTCCTAAGGCAATTTTTTCTAATTGATTCCAATCGCCATTAACAAATTCCAAAGATTTAGACAATTCTACTCCTCCATCTTCAATAACATTGGTCTCTCCCAATATATAACAAGAATCCAACACCTCATACTCTACATTAGGAATCTTCTGACCAATCTTAAAAACGCAGTACTGGTAAGTAGGTTTTCCGTCCTCAATACTAGGATCTTGATAAAAATCGCCATCCTCTGCTATTTCATAATCTAGAGGAAAAGGATAATATAAAATGGTATTATCCCAAGCAATCTCATTAAAGTCAGCCTCATCCTGAGGTTTGAATCTTACATACAAGTGAGTTGCCTTAATTTCGGAAATAGACGATTTCTTAAGTGAGTTCAACTCATTCAAAGCCTTGCGCATTACATCCAACGAATATGGATTAACAAGTTTCTCACCCAAAACAATGGGATTGGAAACAGAACTATTAGGCAGAAACTCAGTCATAGAGTTCTGAGCTTGTAGATCGGGACTTGATGGTTCATCGAAATCCTCTCTACACGAGATCATTACGAATAGAAACATCGTAACAATCAAAGAAAGAAATTTAAATTTCATAATTAATAGAATACTTAAAAAAAAATGTGAGTTTATAATAATAATTTTCGGGGCAAAAGTAAATAAAAAAATTAATATACCAAACAAAAAAAGCCTCTTAAATAAAAAAAATTAAGAGGCCTCTATAAAGTCAATAAAAAAAGCATTCTTAGTACTTAAACGAGCTTCCCGACAGAAACTCCCTCAAGATAGAAGTTGGAGGAATCTCGTTATCTGGGAACTCCTTGAAATAGCTCAGGAACTTGATAAGTCGCTGAGCCTCCGAGTATTCCGGCGAGCGCTCCTGAACATTCTTCAGCACTGGCTCGGCGTATTTCTTTATCACACCAAGCTCGTAAGGAAGCGCTGAGTTGAACATAACATCAGCCTCCTCCTGGAATGGGAAAATATTCCTATCCTCACCGCGGCGAACATCAGGCCAGCGCTTGATGGTCTGTTCGGCCGAATAGTTGCGGTACTGGAAGTCTCGGATTATGCGACGAAGAAGTCGGTTGTCGGTAGAAGGAATGCGGTTGTGACTGTCAACGCCAATCTGAGTGAGTGCCGATACGTAGATCTTGAATTTTCTGTCGGCAGGAATCATCTGACTCATTGTAGGATTAAGTCCGTGGATACCCTCCACAACGAAAACTGTGTCCTCATCGGCAGTCATAAAGTTGCCGTTGTATTCACGCTTGCCGGTTGTGAAGTTGTAGATAGGCATCTCCACCTTCTTGCCATTCATCATATCGAGCATATCCTTATTAAACTGCTCATAGTCAACAGCCTCAAGAGCCTCAAAGTCGTAATCGCCCTTCTCGTCGCGCGGTGTGTTCTCGCGGTCCACAAAATAGTTGTCGAGCGAGATCTGCACAGGCTTCAGGCCGGCCACCCTCAGCTGAACGCACAGGCGCATAGAGGTTGTGGTCTTGCCTGACGACGAAGGTCCGGCAATGAGAACTAATTTTATATTTCCCGACTGCTTGATTCTCTCGGCAATCTGCGCAATCTTTTTCTCCTGAAGCGCCTCAGCAACCTTGATAACCTCGCTGGCCTCGCCCGATTTCACCGACTCGTTTAGCGAATCCACGGTAGCAATGCCCATCAGCTTCACCCAGGCCTTGTGCTCGCGGAACACATCGAAAAGTTTTGGCTGAAGCTCCAAAGAACCTATCTCAACATTCTTGTAATCAGTAGGATACCTCAGAAGCATGCCGTCATAATAAGGTACAAGGTCAAACACGTTCACCATGCCTGTGCTTGGCAAAAGGTAGCTTATGTAGTAGTCGTGGTATCCGTCGAGCGAATATACCGACGAGAAAAACCTGCTTCTGGTCTTGAACATGTTGATTCTCTCGGGCATACCCTGCCTCTCGAAAACCTCAGCCACCTGCTCCGACGGAATCTCCTTGCGCTCAAACTCGTGGTCGGCGGCCACAATCTTTATCATCTCTTTCTTGATGGCAGCCACCAAATCTTCAGTAGGCTTAATATCCTCATTGTTAGCGGTTTTCAGCTCGCAATAGAAACCTTTGCTTATACTGTGGTCCACATATACGCGCATATTGCTGTCCACATCGTTCACCGCCTTGGCGAGAATAAAGCAGAGCGATCGCTGATACATCTTCTGTCCGTCGATGCTCTCTATGGTGAAAAACTCCACCACCTTGGGCTTGTTGATGGTGTAATCCAGCTCCTTTACGGCATTGTTCACCTTGGCGCCCACAATGGCCTTGTCGAGCGTAATCTCCTGGTCATCAGCAATCTCCTGAAGCGTAATTCCGGTATTGTACTGCTTGGTGATCCCGGTGTTCACGCAAAATATCTCAACAGTCTTTGTACTCATAATATTAGGTGTTTTATGATAAATATAATCGATTTCAAATATAAAGAAAAGAGATTGTAAAAACAAAAAATAAATCCGATATTTTTTTGTAAATTTGCAGAATTATGAACGCACCCATCATCATATTCGCCTACAACAGGGCCTCGCACCTCCGTCGCCTCATCAACAGCCTCCTGCTAAACCCCGAGTCTGCCGATAGCGACCTGTACATATTTGCCGACGGAGCCCGCCACACCCCCGACCCCAAGGTAGAGGAAGTAAGGCAGCTGATACGGCAGATATCAGGCTTCCGCACAATAAACATAAGAATCAGGGAGCAGAACATAGGCCTTGCGCGCAATATAATAGAAGGAGTGTCGGAAGTGATGGAGCATGCTGATGCCGCCATCATCCTGGAAGACGACCTCATAGCCACACCGCATTTCCTGAAATACATGCGTCGGGCCCTCAGCCACTACGAGCACACAAACGCTTGGAGCATAGCCGGATACACGCCTCCCGTTTCATTGCCCAGCCAATACCCCTACACCACCTACCCCATAATGCGCAACTGCTCCTGGGGATGGGCCACATGGCGCAACCGCTGGCAGATGGTGGATTGGCAAGTATCAGATTTCAAGGATTTTGTAGCTGACCCTAAACAACGGAAAGCCTTCGACGAATCGGGCTCCGACCTCTCGGCCATGCTCCTGAAACAGCAGACCGGCGAGATAGGATCCTGGTCCATAAGATTCTGCTACTCAGGATTCAAGCATCAGATGCCCACAATATACCCCGTGCAGTCGTTCATAATAAACGGCGGCGCCGACGGCAGCGGAAGCAACGTATCAGCCACCACCAAATACAACACCAGCATATTTGAAGAAATAGGCGAGATAAAGTTCTGCAACGATCTCGAAATCAACCCATTGATTCTAAAATCATTCCGCAAAACCTACAACTGTTCGCTGATACGGCGGATAATAAACTGGTGGAAAAGGAAAAGATACATCGCCCTTTAAAGACGGACCATGGTCCGTCTCTACCTAACACAAGGAAACCTTTATTGAGCCGTCACCTTCTTTGTAGGCTTGCTCACATGAAATTTCCAGCGCTGGGCATAATACTCAATACCCTTGTCGTCCAGACGCTTGCGGAGTTTCTTGCACATAGGATAAAACTGCCATACCGAAACCCCGGCAGCCACCAGCGCACAGATTACGCAAACCAGAATATCTATCGAGACAGCAAGGAACTGATGCGTGGCAATGACACCAAACCACTTCAGCAACTGGCGCAATCCGTTCATTATCACTATTCTGAGTGGCGATTTGGTAATAAGGAACGTGACAGCCTTGCGCACAACGAAACCGACCCCCGATTTCACCTTAGACTTCATGCTGTCGTGAGAGCCCAGCATCACATCGGTCTGCAGCCAGAGAAGGAAAAGTCCGTTGTTGTAGTCGATTTTTTTGCCATCGCGCAGGTCGCTGTAGCCAAAAAGATAAAGCATCTGCTGCTGGATGACAAACACAAAAAACTGAAACTGAATAAAATCTATCACAGCCAAAGGAATCGAAATCCATAGATTGGTGGGCAGTGTGGCCAGAAAAGTAAACAGAGACGTAGCTATACAACACAGCACAGCAAGACGTCGGCTGCGCTTGTTGACATATTCCCTGTCGGGAATACCATCCTGACGATTGAGAAACTTGTCCCTGTCCACATTCTGGAATGGGATAAGGAAAAGTTTAATAGTCAGATCGTTGTATATTTTCAGTATCTTCTTGATCACAACTGACCGTTATTAGAAATTCCGAACGCAATAATAACAAATAAAAAGGCAAAAAACAAAAAAACATCAAAGAAAAAGCCCGGACCTGAAACAGAACCGGGCTATATATTTAGTAGCGGGGACAGGACTCGAACCTGTGACCTTTGGGTTATGAGCCCAACGAGCTACCTACTGCTCCACCCCGCAATGTTAATTCCATTAAATGTGTCATTCCTTAAATGACGATGCAAAGGTAAGGACATTTTTCAGAATATCCAAATTTTTCCCCGTTTTTTTTAACGAAATTGCATTTTATTAACATAAACAGGCCTTACGTTAATTTTTTGTATAGTTTTGGTCTCCGCATTATGATTATTTTAGGTTATTGAGTAATTTTGCAAACAGAAATCATATATTAAATTTATAAAAATGGCATACTTTACCAACTCTACCAAACGAAGAAAGAAACCATCCATCCTAAAATGGGCCATATACGCCGTGGTGCTGCTGGCAGTGCTCTTCATATTCATTCCCCGATTTCTGATATACAAGGCATCTCAGATACTTGAGAAGGAAATCCCTGAAACCAAACAGACAGCCGACAGTCTGCCCGGCAGGGACGTTTTTGTGGCATACAATTACCTGCAGGTGGCAAAATTTTTCCCAAAAGGCGAAGACAAGG
>JAZLKG010000029.1:0-23493 GCA_045597465.1 Bacteroidales bacterium | reverse complement strand
AGTTCCTTGTATTAATTTTACGCCTTGTGCTTGCTGTCATTATGTTCAAATAGCGTCGTTGAGTTTAACTCAACTTAGTGAATCCTGCGATTCGGTTGCAGATGCAAAGGTAAGAACTTTTTGTGATTACTTCCAAATTTTTTTGGAGTTTTTTTAGCCGGGGGTTAAAAATTCTCGCTCCGCTCAATTTTTGAACCCTCGGTTACCAATGCTTCAACCCCGCTGGGGTTGTAAGATTGATGCATTTCATTCGCTTTGTAACCGCTTTGTCAATGTGCTTATCTTTTGTTTTGCGGATGCAAATGTAAGGAGGTTTTTCGGGTTTGCAAAATCTTTTTTAATGTTTTTTTGAAATATTTTTCTATCGGCTGAAAACTAAGCGGTTGGGAGCTTCATGGAACTGCAATTTTTGAAGCAGTATCAGCTAAAAAGAGTTTCCGCTCTTGATAACATCGCTTCCGAAACGGTCTTTGAGGCCGTCGATGGTGTGATTGAGCGTGTCGCGCTTGGGATTGTAGGAGAAAAGATCGTTCATCGTGTTCTGCGCAGATATGTTGAGTCTCACTCCTATCAGTCGCACCGGCTGTCCTTTATATAAAGTGTCGAAAAGTGTCTTGGCCATGCCGGCTATGGTTTCGGTGTAGTCGGTGGGCGATATCGTTTTCTGACGCTCCTCGGTCTTGAAATCGGGATACTTTATCTTTATGGCCACGGTGGTGCATTTCTTGCGCTGCGCACGGAGCCTATAGGCCAGAGTATCAGCCATAATAAGAATGGTATCCACGAGGCGCTGAGTATCAGACACATCGTATTCGAAAGTGGTTTCGGTGGATAGCGATTTTGGGTCGGTGTTGGGCACCACGGGATTGTGGTCGATGCCGTTGGCCTTTAGCCACAGCACATCGGCCGATCTGCCGAACTCGCTGATAAACAGTGTTCTGGGATAGCGGCGGAGGTCGCCGATAGTGGAAATGCCAAGCCTGTGGAGGCGGGGAAGAATGGAATCGCCCACGCCGGGGATTTTCTTTACCGGAAGCGGGTCCAGAAACTCCTGAACCTTATCTTCCGGGATATAGAGCTCGCCCATCGGCTTGGCTTGTCCTGATGCTATCTTGGCCACGGTGCGGTTGATGCTGAGGCCGTATGAGATAGGGAGTTTGGTCTCGCTGATGATTCTCATCCTAAGGTCGTGGGCCCACTTGGGCACATCAAAAAACCTGTCCATTCCCGATAGGTCGATGAAATACTCATCGCACGACATTTGCTGATACAGTGGCGCGCTTTCATGCACAATCTGCTGAACCATACGCGAATACTCGCCATACACTCCGTGGCCCGAATACACCACGATGGCCTGAGGGCAAAGCCTCAGGGCCTGCACCATAGGCATGCCGGAATGCACGCCAAACTTGCGCACCTCGTAACTGGCGGTGCTCACCACCGAACGCTCGCCCTTGTGGCCGCATATCACGGGTTTGCCCACAAGGTCGGGGTTCAGCAGCCGCTCCACCGATACAAAGAAAGTATCCAGGTCGATATGGAGTATCATAGTTAATTCTTTTTCAGCCAAATGGTTACCGATGCCGTGTCGCTTCCCTGACGCAGATTTGGGTACACATAGTAGGTGCCGGATTTTAGCACGTAGCCAATGGCGTTGGGCACGTATCTCTCGGTCCAGAAAGCCTTCTCGGTCTTGGTTCCCTTTACAATCCAGAATCCGTTGTGGAATCCGGCCACGCTGTCGATGCGCATGGCGCGGTCCACCCTGATGCCGTCGCAAAGGAGTTCGGCGTTGCTGCCGGGCACACGCTGCTGATAGCCTGTAACCGTGGTTTGCGCCATCGAGAACCCCGACATCAGCCCCGAAAACAATATGGACAAGAATATTCTCATATATTACTTACGCTCCATAAGTATCACATTCTCAACGTGGTGGGTCTGTGGGAACATATCCACGGGCTGAATCTTGAGCACCTTGTAGGCCGCATCCAGCAGCTGCACGTCGCGGGCCTGAGTGGCGGGATTGCAGCTTACGTACACGATGCGCTCAGGGGCGGCGCGCAGGATTGTGGCCACCACGTCGGGGTGCATTCCGGCGCGCGGAGGGTCTATTATCATAACATCGGGCTTGCCGTTTTCGGCGATGAAGCCGTCGGAGAGCACGTCCTTCATGTCGCCGGCGTAGAATGTGGTGTTGCTGATGCTGTTGAGCTTGCTGTTAACCTTGGCGTCCTGGATGGCCTCCTCCACGTACTCGATGCCCACCACCTTGCTGGCATTGCGCGCCACAAAGTTGGCTATGGTGCCCGTACCGGTGTAGAGGTCGTAAACCACCTCATTACCAGTGAGTTTGGCGAATTCACTGGCCACAGAATACAGCCTGTAGGCCTGATGCGAGTTGGTCTGATAGAAGCTCTTGGCCTGAACCTTGAACTTAAGGTCGCCCATCTCCTCTATGATGTGGTCTTTTCCGCTAAAGAGCTGAGCCTCAAGATCTCCGCAGTTGTCGTTGCACTTGGTGTTTATGAAATACATCAGCGATGTAATCTCAGGGAAAGTCTTCTCCATGTGGCTCATCAGCAGGTCGCGCTTTTCCTTGTCGTCGGCGCCGAAAACCACTATCAGCATTATCTCGCCATTGCTCGAAGTGCGGATTATGATATTGCGGAGAAAACCCACCTGCTCTCTTGCATCATAGAACGAGAATCCCTGCTCTATGCAGAAACGCTTGATCTCCAGGCGGATGGCATTGGAAGGATCGGCCTGCAAGTGACACTTCCTGATATCGAGCACCTTGTCGAAACGGCCGGGGATATGGAAACCGAGGCCCTGAAGCTGCTTCTCCTCGTCAGGAATGTCCATCTCCTCATCGGTGAGCCAGCGCTGATTTGCGAAAGTGTATTCCAGCTTGTTGCGGTAGAAATACTGATTGTCGGACCCCAGGATTGGGCTAAGCTCGGGAATCTCCACCTTGGCAATATGAGTGAAGGCGTCCTCCACCTGCTGCTGCTTGTATTTTAGCTGAAGCTGATACGGCAGAGTTTGCCACACGCATCCGCCGCACACGCCAAAATGCTCACACTCAGGCACTGCGCGGTCCTTGGAATATTCCTTGAAGGCCGTAACGACAGCCTCGCGGAAATTCTTTTTCTTCTTTACTACCTTGATATCAACAATGTCGCCAGGCACGGCGCCCTTTATGAAGAATACTATATCATCAATCTTGGCCAGGGCCTTGCCCTCTGCCGCAATGTTGGTGATAAGCACGTCCTCGTATATTTGTCCAGTTCTTTTGCGTCGCATTTTTATATATGTATTATTTGTGTGCAAAGATATGCAATTAAATTAAGAATTTGAAATTAAAAATTTATTACTACAAATTAAAGAGCATTAAAGATGCAGTCCCAGCCCCTCGCGGGCTGTACGTGGGTCCCCGCTGGCATCGCCTGCGGGGCTGTGTACTGCGGGGACTGTGTACTGCGGAGGCAGAGTACAGAGGGGCTCTCCTCATGGTGAGTGCCGCAGGCGATGCCAGCGGTTACCAGTGTAGTGGCCACAAGGGCCACCGCATTAGCTGGGAAGCTCTTAATTATTAATTATTAATTGTTAATTGTCAGCTGCGGATTGTTGTCCTCTGACTGCTCGAAACCCATGTCTACCATGAGGTTGGGAGTATCGAGGGCGGCGGCCACGGCCATGCGGTCGCAGCGTTCGTTCTCGGGGGTCTCGTTGTGTCCCTTTATCCAGACAAATTTTACTGTGTGTTGTCTGTAGATATCGAGAAAACGTTTCCAGAGGTCGGGATTTTTCTTGCCGGCAAATCCTTTCTTCATCCAGCCGAACACCCATCCCTTCTCCACGCTGTCCACAACGTATTTGGAGTCGGAATATATTGTTACATTGTTGCCCGGTTTCTTGAGGGCCTCCAGACCTATGATCACGGCCAGAAGCTCCATGCGGTTGTTGGTTGTCTTGCGGAATCCGGCTGATATCTCGCGCCTGTATGGTCCGGCCAATAGCACTGTGCCGAATCCGCCGGGTCCCGGGTTTCCGCGCGATGCGCCGTCGGTGTATATTGTAATGTCCATCTTTAGTAGTTAGTGTTTAGTGGTTGGCATCAGACTATTCCACCTTGTCTTTCTTGCTGTATTTCACCACAATGCCTTTTGACGGGGCGCTCTCTATGTGGTAGCGGTTGGTGGATGTAATCTTGTATGTGTAGAACTGACGGCGGAACAATGACCTTCCTCTATGGAAAAGTTTCAGGTCGCCGTTGTCGACGTTTTTCAGGAAGTTCTTCTCGGACGGCACAAAATCCGGATGCTTGCCCTTTACACGGTATACGGAATAGTATATAGGCTTCTCAGCCTCCGGGATATCCAAATCCTTGTTCCAGCGAACTACATAAAGGTTCTTGGTCTGAAGCAGCGATGGAGCCGGGGTGAGCGGGCTGATACCGAGCCATGGCATCAGAGGCATCAGGGCGTCGTTGCCAAAACACTGTTTCTTGACATTCGCCACCATGTTGAGCGGATTCCTGACTATGGTGGTGCTGCGGTATACTATCACGCCCTGCACGTTTGGGAACTTGCGGGTGATGTTTATCTGGTTGGGGACCTCGTTGGGGTCGCTCCAGCCATCGGCGGGAGTCTCCTGGTTGTATGCGCCCAGGCCAATATAGACATTGCGTCCGTTGGCGTGGTCGTTCCACCATTTCACGCATTTCTCAAACTGGTTCCACCTGTGGCTGATGTTCCAGTATACCTGCGGGGCCACGTAGTCCACCCATCCGTTTTTGCTCCATGTGAGCACGTCGGCATAGAGATAGTCGTATGCCGAAAGGGAGTTGGTCTCGCTGCCGTCGGGGTCCTCACGCTTGTTGCGCCATACGCCGGCGGGGCCCACCCCAAACTGTACCCATGGCTTGGCCTTCTTTATGGCCTCGTTGCATGCGCGGATAAACTCGTTAACATTGTTGCGGCGCCAGTCGGCCTTGTTGCTGAAGCTGCCTTTATATCTCTGATATGCGGCCTCGTCAGGCACGTCGATAAACTTGTTGTCGTCGCCCTTTACCGGGTATGGGTAGAAATAGTCGTCGAAATGTATTCCGTCCACATCGTATCGCTCCACAATGTCCACAATCACCTTTACAAGATAATCCCTTACCTCGGGGATTCCGGGGTTGAAGTACTTGCTGCCTCCGTAAGTGAAAAACCACTCGGGTCTGGTGTTTGATATATGGTCGGCGCAGACATCAGCATACTGGATGGTGGCCACGGCGCGGAATGGATTGACCCAGGCGTGGAACTCCATTTTCTGGGCATGGGTGCGCTCCACCATGAAGGACAGGGGATCGAACTCAGGATATGGAGCGCGTCCCTGCTTGCCCGTGAGCCATTCGCTGTAGGGCTCGTATTCCGATTTGTAGAAAGCATCAGCAGCCGGCCTTACCTGAAACACAATGGCGTTGTAGCCCGCGTCCTTGTATTTCTGGAGAAGGTTCAGGTAATTGTCCTTGAGGAAATTGGCGTCGGTGGTTGCCTTTGACGGATAATCGATACGCTTGGTGGTGGCCACCCACACGCCACGGAATTCCCTTTCGGGCGAATCCTGCGCCACAGCCTGCATGGCCATGAGCAGAAGCATCAGCAAGAGGAAAGAATTTTTCATCAATCAATTTTTATTAATTATTTACAAAATTATGAATTATCTGGAAACTAACAAAAATTTTCTTACCTTTGTTTCATAAATAAGAGACACAAAAAATGCGACACTTTATTATATTAGTATCCATATTGCTGGGGCTGATACACGCCTCAGCCGCCCAGAACACCGACGATGTGCGTCTGGCATACTCGTATTACAACAACCACGAATACGACAAGGCAGCGTATATGTTCGAATCGCTGTTTGCACAATCGAGATCGCTCAATTACTACAACATTTACATAAACTGCCTGATACGCGGCCACGAGACCGACAAGGCTGAGAAGGCGGCCAAAAAGCAGGCATCAGCCAGCAAGAACGACCCTTGCTACCTGGTAATACTGGGCAATGTGTACAAGGCTCAGAACAACATCGAGAAGGCCCAGCAGGAATATCACCGTGCCCTGGAGAACATGCGCCAGGACCGCAACAGCGTGATACAGCTCACCAACATGTATTTGAGCGCCGACGAGAAGGACCTGGCCGAGCAGGCGCTGCTGAAGGCTCAGGAAGCATCAGGGCAAGACTACAGCAGCGACCTTTTCACGGTATACAGCAGCAACCGCAACTTCAAGAAGATGAGCGAGACAGCCCTCGGCATCATAGAGAAGGACGCATCGCAGATATACAACATGCAAAACCAGCTGCAATACCACATAAACAACGACATAAACGACGAATTCTACAACATACTGCGCGCCGAGGTGCAGCAGAGGATACAGCAGAATCCGCAGCCTCAGTTTTCGGAGCTGATGATATGGCTCCAGATAATGAAGAAAAATTTCAGGATGGCCATAGTGCAGGCCAAGGGCCTCGACAGGCGACTTGGAGAACAGGGACAGAGGCTTATAAACATTGGCGAGCAGGCCATAGCGGCCAAGGACTACGCAGCAGCATCAGAGGCCTACAAATACGTGACCGACAAGGGCAAGGACAATGTATTCTACCAGAAGGCGGTTTTCGGTCTGATGCAATCGATGTATGAGCAGGTGATGGACGGCAGCATCAGCAGCACAGAAGAAATAATGTATCTGGAGAGCCAATACGCCAGCACTTTCGCCGATTTCGGAATCAACAGCAAGACCATAGGCGAGATACGCAACTATGCACGCATAGAGACCTACTACCTCAACAAGCCTGATTCCGCAATGATGATACTGGAGCGGGCACTCTCAACTCCCGGAATCAACTATGTCCAGAAGGCCCAGCTGAACCTGGAGCTTGGCGACGTGCAGCTATACAAGGGCGAGCAGTGGGACGCGCTGATGACCTACGCCAAGGTGGAGAACGACAACAAGCAGAACGAATACGGCGACGAGGCCAAATTCCGCAAGGCCCGCATAGCCTACTACACGGGAAACTTCAAGTGGGCGAAATCGCAACTGGACGTTCTGAGGGCCGCCACCACAAAGCTTGTGGCCAACGACGCCATGGAGCTGTCGCTGCTGATATCCGACAATGCCGAGCGCGAGAGCGAGATCCTGGGCGACACCACGAGCGCCATAATGGAGAACGAGGAGGCCAGCAAAGACCTCCGCATCTACGCCCGGGCCGATATGTACCACCACCAGAACCTGTCCGGAAAGGCCATTACAAGCCTGGACAGCATTGTGGAATTATACAAGACCTCTCCCCTGGTGGACGAGGCCATCTACCTGAAGGCCAGGATCTATGAGAAGCAGCACAAGCTGGACAGCGCAGCCGCCAACTACAAAAAGGTGGCCGACGAATACGCCTACGACATCCTGGCCGACAAGGCCTGCTACTTCTACGCCAAACTGGCCGAAACCGTGAAAAACGATGCCGAGGAAGCCAAGAGATACTATATGAGAATCCTCTCTGACTATCCCGGAAGCGTGTATGCCGTGGAGGCAAGGGAAAGGTACAGAAAGATTAGCGGACAGTAAAAAGAAATCGGACTGCAAAGAAAAAGATTTATACATTTATTATTTTATTCTTTTATAAATTTTGTTACCTTTGCAAACTGAAAAATTACGCACATAAAAAAGACACACAATATTTTTGTTTAAGAAATGGCAAAACAGTCAATTAACAGATGCTCGTTCTGCGGAAGACCCAAAAGTGAAACCGACCTTCTCATAGAGGGTCAAGACGCCTATATATGCAATCATTGTATCGACCAGGCACATGAGATAGTGGAGCAGGAACTCGACAGAAGGATGTCCTCGTCTGGCAAAAGCAATACTCCAGACTTCAATTACAAGCCCTCTGATATCAAGGCATTTCTCGACCAATACGTAATAGGTCAGGAATCAGCAAAAAAATCGCTCTGTGTAGCCGTATACAACCACTACAAGCGCGTGGCACAAAAAGTAAAGAAAGACGACGTAGAAATAGAGAAATCCAACATCATCCTCGTGGGCCGCACAGGTACAGGCAAGACATTGCTGGCCAAAACCATTGCCCGACTCCTCAACGTGCCATTCACCATTGTGGACGCCACCGTACTCACCGAGGCTGGCTACGTGGGCGAGGACGTGGAGAGCCTGCTCACACGTTTGCTCCAGGCCTGCGACTACGACGTAAAACAGGCCGAGCGTGGAATAGTATTCATCGACGAGATCGACAAGATAGCCCGCAAGGGCGACAACCCATCCATCACCCGCGACGTATCTGGCGAGGGCGTTCAGCAGGGATTGCTGAAAATCCTTGAGGGAAGCATCGTAAACGTTCCGCCAAACGGAGGCCGCAAGCATCCCGATCAGAAGATGATAGCCGTAAACACAAAGGACATCCTCTTCATCTGCGGCGGCGCATTCGACGGCATCGAGAAAAAAATCGCACAGCGTCCCAACACCGAGCTCGTGGGATTCAACAGCGTGAGAGACAAGGGTCAGGTGGACCGCGACAACCTTCTCCAGTACATCAACCCAACCGACCTGAAGAGCTTTGGCCTCATCCCCGAGATTATCGGCCGTCTGCCAGTGCTCACATATCTGGACCCGCTGGACAGAAACGCACTCCGCAACATCCTCACAGAGCCAAAGAACGCCATCACACGTCAGTACAAGAAGCTCTTCGAGATGGACGGCGTAAAACTGGAGTTTCAGCCCGAGGCATTGGAATACATCGTGGACACCGCCGTTGAGTTTAAGCTCGGCGCGCGCGGATTGCGTTCCATCTGCGAGACAATAATGCTCGACGTAATGTACGAGATTCCTGGCCAGGGCATCAAGAACTACACAGTAACCCTCGACCTCGCCAAGCAGAAACTCGAGAAGGCCGACTTCCTCCGCCACTTGGAAGAGTAATTATTCATTTTTGATTTTTGATTTTTGATTATGGCAGACAGCAATTTTATCGACTACGTAAAAATATACGTCCGCTCAGGACACGGCGGCGCAGGATCGGCCCACCTCAAAAGGGAGAAATACCGTCCCAAGGCGGGTCCCGACGGCGGCGACGGCGGCAAGGGAGGCAGCGTGATACTGCGTGGCAACAAGCAGTATTGGACTCTCCTGCACCTTAAATATCAGAAACATATCTTCGCTGAGGACGGCGAATCGGGTCAGAAGGACACCTGGCACGGCAAGGACGCCAAGGACATCATCCTCGACGTTCCTCTCGGTACAGTGGTCCGCGACGGCGAGACCGAGGAATTCCTCTTCGAGGTTACCGAGCACGACCAGCAGGTGGTATTGGCCAAGGGCGGACGCGGAGGCCTCGGCAACTGGCACTTCCGCACATCCACCAATCAGGCCCCAAGATACTCACAGCCAGGCGAGGAAGGCATCGAGGGCTGGAGGATTTTGGAACTGAAAGTTTTGGCCGACATCGGATTGGTAGGCTTCCCAAATGCGGGCAAGTCCACCCTCCTATCCACAATATCAGCCGCCAAGCCCAAAATCGCCGACTATCCATTCACCACATTGGAGCCTCATCTCGGAATGGTGAGCGTATCAGGAAAATTCTCTTTCGTAATGGCTGACATTCCCGGAATCATTGAGGGAGCATCAGAGGGCAAGGGCCTGGGACTCAGGTTCCTGCGTCACATAGAGAGAAACCCATTGTTGTTGTTTTTGGTTCCAGCTGACAGCGACGACATCGCCAAGGACTACGAGATTCTCCTCAACGAGCTTGGTCAGTACAATCCCGAGCTTCTGGACAAGAAACGCATCCTCGGCATCAGCAAGTGCGATATGGCCGACGACGAGATAAAGGCCCACATCAAGGAACAGGTTCCTGCCGACATCCCATATTTTATGTTCTCAAGCTACACCCGCGAGGGAGTCAACGAGCTTGTCTATGGCATCTGGGACCTCCTTCAGGAAGACGTGAAAGCCGCCGAAGAGGAAGCCAAAAAGACAGCCTTCGTATCATTGGAGAAGAGCCTAAACGGCACTGTATCAGCTGATACAGAAACGACAGAGGCCTCCACCGACGACAAGGACGACGACACAGAGCTCTCACGCCTCAGCACAAAAGAGGATACTGACTGGTTTTAAATAAAATATAACGCAATTCGGATTTCGTAATTCGTAATTCGTAATTAATCAAATACTTAAACTAACTATTATGGCAAAGAAAGTAGACGCGACACCTGCCGCAACCGACGCCAAGGCAGAGCGTTTGAAAGCATTACAGCTGACCCTCGACAAGATCGACAAGGATTTTGGAAAAGGCACAATTATGAAACTCGGCGACAAGGTTACCGAGGATATACCATCAATACCATCAGGCTCCATTGGACTCGACGCCGCCATCGGTATCGGAGGCTATCCAAGAGGCCGTGTGATTGAGATTTTTGGACCTGAGTCGTCAGGTAAGACCACTCTCGCCATCCACGCAATAGCCGAGGCTCAGAAACTCGGAGGCATTGCAGCCATCATCGACGCCGAGCACGCATTCGACCGCACATACGCCGAGAATCTTGGAGTTGACGTAAACTCGCTCCTAATCTCTCAGCCCGACTGCGGTGAGCAGGCTCTCGAGATTGCCGACTCACTAATCCGAAGCGGCGCTTTGGACATCATAGTAATCGACTCTGTGGCAGCACTTACACCAAAGGCCGAGATTGAGGGCGATATGGGTGACAGCAAAATGGGTCTCCAGGCACGCCTTATGAGCCAGGCTCTCAGAAAGCTGACAGCAAACATCAGCAAGACCAACACCTGCGTAATCTTCATCAACCAGCTGCGCGACAAGATTGGCGTAATGTTCGGAAACCCAGAGACAACCACCGGCGGTAACGCTCTTAAGTTCTACTCATCGCTCCGTCTCGACGTTCGCCGCATTGGTCAGATAAAGGACGGCGAGGACGTAATCGGCGGCCGCATCAAGGTGAAAGTAGTAAAGAACAAGGTAGCGCCTCCATTCAAGAAAGCCGAGTTCGACCTTATGTTCGGAACTGGTATTTCATCAAACGGCGAGCTCATCGACTTTGCCGTTGAAATGGGCATCGTGAAGAAATCGGGCTCTTGGTTCAGCTATGGCGACAGCAAGCTCGGTCAGGGCCGTGACGCAGTTCTCACACTCCTTGCCGACAACGACGAGCTCCGCGCCGAAATCGAGGGCAAGGTTCGCGCCCAGATCTCAGGCACAGAGTACAACCCATCAGAGGATCCCGACAGCGACACCGTTGAGAACGGCTTCCAGAACGACGACGAGGCATAAATTTTGTTTTCGCACAGATAACACAAATAACACAGATTCCCACAGATTATTTATTAACGATATAATCAAAAACAATCTGTGTCATCTGTGTCATCTGTGCGATTATTCTTTTTGCCGTATCCATACGGCAATTATTGCAAATAAAAAAATGAAAGTAGAAGTCTATCAAAACATACAAGCCACTATTGCACAGATAATCAAGGATACCAAATGGGAAAACCACGTATTCCTTGTAGGCGGCTGTATCCGCGACCACATAATGCAGCGCAGGATCAACGACATCGACATAGCCGTGGACCTTGTGAACGGCGGAATAGAATTCGTGAAATGGCTTGAAAAGCGCCGACTTGTGGCAAGAGGCCGCAGCGTGCAGATTTTCAAGCATTTCGGCACTGCCAAGGTACGCCTACGACAGTTTCCTGAGTATGTGATAGACTGCGTACAGACCCGCAAGGACCAATACATCTACGAGGAAGAGCCCTGCCCTGAAAAGAATTTCGGCACCATAGAGGAAGACGCCATCCGCCGCGACCTCACCATAAACTCGCTGTATATCAACATCTCTACCGGTGAACAGCTCGACCCCACGGGAATGGCCCTCCACGACATCGAGAACCACATCATCCGCACTCCCAACAATCCCGACATCACCCTCACCGACAATCCTATGCACGTATTGCGCTGCATAAGATTTGCCGTTAGATATGGTTGGGACCTATCGCCAAAGATTATCGAGGACCTGAAACGCAACGTCGGCATACTCGCCGAGGCCACCGAGAAACGTATGCTGAAGGAATGTTACGCCATTATAGAGCTCACCCGAAAAGAGAAGGCCCTCGAGCTGATAGACCTGATAGGCGCCACTCCATACGTATCGGCCGCCATCACCGCCGCCGAGGAGATGAAACGCCTAGGCATCCCCATCGAGCCCAAATTCCACACCCGAAACAAGCACCGCAAAAAGAAGAAAGCATCAGACAACGAGGTGAAAAAAGAAGAGCCAAAACCAGAGGAAAAATCCGCCGAAACCAACGAAGAAAAGTAGGCACTTTTGGGCGCTAACTCAATATTTTTTCGAGTTAGCGCCCGAAAGTGGGGTCAAAAATTTAGGCTACTTAATTAATATTCAATATATTAGCATTTTTAGACAACACAAAATTTTCAAGATAAAAGCAATATCAACTTTCGGCAACAAATGAGCTTTATTGCCGAAAATTGAAAACGATTATTACAACATCTCTCCCACCAAATACCAATAATAAAAAGCCTCTGGGTTAGATTTCTTCAACTTATTCAATTTGGCAGGCAATCTATTACTAACGGTCAAGTCCTTTAGTTCCTGCAACATTCCTGAATACCTGTGGACTTCTGTAACACTATTCTTAATCAGCATAGCAAGATACGCGGCCTTTGCAGAATCAACCTGAGCATTTTCTATATAATACGAGCCTTTATAAATAAAAGGAGCAATCGATTTAATGCCATCCTG
This sequence comes from Bacteroidales bacterium, assembly GCA_045597465.1. Lineage (GTDB taxonomy): Bacteria > Bacteroidota > Bacteroidia > Bacteroidales > UBA3824 > UBA3824. The sequence continues at coordinate 10,664 of JAZLKG010000029.1, read as the reverse complement.
TAACAAGGCAAATTTCTCTTTATTGTTGATTCCTCTAAGCGCTATCATAAGAGAGGTATTGATTATATCATCAATCACGATCCCGAAATCATTACCAAGATTGCGATATCCCAACTCAACCAAAACAATTCTCTTGAAGGCCTCAATAGTAACCCCAATATCTTTGGCGCAATCAAAAAGGCTACCAATATCATACAATTGTTTGATGATTTCCATTGCCTTGGAATCTCCGTTTTTATAATAGGGAATGCCCGTGGTCTCAGGAGCAAAAGCCGTAAGTTTGTCCCCCAAAACATCTTCTACAGAAGGTAGATTAACCCAAGAAGGCTCAGTCTTATGTTTAAGCAAGGGACTTACAATCTGCATTTTTTTCGGATTAATATAATGACAATCCTCATACAATACATCAAGCAATATGGTCGCCGATTTCTCAGTATCGGTATATGCAATATTATAGAAAAATTTAGAATGATTCTTAGGGACACCATTGCCAGCCTGACGCCTCTCAATGAGTTTATAATCCAAAAATCCGTGAGAGGAATAATCCATTAAATAATCTTCGATATTGGTGCCAGGCGGACACATAATATCTATATCGATAGACAAACGGTGACGGCTCTCGCCAAGTAAAAGCATAAGACAAGAACCTCCCTTGAAATAAAAATTACATCCAGATTCGGCAAGCATAGTCAGCAAAGAAAATGCTCGTATAACCTTCTCTACCAAATTCTTATCCTTGCATTTCAATGCAGCAGCCCTTTCAGAAATCCACTCACTGGTATAACATATATGATCTATCATAGCCAATCAGAATTAATACTCAATCCCCTGCGACGCGCATAACGATTGAGTCGAGAAATATTTATAACGTAATTAGATTTAGCCACATTGAAAATATTGCTGGCGTCACTTCGCAAATACAACAAATCAGATTCGCACATAATATCTACAAGAAGTTTCTCAATAGTAGGAACCGGCAAGCCATTGCTAACAGAAACAGGAGCTTCTGATACCAACGTCTTTACAATCACACAAGCCTCCCTTATGTCTATATATTTATGTACAAAATCGCTGTCAGGATTCAAGAAGACCTTGTATCCCAAGTCCTTGAGAAAATCAAACACTGATTCCGCAACATCCCGTTCCGTTTCCACATAAGTAACCGCATTATACGACAAATGATGAAGAAAGGACGAAAAAGCCTCACCACTGAAAATACAAAATTCCGCAAACGGAAATTTCTTCACCAAATTGTAAAACAATTTCATTTCCTTCTTGTCAGGAGTGTACGAAAAAACTTGGTTGTTCAACTCTGAAGGCTTCTCATACTGCCCCCTACCAACCCTTACCAATTTTTCAGACGCTACAAGCCTGGAAAGTGTGCTCTTGATTGAACTTTGCGAAATAGATATTATCTCTCCAAGGGCAGAGAATAGTTCCTCCAATCCAAACCGCCCTTTCCGCTCGGCAAAATCCATAATATTTTGAGTAACTGATATCATATAACTTATAATAAATCCGCCACAAAGATAAATCAACTTTCGGCAATAAACAAACTTTATTGCCGAAAATTGAAATCATTTTTCTAAACTTAATATCTTCTCTGACTCTTCCATTTTCTTCCTGAAATCATTCCAATCGTTAGCCTCTTGAGGGATATACACAGGAATCACTTTAATTGTTCCACCATAACCGTGTAATTTATAATCGATAATGGAGTTGTGAGAGTTATCTGACGGATAAACAAATCCACCTTGCTTAGCCTCAGTACAATACATATATGTGACCACCTGATACAAATCCTCTCGGCCTACACCGCCGTTCAGTCGTTTGTATTTCGCGTCAAGAATATAATCGTATTTATCGTCCTTCCTCCTGTAAAAATCAGGATACAGTTTTCGGGAATTGTTGTCGAATTGCTCATCACCCTTCTCAAACATACGAATAGCTCCTGCTCCAATTTTGTTTTGTGGATGACTGAATCCTTCATCTTCAAGAATAGTGTATAAATACTCTTCCCACAGCCAGGCACCGTCAAACAAAACCCCATAAACTTTGTCCTTGTCTTGGCCAAATTTCAATTCATCCTGACGAAGAATCTGAAGGCATAACTTCTGAAGGTCAGCATATTCTGTAAAATACGGATGATTTAGCGGACGAAGATTTTTATTTATAATCTGTTGCCTTTGATTCTGAGAATACGAAGGTGTTGCAAATACAATCTGAGACACGTTACTTTGTGTATCAGAATTATTCTGCAAAATCACCTGTCCAGTTTCCTTGCCTTTGATATACTCAATGGTATGACGTATCAATTGTGTAACATCATTGTCGTAAGAATGCTCACGGGTATTGTAGGCCACGGTTCCGCGGAACGGAATGTTTCTCTGGATATGACGCGCAATGTCAATCGGACCTTTTATGTTTGCGTCGTTGTGCTCAAATCTCTGATACTTTTTGAACAAGCCTTGTTGGAGGGCCTTGTCCAGATAGTACGGAAACAGATAAATCAGAAAATCAAAAATATCCTCATCACTCTTGTTGTGTTCCAGATTTACCATATTGATACGGAACACCTTGGCCAGCATATAATGAAGGAAATAATCGTTCCCGTCAGATTTTGCGAATCGGCTTTTTATCGAAACCTTGGTATCGTTAACACCTACAAAACCCATTATATTGGAGGTTTTTATTTTGTTATCTGACAAGCTGAAAATGGCATTGCTCCCCAAGTCGTCGCCGTGGTCACCGAAAGAATGAGGAAAAACCAGGAGTTTTTTATTGTCATCAAGTTTGAGTTTCTCAATTCGAGTATTAGCAATCAGACTTAGGTCTTGAAAATTTCCATCAAGGCCAAAGTCTGAAAGATTTTTCCAGTCAAGATTATCAGTTAGAGGTTTTTGCGTGTTCTGACTCATCATCGTAAGCTTTTCTTAAATCTGTCATATAGTCTTCAATCTTTGGAATTCCTCTAAGATACTCCCTTAAAACTCCGTTGAGATGATTGTCCCACAACTCATTATATCTATCCTTATCATCTCCTTCATAATATTTGAGTTTCAAGAAATATGCTCCACCTAGATGATAAGCGGAATTCAATCCAGGAATCGCAGATATCTTATCATTAAGATTATTCATACGATTTCTCAACTTGACAACATCAGGTTTCTTATTATCCCAAGCCTCGTCATTATCAAACATTTTCTGACTATCTTTAGCCGTAACTTCCTTGAAAGCAAATCGTCTGCGGAAAGCAAAATCCATACTCTCGACGCTTCTGTCGATATCGTTCATTGTTCCGATAATGTAAACATTTTCGGGAACGAAGAAGCCTTTCTTGAAATCGTCATCATCTTCCACAAGATTCTGATACTGAGTATTTGTTTTGCCCTTTTCACCTCGATAACCGGGATCTATCGAGAAAAACAATTCTCCAAAAATCTTTGAAATTTCACCACGGTTGATTTCGTCGATAATGAAGACAAAATTCTTTTTTTCTACCGACGACACTTTGCAATTTCCAGTTTTTGTCTCAAAATTTTTAACTATTTTAGACAACGCCCATCTATATTGAATATAATCTATTGTTTTTATCCCACAATTAGAATCTGAAATAACCTTTTCCATCTCATCACGAGACAAGTTCAGTATTTTATCAGATTTGAAATTCTTGAATTTGTCAAATAGAATCTTCAAGTAATTCTTTTTTGTTGTCTTCGTACGCTTAGTATTCTTTTGTTCGTATTCTAACAATCCTTTTAAGTTTAAAAATACAGAAAAGTTTCCTCCTTGTGTTTCATACTCTCTTATATCTCCACAAGAGACATCATCCAATAACTTTTCATAGGCTGTCTCAAAGTCACTATTGTTTTGACTTTCATTTGGATTTTTGCTATCGTTCAAGTTTTTCAATGCTTTCTTACAAAACTCTTTGAAAACGCCATCTTTCCTCTCAAATCCAACCGAGCCAGTATTATCATCTTGTGTAGGGCGCAATCCTTCCACAAAATCAGTATAATCGTATGACGGATGAAACTGAACGAAACCAATTTCGTCGTCAGTACAACCCATTGCCTTTGCAATTTCTTTTGCAAGATAAGTCTTTCCTGTGCCGGGTGCGCCGGTAAGGATTAAGTTGTGGTTGTTTTGAAGTATAGTTATATATATCATAATGTTTTCAATATAGTATTTAACATCTTTAATTTTTGCAGAGAAAAAGGGTTCAAGAATCAAACTTTCAAATTGACCATAATCCTTTTCCTTAACCTCAACAAAAGTAGAATTGTCATTAGGAGTCCACCAATGCTTCGTTCCATTATATGGTCCTTTTTGTTTGCTCTCATACAACAATTCATACTCTTGTTCCATCCAATCTTCCTTCCCGAGAAGAGTACAGGAATGATTCTTCCCTAAAAACCGACCGAATAAACGTATCTCAGTATTACCATAACACAAGTAAAAACAATCTTTAACAGTAACATTTTTATAGTCTTCACCTTGTGTATTATAAGCGCCCCCTTTAGCAGAAGTAGCTGGATGGACACATACACACCGACGTTTATACAACTCCTCTAACTCTTTCTGAGAGAAAATATTTTTACTTTGTGATAATTTCCAAACTTTCATTATTTCTATTTTTTTCTAAATTTTTTCTCCCACAAATCTAACAAATTCTTTTTTCAAAAACAAGTGAAAAAAAACAAATATTTTCCAGCAAATAATAAAATTATAATCTGCTGAAATGCTTCAATTTTTACTCATTTCAGCAGATTATAAATCGTAAAATTTTGATTAATTCATTAATATTCAAACATTTAACATTTTTTAAACTCTCAGGAAATTGCGTCAAATTCGGCAAACTACCAAAAAAAACTTCCAGCAATATTACTGCAATATCACTGGAAGTTTTTGGGGCAACAAGAGCCGTTGGTCACCAACAAGCACTACTTGAAATAAACACTGTTGAGGACCTCCTTGGCGAATTTCTCGTGGGTGGCGTAAAAATTAAGTCTGAGACAGAAGGCCCGCTTTGTGACATCATTGATGAAGATAGCAAGATAGCATTGTCCGCGATCTCCCTTGGCTACGAAAGCATCAGAGGCATTCTTCACCTGCATCTTGTCCAAGACGAAATCATCGTAATACCACTGGAAAACCTCAGTATTCAGGAAATTGATATACTTATCAATCGACACAGACTTCAAGTCGTTGTAATCCAAAGGATAAAACTTGCCTACCTGGATTCCTGCCCCTGAAAAGGTGAATTCGTAAGCATCATTGTTGCCGACCTGGATACCATCGCGCAACTCGAATCCAGCGCCGAACTTATCCCACTCGTATTTTACAAAAGCCTCCTGAGCAAAGGTGGCTGATACCGCTATCACAAGCATAGCGAGCGAAAGAAATAGTCTTTTCATATTTTGATAACAATTTTGATTTTGCAAAAATAATATACCGATTTCGGTTGCAAAGATATTAATATTATTCAAAAGCGGAATCATTATTTGTTTTTTTTCTAAATAAGTTTTTCCGTCAGCTTTTTTTTAATACCTTTGGGGCGAATTATAAACCATTAACACAAAAACAATATGAGAAAAACAGTGGCAATATTGGCCTTGGCAATAATGGCTACAGGCACAGCGAATATCGCTGAGGCGCAGATAGGCGCGCTTAATATGCTGAAACAGGCCAAGCAGTCAATAGACAATAAAAGAGACAAAAACAAAGACAAGGAAAGCAAAGGAGGCGAGGAGGCCAGCAATAATTTCCAGGCCACAAGCTCGGAGGGAAGATCCTCGTATCAGGCTGTTACCGTAGTGGAGGAAGCATCAGAGACACCAAAGAAAGCAGACAACAGACCAACATTCTTTGAGCCAGCCCAAAAGGTAACGGCTCCATACAAGGAAGTGGCCCAGCCCTTTAAGGACAAGATAGCGGCAAGGGATTTCGAGAATCTATGTATGGACTACGACATCACAACTCTTGAGGAGTACCTGAGATCGGAAGAAGACAAGGCCGACTACGCAAAACTCAAGGCTGAATACGAGGCTTATTTCGACGAGGAGCTGGAGATCAAGAATCCCGACTTTGCATCAGCCACAAACAAGCTCCTGCAGAAGGCCAAGACAGCCAAGGGCGACAAGTCGCGTTACGACTACATAAAGCACGGCATCTGGAGATACAACGACGAGTTCGACAACTTGAAAAACAGCGGCAAGACAGCGCTTCTGGAGAATGTGTACAACACATACAGGGCCTATATAAAGACAATGGGCGGATACTCGCTCCTGCACCATTTCAATTGCGCACCCGACGGCAAGGGCATTTACTTTGAGGGCAACAGCGCCCGTGGTATCACCTCGAAGGGAGGCTCGATAATAAACGAGGCTACCGGCGCCACTCTCGGAAGCGCCAAGGCCGACGGTTCGGTATATAGCGGAGGCGCTCTGGTATGCAAGATTTCAGCCGACGGCACAATCACAAGAAACGGCGCAACAGTGGGCAAGATAGATGACCAGGGATACGTTTATACAGGAACTCAGGGCAAGTACAGGAAAGTGGCACTATGCGCAATGGAGCGCACCGGAGTTGTTAAAATCAACGACAAGAACGTAGGCAGTTTCTCCCATAAGGAAATCAATATGCCATACGGACGGAAGATCAACACCAACGATTTCCAATTCAACATCCACCCTGCCCACGCAAGCTTCATAGTATTCCTCTATGAGATTTTCTAATTGAGGTCAGGAAGTCAGTTATAAAATTATAATCTGCTGAAATGCTCCAATTTTTAATCATTTCAGCAGATTATAAATCGTAAAATTTTGATTAATTATTTAATATTCAAACATTTATCATTTTTTTATACTCTAAGAAAATTGCGATAAATTCACACAAGTTGAAATAGTGTTTTCTTTTCCCGTTTTGGGACATCCACTTTTTTATCGTATCTTTGCCCCAGCAAAACAAAACACATTTACCACTATGAAAATCACTACCGCTAAGGAATTGTTGGAGAGGCTTACCGCGCTGAGCGACGAGGAGCAGAAGAGGAATCTTATGAGGTTTTTCAAGACCGGTGAGGGCGATTATGGTGAGGGCGACGAGTTCTTGGGGCTCAAGGTGCCTCAGACAAGGGCTCTTGTGAAGGACTGCGTGGATATGGATTTCAGCGAGATTCAGATACTCATAGATTCCAAATACCACGAGGCAAGGCTTGCGGCAGTGCTTATATTGGTGGAGAAATACAAGAAATTAGGGTCAGCTAAATTAAAAAACGACCTCTCCTCGATGGCCTGCCGCGACTCCATAATAGATTTCTACGTGAGGAACTACAGGCAGGTGAACAACTGGGACTTGGTGGATATGTCGGCGCCCAAGCTGCTGGGAAACTGGCTGGTGGAGCGCACCATTGTGGACCAGTGCGACAAGGAGGACGTGATAGACAATCTGGCCAACAGCGGAAATCTCTGGGGCGAGCGTATGTCGGTGGTTTTCACTTGGATGACAATAAGATACGGACTTACGGAATACTCGCTGAGATATTGTGAGAAGCATCTGAAGCATCAGCACGACCTGATGCACAAGGCCGTGGGCTGGATGCTCCGCGAGATGGGTTCGAGGGCCGACATGGACCTTCTCCGCGATTTCCTTGATGAGCATTACAGCGAAATGTCGAGGACCACGCTGAGATACGCCATCGAGAAGATGGACGAGAAGGAAAGAAAGAAATGGCTTGAGAGAAAATAAAAAATCCGGCAATATCATCACGATATCGCCGGATTTTTTATATAAATGTAATCATAGCCTCGAAGAGGCGTCATATGCATAACCGTATGCGTAGTCCGCAGGACGGAGCTTACGGCCCTTACGGATCACGCAGTACGGATAACTACAACTGAATAGTAATCATCTGTACAGTGTATGGCTCAACCTCTACGGTCATCTGCTTAGAAACCTTGTAATCCTCTGTCTTAGGAGTGATTGGGCAGCGGTCGTAGTTGTTCTCCATCTCTGGACGGCCCTGAAGCTTTGTAATCTTGGCGCCAGGCTTTACGTTGAACTTGCTGAGGTTTACCTTGGCGGTAACCTTGTCTGGTGTGGCGTTGGCCATCTTTACAAAGAGGGTCTTGGTCTTGGTGTTGAGGATTACCGAAGAGCCGGTAAACTTGCTGTCGCCGCCTACAAACTTCACGAGATTGTCGTAGAAGTACTGGCCCGACGACTGACCGAACATTTGCTGTACGTAGTAGCTGCAGGTGAGATAAGGCTTCTCGTTGTCGAAATAGATAAGGTCTGGATCCCAGTTTGTATTGTCCCTGCGGGCAAAGAGTGGCGCGTACGAAGTCATTACAACAACGTCGGCATTGCGCTCCACGTGCAAAAGGTAGAGAGCCTCGCCCATGGCTGCGCTCCACTTCTTGTTGTGGGCAGGATCCTGAGTGGCGTACTCGCCGAGGTAAACCTTGGTTTTGCGGTTGCGTGGGTAGTTGTCGTACTGGCGTGAGAAGTAGAAGTAGTCTTTCTTCTCGTAGTAGTGCTCGTCGATGATTGGGAGACCAATCTCCTCGGCCAGCTTCCAGCCAAGCTCGTAGTCGCCGTCGGGATCGCTGGCGTTCTTCTTGGCATGAGAGCCAGGGCCATCAGTACCGATAATCACGATCTCTGGATGAGCCGCGGTGATGCGCTTGTACATATACTTGAATCTCTCGATAAACTCAGGAGATATCTTCTCCTCGTTGCCGATACCGAGATACTTGAGACCGAAAGGCTTTGGATGGCCCATATCGGCGCGCACCTTACCCCACTTTGTGGAAGCGTCGCCGTTGGCCCACTCAATGAGGTCGAGGGCGTCCTGAGTCCACTTCTCCATATCCTTCATATCGCAAGCGTCCTGAGCCTGGTCTGGATACATATTCCAGCCGCCGTTGGTACCCTGACAGTTTACACCGCAAGGAAGAATTGGCACAGGAGCCATACCCATATCCTCGCAGAGCTGGAAATACTCATGATATCCGATAGTCATCGACTGATTGTAGCCCCAGGTATTCTTCTGGGCGCGGCGAGTCTCCTTTGGACCTACAGTCTCCTTCCAGTTGTAGGTGTTCCAGAAACCATCGCCACCGCCGTGTACCACGCATCCGCCAGGGAAACGCATGAACTTAGGATTGAGAGCCTCGAGAGCCTCGGCAAGGTCTTTTCTGATGCCGTGGCCATGATATGTGTCCTGAGGCATCAGGGAAATCATATCCACGTCCATCTCGCCCACTGTGAGCGAGAGCACCTGGAGAGATGCGTTCTTGCAGTCGTCTGATGCTGTGAGTGTAGCCTCATACTTCTTCCAATCGCTGCTGCCTACATTGAGTGTGGCCTCGGCCAAAACCTCAGGCTCCTTGCCCCAGCCCTCAGCAGGCTTCAGCAACACTACACGTACCTGCTTGGCATCGCCCGACACGTTGCGCGAGAAGAAAGAGAAATCGTACTTGGCGCCCTTCTTTACGCTCATGCCGTTGTAGCCGTCGTTCTGGAGACCGAATCCCGGCTTTCCAGCATACCATTTCTGACCGAAATCGCGTGTACGCTCGGCGTGGATGCGCACGTAGTTGGGATTGTTGGGATGGATAGGGTTGATCTGCTTGGCCTCGAGGAAACCAAGAGCGTGGCCTGGACGAACTGTCTTCCAGCAAGTTCCAGGGCCCCAGCCGTCACGCTCGCTCATGTTGTACTCAAAAGAGCCGTTCTGTACGAGGTCGGCATTCAAGCCACCGTCGGCCGACATAGAGATATCCTCGAAGAAGATACCGATAAGCTCATCGCTGATAGCCTTGCCACCCGAGGGAGCTGCCATCTGTGCGAAAACTGAAGTGCCTGCCAAGAGGGCGGCACTAAGCATAATTGTCTTTTTCATTTAATAAGGGGTTATATTAAAAATTAAGTGTTTACTCTACAAAGATAAACAAAGATTTTGGAAATCTCCAAATAAATTTTCCTATTTCTCCTCCTGTTTCTCCAAATCATCCAAAATCTCGATGAGCTTGCCCATTGGACGGGTTACCACTACCCTACCCGACTGGATGAACTCGCGGACGTCGAAGTTGGCGGTCAGCTCGTCGAGGAAGCCTTGGATCTCTTTCTGAAGTCCTGTTTTCTCTATCACGAAAAACTGTGGATCTATGGCGAGGATTCTTGCGTTGGAAGTGCGGACCAGCTGCTCAATTACATTGTAGTCAGGCACAGAGGCTGTGGCCACCTTGAAGAGGGCAACCTCCTGGGCTATCACCTGATTCTCCTCGTAGAGGAATGCGCGGAGCACCTCCACCTGCTTGTCGATAATCTTGCGGAGATGCTCTGCCACCTCCTGAGTGGTCTCAATGGTGATACAGAACGAGTGGAAACCCGTCTCCATAGCCGGAGAGGTGTTCAGCGACTCGATATTCACCTTGTGACGTGTGAAAATTATGGAAATCCTGTTCAGGAGTCCCACGTGATTCTCGGTATATATCAGTAATGTGTATTTACGCTTCATTTTTTACATTGAATTACGCCACCTAAAGGTGGCTTTTTTTTCAACACGAATTACCACGAATGGCCACGAATTACCAAAAATTTTTTATTTATGATAATTCGTGATAATTTATGGTAATTCGTGTTTTTAAAACCGCACC
>JAZLKG010000028.1:0-131008 GCA_045597465.1 Bacteroidales bacterium | reverse complement strand
ATAGTCGCTGAGCTGGTTGCTGTACTGGCCGCTGCCCATGATGGTGATGTTGACTGGGTTGTTGCCCTGGGCCATGGCGGATACTGATACCAGCAGCATCAGGGCCGACAATATCAGGGTGTATATCTGTTTTCTCATTTTAGAACTGAATTTTAATCTCGTTGCTCAATGGCGACTCTGAACCGTCGCCGTATACTATCCTTACACGGTAAATATATGTATTGCCAAGGGTAAGGTCCTTGTCAACAAAGCTGTTGCCGTCCCAAACCTGGGACAGGGTCCTAAGGGACTTGTCGTTTACCTTGCGGTATACCACGGCGTAGGCAGGCGTCTTGGGTCCTGATGCCTCCCAGCTGAGGGTAAGCTCACTGCCGCTTAGCTTTTTCCTGAGCTGGACCGCAGGCTCCTTGCCCGCGGGAGTCTCGAACGACCTGCGCACCATGGCCGACCTGAGGCCAAACTCGTCCACAGCCTGCACACCATACTGATACCTGGTGCCCTCCACGGCGGTTTCGTCGATATACCTGATATCAGAAGCCGCCATAGTGGCCAGAGTGTCGTAAATGTCGGTGTCGGAAGTCTTGCGGAAAATAGTGTAAGAGGCCACATCCTTGGATGGGGATTGCTTTATCTCCACCTCCACCTTGCCCTTCTTCCACTCGAAACCAGCGATGGCGGGGGGTGCGGGGGCTATGGTGTCGTATCTGAGCACTGCTGCCACAGGCGATGGTGCCGACTGGTTGTCGCGGCCGTCCACAGCCAGCAGCTGGTAATAGACGTGCCTTGTAAGGTTGTTGAGGTTTATGGTGTCCACATAGAAGGTGTCCACAATCATGTCGCGGGCACACATCATGAAATCCTGGCTGGGCGAGTTGGAGCTCAGCAGGCGGTATCCGGCCACATCCTCGTCGGGATGGGGGCTCCAGCTCAGGTGCACAAGGCCAAGGCTGTCGCAGTATCCGGCAGGGGCCTGAAGCGGCGCATCAGGAGGAATGCTGTCTATGAGCTGGGCATAGAAGGGGAAGGGGTTTATAATCTCGCCGGTCTCGTTGTATACCGAGAGGTAATAGTAGTTGTCGGCGCGTGGGCTCTCGTCGGTGAAGGTGCGGGCCTGGGGGTCGCGGCCATTGTATATGATGGTCTTGCGGGCCTTGGTGCCCTTTGCCCTGTATATCTTGAATCCTGATACGTCGGCATCAGGATCGTAATACCATTTCATGACCACCCTGCTGTTGTCCTCCACGGCAACGCTGGTGAAATCGGGCTCCCTCTCCAGGGGCGCCACCAACTTGGAGGAAACAGGCTCGGATGCGGGGCTCTCCTCTCCAAACGAGTCTATGCCCACTATCCTGTAGTGGTATGTGGAGCCCATCGACACCAGGGTGTCGGAATAGTAGACTCTGTTGCCGTCGCCCTGGGCGGGCACAGCCACCGGAGCATCGCCCAGGCGCTGGAATGTGCGGCCGCCGTCGGTGGATTTCTCCACATAGTAGCTGTTGAACTTCTGGCCCATGGTCTGCCACCATACCGAAATCTTGTTTTTCTGGCAGCTGACGTATGGATGCTCGGGGGCATAGAGTGGCTGATACTCGGCCAGTCCGGCAAAGGTGGATGCTGTATCGCATATCAGCGAATCCATGGTGGCGAACCTTATCTTGTAGAGGTATTTCTCGTCGGCCCTCGCTTCGGCATCCTTGAAGTACAGTCCCTGGAGCCTGGCGGCATTTACCGACATATCGGCACTATACAGGGCGAAACCCAGACGACGCTCCTTGTCCTGATGCCGCTTGTAGGCCATCATGGGCAGGAAATCGGTGTCGTCGGATTCGGGCTGGCCAAAGATGCACTCGCCGGCCACCATGGCGTAGCGGTCGTCCTCGTAGCGCTCCCACTCCCTCTCTGGGGCCACCTTTACGGGGCTGGCTGTAAGCACCTTGCGCTCCACGGGATCCACCAGCTTGCCCTTGCGGAGTATGGTGGAACGCTCCACAATATAGCCTCCGGACAGGCCCAGCTGCCAGGCGTCGTAGTTGAGCGGCGCCCAGCGCAGCTCTATGCAGTCCTTGCCCACCTTGTGGATGGCGGCCAGATTCTGGTCGGGATTCTGAGCCGCGGCCATTCCGCACGCCAGCCACAATGTAAATATCAGAATACCTATATGTGTTTTCATCTTGTTCTGTAAGTATGTTGATGCGTCAAAAATATTATTCCACCACGAATTTTATCTGCCTTGTGTCGCCATTGGCCGATACGAGCAGTGTGTATGCGCCCGATGCGAGACCCAGGCCCTGGAACGGAATCTCGAAATGGTCGGCCTCGGCATTGTAGCTGCTCATGTCGAGCTGTATCCTGCGCGAGCGCTGCACATCGTAGAGCGCCACATCCAGCATGGCGGCATCAGAGAGGTTGGCGAAGAGCGTAAAGTCGCCGTTGTTGGGGTTTGGACCAATCTGAAGCTTGCTGAACACTCCCGAGGCCACTATGCTGTAATCGAGCGCCTCGGGCCTGTAAGAGTCTATCACGCTTACGGACTTGCTGATGCTGGCGTGGCATACTCCATTGTCGGCATACATGGTGATGGTGTCGATGCCGGCATCGCGCACATACAGATAGCGGAGGTTGCCGTGCTCGCTGGCCACATCGGCGGTGATATCCTCGAACATGTCGGGGCTGAAGCTGAAGGTCCAGTTGTAGTCGCCATCTATCTTGGAATCCTCCACAACCACCAGGGTGTCGCTCAGGTAGGTCTCCGATGCCATCAGGAACTTAACCGGCAATACCTTGTCGGAGAAGGACACTTCGGTGGTATCGGCGGTATAGCACTCGCCCTTGCGCGACACCATTATGTATTTGCCCTGCGGCATGGATGGCGTAATGGTGAGCAGTCGGCCCTCCTCTATGTTCTGGCTTGGCAGTATCCAGTGGTAAGAGTCGAAACCGTTGTCGCCGTCGTCGATGGTGAGCTCGGAGTCCTGACACACAACATGCTGGGGCTCTATGGAGTTCCGGAGAGCATCAGGCTGCTGTATAGCCTGGGAGAGCGAGTCCTGACACTTGTGGGCATCGGTAACCACCACCTTGTAGGTTCCGATGGACAGATTGCCGAGATGGTCGAGAGAGCTGCCGTCGCTCCAGAGATATGTGTAAGGCATTGTGCCGCCCTGAGTGCGGGTCTCTATAAGTCCGTCGCTGTAGCCGTTGCAGAGAGCGTCCTTCACAGTGGCTGATACCTGGAGCGGTTCAGGCTGGCCAACGGCCTGGAATATGGTGTCGTGGCATCCGTGGGAGTCGGTCACAACAAGCCTGTAGTTACGAGCCCCCAGGTTGCTGATGCTGCTGCCGGCGGCGCCGTTGTCCCAATCGTATAAGTAGCCCGGAGTGCCTCCCTGGGCGCTGGCCTCCAGATAGCCGTCGCTGCCGCCATGGCAGAGCACATCGCCAACATTGGATATCAGCGCCCTTACATGGGTGGGCTGTCCCAGGGTGTACTCCATTAATGCCTCGCAGCCTTTGTAGTCAGTTACCACGAGTTGGTATGTGCCTGCGGGTATGTTGGTGATTTTGTTGGAGCTGGAGGTCAGCTCCTCGTCGCCGCAGGTCCATTTATAATCATATCTCTGACCCACATTGCCGCCCTGGGCTTTGGCCTCAATGTATGACTCTTCGCTGCCGCCGTGGCAGAGGGGCTCCCTGGCGCTTACCAAAGACACCTCCAGTTTTTCGGGCTGGCTGATGCTCTGGCTGAAACTGCCCTTGCAGCCCTTCTGGTCGGTGATGGTCAAGGTGTAGGTGCCTATCACAAGTCCGCTGATGCTTGGGGCCGTGCTGCCGTTGCTCCAGAGATAGGAGTATCCGCCGTTGCCGCCCGTGGTGCTTACCACGGAAATATTGCCGGTGTTGCCGCCATGGCAAAGCACATCAACTACTTGGGATTCGGCCACCATTACAGAATCTGACTGACCGACAGAAACTGACTCATAGGCCTGACAGTTTGCATTGTCCGTTACTGTAAGAAAATACTCGCCTGCCTTGAGGCCAGAGATTTTGGAACCAGTACCTATCTCCTTGGCATCATGTGTCCATGAATATGTATAAGAAGAACCCTCTCCTCCAGTCACTTTAATTACCTCGATGGATCCATCGCTGCCATGATAGCAAGTTGTTTGGGTAGAGGCAACCTCTTCCACTTTAGGACCATCCATCGGCTCTACCGTAATATTCACAGAATCGGAACAATTGTAACCGTCTGTCACTTTAAGTTTGTATACTCCTGTTGAAAGGCCTTCAATCTTGGAGGCTGTGTATGCAGTTTTCTCACTACCCTTCATCCAGAGGAATTTGTATTCGCCGAAACCTCCCTCTACAGAAGCCGTAATGCTGCCATCGTTCTTTGAGCAGTGGGCAGGAGTAGACTCTGTAGAGATAACGATCTTTGGCTGCTGTTTGATTTCTACTTTCACGGTATCAGTCTCACATCCATGGGAATCATTTACCACAAACTTGTAAGTTCCGGCAGGAATGTTTTCCAAGTCTGCATTCTCAGACTCTTTGTTGTCCCACTTATATGTGTATGACATTGTGCCGCCAGTGACACTCATCTCAATAGATCCCGTTTTTGCTCCATAGCAGCTTACATCCGTAAGAGATTCAAGTTTTGCCACAAGCTTCTCGGGCTGGGTAACCACTATTTTATCTATGCTGGCTTCGCAATTATTTCCGTCTGTTACCACGAGGCTGTATTCGCCAGCCGTGATATTGGTAATTTGCGCGGAAGTGGAGTCTATGTTCCACTTGTAGCTATAAGTCCCGTGACCGGTACCACCTTCTGCTCTGGTGAAGATCCGGCCATCGCTGCCTCCAAAACAGCTGATATCGGTATGACTATCCATAACTTCCCACACTTTCAACTGGGCAGGCTGAGTTATCTCTATGTTCTCTATCGAGAAGGCACATCCGTTGGCATCAGCAACAGTAACAATGTAGGTATCAGGGGCAAGACCGCTGACAGCGTCAGTAGTAGCCGAATAATTATTGTCCTTATCGGCCTTCCATGAATAGCTGTAGGACCCCACACCGCCACTGGCCTTGGCTTCAAGAGCACCGTTTTGGGCTCCAAAGCAAGTAACATTGGTGTGCTCCAGCAGTTCCATCCCAAGCTGTCCCGGCTCGGTAATGGTCTTGGTATCAGAGACAGTACATTTGTTCCCATCTACAACAGTAACCGTGTACTTGCCCGGGGCAAGATTGTCGATTAATTCGCCTTGCTTGTCATTGCTCCAAGAGTAGGTATATGAAGATGTGCCGCCATTGGCCTTGGCCTTAAGCTTGCCGTCATCGTATCCGTTGCATGTTACATCAGTAACCTCAATGAAATCCACCGACAATGCCTTCTCGGGCTGTGTTACCTCTATGTTCTCTATAGTGAAGGTACAGTTGTTGGCATCGGTGACCTTGATATTGAATGAGCCAGCATACAGGCCGCTGATATTGTTAGTGTTGGCAGTGAATACGCTGTCTTTTTTTGTCCATTCTATAGTGTAATTGGGTGTGCCGCCGCCCATAGTAGTTACAATACGTCCATTATTACCTCCAAAACATGAAACAGGGATTACCCTTGGAGGGTTGATATAAAGCGCTTCCGTAGGCTGGAAAATATCAGCCACGAACGGCTCGCTGCTGCATCCCCTTACATCGGTAACCACAAGCTGGTATTTTCCAACGGAAAGTTTTCCGATAGTAGACAGATTCTTTCCCTGATGTTTGAACTCATTATCGTCCTTCTTGGTCCAAAGGTAGCTATAGCCGCTGCCTTCAGTTCCGCCCGTCACTGTTACGCCTATCTCACCATCAGAACCTCCGAAACAATTCACATCCTTGACATCTTGAACCGTTACACTTGGTCCTTGAAGTGCGGAGAGAACATGATCAATACTATATTCACATCCATTATAGTCAGTTACAAGAAGCGTGTATTGACCATTGGGCACATCATTAAGATCCTGGCTTGTGCTGACAACTTTGTCCAAAGCAACATTGGTCCAAGCATAGGTATAGTCCTCGGTTCCGCCGTCAACATCTACATGAATATAGCCACTGCTCTTGTCGCAATCGGAAGAATTCGATTCATTAACAGATACCGACAAAGGAGACTCCGGCTGCTTAACCATAAGGTTATCCCATATCAATGTACAATTATTCTGGACATCCTTTACTGTAAGTTTGTATGTGCCAGCCACGAGACCTGAGAGCTCCGGCGTGTTTTTCCCGTTGCTCCATACAAAAGTGTAATTCTTTGAACCTCCCTTAATACCTGGATTGATTTTACCAGAATCGTCGCCATAGCAGTTTACATGGGTTATCTGCATATTAGAGCTCAGCAATTGAGGGGCCACAAGCTCTATCTCCTCAGACAACACAGAGCACTTGCTGCCATCTTCAACTTTTATCTGATATTTGCCGGGGGCGAGATTATTCATGATATAATAATTCTCGGGGTTTGGATACGTCTGGTCATTTCTTGTCCAGTAGTAATTAAGTGTGCCGGAGCCTCCTTCAGCAGAAACCTCTATCCTGCCATTTTCGGCTGACACATTTTCGCCATCCTTACAAGTGATGCCGGTAGACTTAATACTGCTTATTTTAAGTTCCTCAGGCTGTTCGATTGTCGCACTAGTTTCAGCTTCACAACCCTTGACATCTTTAACTGTTACTGAATATGAGATTGGAAGTTGCACATTATCAATCTTCTCATCAGTTGAATTGTCACTCCACAAATAAGTGTAGCCCCCGTTTCCACCTGAGACTTTTGTAGCAAGATTGTATTTCCCGCCAAAGCAGTTCTCTCCATCTGCAACAATCTCCACTGTCAGTGGTTTTTCAGGCTGAGTAACCTCCAGAGATTTTGATGCTGTACATCCATGGTCATCTTTAACGGTAAAAATATATTTTCCCGCAGATAAGTTATTGACCTCATGTGTGAATGCGCTAAACTCGCTGTCATTTTCCTTTGTCCATCTGTAGGTATAGCCATTGCCTTTGGTACCGCCCGAAACAACAGGCTCAACTGCCGTTTCTGTCTGGTCGCCAAAACAGTTGAGCTGGATTGGGGACTCTGGGAAAGATTCTATATTCAATTTCTCAGATGGCTGGGTGATGGTCAGTTTTTCTTCTGATAAAGAGCATTTTCCGTTATACCAAGATACAGTAAAAGTGTATACCCCAGCCTTTGCCTCCGAATATTCCAAATCATTGCTAACTATTTCACCTCCCTCATCAGTAAATTGGTAAGAAAAATTGAATCGGTCCGAAGAACTAGAATTTTTCTTCTGGCTAACTGATGCCAATATTTTTCCATCATTACCATCAAAGCAAGAAACATGAGTATATTTCTCTATTTTGACTTCTACAGTATCAGGACGGTTTATAGTAGCAGTAGCCGTATTCTTGCAACCATTAGCATCTGTAACTGTAAGTTTATACTCGCCGTCTTTAAGGCCAGTAATCTCATTACTATTCCTAGAAGGTTCAATATCCCATTTATAATCGAATGGGGATACTCCCTCTACTGTTGCTACAATCTTACCATCGTCTTTGTCAAAGCATGAAATATCCGTTGTGCTCATTTCTTTTATGTTTGGCAAATCCCACTGATTTATCGGGAACATTACAGTATCCTTACAGCCATTGTCATTCTCAACTATTACTCTATATCGTCCGGCGGAGACCTCACTTGCAGTGGGACCATAGAACTCAAGAGGGGTATATTCTTCATTAACCATTTGAGACCAAGCATACGATTTAACATTATCATGCGAGGTTGTTATCTCGATGACACCTGAATTATCGTCGGCACAAAGGTTGTTAGGATATGAAGTATCAGTAATAGAGAATGGCTCAGGACGGTTGATGGTAAAGTTGGGATCTTTCATTTTTTCATTAATAATGAAAGCTCTTCCGTCGCATTTAGTCTTTCCTTTCAATTCTTCAGGTTCCTTATCAAGAATGGTGACTTTATATTCATACCCACTGATAGTATTACCTAAATCAATATAGGCGACATTATTACTAACCGACAAATCACATGTGTCGACACCATTATTAACTGCATATACATAGTCCCCTCCAAGGCCACCTTTCAGGTTTGTGATTTTCAACTTAGCATTACTATCACTACAAGCAGGCTGAATAAGTTCAACAGATTCGGCCGTAATATTTGGATAAGCCTTAGCCTTAAGGTCGAAGGTATTAATTACCGGTATAAATTTCTTAGTAGAAGTAGTAGGTTTAGTAGTAATCTTATGAAGACTAGTATCAACTTTTATAATAGAGTAATCAACACCCACATAATTATAAACCTCTCCTCCAGACATATCTATTGTTCCAGGAACACGAATCTCACCTCGAGAAAATTCATTTCCTCCGGAAACGCCACGGCCTATTTTACCAGATTCAAATTTGAAACTAAAATTATATCGGGCATCAGATTCGGTTGTTTTTGAAGGGTAAGCAAATTTCAGTTTTATTGCGTCATTACGATCCTCTCCGGGATGCCAAAATAATTTATCATCGTCCACAAATTTATACTCAACCTCAGGTACATAAACTTCCAGTTCAACTGGACAAAAACTAAAATCCCCAGTAGGGTTCCGAGTAAATATTAATTTATATGGGCCAACCATTTCATATGGTTTTTCATCCACATAAACAACGTCATCCTTAATATTTTTTTTATTGATTGTTGTATCGTTAAATACAGATATATAACTATCGATTTTAAGGTTCACTCCTTCATCAAGTACTGCATGAAGATGATTATCCTGAACATACAATTCGTTTTCGTTAATAGGAATGTCTTTTTTGAATCGACCTTTCTTTGAAGACGATTCATTTTTATCAGTACCTTTTGTTGACGAATAACGCCACTCTGTCTCTCCATCCGCTTTATACTTTATACGAAAATAGAAAAAACCAGTTTTTGAAAAAAGGTTATCACTCTCTCCTAATGCTTTTTTGATATCGTCATAAGTAATCTCGATAGGATCATCGTCACCGACCATTTCTCTATCATAAGTATAATAAGTATCCAACACTCTACCGAGTTTTTTTCTTTTTGTTTGTACAACCTTCTTGCAGACTTTAAAGTTTTTACCCTGTTCAAAAGAACACTCCACTTCATAATCCCACTCAATAGGGAATGAAGTATATAACAAAATATTGTCAGATTTACAACGGCTACCATTTCCATATTCGACTTTTTCCAAGTCAAATTTAATTACTTCAGGAAACGTTATTTCAACTTTACTAGTACCATTAGAACCCACAAAAACATGATACATATCTTTATTATCGTTCTTCCATAAAGTCACTGGAGAACGATAATAACCTCCAGGGGCCGGAACAGCCTGGAAGGCAGTTGGTTCTGAATCAAACAAAAGACAATGTTGTTGAGACAGTTTACCTTCAGTTTGTCCAGCAATTTCCCAGACATCCCAAAAATTTACAGATGAAACATCAACAGACTTATTTCCCACCACCATTTCCAAAGAAGAAAGTTTGTAATCATCTCGTATATAATCTAAATACAAACCATTGGAAGTGGTAATTACCGGTCCAGAAACAGAATTACTTATCCTTCCTTGATATTTTAATATATAATATGGGTTTGTGTTTATCTGCTGTCCCCAAGTAACCATTGGGGCCAGCAACAACAATAATATAGTTAATAATCTTCTCATAGTTTCCTCTTAGTATTTATGTGTTAATAAATAAATTTCTTGTTGATTCTAGACGTTACCTTACCCTTGCCAGGCAGACGATAAGATATAATGTATGGATAATCTCCAGGGGTGTAGGATTCTGCCCAATAATAATTCAATATCTTATTTTCGGCAGCTGTAAGAGCGACTCCTGAATCACGTTTCTTCGCCACCACATCTTTAAGTACATTAATATCCTCGTCACACTGGAAAATAACACTGTACAATATGAGTCCATCATCATATATACCAGTAGCTATACCAGTCTTTATCTCACTGTCATCAAGTTGGTCATGATTTATCGACAAGGAGTTGAAGAACGACATGGCGTCGCTAGGCGGATAGTTATAAGGTCTTGACCTAACAATCTCCGACTCCTTGTAACTAGTATACATTGTTTTGTATATACTCTTGTTGTACCAGGATGTATTATTAAGATCGGCCTCCAGATGAACAAGCTTGTCGGTATGCCATCTTTCCTGATACTCATTGGCATCAAAGAAGTCATCTGTAAGGAATGGCTTATAGATATTCTTCATATAGTCATCAGTTCCCCACACATCCGCCTTTCCATCCATATCAATATCATCCACCTTCGCCTCCAGGGTCTTGTACTTGCTGGTTCTGAAGTTGAGGCCACAGATTTGCTTTGGCTCCAGTACGTTAAGGGTACCCTGGGCTGTTATGGCGCGGGTGGAATCCTCGCCGCTTACAATGTAGCCTGTGGATACATTCTCGTTGTTGTGGGAGGTTACGATAGGCATGTTCATAATCTCGAGCTTGTAGATCTCCTGCTTGTCAAACTTGATGTCCTCAAGATTGAAACGGATCTCGTATACCTCGTCCTTTACCTCGTTGCTGGGCAGGTGAGTGAATCCAGTAGTCTGTGCCATTCCATTGAGTGTGGATATACGGAGCTCCTGTCTGTAGCCTTCCCTGACATCTGTGAAGAGGTAGCTATAGTTGAACTTCAGGCAGATATAGCCTTCCTTGGTCTCATCGGGATAGTAGTTGTACATCCTGTCCACAGGGTAAGAGCAAAGTATGTGATCAGGCAGGATATGGTCGGGACGCTTGCCGGATTTGAACTCGGAGATTCTGGTCTCGGTAAACTCCTGGCCGTTTTCGTCCTTGCAGATCACCCAGTTGCCGTCCTTGTATTCCAAAAACGAAACCTTGCCCTCGAGCTTGTAATCTGTCTCGCTCTCCAGAGCCTCGGCGGGATCGAAAGATACTATCAGGCCGTCGCTGTCGGTGCTGAATTTGCCCTTTACCTCGGCGCCGCTGTCACGCTTCATAAGCTTCAGGTAGTCGACGCGTACCTTGTAGAGGGTCTTGTTGCCATCCAGGTCCATGTCCATAGGTATGTTGGCGGCCACATTCAGCAGCATCTGGGGCGATACGAAAACGCTTACAGTATCAGCACCATCGGCAGGCACCAGCGATGCTATGATATCCTGCTCCAGCATTACGCCTTCTGTCTTTATTTCGCAAGGCTCGCCTATCTCGAACTTTACAGAGCAAGTGCCCTTGAAGAGGCCGCCCAATACCCTGTATTTGCAGCCCACTGCGCCTGCGAAATAGAATGGATTTGGACCCTGTCCAGTAAGCACCACTCCGGCAGCGGCATCCAGGATATTGAATGTGCGCTCCTTCTTCAGGAACTTCACCTTGATGCCGATGGCGGCCTCCACGTATGCCCAGAGCTGAGCGGAGGCGTACCATCCGTTGATACCGATATGGACCTCCCTGCCCTTGCATTCGGCCTCGGTGCCATAGTTTGTAAGCAGGAACTCGCCGCCCGCGCCCACATTAAGTGACGCGTAGAATGGCCATGGCTCCACAGACACACCGGCATCGAATGCGGCGCCGAATGCCATGCCCTTGCCGTTGGAGAGCTCCTGGAGTCCGCTGCGGTTTCTGAAGATAGACTTGTCCTTATCCTTGAGCAGGCTCATGACCTTCTCGGGAGGCTCCGGAAGCGCGGGAATTCCGTTACCCGCCATGAAGTAGCTGGTAAGGTTTGCCTTCAGGAACTTGAGGTCGGTCACTATGCCGCACCTGGCTGTAGGAGTTCCCATCCTGAAATACCAGTCGCTGTTGCCGAGAAACATATCGGCCTCCACCAGCTTGTTTTTATCGCCGGCGCCGTGGATGATACCCATGTCGAGGTAGGTGCTCAGGTTGGCCGAGAAAGTCTTGTTGGTGTTGTCGTATCTCATGAGCAGCGATGCCGAGAGCGGATACTGCCCCGCAACCTCAGGCTTCTCCAGCTCGGTCTTGAAGCCCTTGTCCAGACCCTTCACCAGCTTGTCGAAGCCGAATCTCTGGCTAAGCCTGCTGCCTTGTATGCCATCCACGATGCCGTTGGCGTTTTGGGTGATATTGGAGAGCTTGTCGCTGAAACCGGCAGTAGCCACCGCCAGTTGCCTGTTGATCTCGTCCTTCAGCGAGCCAAACTTGTCGGCGCCGTTCAGGAACACGGCGTCGCCCTTCAGCATCACGTATTTGAGACCCCAGCTATCGGTGAACTGAACATCCATCATAGCCTTGGCGTCGCAAATATTCTTATCTACCACGCCGAATTTCATTGTGGCGGTAAAACCGAATCCCACATTGGCATTTGGCTTGTAGTATATACCCGAAGGAGCCTTGCCAGGCTCCAGATTGTCGCTTGTCTGGTCCATGTGGCGGTATGCACCTCCACCTACTCCATATACCGGAATCTTTGGCGGAATGGTGAAAAGAGGCTGGCCTCCCCTTTCGGCAAACAGGTCGGCAAAGAAATACTTGTTGCCGTCTATCTTTCCGAAGAGGGCTGATGCCTTCACCTCCATGAGGCTGGCTATCTTCATGTCCATATCGCCGCGGAAATAGTTTCCGAAAACAGTGTCGTTTTTCTCAATGGCCACGCTACCCTTTATCGAGAAGGAGTTGGAGGCATAGTCGACACCAAAGCTGGAAACCCAGAATTTTCTGAGTTTCATTCTGTCGAAATCTCCCAGGAGGTGGAACGAACCGTTTGCGGAAATCTTCTCATTGAAGGAGAGCTTGGCGTTGAGGTTCAGGCTGTCGCCGCTGAATCCGAAATTGCTGATCTGAAGGTCGAAACCTCCCAAACTGGATCGTATAGGACCCTCTATTCTCCATTTACCGGGCTTGAAATATGGTTTCTCGGCCTGGATAACCATGCCCTCGAAATCCAGCTGAGGGATATGCAGTGCGGAGCTGCCTGAGCCGGCGTTTATCGTGAGGTTTCCGTATGCGGTGATGGAAGGCCTGAACTTGCCCTTCTCAAGCTTCAGGTCCAGAGTTGTACGCTCGTGGAGCTGAATCTCGGCGCAGAAAAGCCTCAGGTCCAGCGAGTCGCCCAGATTGGTGGAAATCTCGAAAACACTGTCGGCATCGTTGTACAAAGCGCTGTAGTGATGCTTGGAGAACCTGCCGAGGGCCTTCCAGTTGAGGTCGCCATCAAATGAGACCTTCTTGATGGTGTTCCTGAGCATGTTGAACTCGGCGCTGTCGACATCCAGCGCAAAAGACTTGGATGTATCCAGCTGCCATCCCATATTCTTGCCCTGGGCCGATATGGTGAAACCCTTGTCGTCCACGATAAAATAGTCGCAGTCCACAATGTTGAACTTGATGGAATCCTTTTCGGTTCCATTCTGGGAAGCCTTGCTGAAAGATATAGGGAACCTCAGCGACGATTTTCCCATGGAGAAACCCTTCCAGAGTTTCTTCTCGTCGTTGCTGGAGAAATATCCGGTAGGGAATTTGGCCGATTCGTTGGTAGTAACCTCGCTGTTGTCGATATCCAGACGGTCAATGGTGAAAACCCAGTCGTCCAGCTTCTTGAAACCGAAACGCAGCTTCTTCTCCAGCGACAGCATGAAATCATCTATATCGGTGAAATCCAGCGATGTGCTTATCACGGGAGCATTCTTGGTAGGCTTGTATTGGTCGTCGTAAATCACGAGATGGGTGGTGTCCATCACCACATCCACCTCGGCGTGTATCTTTGTGATGCCGTCGCAGTCGAACTCGGCATAGGTGCCTTCCTTGAATTTTATCTTGAAATGGTTGCCCAGGGCTATAGGCGCTATCATTGAGATCTTGCCGGGGGCGCATATTCCGCTGTTGCCGGTAATGGTGAGCTGTCCGTCGAAACCCAGGATCTGGTCCTTGAGCGGTATCATGCAGCTCAATGTAATCTTGGTGACAGAATCGTTGTCGCGCAGGAGTTCCTTTATCACGAGGCTGTAGTTGCAGCTCTCGCTCTTGATGCCCACAGGCATTGGAATCTGTTTCTTGGAAAGAAGCGTGTCGAACTTCTTGTACATGGACTTCATCTTGTTGCCGGCGTCTATTGCGGCATCTATACGCCGCCTGGTAGACATGTCGAGACTATTATACCACCTCTCGCGCATAGGTGTTATCAATTCTCCGGCTTTTTCCTTGACCATATCAGCGGCCTGGTCCATCAGATTCTGCGAGTAGCCCGCCATAGAGGCAAGCAGCATCAGCAGCAATAATATGTAAAATCTGTTTCTCATAATACAGTGTTTATTCCTCGTTTTTATTGTTTTCCTTCTTCTTGTCGCCTATAAGCGTAAATCCGTAGCCGTAGTTGAAGCTAAGGGTGTATCTGTTGGGCAATGCCGCCGACATTGGATTGTGTATGTAGCAGAACGACATGCCTATGGAGTGTTTCTTGAAAAGAGAATATGAAGCCGAGGCCCTCAGGTTGGAGACTCCGCTGGATATGGTGTCGGTCTTGGTGCCGGCGTATGTATAGGCCGCCGACAGCGAGAGTCCGCTCTCAAACGACTTGCTTACAGTACCCGTAAGTGTAAACATCTTGTAGGCCTGCGACCTGGTGTCGGTCTTGCTGAGGCCGATATTGAATCCCACGTTTATCTTGGGAACAGTGAAAGAGGTGTTGCTGCCCAGATTCAGGTTGTAGATCTTGGAATTGGCCGACGCGGTGTCGTAGCGCTGCTCGTCGGAAGTGGTATTGAGCGAGAACGATGAGTAGAAGCTGTTGGTCATCACCTCGCTGGGCTGTGTGGAATAGTTGGCATTGAAACTTGTGGAAAGGCTCAGGCGCGAATACTCGTTGGTATCCAGGTCCTCGAACTCCGACATCTTTACAAGCTGCTCCAGATTGTCGCGGAGGTTAACGTAGTTTTGGTTGTTGTTGACCGATGCCGAGAGCGACAGCCTCTCCATGGGATTGCCGCTGATATTTACAGAATATGCCAGGCTCTTGTTGGTGGACAGCTGCTGATCGTCCACATTGTCGTGGCGGTATCCGAAGTTTCCGCTCACCGACACCTTCTCCATGATAGTGGTGGCAATGTCGATGGCTACCTGCTCCTCGTCCTCGCTGAAGTAGTATCCGCCCAGAGTCTCATAGTTGGGCGGCAGGCGGTCGTAGCTCACTCCTATGGAACCTATCGATGTGCTGTACGATATGGCAGCATCAAAGGCCTGATACAGCACCCTGCCGGGCTCCAGCTCGGCATCCGAAACTCCAAACTCGCCCATGGAGCTAAGTCCATACTCGCCTTGCAGGCTCAGGTTGTCAATAAGATTCAGCTTCAGGGCCACGCTTGTGGCTATATTGTCCTTGGGCGACACATACTGGTTCTCGAACCCGGAGAAATCCACCGAGCCCTTGCGGTCGCGTATCTTTATCATATTGGCCACCACCTCGTACTTGTCGGCCTTGTAGCCGAGCTTGATGCCGCCGCCCAACCTGGAATATCCGGCCTGGGTAGTGGTGGAATCAGGCACAACGGCCTTGCGGAGACGCCCGAAGAAAGCCTCCACATTCCAGGCGCCGCTGCCGGCATACCCGAAGCCTCCGCCAAAATAGTCGTGGCCGCTCAGGGTATACTTGCTGAAGCTCATGGAATTGAATCCCGCGTATGCGGTGTAGCCCTTGTAGCTTGGGTTCAGAGAAAACCTGTTGAAAGGCAGCGCCATATTCTTGGTAAGGGAATTGTCGCTGAAGGCAAACGAGATGGGCACATCTATGATGCCGAAAAACTTGGTACTGATACCGCCGCCTATATAATAATAGTTGCTGACCGAATCGGACAGAAACTCGATATTGTCGCTGGCGGATATGTTGCCACCCATGGTTACCGGGCGCGAGTTTGCAATAGTCTCTATAGACTGGGCATAACTCACGCTTGTGAACATAAGCATCAACGCACTGACAATAAATAATTTATAAGTTGTTACAAGATTCTCTTCAATTGCTCTCCGCAACATAAGTCATGTTTTTTATGGTAATAAAGATGCGGCAAAATTAACAACATTTTTATTAATTAACGAAAAATTAACAGGAAAAATGAAACATTTTCCGAACAACATTACCCCCCCCGGGGGGGGGTAAATCACTGATTATCAATCATATATCAAATACAATTTTCTTCTCTCTTTGAACTTCTCCAGCCCCGGCTCCCATGATTTTATTATCTCCTCCTCTGATGCGCCGTCGGCGAGCATTTTCGGGAGAGTCTTGTTGCCGTAGAGGAGCGACAGCCACTGGGTACGAGTAATGCAAGCGCCGCCACTGATGCGGTACATATTGATGAGGTATTTGAGTGTAAACTTCTGGGCATCAGGATCCACTGAACTGAAATCCACTCCGTAGCATCTCTTGCCCTCGTGTAGAGGATCGGTCTGCATGCCGGGAATGTCCTCGGGCGTGAAAACGTATTCGCCATATTTCTCATCAGGGAAACCTATAGAGGAGAATGGCCTCTGGGTGCCGCGTCCCACGCTGATATTTGTGGCCTCGAAAAGGCAGAGACTCGGATACATCCTTACAGAGAGATAGTCGGGAAGGTTTGGCGACGGACGCACGGGCAGCTCGTAACGCATATCGCGCCTGTAGTTCCTGACCGGAATCACCGTAAGCTGACACTTAACACCGTTCTTCAGCCAGCCCTCGTTGTTGATCATATTGGCAAGCTCGCCCACCGTCATGCCATAAACTATCGGAATTGGATCCATGCTTACGAAGGATTTGCAGTCGGCCTCACGGATTGGCCCAGCCACATAGTTGATATTCGGATTCGGGCGGTCGAGCACTAATACCTTCACATTGTTCTCGGCGGCGGCCTCCATCACATTGTGGAGAGTGCTGATATATGTGAAGAATCTACAGCCAACGTCCTGAATGTCATATACCACATAGTCGAGCCCCTTCATCTGCTCGGCCTGCGGTTTCAGGTTCTTGCCGAAAAGTGAGATTATCCTGACACCGGTTTTTTGGTCAACCTCGGTGCTTACTTTCTCGCCGGGCTCGGCTGCGCCGCGGAATCCGTGCTCGGGAGCGAACACACGGTCTATCTTGATATCAGCCGATATCAGCACATCCAAAAGATGACGGCCAAACGCCTGGGAAGTGGGATTGGCTACAAGAGCCACTCTCCTACCCCTCAGGATATTCATATAGGCGGCGGTGTCCTCGGCGGCCACAGTCAATGGCCTCACGGTATCGCCAGCCACGTTTTCGGCTTCAGTCTGCTGTGCGGATTTGTTGTTGGCACTGGCGGCGCAGGAGGTAATGAAGGCAACCACCATCAAAACAAGAAAAAAAGTTTTATTCATAATAGTGCAAAAAAAGTCACGAAGGTTAAGACCGTAGAGACGGACCGCGGTCCGTCTCTACAGGACAGCAGCCATACTCGTTTGGGATCTTTGCCTTCGTGAGTGTATAAAAAATTATTTCTTCTCCAGCTTCTTGGCCTCGTTCCAAAGGGCGTCCATCTCGGCGAGGGTCATCTCCTTGAGGGTTCGGCCCTGCTCCTTGGCCTTCTGCTCTATGTAGTTGAATCGGAATGTGAACTTGCGGTTGGTACGCTCCAGGGCGGTATCAGGATTGATGTCGTAGAGGCGGGCGGCGTTTATCATGGCGAAAAGCAGATCACCGAACTCGCCCTCTGCCTTGTCCTGGTCGTGGTTCTCTATCTCGGCATCAAACTCCTGCATCTCCTCGGCCACCTTTTTCCAGACATCCTCGCGCTTGTTCCAATCGAAACCCACACCGCTGGCCTTGTCGGTGAGTCGGTAGGCCTTTATCATGGCCGGCAGCGATTCGGGAATGCCTCCGAGAACGGTCTTGTTGCCGCCCTTCTCCTTCAGTTTCACCATCTCCCACATCTTGGATACCTCCTCTGGGGTCTCAGCCTTGTAGTCGCCGAAGATATGCGGATGGCGGAAAATGAGCTTGTCGTAGAGGGCGTTCATCACATCCTCCAGGTTGAACTGCTTGCGCTCGTCGGCCATTATTGAATAGAGCACTATGTGGAGAAGCACATCGCCAAGCTCTTTCTTGAAATCGGCGGGATCGCCCTTCAGGATGGCCTGCGAAAGCTCGTATACCTCCTCTATGCTGAGTGTGCGGATGGTCTCTGGTGTCTGTGCCGCATCCCAAGGACACTTCTCGCGGAGAGTCTCTATGGTATCGAGCAGCTTATCGAAAGTCTGGTGTAATGATTGTCTGTCCATTTTTTGATTTTATGCTATTAATAATTATCCAATATCAGATCTCCACGCCCACAATGCAGATATCATCGCGCTGAGGCTCGCCCTCGGCCCATTCCGCAATATGGTCTTCCACATACTGATGCTGTCCGGCAAGAGGCAGGTGGCAGCTGTTGTGGATAATGTCGCAGAAGCGCCGGCTGCCCATAGACCTGCGCTTGGCGTTGTTTTGGTCGATGGCGCCGTCGGAGGTCAGGAAAAACCTGTCTCCGCTTTCCAGCATCACCTCCCTGTTCTCGAAAGTGTGCCTCATCTGGAAATCAATAATGCCTCCTATGGACCTCTTGGCGCCCTTCATGAGGTTGGTCTCGCCGTTGGAGTGGTAAATGAAGAAACTCTGGGCCCCGGCCACGGTAATAAGCGCGCCGCTGTCCCGGCGCTCTATCTTGCAGATAGTGATATCCAGGCCGTCGCAGTTTGCGGCGTCCCTCTTGCGCAGGGCTTTTATAATGCTCTCGTCCAAGATCTCCAGCATCCGCTTGGGATCCAGCTCCTTGCGTATAAGGGCTATCTCGTCGAGGGTCTTGGTGCTTAGCACGCACAGCAGCGATGCCGAAGGGCCGTGCCCGGTACAGTCGCCCACAGCCAGATATCCAACCCCATCCACATTGTGATACCAGAAAAAATCGCCCGACACATATTCCTTGGGCTTGAATATCAGGAAGTTTTTAATATCGTGGCTGATATAGTCGCAGCTTGGCATCAGGAGCCGCTGTATCTCGCTGGCATTGCGCAGGCTGGCCGTCAGCTGGCTGTTTATCATGCCCATGGCCTTGGTCTCGTTTTTCAGGGTAGACACATCCACATCCTCCACCACATAATGTGATATCTTGCCATTGGTGATTATGGGCGTTATGGTGGTCTTTACCCAGATGTCGGTATTGAACCCCGTCCTGGCCTTCAGCACCATGCTCAATGGCTGTTTCATGGCCATGCACTTCTGGAAGGCCGAGCAGCGGTCCTCCATCTTGGCAGACTGGAAGGCATTGTCGCCATAGGCCAGGATAAACTCGTTGCGGGTATATCCATATAGTTTCTCGAATCCCGGGCTCGTCCAGAGCATCAGGCCGCTGCTATCTACTATGGATATGGCGTTTTGGGTGTTGCCCAGCAGCGACAGGTATTTTGGCGATGGGGCTGCCTCAGGCGTTACTGCGGTGCCGACGGACCCTGGGGCTTTTCTGCGACTCCTTATATATTTGTAGCTGATGCCCGCCATGCCCACCAATGCCGCTATGGGCAGGGCCAGTGGCACACCGCCGGTATTGCGCTGCGGGGCCGGTCTGGCCGACACAGGCTCCGACACTATCATCACCTGATGACGGTCGATGTATTTGTTCTGGATGTTTTGGGGGAATATCAGGAAACACATGGGCAGCCAGTTGCACTGCAGGGTGTCCGAGATGGCGCAATACTCGCCTATGAACCTGAGGGCCAGTCTGGAATTGCCCACACTCCTGTAATAATCGGACATTATGCGGAGGCTCTCGCAATAGAGCATGGAGGCGAAGGGCTTGCCGGGACTCACTCCATACGACATGATATTCTCCAGGCACGGGCCCGCCAGGTCCAGCCTGTTGGTGCCCAGATAGCACATGGCCATCAGGAAGTCAAGATAGTCGCGCTGCCTGGCATCGTGGGAATACTTGCTGGCCGCCGATATGTATGGCAGGGCGTCGGCATACATCCTGTTGTTGATAAGGCAGACTCCGGCAAACATCCTGGAAGCGCACATGACGCGCTCGTCGGCAATGGAGTCGGCCATGCGGGCAAGGCGTTCCATGGTCTCCCTGATATCCGCGGCAGGGGCTCCCATGAAATCCCTCTGCATGCCTGTCAGGAGCATGAAACTGGAATCGGGACGGGCGTATGCCATCCTGATGCTTTCCAAAATATGAGAAGGGCCGCTGTATGCCAGGGCCGCATGGCTGCTAATTGCAATCATCAGCACCGCGAGTGCCGATATCAGTCTGTTTGTCATGATGATGAGGGTGTCACGCTATTCTACATCGTCCATGTTTGGCCTTGCGTACTGGCCATCAGCATGTACGAAATGGGTGGCATCGAGGTTGTTTCTGATAGCTTTTTCGGATTTCATGAGGTCGGAGGCAAGCCCCACAGCCTTTTCCGGAACGTCCTTGTTCTCTATGCCGCCGAAACGCGACAGGTTTTTGTCGTAGACGCACTTGCTGATGGCGCTGCCGTTGTTCTCGCGTCCGCAGATGGAGCCCACATACGAGCTGCCCAGTATCTGCGAGGCCGAAAGGCACGACTTAACGTCGCCGGAGCTGCCTCCGCATATTCCGCCCACATAGTTGGTGGCCTCCACAGTGCCGAAATTGGCGCTGGAGAGCAATGAGCTTCCGGACCTTACATCGGAGCATATTCCACCGGCCGACGACTGCGCGTGCACACTGCCCTTGTTCATGCACCTGTCCACTATACTGCCGCTCTTGCTTACGCCCATTATGCCGCCGGCGTTGTTGCCGGTGGAGGTCACGGTGGAGTTGTTGATGCAGGCCACCACTGTGCCGCCCTTGCCCACTATGCCGCCCACGGATATGGTGCCGCTTACTGTGGAATCGTTGATGCAGAAGAGCACCTTGCCGTCGTTGAGGCCCACCAGGCCGCCCGAGCAGTCGCCGCCATCTATGACACCGTGGTTGTTGCATTTCAGTATCAAGGCATACGAGTTGCGTCCCGACATGCCGCCCACGTTGTCAACGCCCTTTACCAGGCCGTAGTTGAACGAGTTGGTTATGGTGTCGTTGTTGCTGCCGGATATTCCGCCTATGCAGCTTGTGCCCGACACCTGTCCGCGGTTGATGCAGGTATCCACACGGCCCACGCTGTTGCCGGCTATGCCGCCAGCATAGTAGTCGCATATCACAGAGCCCAGGTTGGTGCACAGCATCAGCTCGCCGCCGGTATATCCGCAGATGCCGCCGGCATAGTTGGAGCCCATCACCTTGGACGAATCGAGCGAGCAGTGGGTAAGCGAGCCCACGTTGTAGCCGCAGACGCCGCCGGTGTAGTAGCGGCCCTGAATCTTGGCGTTGGCCACGCGGAGGCCTGATATGTGTCCGCTGCTGTATCCGAACATGCCCACATTGTCGCGGTCGGGAAGCATGCACTCAAATCCGTAGATGGTCTTGTGGTTGCCCTCGAAATATCCGGCGAAAGGGAACATGGAGTTGCCGATAGGCATCTGCTCCTCGCCGGCGGGACAGTGGATATCATCGGAGAGCTGGAAATACACGCCGCGGAATCCGTCAATACAGGCAAAACCCTTGTAGTCGGAGCCATAGTTGACTGCCTTCCTGAATCTGTCGAGGTCCTTGTATGATTCTATGAGGAGGGGACTCTGCTCGCTGCCCACAGGCTCCAGCAGCTTGTTTATTATCTTTATGGTGATCTCCTTGTCGACATCGCCGCCCGTTACAGTAAACACCACGGCGCCCTGCTTCTGTGGCCATGCCTTGTCGGGAGTGATGCGCAGCACGTCGGTCTGTCCGCAGTGGTAGCTCACGTCCATGACGTTGGCCAGCTCTATGTATGATTTTATGTGGTACACATCCTCGTTGTCGCCCACGAATACCGGAGTGCTGGCCACCCTTACCTCCACGCCTCGGCGTATCGATATTGGGCTGGGGTACATGTTGGGCTCCATGAAGAAGTTCTTGTAGGCGTCCTTGGCAGCCGACAGCTGCGTGCCCACCATTTCGGTGGTGCGGTAGCCAGCCACATTGATCACCTGGGTCTGGTCCGTAGGGCCCAGCGCCACAATGCCGGGGCATATCAGCTTGTCGTAGGCGCAGTTTTTTATGGAGCCGCCCATGGCGCCGCCGCATATAGCTCCAAACGACTCAGGATATCCCGTAACCGAGTTTACATGTATGCAGTCTTTTACTGTGGCGCCGTTGGCAAAGCCCACCACACCTCCGGTGTAGTAGTGGCCCCTCACCGACACTGCTGTAAGGCACGATTCCACAGTTCCAGAAGTATAGCCGCAGATGGTGCCGGTATAGTCGCCGCCTACCACAACGCCGCCCACTATCACCACCTTGTATATCTCGCCCCTGCTGTAGCCGAACAGGCCCACATACTTGTCGAAGGGACGCTTGATCACGATATTGGAGATGGCCAGGCCCTGGCCATTGAAATCGCCGCAGAATGGCGCGGTCTCGGTGCCTATGGGAGTCCAGTCGTTGCCGGTGGGTATGTGGATGCTTTCGCCCAGGGCAAACTCCACGCCCTTGAAACCGTCGATATTCGCAAAACCCTTGAAATGCGAGCTGCAGTTTACCGCGTTGGCGAAACACCTGAGGTCGTACGGTGTGGATATCTTGATGGGGGCGTTTCTGGTGCCCACGAAATCCAGTGTGGCATTCTTGAGCCTCAGGTTTATGGTCCTTACTACTCCGCCGCCGTTTATGTACAACGGAGCGCACGCCTTGGCCTTCAGTCGGCAGACATCGCCCTGTATCGACAGGTAGAGCGAATCGCCGGGACTGCTTACAGAGACGCCGGACACCGGTTTCAGCTGTATGTCGGCCACCACATTGTTCACGCTCTCCGATGCCGGCAGCTGCAGGGGATACAGCGCCGCCCTGAGGGCCGGAGTCCACTCCGACTGCGAGAGTCGCGGATACATTCCGTCCTCGGCCACAAACATCTCGGCGTCCAGTCCCTGTCCCAGCAGCACCTGCGCCGTGGGCAGTCCCTGTATGCCCCTGAGGTCGGCATTGCCGCAGCCCTTCTTGGTGGGGCACATCTGTATGTCGTATACACAGGAGAGCACCGACGAGGTGCCCGCTGCCGAGGAGCCCACAATGGCTCCGCACGAGTTGCCGGGCTGCACATAGCCCAGGTTTATACAGTTGCTGATACGTCCGTTGTCATAGTTTTTGCCGCAGATGCCGCCGCCGTAGTTGCCGCAGAGGATGTTGGCGGTATTGATGCAATATTCCACCAGACCCGAGTTGTGGCTACAGATGCCTGCGCCGTAATACTGGGTGCACACCATTCCGCCGGCTATCACCAGGTTGCGGATAACTCCGCTGTTGTAGCCGAACAATGTGCCGGACACTCCGCCCGTGGATACAAAGTTCTTGATGCAGTGGCCCTGGCCGTCGAACTCGCCCTCGAACCTGCACGAGAAATGCGTGCCTATGGGCACCCATACCGGGCTGTGCACAAGGCCGTCGCTGTCCACATACGACTCCATATCGATGTCGGACGCGAGGACCACCTGCTTGCCGGTGAAACTGAAAGAGGAGAACACCCCCGACGTGCCGTTTACCAGGGCGGCAAAACCAGCCAGCTCGTTGGCGTTGGATATCTCGTACACATCGGCGTGTATATCCTTCGTATACCAGTCGATATCCAGGGCCAGAGTGCCGTCGGGATTGTATTTGAGGCCGAATACCGTATTGGCAATCAGCAACATTGATATTAAGAGTAACTTTTTCATCATGCAAAAATTTTTCTCAAAGATATTCAAAAATAATGCAAAAACGAAAACTATACTATTTATTTTTTCAAAAATATGATTTTTTTGAGCCAAATTGATGTTTTTATTAAAATTATTGCTTAATTTTGTACTTTTGAAAAGTGTATCAACACCCAAGCAGACAAAATGGACCTACAGAGCATCAAGCAGCGTTTTGGAATAATCGGCAACAACGAGGCGCTGGACCGTGCGCTCGACATAGCCGTACAGGTGGCCCCCACCGACATATCCGTGCTCGTGATAGGCGAGTCGGGTGTGGGCAAGGAGCACATACCCAACATTATACACCAGCTCAGCGCCAGGAAGCATTACAAGTACATTGCCGTAAACTGCGGAGCCATACCCGAGGGCACAATAGACAGCGAGCTGTTTGGCCACGAGAAGGGTTCCTTCACCGGAGCCAACGAGATGCGCAAGGGCTATTTCGAGGAGGCCGACAAGGGGACGATATTCCTCGACGAGGTGGCCGAGCTGCCCCTGAGCACTCAGGTAAGGCTGCTTAGGGTGCTGGAATCCAAGGAATTCATCAAGGTGGGATCCAGCAGCATACAGAAGACCGACGTAAGGGTGGTGGCCGCCACAAACGTAAACGTTGCCAAGGCTGTAAAGGAGGGCCGTTTCAGGGAAGACCTCTATTACCGACTGAACACAGTGCAGATAAACATGCCGCCCCTGCGCGACCGCGGCGACGACATAATACTCCTCTTCAGGAAATTCGCACAGGTGTATGCCGAGAAATATGAGATGCCAAACAACATAAGGCTGGAGGAAAGCGCCAAACACGTGCTGATGAACTACCGATGGCCGGGCAACATACGGCAGCTGCGCAACCTGGTGGAGCAGATGTCGATCATAGAGCAGGACAACAGGCACATAACCGCCGAGGTGATGGCGAAATACCTGACCGACTACAACGAGGACAATCATCCGGTGCTGATGCCGGCGCATCAGGGCATGGGAAGCCAGGGCAGCGCAGACTTCTCTACCGAGCGCGAGCTGCTCTACAAGGTGCTGTTCGACATTAGGAACGACATTGCCGACCTCAAGAAACAGATACGCGACCTCGTAAACGGCAACGCCAAGACCGTGCACCACGCCATGGAGGAGCCCGAGGTGATAATGCAGGACGACGGATTCGGGCAGTATCAGCCCGCCATAAACCACCAGATAATGCCCCACATGCCCCAGGGCCAGGAGATAAACCACAATGTGATAAGCCACAACGTGATGGACCACAATGTGATAGACACCGAGGAGGTGGTGGAAGACAACCTGTCGCTGGCCGAGCTGGAGCTCAACAACATAAAAAAGGCGCTGGAGAAACACAAGGGAAAGCGCAAGGCCGCGGCCCAGGAGCTTGGAATATCGGAGCGCACCCTATACCGCAAACTAAAAGAATACAACTTAGCAAAATGAAAAAGCCGTATTTTACCAAAATAGTGACCGCCATTTTGCTGATATCGGCGATAGCATCAATGATGTCGTGCGGCATATACTCGTTTACAGGTGCATCGTATGGCACGGCGAAAACCGTGTCGATAGATTATTTCCAAAACAGGAGCACCTATGTGAACGCATCGCTGAGCAACACCATAACCGAGGCCCTCAAGGACAGATTCATCACCCAGACACCACTCACTCTGGTGAAACAGGGCGGCGACCTCCATTTCGAGGGTGCCATCACCGGATACACCATCACGACGGGTGGCATAAAGGCTGGCGAGACTGCCGCGAACAACAAGCTCACCATCACGATGAAGGTGACATTCACAAACTCGACGGCTCCCGAAAACGATTTCGACAAGAGCTACTCCAGATACACCGAGTTCGACGTAAACAGCTCGTTTGCCGCTGTGGAACAGGGACTGGTGGAAGAAATCGTGAAACTGCTGATAGACGACATCTTCAACGACTCGGTGGCCAACTGGTAAAAACAACAACGACAGACGCAAGAATCAAAAAAACAAGATACACTACTATAATATATAAGGAAAAATATTAAAAACATTACTACTATGACCTCTAAACAATTCTTCAAATACCTGCTGGAGCCAGAGCAGATGAACGACAGCACCGTGGTGGAGATGGAGCAGCTGATAAAGCAGTTCCCATATTTCCAGACCGGACACCTCATGTACCTTCAGGCGCTTGGCCATATCAGCAGCAAGCTGGTAAAGGAGAAGCTCCCAAAGGAGTCGCTGTACATAGCGGACAGGGCCAGACTCTACTCCATCTTGAACGGGAAAAAGGCGGAAGAAGCCCCTCAGGCATCAGCCAAGGCGCCTAAGCCCGCCGCTCCAGCACAGGAGAAAAACACCGAGGACAACTCCAAGGCCATGGCAGCCGCGGCAGTATCGGCAGCCATAGCCGCAGCAGCCAATCAGCCCAAGGAAGAACAGGCAAGCAACACAGAGGTCACAGTAAAAGCATCGGAGCCCCAAGCCGAGACAAAGGCCCAGACTCCGGCTGAGGAAACAAAGGCTGAGGCTGAAGTAAAGACCGAGACAAAGGCTGAAGTAAAGGCTGAGACCAAGACCGAGGTAAAGGTAGAGGTCAAGACCACAGCCGAGAAACCCCAGGCTGAAAACCAGCTGACCAACGAGGAGCGCAAGATAAACCACGAACGCCTTGTAAAGGATTTCTTTGAGCTGAACGAGATCGACAAATACGAGACTGTAGCCACCAATGTGGCCGACGATGGCTCCATAACAGCTGCCGCCGCCGAGTTTGTGGCAAAGAAAAACAGCATCGGCACCACTCCCAAGGAAACCAAGAAGGAGGAAACCACAACAGTGGAGACCAAGACCGTGGAAGTGAAGACCGAGGCTCCAAAGGCAGAGGAGCCCAAGAAAGAGGAGCCCAAGCCAGCCGAGCAGCCAAAGGAAAACAAGGACGAGATTTTCGCCAAGATAGCAGCCCTGCGCAAGGAGCAGGAAGAGGCCGACAAGAAGAGAATACAGGCCGAGAAAGAGGCAATGGAGATAGCTGCCGCCGCCAAGGCCGCAGTATCAGCAGTATCAGAAACAGCTGAAACAGCAGTATCAGCAGTATCAGAGCCCGCCGAAACAGCCACCGAGGTAACCACTACCACAACAACCACAACCACAACTGTAGTAGAGACTGTAACCACCACAGTGGAGAAAACCGTGGAAGAGGCTGCCCAGGAAACTGCAAAAGACAACAACGAGCCAGAGATTCTGGACATTGTGATAGAAAAAACAGATACAGAGGAAAAGCCTGCGCCAAAGACAGAGCCCGAGCCCAAGGAAATGTCGGCAGCCGACAAGCTCTTGGCCCGCCTCAACAAGAAAAAGCAGGAGTCTCCAAAGCCCGCAAGCAACCCCAACAGCCTGATAGACAAATTCTTGAAGGAAGAGCCACACCTCGACCGAAACAAGGAGGTAAAGGAAGGCGACATGGGCGAGGAATCGATAAAACAGCCCGAACTCTACTCCGAAAAACTGGCCAAGCTGTACATACAGCAGGGGCATTTTGACCAGGCCATTGAAAGTTATAAGAAATTAAATTTGAAATATCCAGAAAAAAGTGCTTACTTTGCAGCCAAAATCGAAGAGATTAGTAAATTAAAGAACAATAATCAATAAACAAAATCATGTATACAGCATTAATCGTTTTAATCGTAATCGCTGCCGTATTGCTGGTACTCATAGTACTTGCACAGAATTCGAAGGGCGGCGGATTGGCATCCAACCTGGCAGGCGGCGCACAGTATGGCGCTGTAGCCGAGCAGAAAAGCAAACTCGAGAACTACACATGGGGGCTCGTAATCGCAATTGCAGTGCTCAGCATCATAGCCAGCGTATCGGGCGGCGCAAAAAATGTTGAGCAGAATGAGTCGGGAGTTAAGGACCGCCTTATGCAGCAGTCGAGCGCTCCATTCTCCCCATCGGCACCTGCTGATGCCCTGGAGACCATGCCTGCCAACTAAACAGCCATACAGCTTACAGCAAGACCCAAAGGCACAAGTTGCAAGACCGCAAATACCGGTTTTGCAACTTTTTTTTTGCAGTTAAAGCTTTTTTTGCTATCTTTGCGTATCATAGACTTTTAGCGAAAACCAATTACTATTATTATTGAATGAAGTCACTAATTATCATAATAGCGCTGATACTGGCGGCATACAACACATCACAGGCCCAGTCGGCATACCTGTTCAACCAAAACAAAGGCCTGCCAAACAGCCTGATAAACGATATCTCCATAGACGACAACGGCCATATATGGATAGCCACGATGGACGGACTCTGCATATACGACGGCAGGGCTTTCCACCGATGCGACATACAATACCGCAACATAAACCGCATATACAAGCTCCCAAACCGCGACTACCTGATAGCCACCAACCAGGGAATACTGAAATACACATACGAAACCAACAGATTCAGCGAGATAAAGTTCGAGACCAAGAAACAGTTTTTCCAGCCATACATCACCGACATAGCCGGCAACGACTCCACAATATACATAACATCGTCGGGATACGGATTGTACAGCCTCTCCAAGGGAGACTCGCTGTTCAGGCCCAGCAGCCTGAACAACATGGTGGACGACCAATACCTGAAATCGATTTTCATTGACTCCCAGCACCGCATCTGGATAGGATCGTATCAGGAGCAATCGTATCTGATAAACAGGAGCCAGGTACAAAACCCCGAGATGCCCAAGGAGATAAGCCAGTACATGCAAGACGAGACGGGCAACATATACGCACTATCCACCAACAACGGAATCACCATCACCGACCCCAAATGCAAGACCTACCGGAGGGTGTCGCTGCAGGGTGTGGGTGAGGACTTCCCGGCCAGCGCCATCAAGATAGTAAACAGCAACAAGATACTGATAGGAACCGACGGACTGGGCCTGTGGGAATACAATCCGGAAACCGGACACAGCAACCAAGTATTGCTGAGCGATGTGCCGTTCGACTTCTCGAAATCCAAAATCCACGACATAACAATCGACAAGTTCGGCAACACATGGCTGGGAGTCTACAACAAGGGACTGCTGCTGATAACCAAGGAATCGCCAATATTCCAAAACTACGGATACAAGCCGGACAGCCCACAAAACCTGGGAAGCAACTCCATAAGCGCCATGACAGCCGTGGGATCCGACATCTGGGCAGGCACCGACGGCGACGGCATATACATAATATCGGACAACAAGCCCACACAACACATAAACGTATACGACAGCCATAGCAAAAAAGTACCGGCCAACATCGTGAGCATGTACAACCAGGACAACAAATATATCTGGATAGGCACATACAACAACGATTTCCTGAAAATGGACATCAGCAAAAAGCAAGTCGTGAAGTCTTACGACCTGCCGTGCCAAAAGGTATCATCAATAGCCGACGGCGGCAACGGCAAGCTGCTGATATCATCGTTCGGTATGGGAATCGGAGTCTTCGACACCAAAAGCGAGACCTTTGAACGAGGAATCATGGTAAACCCTCTATGGAGCAACTGCATAAAGAAAGACCACCAGCAAAACTACTGGATATCGACATACTCGGGCATGTGGTACGTGGATAGCGACCTGAAGGGAAGCCGACACTACAGCGCCGACGACGGATACCTGCCCGACAACTCGGTAAACTCCATATACATAAACAAGCAAAACCACGTTTGGTGCGGCACCAATTCGGGAATAATGGTGCTGAACCCCATCACCGAAGAGCACCGGCACATACTGAAAAAACACTCAATATGCTCAATAGTGGAGGACGCAATGGGCATGGTATGGATAAGCACCCGCGACGGACTGTTCAGATACAATCCCGACAACAGCGAGATACTGGAATTCGGCATGGAAGACGGATTGCTGGGCACCGAGTTCACACGAGGGGCTGGCCTGCTCATGCCCAACGGAATGGCATGCTTCGGCGGTGTGATGGGCGTTACGAAAATAAAGACCGACATCCTGACCGACTCCGTAAAACCGGGCAACGTAATACCAAGACAGCTGATAATCAACAACCAGTATATCCAGATAGGCGACACTCTGGACGGTGAGGTCATAATCAACAAAAACATAACCGACATAGACACAATATACCTCCACGAGAGCCAGAACACATTCTCGATAGAATTCAGCACCACCAATCCCGCGCATCTGGACCAGACCACATTCGAATACCGGATGCTGAACCTGGACCACGACAGCACATTCTTCCAGAGTCCCAAGGGGCTGATGCACACATCATACACCAACCTGGACCCGGGAACATACACCCTGCAGGTAAGGGCCATTATTGGCCACAGCACCACACCCACCCGCAGCATCACAATAGTGATACACCCATACTGGTACCACACAACAGCTTTCAAGACCGCGGTCATAATACTGATATTGCTGATACTTACCCTGCTATACGAATTCATAAACGAAAAAGTGAGCCGCAAGCAGAGCGACCAGATCAACGAGATGAAGATGCAGTTTTTCATCAACATATCGCACGAGATACGCACACCGCTCACCCTGATAATAGACCCTCTGGAAAAACTGCTGGCAAAGGGAGCCCCCGACATGGAGACAGCCCGACTATACTCGATAATGAAAACCAACAGCCAGAGAATACTCAGGCTGGTAAGCCAGCTGCTGGACCTCAGGAAAATTGACAAGGGCCAGGTGATGATGAAATTCGGCAAAACCGACCTATACCCATTCATAAAAGAGATAATGGACAGCTGCGGACCAATGATGGACTCCAAGGAAATATCGGTAGACATTACAAGCAGCCAGCCAGAGATATACGCATGGGTAGACCCCGAGAACTTCGAGAAAATAATACTGAACCTGCTCCACAACGCCACCAAGTTCACCCCAGTGGGCGGACAGATAGACGTAGAGCTATTCCAGGACAACGAAAACGGGGTAATACAGATAACTGTACAGGACAACGGCATAGGGTTGAACACCGATGATATCGGCAAGATATTCAACAGATTCTACCAGGTAAAATCGCAGCAAAACCGCTACACCACAGGCACCGGAGTAGGCCTGCACCTGGCCAGATACCTCACAGAGCTGCACGGAGGCAAACTCTACGCATCCAACCGCACCGACCGCAAGGGCAGCAGGTTCACAATAGAACTGCCCATGGGCAACAAACACCTGAACCCCAACGACATACTGGAGGAAGAGATAACAACTGCATCCATCAACAAAGAGACCCGAACCTTGGCCATGGAATACAAGCAGAATATGATGGAGGAGCAGAAACTAAACTCCAAAAAGACTATATACATAGCCGACGACGAGGAGAGCATACGCCAGTACCTGCAAGAGGAGCTGGAAGACATATACAACGTGGCCCTGTTCGAAAACGGCAAAAAAGCCATGGAAAACATAATAATACAAAAGCCCGACCTGATAATCTCTGACATAATGATGCCAGAGATGGACGGATGGACACTATGCCGAAAGGTAAAACGCAACTACAAGACCAGCCACATACCGGTAATACTGCTGACTGCACTGGGCGACGACGTACACAAGGGCCAGGGAATCGACATTGGCGCCGACATGTATCTGGAAAAACCATTCAACACCGAGATACTCAAGAAGATAATCCGCAACATGCTGATAAACCGCGACAAGGTGATAGCCAACATTGCGGGAAAAGCCGAGGACTTCAACATAGAGAACATAGAAATAAAGTCCCAGGACGATATCCTCATGCAGAAGGTGATGCAGATAATAAAGGACAACATATCGTGCCGCGACCTAAACGTGGAGATGCTCTCTGACACAATAGGAATATCAAGAGTACACCTGCACCGCAAAATAAAGGAGATAACCGGAATGTCGGCCCGCGACTACCTGAAACACATAAGGATGAAACAGGCATCGTATCTGCTCACCGACAAGACCCTCTCTATAAGCGAGGTGGCATACGCCGTGGGATACTCCAACCCGGGACACTTCTCATCGTCGTTCAAGGCATTCTACGGAGTATCGCCATCGGAATACGCACACAGACAGAAAGAGGATTTCGAGGACGAGGAATTCGACGAGGACAGCGATGCCGACTAAGGCCGAGTCCATAGCGAAAAAAATTGCAAAAATTAACACGCAAATGATTGCAATCTAAAAAAAACGTCTTAAATTTGCACGGATTAGATAATTTAACTAAAGACAAAGATATGTACTTATTAGGATTTGACATTGGCAGCTCTTCAGTAAAGGTTTCACTGATAGAGTCTGAATCAGGAAAGTGCGAGGCATCCGCATACTATCCAAAACAGGAACAGAAAATAACAGCAATAAAGGCCGGATGGGCAGAGCAGGAGCCAAGCCTCTGGTGGGAGAACGCAAAACTCGCTCTCGCCGAGGTAATGCGCACATCATGCATCTCGCCATCCGATATCAAGGCCATCGGTATCTCTTACCAGATGCACGGCCTTGTGGCAGTAGACAAGAACCAGAACCCTCTCCGTCCAGCCATCATCTGGTGTGACTCAAGAGCAACACAGATTGGCGCCAAGGCCCTCAGCGACCTCGGAAACGACCTCTGCCTGGGTTCCCTGCTCAACAGCCCTGGCAACTTCACTGCATCAAAGCTGAAGTGGGTAAAGGACAACGAGCCCGAAATCTACAGCAAGATATACAAGATAATGCTCCCAGGCGACTATATCGCCATGAAACTCACCGGCGAGATAAAGACCACCATCAGCGGTCTCTCCGAGGGTATGTTCTGGGACTTCAAGAACAACTGCGTGGCTAAATTCCTCCTCGACTACTACGGTTTCGACGAGAGCCTCATCCCAGAGATTGTTCCAACATTCTCGGTACAGGGCGAGCTTACTGAGGCTGCCGCCAAGGAACTCGGCCTCGTAAAAGGCATAAAGGTATCTTACCGCGCCGGCGACCAGCCAAACAACGCTCTCTCGCTCAACGTATTGAACCCTGGCGAGATTGCAGCCACAGGCGGCACATCAGGCGTTGTTTACGGTATCAGCGAGGAAATCAAGTACGATCCACTCTCAAGAGTAAACACTTTTGCCCACGTAAACCACACACAGGAGCTCAACCGTCTCGGTATCCTCCTCTGCATCAACGGCACCGGCATCCTGAACTCTTGGCTCAACAAGCAGGTAGGCGGCAGCGCCATCAAGTACTCCGAGATGGACCAGAGAGCAGCCGAGATTCCTATCGGATCCGAGGGCCTCAGCATAATGCCATTCGGCAACGGCGCCGAGCGCGTGCTCCAGAACCAGAACCCTGGCGCAGCCGTGATGAACCTCAACTTCAACATCCACAAGGCCGACCACCTCTACCGTGCAGGCCAGGAAGGCATCGCATTCTCATTCAAGTACGGCATGGACATCATGAAGACCATCGGCATCGACAGCAAGGTAATCCGCGCAGGCAAGGCCAACATGTTCTTCTCTCCAGTATTCCGCAACACACTGGCCACCACAACCGGCGCAGCCATCGAGCTCTTCAATACCGACGGATCTATCGGTGCAGCACGTGGCGCAGGCTATGGCGCAGGCATCTACAAGAACTTCGAGGAGGCTTTCAGCAACCTCAAGAAGGTAGAGGTTACCGAGCCAGACGTTAAGAACCAGCAGGCCTACGATGACGCCTACGGTGCTTGGAAGGAGAATCTCGAGAAGATTACAAAATAATTTACCCGTGCACGTAGAGACGCACGGACGTGCGTCTCAATAAAAATGTACGTACGAACGAATAAACTAAAAAACGGCTGCCCAGATATCTGGACAGCCGTTTTTGTATCTATCGGCGTGATTTACGGCCATTGCCGTTCCACTTGCGGGAAACCTCTCCCCTATCGCCGCCATTGTTTTTGGGCTGATACTGCTGATACTGCTTGGATTGCTGATACTGCTGAACCTCAACACGCCCCTGCTGAGAGGTGCGGTATTTGTCGCAATCGAGCTCCAGGGTGCAGGTAACCACGCCGTGGTCGCTCTTGCACTTGTCGGGACGCTGGTCGGTGAAAGTGCGGTCTATGAGGTGGTCGTTGAAAACCTTCACCATGCCCACGCGGCCCACATTGCGCGGATTCTCGGTAACAAGCTCCTGACTCACCATGATGTGGTCGAGACTCTCGTACATGCCGTTGTGGATGTGGGTGTAATAGAAATCCTGATAGCTGCGACGCGCCTGTATGTCCTTCACGTGATACAGCAGCACATCCCAGACGCTCTGCTTTACCTGGTCGGAGAGCTTGTGCTGAGGCACCTCGCCCGATATTATCCTGGTGGTAACGGAGTTT
Organism: Bacteroidales bacterium; assembly: GCA_045597465.1. Lineage (GTDB taxonomy): Bacteria > Bacteroidota > Bacteroidia > Bacteroidales > UBA3824 > UBA3824. Next base: position 96,900 of record JAZLKG010000028.1, on the reverse strand, counting down.
CCGGTATCGTTTACATCGCCGAAAACCACCACGGGCCTGTTCTGGTTTCTCATACTACGCATCAGCAGCGATCGCACGGCGCACGATTCGGCAGCCCGCAGCATCAGACTCCTAACCTGAGCCTTGGCAAGGTCGACGGGATTGTTCTCGTTCTCTCCATCGTAGAAAATCGGGCGCTTGGATTTAAGGTGAACCACGTAGAATGTAACCACGCCAAAGGGCTTAATCCTGATGTCGGCCTTCAGTACCGGACGCGAGAAGGTATCGAACGGCAGGAAAATCTTCTGATACACGCCCTTGGGCTGCACATGGATGATAGACTCGGGCGGAAACCTGTCGAAAATCTCCACATCCTCTATCGGGTATCTGGATAGCAGCGCCACACGGGGGAGATCGCCGGTCTCGTCGGCCATGACAACCTCGGCATCGCGGTAGTTGCGGTTGCCGTTGATGATCGAAAGCAGCGCCTGCTTGTGGAAACACTCCTGAAAACCAATAACATCGGCGTTCATCTGGTTGAGCATAAAGTTTACCCAGCTCTGTTTCCTGTTGAATTCCTCCGGGGTATATCCGATGCCGCCAAATGCGGAATGGTTTGGCAGCATCAGGTTCATAAGATTGAACGTACCCACCTTTATAGTCTTGATATTCATGGCAAAACAGCTATTAGGTTCTATAATATGGAATTGTGCATATTGTATAGATGCAGATGAACAAAGATAAATTCATTTTTGGGAAAACAAAAATAATTTTGCTAAATTTGCAGCATGAAACGCATAAAAATCACCATAGCCTACGACGGCAGCAGATACAACGGCTGGCAGATCCAGCGCAGCACCGACAACACCATCCAGGGCAAGATATCGGCAGTGCTGGAGCGCATGTGCGGCCATGTGGTGGAGGTAAACGGCAGCGGACGCACCGACGCGGGTGTGCACGCCAGGCAGCAGGTGGCGAGTTTCGATATCGACAGCAAGCATCAGCCCGCTGACATACACGCCTATCTGTGCCAATACCTGCCCGAGGACATTGCCGTGCTGGATGTGGAGGAGGCTGAGGCTGCCTTCCACGCGCGATACTCATGCAGGAGCAAGACCTACATGTACCGCATACACACCAGCCGTGTGCCGAATGTATTTGAGCGCAGATACCTTTACACATACACCGACAAGGCGCTGGATATCAGCAAAATGAGAGAGGCTGCCCGACTGCTGTGCGGCACCCACGACTACAAGGCTTTTTGCGGAAACCCCAAGATGAAGAAATCTACCGTGCGAACCATCACCGACATAAAAATAGAAGCATCAGGGCCCGAGATAGACATAAGCTACACAGGCGACGGTTTTCTGCAAAACATGGTGAGGATACTTACGGGAACCCTGATAGAGGTGGGCAACGGCAGTTTGCAGGCATCAGCAATGACGAGGATACTGGACAGCAAGGACCGGCAGACGGCAGGTTTCACAGCGCCGCCTCAGGGCCTTACGCTGATGAGAGTGGAATATTAATATATACTTTTTATAAACTATAAATTACAAACAAAAACAATGAAGAATACATTTTTGGCTTTTGGCGCCGCCTTGCTGATGCTGCTTACAGCTGCATGCGGCGGCAATGGAAACGGCAACGGCAACGAATCGGCACAGCAGAGCGCCGCTCCCGAGGTTAAGACCATCAACGTGAAGAATACCAGGGAGTTTCTGGAGGCCATAGGTTCCAACAGAACCATCGTGATAGAGCATGACATGACCGAACTCACAGCCGAACTCACCAAGTTGGTGAAGGAGGGCAAGGTGAAGGAGAAGGGCATCCTGGAGCCCATACAGCCCGAGGAGAAAGGCTGCATAAGCGCAACCGCAATGGAAGAGGGCTACTCGCTGAACATTGTATCGGTGGAGAACCTCACCATAGACTGGGCCGACAATGCCAACGGCGTATGCTCCATCCAGGTGGACCCAAGCGACGCCAATGTCATGGGCTTCTACCACTGCAAGAATGTTACCCTGAAGCACCTTTCAATGGAGCACAAGAAGCAGGACGGCTGCACCGGCGATGTGGTATACATCTTCGGCAGCAACAACATCAATCTGATATCTTGCTCGCTTAACGGATGCGGCGTCATAGGCGTGGATGCCGTTAAGAGCAAGGACATCAATGTGACCAAGACCGGCATTTTCGACTGCTCGGCTTACGGCGCCAGAATCAAGGACTGCGAGAATGTGGCTTTCAGCGAGTGCAGCATCACAGAGATTGGCGTAAAGGAGTTCGACCTCTACGACAGCAAGAACATCTCTATAAGCAAGTGCGAGTTCGAGAAACTGGATTCGCTGGTATCGGGCAACATGAACGTGGCTGATATCGCCTTCAAGGACTGCAAGCAGTTCAACCCAGGCGGCGCAGAGTAGTCCTATCCTCTCACTCATACAATACACAAAAAAAATCGCACAGAAAACATTTACTGTCTTCTGTGCGATTTTTCTATTTATGCATGCATCATACACACGGTGGAGACGCACGGCGGTGCGTCTCTACGGGCGAATTACACAATTGTGCATCCTGTGCAAGGCTTCAGCTGCTTGAAGAAGTCGTTGCCCTTGTCGTCTACGAGGATGAATGCAGGGAAGTCCTCTACCTTGATCTCCCAGATAGCCTCCATACCAAGCTCTGGATACTCAACGCACTCGATAGACTTGATAGAGCTCTGTGAGAGAACAGCTGCAACGCCGCCGATAGTGCCGAGGTAGAATCCGCCGTGCTTCTTGCAGGCATCAGTAACCTGCTGTGAGCGGTTGCCCTTGGCAATCATAACCAGCGAGCCGCCGTTGGCCTGGAACTCATCAACGTATGGGTCCATACGGCCTGCGGTTGTTGGGCCCATGGATCCGCAAGGATATCCCTCTGGAGTCTTGGCAGGACCTGCGTACAATACTGGGTGATCCTTGAAGTACTGTGGCATACCCTCGCCTGCATCGAGACGGGCTTTCAACTTGGCGTGAGCGATATCGCGGGCCACGATGATTGTACCCTTCAGGTTTACGCGTGTAGAAACAGGATACTTGGCGAGCTCTGCGCGAACTGCGTCGATACCCTTGTCGAGGTCGATCTCGATAGTGTTGGCACCCTCGCCGGCCTTTGCGTACTCGGCAGGGATAAGCTCTGCTGGATTGCTGTCCATCTTCTCGAGCCAGATACCGTCCTTGTTGATCTTTGCCTTGATATTTCTATCGGCCGAGCAGCTTACGCCCATACCGATAGGACAGCTTGCGCCGTGGCGTGGCAGACGGATTACGCGGATATCGTGAGCGAGGTACTTGCCGCCAAACTGTGCGCCAAGACCAATCTTGTAGGCCTCCTTGAGGAGTTTCTGCTCCAGGTCAACATCGCGGAATGCGCGGCCGGTCTCGTCACCGGTGGTTGGCAGGTTGTCGTAATACTTTATAGAGGCGAGCTTCACTGTGAGAAGGTTCTTCTCAGCTGATGTGCCGCCGATTACGAATGCAATGTGGTATGGAGGACAAGCCGCAGTGCCGAGGTGTTTCATCTCCTCTACGAGGAATGGAAGAAGTGTGCCCTCGTTCTGGATTGTGGCCTTGGTCATTGGGTAGAAATATGTCTTGTTGGCAGATCCACCGCCCTTGGCCACCATCACGAACTTGTACTCAGCGCCCTCTACGGCCTCGATATCAATCTGGGCAGGGGGGTTGCACTTGGTGTTAACCTCGTCGTACATATTGAGAGGCGCGTTCTGAGAGTAGCGGAGATTGTCCTGAGTGTAGGTGTTGAAAACTCCAAGGCTGAGAGCCTCCTCGTCCTCGAAACCTGTCCAAACCTGCTGACCCTTCTCGCCGTGGATAATGGCTGTGCCGGTATCCTGGCAGAATGGGAGAACGCCCTTGCTGGCGGTGTCGGCATTGCGGAGAAACTGCAATGCAACGTACTTGTCGTTCTCTGAAGCCTCAGGATCGCTGAGAATCTTTGCTACCTGGAGGTTGTGCTCACGACGGAGCATAAACTCTACATCGTGGAAAGCCTGCTGAGCCAGAAGTGTGAGAGCCTCCTTGGAGACCTTAACGATCTCGTGACCCTCGAACTCGCTTACTGTAACACCTTCCTTGGTGAGCAAGCGGTATTCGGTGTTGTCGGCTCCTACCTGAAACATAGGAGCATATTTGAATTCAACTGCCATAATTTGTATCTATTGATTGTTTGTTTATGTTCTATCGGCAAAGGTAAAAAGAAATTTTGGAAAAACGGATTGGAAATTGGGATTTTTTTGCAATCGCAATCTCAGGGTCAGCTACACCCACAAAAAAAACTACAGCACCTTGCCTACGCCTGGTATTTTGCGGAGAAGCCACGAGGCTCCAAACGACATCAATGTGGAAACCACGGCTATGAAAACGAATTTGCCTATATGGCCCATCCAAACCTTGTCGAACGTGAATTCCAGCGCCAGCATTACAAAAAGGTGGATAACATAGGCACCATACGATTGAGCCGAGGCCCAGCGCATTACACTGCTATCCCCGTTGCCAAACTCGCGGAATATCCACAAAAGTCCAAAGCTGAAATATATGCACAAAAACGACTCGTAGATTCCAAAATATCTGTCAACCAGATCGTTCCAAGGGCCGCCATCCCTCAGCAGATTGCCCAATACAAGAGCCACACCTATCACGAAAGTGCAAAGGCCCATCCTGCTGCCCATATTCTCTATCCAGCCATATCGGTTGCACAAAACGCCAAGAGCAAACATCATCACATATTGCAGATAATGAGCAGGTTCTATATGCAGAAACCCAAGAACATCTATCCAGTTGTCCTGAGGGCTCACCTGTCGGATAAGATGACCGCCCACACCCATTACAATAGCCAGCAAAGGAAGTATCAGCCAGCTGACCCTATTACTACTGCCATCCTCCTTAGGTTTTATCATCAGTCTGATGCCTGCGTATATGAGGCAAAACATCAGAAGACTTTGCAGAAACCAAAGGTGGGCCATCTCGAGCTTGCCGGAAAGCACCGACAGCAATCCGCCTACAATAAGCAGCGGGATTCCAAGCCTTGTAAGCTTCTTTATCACAAAGGTTTTGGGGCCTTGCTTGTTGTAACTGGCCGGCACAAAATATCCCGATATCAGAAAATACAAGCCCATGAAGAAACTTGCATTTGTGGACAGAAAATGCCATATCCAATCTATCATCTCGTCGGGATTGCTTGCCTTGTATGGCCATGCACCAAATACACAGTAACTTACCGCAGCGTGGTGGACTATCACGAGAACGGTGAGCCATACTTTAAGATTGTCGAGAAAAAACAGTCGCTTCTTTTCCATTGTTTATAAATTATTTCAACTGCAAAATTACGGATTTATTTCCAAAAAACATATATGAAAAATATACTGAATAAGCAATCGGAAACAAAAAATTTTGCCTCGTCACCCAATAATTATTACCTTTGCAATCATAATTATAAAAATACTATGGAAAGAATAAAATGCCTGATAATCGGCAGCGGTCCCGCGGGATATACTGCCGCCATATATGCGTCGCGCTCGGGTCTGAAACCTGTTGTGTATGAGGGTCCAGTGAGTGGCGGACAATTAACACAGACCTCCGAGATCGAGAATTTTCCCGGATATCCCGACGGTGTAAACGGATTCGACCTCATGGAAGACCTCCGCAAGCAGGCCGTACGCCTGGGCGCCGATATCCGTTTCGGCACCATCGGGAAGGTGGACTTCAGCACCGAGAAGGGCGGAATCCACATCGCATACCTTGAAGACGGCACTCAGCTGGAGGCTGATACTGTGATAATATCTACCGGAGCATCAGCAAAATACCTCGGCCTCAGCGACGAGAAAAAATACGCCGGAATGGGAGTATCGGCCTGCGCCACCTGCGATGGATTCTTCTACCGCAAGAAGGTGGTAGCCGTGGTGGGCGGAGGCGACACCGCCTGCGAGGAGGCTCAGTACCTGTCGCACCTGGCCAGCAAGGTTTACCTCATTGTGCGCCGCAACGTGCTTAGGGCCAGCGAGGCAATGCTGCAGAAGGTGAAAGCCTGCGATAATATAGAGATTCTCTGGGAGACCCAGACAGTGGGACTTTTCGGAGAAAACGGAGTGGAGGGCGCGCACCTTATTAAATACAAGGGCACCGACCATGAGGAGGCTTTCGACATCAATATCGACGGATTTTTCCTCGCCATCGGCCATCATCCCAACACCGAGGCCTTCCTGCCACGTACCGATGAGAGCGGCGTTCTTCATCCAGGCGTGGAGGTAGATAAGGAGGGGTACATTATAGTGAAGCACCCAACCACAGCCACCAACATCCCTGGCGTATTCGCAGCCGGCGACGTGGCCGACCCAATCTACCGCCAGGCCATATCAGCCGCCGGATCTGGCTGCCACGCCGCCATGGATGCCGAGAGATACCTCAACCACTAATAGCGCCACGGGCCATCACAGGTCTGGCCGCCACAAAAAAATCCCGATATTCCTGACAGTCAAGAATATCGGGATTTATGATTTTATAGGCTGTATCAGACTACTTAACGTACTTCAGCAAATCCTTGCCGATATCGCGGCGGTGATATGCGCCCTCGAAAGTAATCTTGTTGGCATCCTCCAACGCTGTGGCGAGAGCCTCGTTGATATCGGCGCCCAGTGTTGATACTGTGATTACGCGGCCGCCGTCGGTTACGAGCTTGCCGTCCTTAATCTTGGTGCCGGCATGGAATACCTGGCAGTTCTTTACAGTATCGCAGCCCTTTATCTCCTTGCCCTTCTCGTAATCCTCAGGGTATCCTCCCGACACCAGCATTACGGTGGCGGCTGTGCGCTCGTCGAACTCGCATGTCTTGCCAGCCAGGCAGCCGCCGGCAGCCGAGGCAATAAGGTCGAGCAGGTCGCTCTTTATGCGGAGCATTACCGACTCTGTCTCGGGATCGCCCATGCGGACATTGTATTCTATAACGTAAGGATCGTTCTCCACATTAATGAGACCGAAGAAGATGAAGCCCTTGTAGTCGATATTGTCGCGCAGGAGTCCGTTTATTGTAGGACGGATGATGCGGGTCTCCACCTTGTCCATGAATTCCTTGTCGGCAAATGGAACAGGCGAAACCGAGCCCATGCCTCCGGTATTGAGGCCCTCGTCGTTCTCGCCGATGCGCTTGTAGTCCTTGGCCTCGGGCAGGATAACGTAGCCGCCGCGGCCGTCGGTCAAAACGAAAACGGAGAGCTCGATGCCCGAGAGGAATTCCTCTATCACAACCTCGGCGCTCGACTTGCCAAACTTGCCGCCAAACATCTCCTTGAGCTCCTTGCAGGCCACCTCGAAATCGTTCTCAATGATAACGCCCTTGCCGGCGGCAGGGCCATCGGCCTTAAGAACGTATGGAGCCTTCAGGGTCTTCATGAACTCTACGGCATCATTGTAGGTGTCGCCGTTGAAAGTCTTGTACTTGGCAGTAGGAATGTTGTGACGCATCATAAACTGCTTTGCGAAATCCTTGCTGCCCTCCAGCTGTGCGCCGTCGGCCTTTGGTCCGCAGATGAGTGGTTTCTTGAAACCTTCCTCACTGAGGATTCTGTCGGTGAGGCCATCGATGAGGGGAACCTCGGGGCCTACCACCACCAGGTCGATTGAATACTGCTTGATGGCATTCACTATGCCGTCAAAGTCAGAGACCTTGATATCGAGGTTCTGAGCATAATCCACGATTCCGGGATTGCCGGGAGCGGCATACATCTTGCCGAGCATTGGGCTCTGAGAGATCTTCCAAGCCAGGGCGCTCTCTCTTCCGCCCGATCCTATCAGTAATACGTTCATATTGGTATCTGTTAATTGAGATTTTTTCCGGCTGCTAAATTAGCAAATTTATAACATTATCTATATTAAAGGTGTGTTATTTTTTATTAATATTGTTTACCTTTGCAAAAGATTAAAACACAAGACGCCCGATATGATACTCAAGCAAATAAAACACAACGGCATAGAGGTGATGGTGGCAATAGCCATACTGGCGGCAGGCATGGCCGCTTCCATGTTTTTAGGCGTGCCGGCCCGGCACATAGACCTCCCAAACGACGGCACCCCGCTGTTCAATACCATATACAGCCATGTTTTTGGCGGCCATATCTCCATAGGCACACAGCTGGTGTCCCTGATACTGCTGGGCCTGGAGATAATGATGATGATACTGCTGAACTCCGATTTCGAGTTTACACGTGCCAAGCCGTCCATGTTTGCCCTTGTGGGCATCCCCCTGGCGCTATCGCTGGTGCCCAACAACACCCTGCTGCCCGAGCAGATAGCCAACATATTCATAGCCCTGGGCCTGATAAAGATGATAGCCGGCCACGGGCTCGACAACGCCACTTACACAGTTTTTGACTCAGGACTGTTTTTCGGGGTGGCGGCGCTTTTCTGCCTACCGGCCCTCATGATGATACCCGTGGGCATCATGGGCCTCATCATATTCCGTCCGTTCAGGGGCAAGGAGTTTCTTGTGTTTCTGGTGGGCTGCATCACGCCCATTCTCTTCTACATGGCACTATATTATATAGTGGAGGGCAACGTATCTGACCTGGCCGGATACCTGCGCATCAGGCTCGGCAACATACAGAACGTAAGTTTCAGCCCCAAGGAGACCATGGCGGTAATGGTGCACGGCATAATAGTGCTGCTTGGCAGCGCATGCATCACAAGGGAGTATCCCAAGTTCAACCTGATAGGCAGCCAGGCATACCGACTGTTTTTCCTCATGTTTGTAAGCATGGCGGGCATGTGCCTTACTCCATATTTCGGCGTCCAGGTGCTTAGACTGGCTCTGATGCCGCTGGCCATGATGCTGATAACCGCATTCCACGAGATGCGCGACTCGCTGTGGTCCGACATTGCGATGCTCCTGTTTGTCTTGTGCTATGTGGGCGTACAGGCGCTGTGGTACATGTAGGCAGGCAGCATCAGGAAGATAAAAAAAGAGCGGATTCCGCAAACACGGAACCCGCCCTTCGACAATTTATCTATCATGAATGCAACTTAAAAAACTACTTGTTGGCCTGGTCGAGGCTGTAGATAGCGTCTATTATGGCCTTGTACTTGGTGGCCACCACCTTGCGCTTCAGTTTCTGAGTCTGGGTAAGCTCGCCGCTCTCCGATCCCCATACATCGGCCACGATGTGGTGCTTGGCTATCTGCTCCACCTTGCCTATGGTCTTGTTGACCTTCTGGATCTCCTGGTCTATAAGCTTCTGCACGTCGGCATTGGCAGCTATATCGGCGTTGGTCATATCCTTGGAATCTGTTCCGTTGTTCTGGAGCCAGATCCTGAGCGCGTCGAAATCGGGCGATATTATGGCTGATGCGAATTTCTGATTCTCGCCCACTATGCAAAGCTGCGATATGTATGGCGACTCCTTCACCTTGCCCTCTATCATGGCAGGGGCAATGTACTTGCCCGATGATGTCTTGAAAATCTCTTTCTTGCGGTCGGTGATATGGAGGAAATTGCCCTCGGAGAGGTAACCTATGTCTCCGGTGCGGAAATATCCGTCGGGGGTCATCACCTCGGCTGTGGCGTCAGGATTCTTGTAATAACCCTTCATCACGTTTGGACCCTTCACCAGAATCTCGCCGTCCTCGTCTATCTTCACCTCCTCGTTGCTCACCACAGGGCCCACAGATGTAAACTTGTGGTGCTTTACTGATGCGTGGGCCACAACAGGCGATGTCTCGGTAAGGCCGTAGCCCTCGCACACCTTTATTCCGGCGGCCCAAAGCATGCGGCTGATATTTGGGGAAATAGCGGCGCCTCCGCAGCCGAAGAACTTCATCTTGCCGCCAAAGAAATCCTCTCTCCAGTGCTTGTATATAAACTTGTCGAGGAATTTTATCTGAGCCTGATACCATGCGCTCTTGCCCTCGTGTTCCCACTCGCGGCCCAGCGCTACGGCCTTGTCAAACATTTTTTTCTTGATTCCGGTAAACTTGGCACCCTCTTTCATGATGCCTTCCACAATCTTCTCGGCTACGCGGGGCACGGTGTTTACTCCGTTGGCGCCTATCTCCTTGAAGTTGGATACAATTGTGCCGAGATTCTGGGCATAGTAGATGCCTATGCCGAGGTACTGATACTGGTATATGAAGCAGCGCTCGTATACATGGCAGAGTGGCAATACGGAGAGCACCTTGTCGTTGTGGTCGAGTCCCAGGATCTCGCAGCTGGCTGTGGCGTTGCTTACGAAGTTGTTGTGGGTAAGCATGGCACCCTTGCTGATACCGGTGGTGCCCGATGTGTATATTATGGAGCAGAGGTCGTCGGGAGTTACTGAAGCTTTCACCTTCTCCAGCTCGTCCCTGTAGGTATCGGCGTTCTTGATGCCGAGCTCCAGGGCCACCTTCCAGTTTTCCACTCCCTCTATCTCGTTGAACGAGAAAATCCTCTCCAGCGACTTTATGTTGTCCTTTACGGCAGCCACCCTGCGGTAAGCTGTAACATCGGAGATGAAAGCCATCTTCACCTCGCTGTGGTTCAGGATAAAGTCGTAGTCATTGCTGCTGATGGTTGGGTACACCGGCACATGCACTGCACCGCACATGGCTATGGCCATGTCGATATAGTTCCACTCGGGACGGTTGTTGGAAACCGAAGCCACCTTGTCGCCCTTTCTGATGCCGAGGGCCATGAGTCCGTACGCCAGTTTTGTGGCGGTATCACGGTATTCCTCTGTACTCACCATTTTCCACTCGCCATCCACCTTGGATACGAGGCAGTCTTTTCTTGGATACTTCTCGCAAGCATTGTCCAGGAAATCGAAAATTCGTGTAACGTTCATGTTATACCAATCGTATTGTTTTGGTTCTTGTTTCTATTTCTTATTACTGCGTGACAAGTATTTTCCTATCACGCCGCAAAGATATAAATAATTTTTCGAATATTATTCCCGGTCGAAAAAAAAATTTTTTCACTATTTATACTACATACTTAAATATCAGTACATTATATATCCAAAAAAACTAATTTTTTTTTGGAATTTAATCAAAAATCGAAATAGTTTTAACAATAAATATACAAATTGAGGTCCAATTTTACCTGATAATTTTGCCATCAATCATTTTTTTTCATTATATTTGCCGTTGGAATCAAAGCATCAGTAATCTATGAATACGAAATTGGACCGACTCGGCCTTATAGCCCACATGATAGAGGAAGATACTATAAGATCGCAGCAGGAGATACTCGACAAGCTGGAGAAAAACGGCATCGTGATAACACAGGCCTGTCTTAGCCGCTATCTGAAGCAGCTTCAGGCATCGCGCATACCCGACGGGTTGGGCCGCTACATATACAAGCTGCCCAACGACGAGAAAAGCGCCCAGGCCATAATATCCAACAAGCTGCTAAGCGTGGAGTTCGCCGGCACCAGCATGGTGGTATTCAAGACCTCGGCAGGGTATGCCAACGCAGTATCAGCCCAGATAGATTCCAGGAGGATAGAAGCCGCTGCCGGCACAGTGTCTGGCGACGACACCATCCTCATGATTATCCGTGACGGCTACACCCGTGCTCAAATCCGCAAGCTGCTGATACAGGAGTTTCCATACATAAAGGACAAGTTTGTGAATGAATAAATTCTCTAAACAAAAAATCCCGTTGCTGATTGGCGACGGGATTTTTTTGTAGCCGCTATTTTGCCGGAATTGCAAAAAAAATGCGATTGCGGCAAAATAAGCCTTAAGACTATTTTGCCGGAATTGGTATTTTTTATAGCTTTGTGGCAGAATAAAAGGCAAGTTAATTATTGATATAGACAAGCAATTTATTAAATATAAGACATTTATCCGCGTAAAAACAAAAAAGCATAGGAAACTTGTTTGTTTTATACAACGAGCGAATTAAGATCTCTTCGTGATTTCTCACGGGTAGGGTGAATTGTGTTTTGTCCTCTATAATGTCTGCACCTCATAGGTGTGGACTTTTCTATAGAGGACTAAGCAGGTTTTTCCTATGCTCCTGTGGACGCGGAGTAGATATTAGTTCACACCCTTTTTTGTTTTTTCGCGATAAGAATAATGAAAGTTATGCTTCATATCGGCGAAAAAATAAAGGAAAAACTAAAAGAGCAGGGACGCACGGTGGTTTGGTTCTCTCAACAAATCAACCGCAACCGCACCGACGTATATTCCATTTTCAGCCGTCAGAGCATCGACACAGAATTACTTCTCATTATCTCCAAAGTCCTGAATTTCAATTTCTTTATATTCTATACCGAACAATTATAGTGTCAGAATTTTCCGACAGATTTGTATAAATGTTTCGACGGAGAAAAGTTGGAATTAATGTTCATTTGTTATTTCTTTGCAAGAGACAAAATAAAAACGATTATAAACTCTAAATTGTTTACTTATGAACAGAGGATTAAAATCAGAATTGAAACGTTACTTCAACGGTTGCGCAAAAGTCTATTCAGTATGGACAGATTGCGATTGTATTACTATTGAGTTTTACAATATGGATGATTACAATCGTTATTGTAACTCAAGTGTAGATAGAGACGTAGAGGATATTATTAATAATTATGGAGGTTCTGTTGTCCAATTCGATTGTGATATAACGGTGCTGAAATTGTACTATCCTACAAACTTCTAACAGATTAATCTAATGTGGTAGCCGAAAAACATTAACAGAGTAGGCAAAAACTTCTAATAACTTGATATTATGGAAGATTTCGAAACCTGGTATATTTATGAAGGGAAATACGATTATGACGAGTATTATCGTGGCAAGATAGGTATTATGGGTTTGCCTTGGAGAGGTATGGTTGTTCAATCAGACGCAAACAACTATTCTTGGGAAGTCAAATCCTATGACAAGCAGTTTCATTACCTCTATTGCAAAAGAGTAAAGTAGTCAAGTAGCTCAGGTAATTTATGCCCACAAAGTGGAGTATTAAACATCCCTACCCGATATAAAAAAAGTGTGCGTCAGAATTTTGATTTTGGCGCACACTTTTTTCATCATCACAAAAACGGCAACATATACACCGGCAATAATATTGTCTCGCCGTCATTCGCATAGTCCTTGGTGTAAACCAAATACCTTTGAGAAATCCTGTCCGAGTATTTCTTGCAGAACACATCAAGGGAAGTATGTGTTTTGTAGCCAGACGATTTTACTTCTATAGGGCATTATAAACATTTTTTCACCAATTGGAGATGATTTTGAAACATTCCCATTATGAGATGAATAGTTACAAAAGAATAACCAACAATGTTAACGACTCCATTTTATTTGTTTCTTAAGTAGTTGTCTAAAATTACAAAAGAGAAACAATGTCAAATCATTGATTTGGAAACTTCACAAAATCATTTTACCTTTGTGGCATAAAACAAGTATAGAAAACAGATCTGGGCGAGGTAATCAAGCAGTCTGTTTACTTTCATTCAATTAAGTATAGGATCTTTAGGATTTAATAGGATTTATATAGGACAGCCCTCCTATAAATTCCTATCCAATCCTATCAACTCCTACACAAAACAACAAAAAACTCACAAAAAGCAGAACCAATGCAACAACAGCCACCCAAAGGATTCATCGATTGGAAACAGAACGTAGAGAAAATGTATTTCTACCAAAAATCCAAGGTGATTTACGATATGACCTTCCATTTCACTAAGTGTTATATGAATAAGTTCAAGGACAGAACCGTAGATCAAATGGTGCAGGCTGCCCGCTGTGGGAAGCAGAATTTTGTGGAGGGTTTTGTTGACGGCTTGATGTCGACTGATATCAAACTCAGACTTATTACTATCGGACGCGGAAGCCTCCACGAACTTAAAGAGGATTACGAGGATTACCTGAGAACAAGAAACCTAACTATATGGACCGAGGGCCATCCACGCTATGCTCAAATGGTTGAATATTGCAAATACAGGAACAATCTTGAAGATTACGAACCATATTACGAAAGGTGGAACGACGAGGAGATTGCGAATATCTGTCTAACCCTTTTTCATATGACAGACAGACTTGTACTTGGATATTTGCGCAAACTTGAGCAAGACTTCCTTCAAAACGGTGGCATCAAGGAGACTATGTACAGAATCCGAACAGAATACCGGGATTGGAAGAAGCATCAGAACTTTTATTACAACTACAAAAACTCATTGAAAAATAATCAACAATAACGTTTCCAAAAATAAGCGCCATAATTAGCAAATCAACTGATTTATTTCGGCTGATTTGCTATCCCAAAATCCTAACAAATTAATATTAAGCCACATAGCGTTCCAAAATTCCAAAATCCACGAATGTTTTCTTTACAAATACCCCAAAATCCACGAATGTTATTTGTATTTTACACCCTCGAATCCGCAAATTACGTGTTTCTCTTAATCCTATTTCTTAAAAAATAATTAAAACTCTCACCGCACAATATTCAACCAATTTTTCTTATCTTTGCACGATGAAAATTATTTTGATAACGTTACGAAAATAAATCATAAATGAATAATCCTAAGAAGGCTGAATTGCTTCTCGAAGACGGCACACGCTACTGTGGCTTCTCATTTGGTTATGAGGGCTCTGTGGCTGGAGAAGTGGTTTTCAACACTGCAATGACAGGCTACACCGAAAGCCTCACAGACCCAAGCTACAAGGGTCAAATCCTCGTTTCTACTTATCCGATGATCGGCAACTACGGTATTCCCGGCAACGAGGCCGAGGACAATATGCCTCTGTTTTTCGAGTCGGACCAGATCCACGTTCAGGCGCTCGTTGTCAGCGACTACTCGTTTGAGTACTCTCACTGGAACGCCAAGAGAAGCCTCGCCGACTGGCTCAAGGAGCAGAAGGTGCCAGGCATCTACGGCATCGATACCCGAGCCCTCACAAAGCGTCTCCGCGAGAAAGGCTCAATGCTTGGAAAAATCATCATCGACGGCGTGGTTCCCGAGACCTACGACCCTAATATCGACAATCTTGTAGCCAAGGTTTCGTGCAAGGAGCCTGTTACTTACGGCAACGGCAAATACAAAGTGGTTCTCGTTGACTGCGGTGTAAAGAATGCTATTATCCGCAACCTCATCAAGCGCGACGTTACCGTTACCCGAGTTCCTTACGATTACGATTTCTCAACATTAGAATATGATGGTTTGTTCATATCCAACGGTCCTGGCGACCCTAAGATGTGTAAGCAAACCATTTCTCATATCCAGAAGGCGCTTCAGGAAGACAAGCCTATCTTTGGAATCTGCCTCGGCAATCAGCTCCTGGCCCTGGCCGCAGGTTTCGACACCTACAAGCTCAAGTACGGACACCGCTCGCACAATCAGCCTGTACTTATGCACGGCACCGACCGCTGTTTCATCACAAGTCAGAACCACGGTTTCGCCATCGACCTCAAGACAATCGACAACAACTGGATCCCGCTGTTCATCAATGTGAACGACAACACCTCGGAGGGCATCAAGCACAAGAGCAAGCCATTCTTCTCTTCACAGTTCCACCCAGAGGCCTGCGGAGGTCCTGTGGATACAGAATTCCTCTTCGATGATTTTGTAGAGAATATCAAAAAGTACACCGGTAAATAATTATACGATATGGCAAAGAAACTTTGGGACAAAGGATTTGACACCAACGAGTTCGTTACGAAATTCACCGTGGGCAAGGACCGCGAAATGGACCTCTACCTCGCTGAATACGACGTACTTGGCTGTATGGCACACGCCAATATGCTTGCCAAGGTGGGTTTGTTGTCTGATACCGACAACACCGCGCTTCAGGGCGAACTCAAGAACCTCTACAAGAAGGCTCAGGACGGCCAATTCGTAATCAACGACGACGTGGAGGACGTACACTCTCAGATAGAGTTCGAGCTTACTGCCGCGTGTGGCGACCCCGGCAAGAAAATCCACACCGCCCGCTCAAGAAACGATCAGGTGGTGACAGCAGTAAGATTATTCACAAGAGCCAAGCTTCAGGCTATCATAGAGTCTGTTAAGTCGCTCTTCGATACATACATAGAGCTCTCCAACAAGTACAAGGACGTGCTGATGCCTGGCTACACACACCTCCAGATAGCAATGCCAAGCAGTTTCGGAATGTGGTTTGGAGCCTATGCGGAGAGCCTCAGCGACGACCTCTGGGCACTTCTCTCAGCCTGGAAGATCAACAACCGCAACCCTCTCGGCTCGGCCGCGGGATACGGCTCGTCGTTCCCTATCGACAGACAGATGACAAGCGACCAACTCGGCTTCGACAGCCCCGACTACAACTCGGTTTACTGTCAGATGACCCGTGGAAAGGCCGAGACAGCAGTGGCCACAGCATTGGCTCAGCTCTCTCAGACCCTTGCGAAGTTCGCCGCCGACTGTTGCCTCTTTATGAGTCAGAACTTCAAGTTCATCTCATTGCCAAAGGAGTACACCACAGGATCGTCGATAATGCCTCACAAGGCCAATCCTGATGTCTTTGAGCTGATGCGCGGATACTGCAACAAGATCTCGGTGCTCCCGTTCGAGCTCAACAGAATCACAGGAAACCTCACCTCGGGCTATTTCCGTGACCTTCAGTTGCTCAAGGAGAGCTACTTGCCCGTATTCGAGCGTATGCAGATGTGCCTCGATTTTATGGAGTTCATCCTCCCAAAGATAAAGCCTGCCGACGACATTCTCAAGAACGAGATGTATCAGCCAATCTTCACCGTGGAGGCCCTGAACGAAATGGTGGTGGCTGGAGTTCCGTTCCGCGATTGCTACAAGGAAGTGGGCCATCAGGTAATGGAAGGCAAGTTCCACTGGGACAAGCCTCTCAACCACACCCACATAGGCTCCATCGGCAACCTCTGCAACGACAAGATTTCGTCCCGTTTCGACGAGATTTACCGTCTCTTCGAGTTCGGTAAGATTTCAGAGGCAATCAATAATTTGACTAAATAGAACACAGATGACACAGATTGGGCGGATTTTCACAGATTTTTTTATAAAAAACCGCGTAAATCCGCATAATCCGCGTTCCATCAACATAAAATAAATAGTTCATTATGAAATTCAACGACATAAAGAAAGTTCTTCTTCTTGGATCTGGTGCGCTGAAGATTGGTGAGGCTGGTGAGTTCGATTACTCTGGCTCTCAGGCCCTTAAGGCACTCAAGGAGGAAGGCATCGAGACAGTTCTCGTAAACCCAAATATCGCAACAGTACAGACCTCTGAGAATGTTGCCGACAAGATCTACTTCCTCCCCGTAACCCCCGAGTTTGTGGAGAAGGTAATCGACAAGGAGCGCCCCGACGGAATCCTCCTCTCGTTTGGCGGACAGACCGCGCTCAACTGCGGTGTGGCCCTCCACAAGAGTGGCGTTCTCGACAAATACAATGTAAAGGTAATCGGTACTCCCGTGGAGGCCATCATCGACACCGAGGACCGCGATATCTTCAATCAGAAACTCGCCGAGATCAACGTAAACTTCACCAAGAGCGTTGCCGCTGAGTCGGTTGAGGAGGCTCTCAAGGCCGCCAACGAGGTGGGCTACCCTGTAATCATCCGCGCCGCCTACGCACTCGGCGGACTCGGCTCTGGCTTCTGCAACAACGACGAGGAACTCAAGACTCTCTGTAGCAAGTCGTTCACATTCTCAAATCAGGTTCTCGTTGAGAAATCGCTCAAGGGCTGGAAAGAGATTGAGTACGAGGTGGTTCGCGACCGCTACGACAACTGCATCACAGTCTGCAATATGGAGAACTTCGACCCACTCGGAATCCACACCGGTGAGTCTATCGTAGTGGCTCCATCTCAGACACTTACCAACTCTGAGTACCACAAGCTCCGCGCCATCGCCATCAAGATTATCCGCCACATAGGCATCGTGGGAGAGTGCAACGTACAGTACGCCCTCGACCCCAACAGCGAGGATTACCGCGTAATCGAGGTTAACGCCCGTCTGTCGCGCTCATCAGCCCTCGCTTCCAAGGCCACAGGCTATCCATTGGCATTCGTGGCCGCAAAACTCGGTCTCGGATACGGACCCCACGAGCTCAAGAACTCAGTCACAAAGGTTACAACAGCCTGTTTTGAGCCCGCGCTCGACTACTGCGTTGTAAAGATCCCACGCTGGGACCTCAACAAGTTTGTGGGCGTAAGCAAGGAGATCGGCTCGGCTATGAAATCCGTAGGCGAGATTATGGCCATCGGACGCTCATTCGAGGAGGCCATCCAGAAGGGTCTCCGTATGATCGGTCAGGGTATGCACGGACTCTTGGGCAACAAGCACATAGACGATATTCAGAAGGAGCTGACAGCGCCTACCGATATGCGCATCTTCGCCATCGCCGACGCATTCGCCAGCGGTTTCTCGGTTGACAAGATCCACGAGCTCTCCAATATCGACAAGTGGTTCATCCACAAGCTGAAGCATATCTACGACCTCGGCGAGCAGGCCAAGCAGTACAACAATGTTCAGGAAATCCCTGATGCTTTTATGAAAGAGCTGAAGCTCAACGGATTCTCCGACTTCCAGATCGCCAAGATCGTTTACAAGCATCAGTCAGTAAGCGTTACAGCTGATATGATGAAGGTACGCGAGCACCGCAAAGCCCTGGGCATCACCCCATTCGTAAAGCAGATAGACACATTGGCCGCCGAGTATCCCGCTCAGACCAACTACCTCTATATCACGTACCACGGCACAGAGCACGATATCGAGTTCCACGACGACAAGCAGTCGGTAATCGTACTCGGATCGGGCGCCTACCGCATCGGTTCGTCGGTAGAGTTCGACTGGTGTGGCGTTAATGCCATCAACACCATCCGCAAGCGCGGTTTCCGCTCCATTATGATCAACTACAACCCCGAGACCGTTTCCACCGACTACGACACCTGCGACCGTCTCTATTTCGACGAGCTCTCGTTTGAGCGCGTTCTCGATATCTACGACCTCGAGATGCCTCGCGGAGTGGTAGTCAGCACAGGTGGTCAGATACCTAACAACCTCGCAATGAGGCTTTATGAGGCTAACGTGCCCGTTCTCGGAACCTCGCCTCTCAATATCGACAAGGCCGAGGACCGCAACAAGTTCTCGGAGCTTTGCGACAAGCACGGCATCGATCAGCCACGCTGGAAGGAGCTCACTCAGATAGAGGACGTTATGACATTTGCCGACGAGGTGGGATTCCCATTGCTGATACGTCCTTCATACGTGCTCTCGGGCGCCGCAATGGCCGTCGTCAGCAACAAGACCGAGCTCGAGCACTTCCTGAAGCTCGCCGCTACCGTAAGCAAGCAGTATCCTGTTGTTGTCACCCAATTCATCGAGAAGGCCAAGGAGGTGGATTTCGACGCCGTGGCCCAAAACGGTGAGCTGGTGATCTACGCTATTTCTGAGCATCAGGAATTTGCGGGCGTTCACTCTGGCGACGCCACAATGCTCTTCCCTCCTCAGAAACTCTACGTGGAGACAGTACGACGCATCAAGCACGTGGCCAAGACTCTTGCAAAACAGCTCGAGATCTCGGGACCTTTCAATATGCAGTTCCTCGCCAAGGACAACGATATCAAGGTTATCGAGCTCAACCTCCGTGCCTCACGCTCGTTCCCATTCGTATCCAAGGTTCTGAAGACCAACTTTATAGAGTACGCCACCGACATTATGCTCGGCATCAAGGTTACACCTCCAAGCAAGACCCTCTTCGACCTCGAGTACGTGGGCATCAAGGCGCCTCAGTTCTCGTTCTCACGTCTGGCGAAAGCTGACCCTGTGCTTGGCGTTGAAATGGCGTCGACAGGTGAGGTAGGCTGTCTCGGCGAGACCTATTACGAGGCCATCCTGAAGTCTATGATTTCGGTAGGCTACAAGATTCCTGAGAAGAATATCCTGATATCATCGGGCCCAACAAAGGACAAGCTCGCTCTCCTGGAGCCTATCAAGTTGCTCAAGCAGAAGGGCTACAACATTTACTGTACCCGCGGAACCTCAAGCTTCCTTCTCGACAACGGCGTTGAGACCACAATCCTCAACTGGCCCGACGACGACCGCAAGCCAAACATTGCCGACTATATCAAGGAGCACAAGATCGACCTGGTAATCAACATACCAAAGAACCTCTCCAAGACCGAGCTCGACAAGGACTACACCATCCGCCGTATGGCCATCGACTTCAACATTCCGCTCCTTACCAACGCCCGCCTCGCCGGCGCCTTCGTAACCGCCTTCTGCAAACACACAGTGGCCGATCTGAAGATAAAGCCTTGGAATGAGTATTAGGGAGATTTGAGATTTTGTGATTTTCGATTTTTGAATTTCGCAGGATTGATGAGATGGGTATAAACGAGGCTGTCTCGCTTTGGGGACAGCCTCGTTTTTTATTCAAATTTTTATTTTTATCGGACACTAATAATTGATAATATAAAATGAAGTACTATATGCTATTACTGGGTGTTATTTTAGCTTTTATTGGTTATTATATACCTAATGACTATTATGTTGTTGGATTTGTTATTTTGATAGTGTCATATTTTATTGTTTGTTTGTCTATTTACAAATTGGCAAAAGGTAATGTAATATCAATTTTGTTATTTTTTCTTCTATTTTTTGTTTATGGTAGTGCTTGTAGCGATAAATGGAGTAGGTGTATTGTTACAAAGCAACCTGAATGTTTCAAAGTAATAGCAAGTGTTAGCAAACGTTCCAATAACAGATATGGATGTGAGGTCTATTGTTTTTATGATTATAAGGATAGTTCTTGTATCAGTAGTATAAAGACCGATTTTAAAAAATATTATTCGGTTTCCGACTATACTATTGTAATAATAGAACGAAAACATGCACAAACTTCAATTATTGATTGGAACCCATCTTCAGAGGATATACAGCATTTTTCCAAGGCAGTGTACTATTCTGATGCAGACAAGGAATTAGGTAACGACTATTATTACTACGCCAAACTTCGACCAGACTTGGCATTGAAGAACTTTGGACTCAATAAATTGACACTTGGCAAAGACAATCTTTTGTATTACAAGAACGTCAACGACAGCATTGACAGCCAAGTTCATCAATGTGCCGACAGTCTCCAGAGTCAGCTAAATCGTGATATGTTGGACACCGCAGATGCCTTCTACTTCCACGGCGAAATAATCCAAGCAGAGAAGGTTTTCTCTGAGATTACTAAGGCGAGGGAGTATTATGAGAGGTATTGTGGAAAATGATTTTCCTCCATTATGTTTTCCGCATTTTCGCACTTCTAAGTGGCAAGAGAAGAGAATGAAAGCGCATTTTAAAATAGCACTTCCAATTAGAACTTACAAAATCCAAACAAATAAATTAGCCAAATCCGCAAAAATCCAAACAAATAATCTCACGTTTTTTGCAAAAATCCAAACATATTTTCAAGACATACTCTATTTAATTGGCTACACACTGAGTAGCTACCCCAAATCCACCGCGCTGTTCTTGCCGATTTTTCCGCAATAATTTTTACTCAACTTATAGTTGTTTTTCTCTCCATCCTTCCGTTTTTTTTCTTACATTTGCATCATCACTAAATACCACAAATACTATGAAGAAAATCATTATTTCACTCGCGACGATGCTGTTTTTGTCGTCGTGCATTATTGAGGACGAGAAGGGCGACGAGCCTACTCCTGATCAGGAAATCGAGAACAACGAGGACGAAAAAAAGGACGATGGCAAGATCGTGATAGAGCCTTACGTTCCTGATACCAATTTCGCCACCGAGGCCGAGAGGAAGGCCGCCGAGCTGGTGGACAACTCCATAAAGGAGACCATCGACATTTTGCGTGAGTATCAGTACCCCAAAACATACAATCTCACGGTGGCTAAATACAGCAAGACTCCTGCCAGGGAGAGGCTCAACGATTTGGAAAAATCGGTATACGACAGCCTTCTCCACTGCATACTCAGGTACGAGGAGTTTTTCTATGACGGCTCCGAATTCGACAAGGACAAAGATTTCAACGACAAATTTTTCATGTCGGATTTCCTTGCCGCATACGACGCGCTCAGGGACGATCGCCCAGAGCTTACCCAGTATTGCGACCTGGCGTTGAAAAGCACCCGTAGCATTATATATACCGAATGGATAGAGCCGGGAGAGCATGCCATGACCCCTTCCGACAAGGAATCAATAAAGGCATACAGAGAGGTTTTCGACGCCGCCGTTGACCGTATTGTAAAATCCATGCCCAAAAACCTGTGCAGTTTCGACCAATACCGCTACTTCGCAATCTTCGTGGACGTACACAATACCTACGACAAATCCATGAAAAGCCGGGGCGCCTATTGGCCCTGCTACAATGTAATCATCAACAAGACATCAGTATGCTCGGGATACGCCGAGACCTTCCTCTACCTCTGCCGGCAGGCCGGGCTCTGGTGCGAGATGCACGAGGGTTCCATAGCTGAAGAGCCTCACGCATGGAACAGGATAATGATAGACGGAGAAACATATCTCTGCGACTGCACTTTCGCCGACAACTACTCCATCGGGGCTGGCACCTGGATGGACCGCATCGTGCAGGGAGAGGCCGAGCGCTCGTTTATTGGCGACTACCTGCAGATGGACGGAACGCCTTTCGTTACCACAGGAAAGGACGGCTCCTCGCTCTGGTGGGAAAAGCATTAGCGCCCGGCGCATCCGGAGTGTGCTTTTTTCTACATACCGGCATTTTTTTTCACGCATCCTTTGTTTCGAAACCTTTTTTTTATACATTTGTAATCCGATAACCACACAATAAGAAAAAGGAAAATGGTTGACAATAAGAAGAAAACAGCATCAGCGCTGATAAAGACAGCTGCCGCAATAAGCATAGCAATACTTACGACAGGCATACTGTTCAAGACACTGCACTATCCCGGAGGCAGCATAATGACAGTCACCGGCCTTGCAGGTGCGGCAATATCACTCACAGCCGGTGCGATACTATTTGTAATAAACAATAAATCATCAAACAATAAAGACTAAAAGCATGAAAAATAAAAAGAAGGACAAAGGCATTGCATACGTTATAGCATTCCTTGCCGGCTTTATGGGCGGCCACAAATTCTACCTTGACAAAAACAAGGAGGGTATGATGCGCATGATACCTATTGGAGCAATGTTTCTTAGCGAATTTCTGCACATGGGCAGGCTGATACCGTTGGCGTTTTTCGCCATGTTCGCATGGTGGGTCATCGACCTGATAAAACTGGGCAGGGAGGTGGACGAGGTAAACGAAGAGCTCGAGATACCCAGCCAGGCCACAGAGCCAAAGCCCCAGCATCAGCCCGCCATACCACAAACACAGGAGGAATTCACCAACCAGCCAGGCGACACACTGGACCACCAGCTGAAAAGGGCGAAATCGCTCCTGCAGCTCAACATTGTGACTCCGCTGGAGTTCGGAAACCTCTCTTCATCTATAGCAAGCGGAGAATTCGTATTGTCGCAGGGCGTTTACCACGACGTGGTAAACCTCAACAACATGAAGGAGCGCCAGACCATCGACGGCTTCATGTACGAGATGCAGAAAGCCCAGATGCTCGGGTTCAAGTACCTGGAACAATAGGCCCGCCCCTGCCCCACCATCCCAAAACTTATCATCATGACATACAAGCCCAAAGTAATAAACGACCCCGTATACGGAATCATAAGCATAGACAACAAGCTGATATTCGACATAATAGAACATCCGCTGATGCAGAGGCTGCGCCGCATCAAACAGCTTGGACTTAGCTGCATGGTGTATCCCGGAGCCATGCACACCAGGTTTCAGCACTCGCTGGGAGCCACATACCTGATGCAGAACGCCATAGACGAGCTCAAGGACAAGGGACTGAGACTGAACGCCGACGACCGCGACGCCGCCATGGTGGCCATACTGCTGCACGACCTGGGCCACGGACCATTCTCACACACACTGGAAAACAGCTTTTTCAGCAACATATCGCACGAGCGGATATCCGAGGAATTCATGAAGGCCATAGACAACGATTTCCATGGAGAGCTGATGCAGGGAATAAAGGTGTTCAACAACACCCACGAGCTGAAAATCCTGCACAAGCTGGTGAGCAGCCAGCTGGACATGGACAGGCTGGACTACCTGAGCCGCGACAGTTTCTACACCGGGGTAAACGAGGGCGTAATAAGCAGCGACCGCATAATAAAGATGCTCCACTACCACGGCGACGAGCCCGTAATAGAGTACAAGGGCATATACTCCATAGAGAAATTCCTGATAGCCAGGCGGCTGATGTACTGGCAGGTCTATCTGCACAAGACTGTCGTGGTGGCAGAGGAGATGCTGAAACTCATAATAAAGAGGGCAAAGGAGCTGATGCTGGCAGGCAAAGACCTGTTCGCGACACCACAGCTGAAGTTTTTCCTATGCCACGACATCACTGACGCCGACCTTCACAGCGATTTTGACGGAAGGACACCGCTGGAGTATTTCGCCGACCTCGACGACAGCGACATAGTATCAGCCATAAAAGTATGGCAGTATTCCGACGACTATGTACTCGGCAACCTGTGCAAGAGACTATGCAACCGCAGGCTGTTCAAGATAGAGATATCGAACGACGAGATACCCGAGAGCAGGATCCAGGAGCTGAAGGACGACATTGCGAGGAGACAGATAGTGCCGGCCGAGCATATCGACAGCTTCGTGATAAGCGGCACACTCTACAACAAGGCATACTCGCGAAACCGCGACGAGAAGATAAACATACTGATGAAAGACGGACAGGTGAAAAGCATCGGCTCGATATCAGACATATCAATAGTATCGGCCCTCAGCAAAACCGTAAAGAAAAACTTCGTATGCTACGCGGTGTAGTTTTTTTGTATTTTTCTTTATTATTAAAAATAGAATTATTAGTTTTGTAAAAAATTATACTGATATGGAATTTACAGCCAAAATGATAGCCGAAGTGCTGCACGGCACCGTGGAGGGCGACGAAAACGCCGCTGTCTCCAACTTTGCGAAAATAGAGGAAGGCGCTCCCGGCACCCTTACATTCTTGTCGAACATGAAATATGCCGAATACATATACACCACAAAGGCGTCTATTGTATTGGTAAACAACGATTTTGTACCAGAAAAGCCCATCAACTCCACTCTGGTGCGCGTGCCCAACGCCTACGAGGCGCTCGCCACACTCATGCAGATTTACAACCAGGCCACACAGGCACAGCAGAAGATAGAGATAGAGCAGCCCAGCTACATAGCCGAGGGTGTACAGGTGGCACCCAACAGCTATGTGGGCGCGTTCACATACATATCCAAGGGCGTGCAGCTTGGCCAGAACCTGCGCTGCTACCCTCAGGTATACATAGGCGACAATGTAAAGATAGGCGACAACGTAACCCTGTATCCGGGTGTGAAGATATACAAAGACTGTGTAATCGGCAACAACGTAACCCTGCACGCAGGCTGCGTGATAGGCGGCGACGGTTTCGGCTTTGCCCCGACTGCCACTGGCGAGTACGAGAAGATCCCTCAGATAGGAAACGTTGTTATCGAAGACAATGTGGAGATAGGCGCCAACACATGCATCGACCGCTCCACAATGGGCAGCACCACAATACACAAGGGCGTTAAGCTCGACAACCTCTGCCACGTGGCCCACAACTGCGAGATCGGCGAAAACACAGTAATGGCGGCTCAGGGAGGCCTGGCCGGAAGCACCATCCTGGGCAAGAACATGATGATTGGCGGACAGTGCGGTTTTGCCGGTCACATGACAATTGCCGACGGCACCATGGTGGGCGCGAGGTCCGCAATACTCAGCAGCATCAAGAAAACCGACCAGGTGATGGGATATCCCGCAGAGCCAAAGATGACTTTCTTCAAGGGTCAGGTGATGCTGCGCAAGATGCCTGATATTGCAAAGCAGGTAGACGCTCTCCAGAAAGAGATTGCCGAACTTAAGGCAAAACTGAATAATTAAGAATTAATAATTAACAATTAAGAACTATGGGAAACGGATTGGGAGCACATTCGCAATTCGGATTTCGTAATTCGTAATTAATATAAACCATGTCAGAAAAACAAAAGACCATCAAGCAGGCCAGCGTAACACTCAAGGGACGTGGCTTGCATACAGGCGTAGAGGTGGAGCTCACCTTTAAGCCAGCTCCAGAAAACTACGGTTACAGATTCAAGCGTATCGATCTCGATAACCAGCCAGAAATCAAGGCACTTGCCGAGAACGTTTGCGACACATCAAGAAGCACCGCCATCGAGGAGAAGGGCGCCAGAGTTGGCACTATCGAGCATGTATTGGCGGCAGCATACGCTCTGGGCATCGACAACCTCTGCATTGAGGTTACCGCAGCTGAGACTCCAATCATGGACGGCAGCGCAGCCATGTTCGCAAAGGCTCTGCTGGAGGCCGGCATTGTGGAGCAGGAGGCCGACAAGGTTTTCTATGAGATACGCAATACTGTAACATACACCAACGAGGAAAAGGGCATAGAGCTGAGCGTATATCCTGACAACAAGCTTACATACAACGTAATGGTCGACTACAACAATCCTGTACTCGGCAACCAGTACGCTTCTATCAACAGTTTCGACAATTTTGCAACAGAGATAGCTCCATGCAAGACTTTCGTATTCCTGAGCGACGTGCTGTTCCTGGCCCAGAACAACCTCATCAAGGGCGGCGACCTGGCCAACGCACTCGTAATTGTTGACAAGGAATACTCTCAGGCCGAGATGGACAAGATAGCCGACCTCATGGGCAAGCCTCATGTGGAGGCCAAGGGCGCTGGCTATCTGAATGCTCAGGACCTGATATTCAGCAACGAGGCCGCACGCCACAAGCTGCTCGACCTTATCGGCGACCTGGCTCTCACCGGCGTTTGGATCAAGGGCAAGGTATTGGCCACACGCCCAGGACACGCCAGCAACGTGGAGCTGGCCAAGATTATCCGCAACGAGGTAAAGGCTTTCCAGAAAGATCCTGTAGAGTATTTCGACCTCAGCAAGCCTCCCGTACTCGATATCAACCAGATAAAGGGCCTGCTCCCTCACAGATACCCATTCCTGCTTGTTGACAAGATCATCGAGATAGGCAAGGACTACATCATCGGCGTAAAGAACATATCATTCAACGAGCCTCAGTTCATGGGCCACTTCCCTACCGAGCCTGTAATGCCCGGCGTATTGCTGATAGAGGCCATGGCTCAGACCGGCGGAATCCTGGTACTCAACAATGTGGACGAGCCAGAGCGCTATTCTACATACTTTGCCAAGATCGACGGCGTTAAGTTCAAGAACAAGGTGGTTCCCGGCGATACTCTCGTATTCAAGCTGATATTTACAGCTCCTATCCGCCGCGGCATGGTGATGATGAAGGGCCAGACTTTCGTAAACGGCAAGGTAGTTTGCGAGGGCGAATTTGTAGCACTGGTAACCAAAAACAAATAATTATATATGATACATCAGTTAAGCGTAGTAAGCCACAACGCCACAATCGGCGAGAATGTCACCATAGGACCATTCTGCGTTATCGAGGACGATGTAGTGATAGGCGACGGCTGCACCATTATGAGCAACGTCCACATATTTCCGGGCACACGTCTCGGCAAAAACAACAGGATATTCCCTGGTGCCTCGATAGGCGCAGTGCCTCAGGACCTGAAGTTTGTGGGCGAATACACCACTCTGGAGGTGGGCGACAACAATACAATACGCGAGTGCGTAACCCTCAACCGCGGCACAGCATCGCGCGGCAAAACAGTGATAGGATCCAACAACCTTATCATGGCATACTGCCATGTGGGGCATGACTGCGTGCTTGGCAGCCACATAGTGATGAGCAACGCCATACAGGTGGCCGGCGAGGTAGAGATCGACGACTGGGCTGTAATAGGAGGCGGCACATGCATCCCTCAGTTCAGCAAGGTGGGCAAGCACTCCATGACATCGGGCATGAGCGGACTCAACAAGGACGTGCCACCATACGCATACGCAGGCCGCACTCCTGTGCAGTATTGCGGATACAACAAGGTAGGCATGGAGCGCCGCGGTTTCACAGCCGAACAGGTGGCCACTGTAAAGGAATGTTACAGAATAATCTACCAGATGGGCCTCAACGTTACCAAGGCCGTGGACAAGATAAAGACAGAGATGCCCGAGAGCGAGGAGCGCAACGAGATTCTCGCCTTTATCGAGAGGTCTCAGCACGGCATCCTCGTAGGACCAAAATTGTAATGGTAGAGATCTGCAACATAGCCTCGGGCAGCAATGGCAACTGCTATTATATAGGCAACAACACCGACGCAGTAATAATTGACGCCGGAATATACCACAGCCGCCTTGTGGAGCGTATGGGCACCGTAGGGCTGGATATCAGCAAGATACGCGCAGTTTTCGTAAGCCACGAGCATTACGACCACGTGGGCGGCGCCCGCGTGATATCCAAGCGCCTGATGATTCCCGCATACGCCACGCCACGCACTTTCAACGCCATCCACAAGAAGCATCAGCCGGCCGATTACAAGCCCATAACACCGGGATTGGCTATAGATATCAGCGGCATCATGGTACACGCATTCCCCAAGGGCCACGACGCCGCCGATCCCGTAAGCTTCCGCATCGAGATAGACGGCCACAACGTAGGCGTTATGACCGATATTGGAGAGGCTGATGCTGCTGTCTGTGACAATTTTGCGCTGTGCGACGCCGTATTCCTGGAATCCAACTACGATCTCCTGATGCTGCGCAACGGCGGATATCCCTACATCCTGAAGGAGCGCGTGGAATCCAACAAGGGACACCTAAGCAACGATCAGGCGGCGGCCCTGGTGCGCAATTTTGCCAACCCAAGACTCAGCCACATAATACTATCCCACATATCGGCCGACAACAACACCCCTGAGAAGGTGATGGAGGCTTTTGCACAGCTGTCTGATGCTTACAACATCAGCCTGGCATCCCGCCATGAGTGCGGCAAGGTGATAAGACTGGACTGAAAACATAAAAAAAGGAGGCTTCCCAAACGTTTCGGGAGCGCCCTTTATTCTTTTATTCCTTTATTCGTTTATTGGAATATTACTTGTCGATACCCTCGATGGTCTTTATCTTGCCATCTACCCACTCTATCTCGCAAACCTTGAGCGAGCGGAGCCATGACTTGCCGCCTGAAGGTACTGAGTCGTGGTGGAAGAGATACCACTTGCCCTGATACTCGATGATGGCGTGGTGGGTGGTCCAGCCTACTACTGGGGTCAGGATCTCGCCCTGGTAGGTGAATGGGCCGTATGGATTGTCGCCTACTGCGTAGCAGAGCAGGTGGCTGTCGCCGGTAGAGTAAGAGAAGTAGTACTTGCCGTCCTTTACGAAAGTCCAGCTGGCCTCGAAGAAGCGGTGAGGATCGTTGGCCTTGAGAGGATTGCCCTTCTCATCTACAACCACGATTGGACGTGGAGCCTCGGCGTAGTTCATACCGTCCTTGGTGAGGCGTACGCAGCGTGATGGAAGCGCGTCGGCATCGCCCTCTGGCAAGTATGGAGTCTCGAGGTGGATGTTGTCCTTGTAGCGCTGAAGCTGACCGCCCCAGAGACCGCCGAAGTATACGTAAACCTCATTATCGGCAGGGTTGCGGAAGGCGCACATATCGATGCTGTAAGAGCCGGCGATAGGAGCTGCCTGTGGGATGAATGGTCCCTCTGGATTGTCGGCGATGGCGGCGCCCCAGTGGAATACATCGTTGCGGTCCTTCAATGGGAAGTACATGATGTACTTCTTCACCTTCTTGGAGAAGCCCATGCCTGCGGCCTGCTCCTCGGCATAGGTAGGAACCTCGTGCTCGTACTCCTGTACGTCGCAGTCCCAGGGCTGGCGGCCAGCCCATGGAATATCCTCCTGACGGAGCACGCAGCCGCAGTCAACAACCTCGCCGGTCATTGGGTCGCCGTCGATGCGGAGCACGTGGTAATCCTTCATGATGTACTGGTCGCCGTAGTCGTTCTCAACGTTTGATGCCTCCCAGTCGTGGGAAGGATAGATATAGATTTTGCCGTTGAATACGTGAACTGATGGGTCTGCCATGTAGTCGGCAGGGAATAAATAACGCTTTGTTGTTGCCATGATTATATCAATTATGATTGTTAAGCCGAGCACGCCAGCAATCCGCACAGGTGCGGATTGCTTCGGCGTACCCGGTTACTAAAAGTAGTGCCTTTCAGGCACCGGGTTAATTATTAATTACTTTTCTTTCCTCAGGTCAATCAGCTTCTGGATTGTTGGCTTTGGCTGACTGTTGCGGTCGAAGAGGGTTGCGTAGTCGCTGCGGCCACGGATCGGGAAGTCGTTTCTCCATGAGTTGGCGTCGTTGAAACACCAGAATCCTACACGCTGGATGCTGCCCTTGTGCTTGAGAAGCATCTTGTAGAATCCGCACCAGAAGTCATCGGCCTTGGCCTGAACCTCGGCTGGAAGTCCGTCCTTGTATGGGTCCATCTCTGGACGGTAGGAGAACTTGTCGCTGATGTTGGCTCCCGAGAATCCGTAAGGATTAGGAAGTATCGAGAGGTCAAGCTCAGAGAATCCGGTCTTTACGCCCAGCTTCTCGATGCAGCTGATTGAATGGTCGTACTGGTTGATGATGGTATCGGCGCCGTCCTCCAGGATTATGTGACCCTGCATGCAGATAGCGGAAACCTTAAGGCCGCCCTCGATGAGAGGCTTGAAGAATTTGCAGACAGCCTCCACCTTTGTGGCCTTGTTCATCGAGAAGTCGTTGTAGAAGAGCTCGATGGTTGGGTCGGCCTCGTAGGCGTACTGAAATGCGAGAGGGATAAACTCCTCGCCCAGAATCTGATAGAATGGGCTGTTGCGGAAGCTGCCGTCGTCCTCGAAACACTCGTTGCAAACGTCCCAGGCGTCAACTCTGCCCTTGAAGTGGCTTACCACGTTGGTGATGTGCTCCTTCATGTAGGCTTTGAGAGTATCAGCTGACACCAAACTTCCGTCTTCGTTGAAGTGGAACCATCTTGGACACTGAGAGTGCCATATAAGGCAGTGGCCCATAACCTTCATGCCGGCGGCCTTGGCCTTGTCCACAAACTGATCGGCGAGGGTGAAATCGTAGCGGTTGCGCTCGGGGTGAACAACCTCGCTCTTCATGCAGTTCTCGGCCACCACCCAGTTGAATGTCTGGGTTATCTTGTCCCAGTTGGTGGTCTGGTCGGCGGATACCATTCCAGAGTAGTCGCGGCCCTCGGCCATCTGGGAGTTGGCGGCCACTTCCCACTGATTTACCGAGCATCCGGTATACCAGCAATCCTCGTATGCCTTGGCAAGCGATGTGGCGGCGTTGGAAGCAGCATCAGAGCCCTTCGGATTGCCACCGCCACACGATGCCAACATAGCAATAGCGGGGATAAGCAATGATAGAAATTTTGGATTCTTCATTTTTATTATTATTTGTTGCGAGCCTCAATCTCTCTGTTCATCTCGTCGATCTTCTCATCTGTAAGAGGGTACTTGTAGATAAGGAAAGCTACAAGGATAAGGAGAAGGGCAGGGATGATGGTTGTAAACCAGAGGATGGCCTCCTGAGCAGTCTCAGAGTAGTCCTGAAGCTTCATGTAGTAAGCGTTTACAGGTGCGCTGATGAATGAAGCGAGGAACACTACGATAAAGATTCCAATCATGAGCTGGAGACACTTGTTGGCGCCAAACTCCTTGAACATCTCGCCGTAGGTAACAGGCTTGTCTGGTGTGGTGGCGATGCGCTCCTGACAGCTCTTGAAACAGTAGATGAGCAGGAGGAAACCTGCGATAGCGAAGATTGTGGTTACGGTAAACCATGCGCTTGGGTCTGTCTGGAGAGCTGATGCCTCATCTGTGAAGCTAAAGCCAATCATACCCATTACCAATGGGGTAATCCAGCCTGCGATAGAGAAACCAGCCTTGAAAGCAACACCTGCAAGGGCGTTTACTGTAGCTGCTGGACGGTTGCCTGTGCGGTACTCCGATTCTGTGATAACCTCAGGAACAAGTGCCCACATGAGCGAGCCTACCAAAAGACCTACGCCGGTCATAACCTTGGCAGCCTGTACAATGGTGTTGCACTCCTCTACCGATGATACCTTAGGAATAGCATAGAGGATGCAGAAACCTACGAAGCCAATTGCGAGAAGTGTGTAGTAGAGACCCTTCTTGCCAAGCCAGTTCTTGAGCACAGGCATAAGAGGAAGGATGATGAACGCAGGAATAGTACCGATGGCCATGAAGAGGGCTTGGTTCCAATCGATGGTGGCTGCGTGAGCAAAGATTGCGAGACCGATAGGGAAACCGGCCTGAACGATGATCTGACCGATATTGGCGCATACCATACGGGTAGATGTAAGCTTGAGAACCTCGTCGTTGTCGCGGGTCATCGAGGCCATGATAGAGCCGTAAGGAATGTTTACTACCGAGTAAATCATACTGAGCAGTGTGTAGCTTACTGTAGCGTAGATCACCCTGGCAGTGTAGCCCCACTCAGCGGCCTGAGGAAGCATCAGCAGACATGCTGCCACTGTGAGAGGAATACCGCCCCAGAGAAGGTATGTGCGGTACTTTCCGAGTTTTGGATTGTTGTTGTCGATGTAGCGGCCTACGATAGGGCTCCAGAAACAGTCGATGAGACGTACCACGAGGATCAATGTGCCCACAAATGCGGCGTTGATCTTGAGTACTGTTGTCAGATAGAGCATCAGGTAGCAAGCTACTGTCTGGAAAATAAGGTTCTGTGCCAAGTCTCCCGAACCAAAACCGATTCTCTGGGCCCAGGACAACTTGTAGAAACCATTGGTTTCTTTTACGTTAGTGTCTGTCATAATATTTATTTAGTGAAATTAGTGAATACTTACTTAATGATTTTGGCTGCGTATTTGCCCATAGCCTCGTAACCCTTGGGGTTTAGGTGGAGCCAGTCGTCGGAATATTCAGCCTTGAGTTTCTGAGGATCCTCGGGATCGCGTACCTCGGCATCGAAATCTATCACGCCGTCGATCTTGTCGGTGGTGCGTATCCACTCGTTGATTACCTGACGCGCTGTCTCGTGCCATGGGTTGAAGTAGCTGTTGCCCTTGAATGGGGTGATGGTACCCATGAAGACCTTCATGCCGGCGTTGCGGGCCTTCTCGATGAGGGTCTCGTATGCTTCGATGAGTTTCTTGCATTTCTCCTCAGAGTTGCGTGCCCAGCCTATGTCGTTTACGCCCTCAAATATTACGAGAGTCTTTACACCGCGCTGAGCGAGGATGTCACGGTCGAAACGCTTGAGAGCTGGCTGGCTGAGGCCTCCCTCTATAACGCAGTTGCCGCCAATACCAAGGTTAAGCACGCCTACCTTGCCTTCGTATGTCTCGGCCAGGAAGTCGGTCCAGCGGTTCTGCATGTTTGTGGTGGTTCCGCGGCCATCGGTGATTGAGTTTCCGAGGGCTGCAATAATTCTTGTATCGTGGTCGGTCTTAACATCGAGCGATGCTATGTTGTACCAGTGATCGAGTTTCTCGTCGATTACGAAAGCGGATTTTGGCTTGCTCTCGCCCTTCATGATGTACGAAGTGGTGCGGCTGCCGCGGTGGGTGGTTGGCTTCTCAGGAGTGCGGTCGCCGTAGCAAACTGTGATGCTGAGGCGCTGCAATGGCTTAAGGCTGTATGCGAGATCGTCGCAGAATACCTTCTGCCCAGGCTCCAGAGTGATGTTCCTCTTGCCGTTGAATGTGAGATACTTTGCCGATTTGGCATCGATTTTCTCCAGATCGCCCGCATTGGCTATGTACACCGACTTGATGTCGACAGCCGACGAGCCAAACTCGTTTGATATCAGCATCCTGAGGCTTTCGCCACCTATGGAAACGTGTATAATCTGACGTACAGATCTGTTGCTGAGGCTTTCTTTTGGATAATCCCAAGGGTCGAGAGGAGCCTCCTCTGCTGTGGCCCAAGTGCCTTTCCACTCCTGCTGGCCGTTCTGTGCGAATGCAGTATCAGCCGACAGGGCCAAGCCTAATAATCCGATAAGAAATAGTCTTTTCATAAATGCATTTTTATAATTTCCACAAAGATAAAAATAATTTTGCACAAAAAATACACGTTAAGCATAAAATTTCTTAACGTGTATTTAACGTGAGTCCTGCGAATTTAAAGTTTCGCACAGATAACACAGATGACACAGATTTTTTATAGACAAATTCAGATGAAATAATAATAAATCTGTCTTATCTGTGTCATCTGTGCAAAGTCATTTATTCGGCGATGAACTGGCTCTCTGTGCCGAAGAGGTGGCTTCTGCTGTAGCCGCCGAAGTCGATTACGATCTTCTCTACCACGAGGCCCGGCTCTATAGGAGCTATGCTGAGTACGTGGTTGCCATCGCCTGATACAGCGATAGTCTCAACCTTCTCGATGATTCTGGTGGCCACTACGTCGTACATGTGCCACTGGTTTTCCTCCACGCAGTCGCCATTGTAATTCACCTCCACGCTATTGCCGCCGTCGATTGAGAGTTTGTAGCGGTGACCCTCATGACGGACAAATGGCAGTGTTGAGTTAGTGATTACGTGTACCTTTACACTATCTACACCCTTTGGCAGACGGAACTTGTATTCGAGGCTTGCGCCTTCGGCAGGCACATTGTAAGGCATCAGGGCCACTGCCGACTTGGTGCGTCCGTAGGTTGGGATCACGGCCCACTTGGCCTGAGAGTTGTCGTTGGCCTTGTAGAAGTGCTCGGCCTCTATTGAGATATAGCCTATGTTGCTTACAGCTACAGCGTTCTTGCGCTGGCCGTCGCTTATGCGTCTGGTGGCAGGACGTATGTTGTGGGCAGGGTCGTTCCATGAACGGTAGCCGATGTGGCTCTGGTCCATGAGGTGGTTCCACTTGCCGCCGTTGAGGTTGTGGTAGGCAATGGTGTAGAGCGAGTCGCGGTCGAAACACTCGTCCACCTTGTCGGCCCACTCGTTGGCCTCTGGATCGTTAAGGCTGGCCAGATAGTAGTTGTTTGCCAGGGCGTAATACATCTCGTAGAGGTTGGCCATGGTCTGTACCGGATGGAGAGCCAGCTGATAAAATGCGTTCTTGTATTTCTCGTCGAGAGAGTGGTAGATACGCAGAGCCTCAGCCTCAAGAGCCTTGTACTCGTTGACCACTTCCTTGAACTCGCCGCTGTGGAGGTTGTAGGTGTAGAAGTTGAGCATCTCGGGAGTTACACGGCCATTGTAGGTGCTGTATTTCTCGATGATGTGGGCTGCTGCCTTGGCGTTTTTCTCGCCGAAGGCGTCCTTGCAGAATTCGAGAGTGTGCTGGCGGAAGTTCTGAGCGTTGAAGGCTTGGGGATCCCATGCCATGCGGAGGAAGAGGTCGATTGGATACTCCATAGGCTTCAGGTCGCCCACGTTGAGGATCCAGAGACGGTCGATGCCGTACTCCACGCAGAGGTTCATCTGTTCCCAGAGGTGTGCGATAGGAGTAATGTTGGTCCACTTGCTGCTTCTTGGAGCGCCTACATAGTCCACATGGTAATACATACCCCAGCCGCCCTTGTGCTGGGTGTTTGGCACCTTGCGGATGTTGCCCCAGTTGTCGTCGCAGAGCAGGATGAGTACGTCGTCAGGCACGCGGAGGCCGTTGTCGTATAGAGTCTGAACCTCCTTGTAGAGAGCCCAAACCTGCTGACGTTTCTCGGCTGGCTTGCCGGTCTCCTCGGCTATTATCTGGCGCTGGTTTTTGAAGATGCGCTCCATGAGCTTGATGTTTTTCTGTATAGGATTCACGTACTCGTCGTCGTGACCTTCCTTGCCGCCAAGACCGGTGTCGCCATCGCCACGCATACCTATTGTTATGAGGTCCTCGTTGTTTTTGGCGCGGCGGATACCCTCACGGAAAAACTTGTCGATTACCTGCTGATTCTCATCGTAGTCCCAAGGACCGTTCTCCTTGCGGTGACGTGCCCACTCCTGGTGGTTGCGGGCCATTGGCTCGTGGTGGGATGTACCCATCATGATGCCCATCTCGGCTGCAAGCTCGCCGTTGCGTGGGTCGTCGGCGTAGAATGCGTTGCCCCACATGGCTGGCCATAGGTAGTTGGCCTTCAGGCGGAGGAGCAGCTCGAACACGTGCTCGTAGAAATTGCTGTTCATGCCTCGTGCCAGCTCTGGGATGGCTGTAGGACACTCGGCATCAGGGAATTTCTCCTTTACCCAGCCGCTTAGGCATGGAGCCTCGTCGTTGAGGAAGATACCGCGGTAGCGAACGGCAGGCTCGCCTGCTGTGTACTCGCCGTCCTTTATGTAGATGGCACTGTGCTGCTCTACGGCCACGTCGGCCCACCAGTACCATGGCGATACGCCCATCTGCTCGCTGAGCTCGTAGATACCGTAGATGGCGCCTCTCATATCGCTGCCGATGATGTAGATGGTGCCGTCGATGGCCTTGATGATGAATTTCTCCACCTTGCCCTGAAGCTGCTTGGGATCTATCTGTTTTTTCTTGATGAGCGGCTTCATGAAGGCGGTATTGCCTATGGTGGCCACTACTATTCTGGCGTTGGCATCAGCCTCCGTAACTGTGGTGGCTGATACTCCTGATACTGCCTTGATGTCTTGGCAGAGGTCCTTGCAGGCGCGCTGCAGACCCTTGCAGTCCTTGTCGGCCAGGTATATCGAGATATTCTTGCCGTTGATGAGTTCGGTGTTGCTGCCGCTCGGCGAGTATTCCACAAATCTTGGAGCGTTCTGGGCAAAGGCGCTCAGAGCCATGAAGACAAGCAGAATTGACAGAAGTCTTTTCATAAAATAAGTGTTATTTTTAAAGTGTTTTTATTATTTAAGCTTTATTGATATTGAGGTAACGCTTTTACCAGGGAGTTCGATAGGCTTGCCTACCTCAACATCAAGTTTCTTGTAGCACTCCGACGCTTTGTTTTTGCTGCTATCAAGAGTCTGATACGCCTCTATTTCGTAGATCTCCTGGTTGCCCACGAGAACGTCGTAATTGAGTTTCGTACTCTTGGGGTTTACCACTATGATTGTGACGTTTTTGCCGTCTGGACTTACGAATGCCGAGTTCTCCAACCCCTTTTCTGCGCTGTCGGCCACATCCACGCGCACATATCCGGCGTTGATATGCTTGGCAAAGTGCTTGATGAGGTAGTAGAACGGACCTACTGTGTAGCTGCTGTTGTTGTTGGTATATACGATACAAGGAATCTCGCAGCCGAGATTGTTGTCGATATGATACCAGAACAGATTCCAGTAGAGATATGCCGAACAGTTGGCGTAGATGAGCTCGTACTGCATGGTTCTGGCAGTCTTCAGCCAGCCCATGCCGTCGTACTCGGTCATGAAGTTGGGACGATCGGCCATCTCGGTACCGAGTGTCTGCATTCTCTGCTTTATGTAGTTGATGTCGGATTCGTTGTTGAAGTTGTAGAGATGGTAGCTGTAGCCCCAGAGCCTCTCGGGATTTGCACCGGTGGTTGGGATCTTCTTCCATGGATAGAACTTCTCCAATACATCGAGATTCTCAGCCTCGCAGGCCAGCATCTTTGGCATGTCATCGCCGTAAATGGTCTTGAATCTATTGTAAACGCTGTCGAAAGCCGAATAGTAGTTGGGCTCGGTGTGTGTGTCGTTGTAGCTCCACTTGCACGATACCCAGTCGGCCTTGTAAGAGCATTCATTCTGGATGTTGAGGTAGTCGGGCATGAATCCGATATTCTCAAACGCATCCTGGAAGAATTGTGCATAATTGCTGTATGCCACCTCGCGCTCGGCAATCATGCGGTCTTTGTCGTTCTTGTCGTATTCGCTGTTTTCTCCGAACTTCAGCATTCCACCCTCGCGCTTTCCGTTGCTCTTGAGAGCGGCAGGAGGTCCCCAGCAGCTCATGAGCACCTGAATGTCAGGGTTGTATTTCTTTGCAGTAGACACAAGGGTCTTTGTGTTCTCCAGGAGATATTTGTCATCGTCGTCCCAGGTAGAAACTTTGCTTTCCGGATAATTCTTGGGATAATACCACATTCCCACGCGCATGATGTCCATGCCGAGGTCATCGAAAAGGAGGTCGAGGATCTCCTGTTTCTTGGGATTATCGAGCAGCATGTGGGTCATCCAGCATAGAGCGCCGCCGAATCCCTGCATGGTCTGATGCTGCATGCCGAGATCCACACTCAGGAGTCCGTCGGGAACTATTGGCTCCTTTTCTTTCTCAGGCTCCCTTTCGGGTTCTTTCTCTGTCCCTTCCTGGCCCGGGTCTGGTTTCTGCCCGGACCCAGGATCTGGAGTGGCTTGCTCCTGCTCTGGTTTTTCATCGTCTTTACATGACGATGCCAAGCCTATCATCATGATGAAGGCAATACTGAAGAATATTCTTTTCATAATTTTATAGTTTTAATTTCCTTTTGAATCAGTCTTTCTGACGCTCCACGTATGCTTTCTTCAGGCGCTTGGCCTCGCACTCGTCTACAGA
Source organism: Bacteroidales bacterium (assembly GCA_045597465.1). GTDB lineage: Bacteria > Bacteroidota > Bacteroidia > Bacteroidales > UBA3824 > UBA3824. The sequence goes on along the minus strand of JAZLKG010000028.1, from coordinate 58,419 downwards.
TTTGTATTTCATGGTGCCGAGAGATGATGGAATGTCCATCTTGCTGAACTGCTGGAAGTATAGCAGGCATGCATCTCTCCACCACTGGGCCTCGTCGAGCTGGATGGCGAGTTTGCCCTCGGTCTCCTTGTAGACATCAGGGAACACCTTGCCGTTCAGAGATTTCCACTGCTTCTGGAAGGTGGCAACCCTGTCGGCGCCGCGGAAGTAGTGCTCACATATCTCGTCCCAGAGTGTGTTGCCGTTCATCAGGTAAAAATCCCATGGCAGATGGTGGAACCAGAGGAGGAACTCCTTGGGGCAGAGGTTTGGATCGTCATACATAGCGCGGAGCGGATTCTGATACTGGCTTGTGGCATTGCTGCCGGTCTTGCTGCGGTCGAAACCTATACCGTCGGCTGCTGCCTTGTGGTAATATGTAGGCATCCAGTCGGGACGTGCACCTTCTATGGCGCACCAAGGCTGAGGTCCGTAGTGGTCGCTCCAGCCCATGAGGTGATGGAGTCCGAGAGGAGTCATGTAGTCGGTGATGGCCTCGCGCGATTTCATCATGATGTCAACGATGGTGGGGATTGCGTCCTTGTTGTCGGTAATGGTCTGCAGGACCCATTCCCTGGCTATATCCTGGCTGCTGAGGGTTGGATCCCATGCCAGACGTCCGAATGCGTACCAGTTGCTCTGTGCGAATACGTATCCGCACCAGTTTTTCATAGTGCCAGTGTTGGCCACGCCGGCTATGGCAGTGAGTTTCTGGTTGAGAGTGGTCTGAGCAACAGTCCTGTTGTCGCAGAATGTTGGATAGTCGAGGAACTCCTTCCACATGGTGGAAAGGTAGCAGAGGTGGTCGCTGAAGCCCAGATATTCCTGTGTAATCTGGAGCTCGGCCATTATCTGTGTGTTCTTCATGGCGCCGAAGAGCGGGCTGAATGGCTCTCTTGGCTGGAAGTCCACAGGACCGTTCTTTATCTGGATGATCACGTTGTCGTCGAACTTGCCGTCGAGAGGCATAAACTCGTCGTAGGCCTGCTTGGCGCGGTCACCGCCCTGTGGATTGTAAACGAAAGCCCTCCACATCACGATGCCGCCGTGAGGCTTCAGGGCCTTGGCAAGCATGTTGGCGCCGTCGCTGTGGGTGCGGCCAAAGTCCATAGGACCGGGCAGACCCTCGGAGTTGGCCTTTACGAGGAAGCCGCCGAAATCAGGGATAAGCTTGTAGATCTCGTCCACCTTGCTGTCCCACCACTTGATAACCTTGTTCTCCAATGGGTCGCTGGTCTTCAGCTTGCCGAGCGCTGTGGGAGAAGAGAAGTTTACGGCCAGGTACACCTTTATATTATATGGACGGAGAATGTCGGCCACTCTCTTTACGCCTTCGAGCACTTCCTTGCTGAGCACCTGTGGGTCGGCGTTCACATTGTCGAGCACAGTGGCGTTGATTCCTATGGAAGCGCAGGCGCGCGCATAGGTCTCTATGTCGTCACGGAAGTTTATCTTGCCATCCTTGAACCAGATGGAGAGTCCGGCGTATCCGCGCTCCACCGATCCGTCGGGGTTGTCCCAGTGGTTGAGGCAGCGCACCTGATACGCGGGAACCGATGTATAGTCCTTGGGCATATTGCCGAGGCGCAGACGGCGCTGCCACTCATATACGCCGTAGAGCAGGCCTGCCTGGGTGTTGGCGATAATCTGGGTGTTGTTTTTGTCGTAATCGTATTTGATGCAGAAACCCTCGGCGCCCAGATGCTCTGGAGCCTTTGCCGTTATAAGGCTTATGGTGTTGGTGGTCTTCTTGTCGGTTTTCTTCAAGACCTTAAGCTGCTTGCCCTGAAACTTGGCCACGGCAAACTGAACCTCCTTGAGAGCTGCAAGGGTCTGGCCCTTGTCTACCTTGAAATCAAGATAATAATTCTGAGGCAACTGAACTGATGGCTGTGACGGCCAGTGTGCCAGCCAGAGACTGTCGGTCTGCGCATGAAGCGTTGCCGGCATCAGCACCGCCAGCAAGGCTATCAGTACAGAAAATACTATGCTTCTTGTCATTATTGAATATTTTAATTAAAGGTTAAATAAATTAATACAAAGATAACGGATTATAAGGAAAAACCCAACCATTTTTCTTACAAAATTGTAACAAAAACAATACGTGAATGTAACATAAGTAAGTATCAGCACAAAAAGCAAAAAAAATTTTCAACCCGCAACATTTTTTTCAACAATAAAGGCAAGAAAACGCATACGATAATAAAATATTTCTCTTACATTTGCAGATGCAAAACTAAGAAACAATATGACCGTGTTTTCCACAGAACTACTAAACAAGATAACCTCGATACTCGTAAAACGCTTCATAAGCGCCGGCAGCCTCACTCCCGACGACTATGACGACATGGTGCAGACCCTGAGGACCAGGTATCTTGCCAAAAAAGAACATATAGAGAGCCTGTACAAGGGCGACGCGCAGCCTCAGACATACATGACCAGCGTGCTGAGGATGATGCTGCTGGAGGAGCTGCGAAGCATGAACAAAAGCAGGATAGCTACCGAGGAGCTTGATTCCGATGAATACCATCTGGAAAAGCCCGACAGGTCGATATCGCCTGAGCAGCAGGCCATCATCGAAAACGAGAAACACCACCTGCAGATGGTGCTGATGACCCTGGGAAAGGACAGGGCAAAAGTGACATTGTGCCTGAAGATGCAGAACAGGATAACTCCAACCCCAAGGGACTGGACAGACTACCTGAACGGAAGGCCGTCGAACGGAGCCGAGAAATTCCTGGATTTCGACGAGCAGGAACACAACAAGGATATTTTCGCAAGGCTGTGCAACATAACCAACCTGGTGGAGGGCGCCGCCAACAAGCCCGACGCGATAAGGATATGGCTGAGCACCAAGACCGAACAGATAATAAAACGACTGAACGCCACGGGCAAGTCCAAGTACGACCCTGAGACTTTGGGCATACTGCTGGAATGCACCTATGTGGATAGATAACAGAGCAAAAAACTTGTGCAATAACAATAAAAAGACTAAAAATCATGAGAGAGATCGACAACAATCTGAAAGCCAGACTGGCCGACTACGTGAACGGCCTGCCTGCAAGACTTACAGACCAAGAAATTGACCTGATGGCCCAGGACGACGACCTGGCCGCAGAGATACTGGAGATTGCCTCCATAGCAAGGGAAGCCGGCGCCACCAAGGCCCAGGGCCGCGGCAAGACCATAAGGATGATAATAATGTCGCTGGCGGCATGCCTGGTGGTAGGCATATCGATAGGCCTGATACTGCAAAGCTCATCAAAGGAAAACCAGACCGGAGCAAACGGCATCAGCACACTGGCTTCGGCCACCGCTCCCGACAAGGGATTCTCCAACATGCCAGAGGAATTCGAGGCATTGCTGCAGACAGCTTCCACAAAATCGACATTCGACCACAAGCCAAACGAGGCATTCGACCTGACTCTCAGCCAGGCGTATGACGACGACACACTGGTGCTGTGCAACGCTAACGGCCAGGAGCTGATGAAGGCAAAGGTGAACGGCAACATTGTGCCCATAGAGGGATTGTCGGAGGGGCTGTACTACTACTTCCTGATATACAACCCAAAGGAGAAAGGCGCCCTGGCCATTGGCTGGGACGAATAAAAAACATAGGTTTTTATTTTGCGGAATCAAATATTTCTTTATATATTTGCTAATACGTACAGCAAAAAATCATTGTATAAAGAATTACTTGACACACAGACGATTATGAGATTCAATTGGGACGATTTCAAGGCTAAATACCAGAACGAGCAGGATGCCAGGGTTGGGTTTACAAACCTCTGCGAGATTCTGATGCAAAAAAAATACCCCGAATTCACCATCAAGAACGCCGACTTGATAAATGAGGCAGAACACAACCTGAGCAAGAAATGCAAGGTGTTTCTGGCCAAATATTTTCTGGACGGCGTTTCCAATTCCAGGAAGGGGCAGATAAGGAAGGCGCTCAACGACAACCTGCCATACATGATGGCCAACAAGATTACCGAATGGTATCTGCTGTTGCCTCTGGAGTTCACCCCGGAGGAGAGCAACTGGTGGGAAAACTGGTCGCTGCGCATCAAGCAGGAAAACGGCATCACACCGATTGTTTTCCTGACCGACAAGCTGGAAGACATGATAGCAGACCTGGACCAGGAATTCCCTGGAACAGAAAACATCCCAAGAAGAAAATCAGCTTCGGGTTTCGAGCCTATACAGATTCCTGTGAACGAGATTACAGAAATGCTGGATTTCGTGACCGACTCCGACATGGAAGGAAAGAGCCCAGACACCGAAAACCCAATCATAGAAATACCCGCCCTGGATATCCCAGAGCAGACTGCTGTATCAGAAGCATCAGAGACAGCAGCATCAGAGACCAGCGGCAACGAACCCGTAACCGCCGTGGTGGACAGCAACGTGGACAAGACCATAGCCGTAATAGCATCGATGCACGCAGCAACCGCAGCGCCTGACACCGAGAGCGACGACGATAGACAGGCCCGGAAAAAATCAGCCGTTGCAGAACCAACTCTCAGCCAGCTTACTATGTCGTGGAACTTCAAGCAGAAATTCGAGGCACTGGAGGCCGAGAAACTGGCCCTACCCACCGAAAAGGGCAACAACCAGCGAAAAGTGTTTGACGACCGCCGCGACAAGAGCAATGTGAAAAACTACCTGAACGACTTTGTATTCGGCGACATGTCGAAATTCAAAGGCAAGGAGCTGGTAAAGAAAGCCAAGATTTACGTGACCAACAAGCAGTTTTCGCGCGGACTGTACATATACGAGTACGCCAACGCCAAGCAGCTGCTGGACGACGACAAGCTGAAGGAAGAATACAACAAGGGAGTAGACGAGGCTTGCTACAACCTCCACTACAAATACTATATGATAAACGGTGACCTGAAGTTTGCCCAGCGCGACTACATAAACGCAGCCGAGAGCTACAAGAAGGCCAAGGACACCACCGAAGACTGGGAAGAAAGGATAAACACCACCACACGTGTGGAAAACGACGTATTGTCGTCGCTGATAAGAGACGACGAGGCCGAGGCCAAGCATCTGGAGGCCATGGCAGAATCGTATCTCCAGGTAGGCGAGTTTGGAAACGCCATCAAGAATTTCGAGAAGGCGATAGACCTGGACCCATTCAACGAGAAACTCAAGAAAAGACTGGAGCTGGCCAAGCAGCTGAACAACAGCAACTATTTCAAGCATCCGCTGCTCAGCTGGCTGAACATATTCATAGCGCCATACCTCTATTTCAAGGCCAGAAAGATAGACCCAAATATCAGGGAGCTGGAAAAAGCCGAGAAACTACGCACCAAGGCAATATGGGGCATCGTGATCATCGTCCTGATACTGCTGGCCGCAGCATGGCTGTTCTGGTGGCTGAACAGGACCGTTGTGGAATACGTGGAGGGCGGCGAACCAAAGACAGAGGTAATGGCATCGTCGACACCGGTGGCCATACACCAGAGCCGCGGCGACTACTACCTGAGCCACATATCGGCCGACAAGCCTCACTTCATAGATTCAGCGATAAACGCATACGAGCGCGCGCTGAGGTACGACAACACCGACACCGCCGCCGAGGCCGGATACCGCAAGGCTCTCATAGAGAAAAACAGCTATCTGGAGATGGTGCAGAAAAACATCAGCACCGACAGCGCAACATACTTCCTGAGCATGCGACGCCCAACAGAAGGCCTCAGGCTCTTCAAGTACAAGTACGACCCAATGGATCCCGAAAAGGGCAAATTTGGATATGTGGACACCCTTGGCAATGTGAAGATTGCCCCTGTGTTCGACTTCAACTACAAAAAGATGGACGCAAAGGGCGAGACTTTCTACAACGGACGCGCCCTGGTATGCCTGAAAGTGGCCGAGGGAGACACCATATACTTCTACATTGACCAGAGGGGCAACAGGATAGAAGAGTAAAAAAAAGAGCCAACCTGACACATAATTGAAAAATCCATTCTTCCGAAAGAAATATTTTTTGGGAGAATGGATTTTTTTTGTAACTTTACCAGCCAAATCAGAGACGAAAAAATGATACGCTCAAAACTACCAGAACCATCCAGAACAGCATTGGCAGAGATAAAGAAGATTGCCGAAACAAGCAGCGACTGCATAAACATGGCAGCCGCAGTGCCTGCTTTGGACATGCCTCAGCAGCTGAAAAACTGCATTGCGAAACACCTGCAGACCGGCACAAGCCAATATGCGCCGGTGGAAGGACTATGGCAGCTCAGGAAGGCCGTATCGGATTACATGATAAAGGAGCACTATTACCAATATGACCCTGACACCGACATAACTGTAACAGCCGGAGCCTCGGAGGCCATTTGGGCGGCAATAACGGCGATAATCCACGAGGACGACGAGGTGATTATCATAGAGCCATGCCACGAAAACTATGTGCCCGCCATCAGGATAAACGGCGGAACGCCGATTTTCGTGACCCTGAGACATCCCGACTACCGTGTGGACTGGAACGAGGTGATACGCATGATAAACCAGCGCACAAAGATGATAATTGTAAACTCGCCACACACACCGTCAGGAATGGTGTATACCGACGACGACTACCGGAACCTCCAGAAAATCGTGGTGGGCAACAAGATAACAGTGCTGGCCGACGAGACTTTCTCGTTCCTCACTTTCGGGAAACCATTTGTATCCATCACAAAGTTTCCGGCCCTGGCCAAGCAGTCGATTGTGATATCCTCGATAAGCAAGGCCATGAACGCGACAGGCTGGAAAACCGGAATATGCTGCGCTCCAGCCGACATTACCGCCGAGATACGCCGCATGCACAACTATATCTGCAACGGAAGCAATTCAACATTCCAATACGCCGTATCGGAGGTGCTGTCGTCAAACCCAGGCATCATGGAGAAAATACGAGACGCATATCAGGCCAAGCGCGACCTATTGTGCAGTCTGCTGAAAGACAGCAAGTACAAGCTTATCCCATCGGAGGGTACGTGGTTTCAGCTGGTGGACTACTCCGAAATATCATCAGAGCCTGATACCGAGTTCTGCCTGCGACTGGCAAAGGATTATTCAGTGGCGGCTTTCCCAATGTCGACATACTATCACAACAAGACCAAGACAAATGTGATACGCATCTGTTTCGCCCGTCCCGACGAGGTAATACGCAAGGGCGCGGAAAGACTGCTGAAGGCATGCGCAAACTAAATGCCCAAAACAGATTATTAATAAAAACAAACATATAAAATGGCACAGCAAGAAGATAATCTTAAAAAAATCATCTCACACTGCAAGGAATACGGTTTCATATTCCCATCAAGTGAGATTTACGACGGTTTGGCTGCCGTTTACGACTACGGTCAGAACGGCGTTGAGCTCAAGAACAACATAAAGGAATACTGGTGGAAGTTCATGACACGTCTCCACGAGAACATCGTGGGTATCGACGCCGCCATATTCATGCATCCTAAGACTTGGGAGGCATCAGGCCACGTATCGGCTTTCAACGACCCACTCATCGACAACAAGGATTCCAAGAAGCGTTACCGCGCCGACAACCTCATCGAGGAGCACCGCGACAAGCTCTACGCCAAGATTGAGAAGGAAGTGGAGAAGGCTGCAAAGCGTTTCGGAGACAAGTTCGACAAGGAGCAGTTCCTTTCAACAAACGAGCGCGTACTCGCCACCCAGAAGGAGATCGACGAGCTTACAGCACGCTACGACAAGGCCCTGAACGCCAACGATCTTGAGGAGCTCCGTCAGATTATCATCGACTGCGAGATTGTTTGCCCTATATCAGGTACAAAGAACTGGACAGAGGTTCGTCAGTTCAACCTCATGTTCAAGACTCAGATGGGTTCGGTATCAGAGGAGGCCTCTACAATCTATCTCCGTCCCGAGACTGCCCAGGGTATCTTCGTAAACTACCTGAACGTACAGAAGACCGGCCGCATGAAGATTCCTTTCGGTATCGCACAGATCGGTAAGGCCTTCCGTAACGAGATTGTGGCACGTCAGTTCATCTTCCGTATGCGCGAGTTCGAGCAGATGGAGATGCAGTACTTCATCAAGCCTGGCACAGAGATGCGCTGGTTCAAGTACTGGAAGACAATGCGCCGCAAGTGGCACGAGGCTCTCGGCTTCGGTGCTGAGAACTACCGCTACCACGATCACGAGAAGCTGGCCCACTACGCCAACGCCGCTACAGATATCGAGTTCAACTTCCCAATGGGATTCCGCGAGGTGGAGGGTATCCACTCACGCACCAACTTCGACCTCTCTCAGCACCAGCAGTACTCTGGCAAGAAGATCACTTACTTCGATCCTGAGATCAACGAGAGTTACGTTCCTTACGTTCTCGAGACTTCTATCGGATTGGACCGTATGTTCCTCTCTATCCTCTCTGCATCTTACAAGGAGGAGGAGATAAAGAGCGAGGACGGCAAGGTGGACAAGCGTGTGGTTCTCAAGATTCCTGCAGCTTTGGCCCCTGTAAAGGTAGCCGTTCTTCCTTTGGTGAAGAAGGATGGCCTTCCAGAGATTGCCGAGAAGCTCATGAAGGACCTCTCTTACCGTTTCGACTGCCGCTACGAGGAGAAGGACACCATCGGAAAGCGTTACCGCCGTCAGGATGCCATCGGTACTCCTTTCTGCGTAACCGTCGACTACGACACCCTGAAGGACAACACCGTTACAATCCGCTGGCGCGACGACATGCGTCAGGAGCGTATCGCCATCGACAAGGTTGCGGACCTCGTATCAGCCAACTGCGATATCAACAACATCCTCAAGAAACTCGCCGACGAGGACATCGAGCTTCCAGAGGCATAGCATCAATGGAAAATTGATAATGGACAATGGATAATTAAAGCGCTTCTGCGTCAGGTTGCTGATGCGGAAGCGCTTTTTTTATGATTATTATTTTTGGATATTATTCCCAGAGGTCGGTGCCCTTAGCTCCGGTTGTCTGGAATGGCTTGCCGTCCATATCCAGATATTCACCTATGTACTCGCGTTCGTATTCTCCCTGGACGAAATGACGCATCCAGTCGAAAGTGTTGGGTGAATAGCTGTCGGCAAAGGTGCAGTCGCAGAGGTAGGTCTTGCCGTCTATCATGATCTTGTTCCAGGCGTGGTCGCCGCCTTCCTGTGTGCCATCGTTCTTCTCGCACCAGAGCCCGGCCTTCCTGCATAGGTATTGGAATGTCGCCGCATATCCCGAGCATACCGATGTCTTGTTGATGATTACATTGTAGCAAGGCCAGTATGCGCCCACGGTTTTCTTCGATTGGTCGTAGGTATTGTGGATGCAGACGAATGTGGCTATGTAGCGGTATTTGTCGAAGTCGCAGAGATTCTTAGGCATGGCCTTGATGATTCTATCGATGGCGGCATCGAAAACCTCGCGGTATTCTATTGTGGATTCCTTGTCGGAAGAGCTGTTGCCGTGTCCTCCAGGTTTTATCCATTCTGTATAGATGTCGCTCCTGGAGCTTTCAAGAAAGTCCATGGCGAAAAACTGGGTGAGCTCGGGAAAATCCTTCCTCAACGCATCGTAAGCCCCCAAAAAAACCGATGCGAAAAACTTGTCGGTTACAGGGTTTTTGCCTTCGTCAAATCTGGAGCCGTCGTAGTGAAATGGCTCGTATCTGAGAGCGCAGTGGTAGAGACTGTCGTAAACCTCCTTCGTGATGTCGTCGAGGCTCTCTCGGGCAGGCTCCTTGTCGTATTTGGCAACCGTGAGGGTATAGGTCTTTGGGTACTGACATTCACCCAGGATCTCGATGGTCTTCTTGATGGAATTGTCAACCAGGTCCGCAGCCTTTCGCTCGGCCTCCGATGCAAAATTGGTGTCAGGCACGTATGCATCTATCTGCATCTTGCCATCGTCCTTGTTATTGCCATTGTCGGTGGTTCCGGCTTGGCCGTTGTTGTTGCCGTTTCCGTTGCCATTGTCGTTGGACTGGTTCTGGTTGCCGTTGCCGTTGTTGTTGTCCACAATGGTCTTGTCTTCAGGAGTTGGATCCTCCTCCTTGCTGTCAGGAGCCACACACGATGCCCAGAGCATCATCGCGGCAATGGGAATGATGATTCTTTTCATATCGTTTTATATAAAAGGTTTGATAATGCGACAAAAGTAAGAAAAACAATTCATATATAAAGTGTCTGCTTACATTATTTTGAGTTTGTAATATCAAAATTAATTTCCCCTAAAAATATTTTTTGGTATTCCAATAAATTATTACTACCTTTCGCATCAGTAATCACCAAAAAAATCAAAGGAATTATGTATCTTCAAGACAAAGGACTATATATCGCACACTGCGAAAACGGACCAGTGAGCATTGTAGGCAAGATGGCCAACCGTCACGGCCTCATAGCCGGAGCCACCGGTACAGGAAAGACTGTAACTCTTCAGGTGTTGGCTGAGACTTTCTGCCAGGCCGGAGTGCCATGTTTCATGGCCGACATGAAGGGCGACCTCAGCGGCATCTCCCAGGTGGGCGCCATGAGCAAGTTCATAGAGAAACGCAAAGACGAGTTCGAGGTTCCAAATCCAGTATTCCAGAGCTGCCCGGTACGTTTCTACGACGTATACGGCGAGCAGGGTCATCCAATGAGATGCACCATCAGCGACATGGGTCCTGATATGCTGGGACGCCTGCTGGAACTCAACGAGACTCAGACAGGCGTGCTGAACATCGTGTTCCGCATAGCCGACGACAACGGACTCTTGCTCCTTGATATGAAGGACCTCCGCTCCATGCTCGACTACGTGAGCAAAAACGCATCGCAGTACACCAGCCAGTACGGCAACATCAGCTCGGCAAGCGTGGGCGCAATACAGAGATCGCTCCTGGCGCTCGAGAATCAGGGCGGCGACAAGTTTTTCGGCGAGCCTGCCTTTGATATTCAGGACCTTATGCAGACCGAGGGCGGCAAGGGCGTAATGAGCGTATTGGCCGCCGACAAGCTGATGATGAATCCAAAACTCTACTCATCGTTCCTGCTATGGCTCATGAGCGAGCTCTACACCACTCTGCCCGAGGTTGGCGACATGGACCTTCCAAAGCTGGTATTCTTCTTCGACGAGGCCCACATGCTCTTCGACGGCACATCAAAGGGAATGATAGACAAGATAGAGCAGGTGGTACGTCTGATACGAAGCAAGGGCGTGGGCATCTACTTTATCTCGCAGAGCCCAAGCGATATTCCTGATGCTATTCTTGGACAGCTGGGCAACAGGGTTCAGCACGCCCTGAGGGCCTACACTCCCAAGGACAAGAAGGCTGTGAAGGCTGCGGCAGAGAGTTTCCGCGCCAACCCCAACTTCAGCACCGTGGATGCCATCCAGGAGCTTGAGACCGGCGAGGCTCTGGTATCGCTGCTCGACGAGAAGGGCGCGCCTACCGTAGTGGAGCGTTGCAAGATACTGTTCCCACTAAGCCAGATAGGCGCAGTAACAGAGTATCAGCGCTCTACAATAATAAAGGGATCAAGGATTTACGGCAAATACGACAAGGCCATAGACCGCGAGAGCGCGTTCGAGGTGTTGCTGGAGCTTGCAGAGAAGGCTCAGAAGGAAAAGGAGAAGGCTGAGGCTGCCAAGCAGAAGGAAAAAGAAGCCAAGGAGAAAGCCAAGACATCGAAATCGTCGTCGAACGGCGGATTCCTGGGTGGACTGGTGAAGACTACCGTAAACACCATAGCCAAAGAGGCCACCAAAAACCTCAGCAAGCCAGCGTCAAGCTCGTCAAAGAAAAAGACATCGTCGACATCCAGCGGCGGTGGTCTTCTTGGAAAACTTACACGCAGCATTTTGGGAAGCCTGTTCAAGTAAAAAGAATAAAACGGATAAATGAAATAAAGCCGTGAGCTCAATGATTTTGAACTCACGGCTTTTTCTGTAGAGACGGACCGCGGTCCGTCTTTACCCTACCATTGCTTTATTTACTTAGCCTCATCGGCCTTGGGAGCATCCTGTTTCTTTACAATCTTGAAGAAACCGTTGGGAACGGGAACCTCGAACTTCATAAGCTTGCCAGTTTTGGGATGCTTGAACTGGAGAGTGGCTGCATGGAGGCACACACGCTTCAGCGGATTGGTCTTGGCGTCGTATTTGGCGTCGCCGGCCACAGGATGACCTATTGCCGACATCTGAACGCGGATCTGATTCTTGCGGCCGGTATCGAGGTTGCACTTCACGAGCGAATACTCGTCGTTGCTCTGGAGCACCTCGTAATTGGTAACCGCCATCTGTCCGCCATTGTTGATGAACGACGAATGTATCTTGAGCATCTTGTCCTCGGTGAGGTAGGATTTTATAGTATCACGCTTGTACTGAGGCACACCCTCCACCACGGCAAAATACGACCGCTCTGTTACCATCTCGCTCCAGTTGTTGCGGAGAATGTCGCGGCTGGCCATCGACTTGGCAAACATCATCACGCCCGAAGTCTTGCGGTCCAGTCGGTGAACCACATATATATGGTGGTTGCGGCCCTGCTTCTTCACGTGCATGTTCACAATATGGTAGGCGGTGTTTTCCTTGTCGGCATTGGTGCCCACCGACAGCAGGCCCTCCTTCTTGTTTATCACTATGACATCATAGTCCTCGTAGAGGATATCGAGCTGCGAGCTGCTGATACCGCCTTCCTTCATAAGCTTTGGACGAGGCAGTATGCGGATCTCCATGCCGCGCTTTACAGGAAAATCGAAAGCTGATGTTGCAATGCCGCCGGCCACCACGCGTCCGCTCTTGAGCATTTCGCGTACCTTGGTCTTGCTGCGGTCGTTTATCTTCTCGAGAAGGAGCTCCAGGAGCGGAGAATCCTTGTCGGAGACAAACTTGATCTCGGACGGAGCCGATGGTGTATTTCTGTGTTTATTATTGTTTCTACGCATTGTCTTCTTTAATCTTTACTCTATTTATCTTTACTCTAAATCACAAATCCCTCCAGATAGCCCTGGATGGCATCTCGGTCCAGTTTCTTGCCAATGAACACAATCTTGGAGTATCTTTCCTCATTGGGCTGCCAAGGCTCGGCCTCCTCCACCAGGAAATAGTTGCGCACCGACTGCAATATATACTTATTGTCCTTGCCGGCTATGGAGAGTATGCCCTTTACACGATATACCGATGCCGAGTTGTACTGGAGTATACCCTGCATCCAGTATACGAAATTCTGCTCGTCGAGGCTGCCCTTTATGGTAAAGGCCTCTGATACTATGCTGTGGCGGAATGCATTATTATGCTTGTTGGATGGATTCTTGGCAAACATGAGGGTATTGTCCATATCCATCATATCGAACTTGAGCGGAGTCGCGTTCCTGAAATCGAGCACCTGCTTCTCCACGCTGGCCGAGGTGTAGGCAAATGTATCCAAAATATCGCAGTTGCTGATATTCGCATGCGACACGCAGTACATCCTGGCGGTAGGGTTTACTGAGCGGATAAGCTTCTTTACGCGCTCGCCCTGCTCTGGGGCCACATCCTCTATCTTGTTGAGAATGATGATATCGGCCACGGCGAGCTGACGGTGAACCTCGGGCTCCTCGTCGGCAGACTCCTCGTAGGTCATAGCATCAGCCAGACAAATCACAGAATCCACAATAAACTTGCGCTGGAATTCCTCGAAAGCCACAAAAGTATCAATCACACCGGCAGGATCGGCAATGCCCGTGGTCTCCACCAGAAGATTGTCGAAATCGTATTTCGATGTCAACAAGTTGTTGAGGGTCTGCTCCAGATCGTCGGTAAGATTGCAGCAGAGGCATCCGTTGCTTAGCTCAAACACATTGGACACATTGCCCACGATAAGGCCGCCGTCGATGCCCACCTCGCCAAACTCGTTCTCGATTACGGCAAATTTCTTGTCGGAATATTTCTTGATGATATTATTCAGAAGTGTAGTTTTGCCTGCACCCAAAAAGCCTGTAAGAATGGTTACAGGAATTTTACCGGTATTGTTCATGATATTTTGCAATTGTTTTTATAACTCCGCAAAGGTAATAGTTTTTCTTGTCATTATGAAAATATTTTTCTAATTTTGGGGGATGAAAATGCAACACAAACAATGGATGTATATTTTAACAACAAAGAACTAAAGGAACTCGCTGATAATCCGAGAAAATGCTTGAAGGAATTAGGCGCCAAAAGAGCAAAACTGTTCAGCACCCGTATTCTGGACTTGAGTGACGCTAACAGTTTAGAAGACTTGCGCACATTTCCTGGGCATTATCACGAGCTGACAGGAAACCGGAAAGGTCAATGGGCTTGCGACCTTGACAAGCCATACAGGCTGATTTTTGAGCCGCATGAAAAACCGATACCAACCGACGAGAACGGCAAATACATCTGGTTGGAAATAAAAAGTGTAGAAATTAACGAAATAACAAACTACCATGGAAAATAAGAAACTATATAAACTGGAAAAGATAGCCATAGCATACCACCCCGGTGAGATGCTTGAGGAGAAATTGTCAGAGATGGGAATCGCTGCAAAAGAGTTTGCCAAGATGATTGGCAAGGATACCAACTTTGTGGAATCCCTGATAGCAGGCAACATATCCGTAACTCCCGATATAGCCAACGATCTGGAGAAGGCCACCCTTATCCCAGCTCACATGTGGATAAAACGGCAGAGATCTTTCGACAAATACCAGGAAGAGAAAATCGGAGAGCTTGCCAACACTGAATCTAAGAAAATGCATTTCTTCGAATTATCAAAACTATTGAATATCAAGATAGTAACCGACATTCCAAGAATGATAAATGCGGCATACTGGCATTTTGCCGACAGCGGCGACATTGCCACAGCAAACAACATTGCCACAAGATTCTGCTACTAACAACCATCATGAGCAACTACTTCAACATAAAGAAACTTTGGGCCGATACCAAGAAAGTAATCACCATAGCGGCGTGCGGACTATTGCTGATAGGCAATATCGTGGTATTCTCATATCTGGACACCACAATGCTGCCCAGCCTTATCTGCATAATAGCAAGCAATCTGATATCGATTTTCCTGACATACATCATATACAAGCCCATCAACAAGATTATTGACGAGGAGGTGGAAGAGAGGCTAAACGAGGGATTCTCGGCCCAGAAACAGCTCATGGACGAGAAAATGGAGCTGGAGAGCAAGGTGAAGTTCCAGGAGCAGAAGGCCGAGGAGCGCGAGAAGGAGATCAAGCGACTGGAATCGGAACTCGACACCGCCAAGCAATACAAGTCGATAAGCAGCAACGCCAACCTCGTATTGAAACTGGAGCAGATGGAATACGAGAAGGAAGGCTACATAGTAAAGGAGGAATATGTGCGCGACAACAAATACGGCCGCGACATCAAGGAAGACAAGATACTGGGCATGTTTTCCAGCAACACCAACCAAAGAGTACTCTATATAAAGAAGTATCACGAAAAGGCCCTCATAGGAATAGACCTGAGCAAGGTGAGATTCTGCCGCCACAATGGCGATATCTATCTGGAAGGCATCAAGGTGACCAACCTGCACAAGGAGATGACAATACGGAACGACATCGACAACCAAACAGAGCACTGCATTGTGCTTAACACCCAGAATCAGGGAAAGGATATCATAAGCCTGAACACCGACAAGAAATACGACGACTTCAAGCAATGGTATGCCAAACAGCAGGACGAGATTTTCTACTACGATTTTACAGCAGAGGTTACACAGCTGTGCGCGCAGTATACAAGCGTGCTGCGCCAAAACCTGGTAAACAAGTTCCCAAGCCTCCATTTCGTGGACCACGAGCTGGAACATGTAATGGAGCTCAGCGGCGAGACTATCTACTCCCTGAATATCAGCAAGGATTTCGACATACTGGAGGTTTCCAGCTCCATAATGATGATAGCCAACACCATGAACCAGACAATGCCGATAGCAAGGAGATAAAGCAATTCACTTTTTTTAATACTTTTCAGATTAAACCTTATCGGACACTCCGTATCAAAAGGGTGTAATAAGAAAAACACACCCTACAAATGATTAAGAAACTCTCCATGCTCTGCATGGCATTGGCAATAGCGGTATCGGCAGCGGCTCAGGCTCCCGGCGACAGCATCAGCTCCTTCAGCTTCACCCTGGAGGACTGCCTGCAATACGCCATGGGCAACAGCTATACCCGCAAATCGCGAATGCTGAACGAGGAGAGCAGCGAGGCCGCGTATCAGCAGAGCAAAAACAACCGCCTGCCGTCGGTAAACGCATCGGCCAGCGAGAACATGAGCCACACCGGCAGCATGGACAAGGTGAACATATCGGGCAACTACAGCATAAACGCCAGCCAGACAATATACAACGGCGGGCAGATAAAGAACACCATTGAGCAAAACCGCCTGCAGGCAGAGCAATCGAAGATACAGACCTCGCAATACGACGACCAGCTTACAATACAGATACTCAACGAATACCTGAACGCCCTGTCGTGCATAGAGAGGCTAAACTATCAGAGCGGAATAATGAGCTCGTCGAGAGAGGAGCTGGCCCGAGGCGAAAAAAGATACAGCCTGGGCGCAATGATAGAGAGCGACTACCTGATGCTGAAAGCCCAGTATCAGCGCGACATTACCGACTCGCTGAACACCGCCATATCACTGGAGACATCGCTGCTGAACCTGAAGCAATACATGAGCATGGACCCCTACGCCGAGCTCAGCATAATAGCCCCTGATACTTCCGCAATAGACGCCATGGCCGTAATGATGAGCCAGGACGACGCCGTGGCACAGGCCAAGCAGCACATGCCCGACATGATGCTGGCCAAAAACACCATGGAGATCGCAAACACAGCTCTCGAGATTTCCAAGGCCGGACGCCGCCCCTCGATATCGGCATCGGCAGGCATCAGCACGGGACATACCGATTTCGAAAAATTCGGCAACCAGCTTAACGACAGATTCACCCAGCAGATAGGCGTATCCCTCTCCTACCCCATCTGGGACCGAGGACAAACCAAACTCAACATCACCAGAGCCAGGATTCAGCAGCAACAGGCCGAGCTGGACCTCCGCCAGACCGAGAACGAGATTACACGAACGGTGATAAACCAATGGCGGAACACAAACCTGGAGTATCAGAGATACAAGGCGTATCAGCAGCGCAAAGACGCCTACGCCGCCAGCTTTGCCGCCTACAAGAAAAGATTCGAGGTGGGATCCATTGTGGCTGTGGACCTGCTCCAACAGCAAAACAACTACATATCGGTACTCAACGAATACATAAATGTGAAATACGGTTTTATCCTCTACCGAAAGATACTGGACATATACACCGGCGAAAGCATAGGACTGTAGCATTTCTTGATTTTTGATTTTCGATTACATAAATCAAAAATCAAAAATGAAAAATCAAAAATGTAATAAATCAAAAATGAAGAAGAAAATAATACTTATAATAATAGGTGTAATACTATTGCTGATAATGCTGAAGGCGTGCTGGCCATCCAGCAGGGAGCTGACATTCTCCACACAAGTGGCATCGGAAAACACCGTGCAGAACAACGTTACCGCCACCGGAAACCTGGAGCCCGTAGACGAGGTGGAAGTGGGCACGCAGGTATCAGGCATAGTGCAGAAACTATACGTGGACTACAACAGCCACGTAACCAAGGGTCAGCTGCTGGCCGAGCTCGACAAATCCACGCTATCGGAGCGCCTTACCCAGGCCAACAACTCAGTAACATCGCAGGAGAGTGCCCTGAAGCGCGCCCAGCAGACCTACAACCGCACCAAGGAGCTCTACGAGGCCAAGGCCGCCACACAGGTAGACATGGAGGACGCCGAAAACCAGCTGATACAGGCCAAGGCATCACTACTGAACGCTCAGACTCAGCTCCGCGAGGCCAAGGTGAACCTGGGATATGCCGAAATCTACTCGCCGATAGACGGCGTAATCTTGAGCAAGGACATAGAGGAAGGCCAGACAGTGGCCTCATCGTTCAGCACCCCTACACTGTTCGTGATAGCCAAAGACCTCAAGAACATGCAGGTGGAGGCCAATGTTGACGAGGCCGACATAGGCCAGGTAAAGGTGGGACAGAGATGCACATTCACCGTGGACGCATACAACGGCGAGGTTTTCGAGGGCACTGTGCAGTCCATAAGGCTGAAGCCAATCACCACCAGCAACGTGGTTACCTACACCGTGGTGATACATGCCCCAAACCCCGACGAGAAACTCTACCCCGGCATGACGGCCAGCATATCAATAATCACCCGCACAGAGACCGCCCTCTGTGTACCGCTGGAGGCTGTAAACTTCTGGCCATCAGAGGAAGTATTGATGATGATGGGCAAGTATCAGGACCCTGATGCCAACGCCAACACCGGCAACAGCCAGACTGTATGGGTAAAAAACGGCAACGACATACACCCCGTAGCTGTAGAGACCGGACTTGACGACGGTGTAAACGCCATAGTGAAACAAGGCGGCATCCAGCCCGGCGACACCATAGTACTGTCGGCCACAATACACAAGGAAGAGGACCAGCGCGGCAAGGGCGGAGCATCGTTTCTGCCAGGACCTCCAAGAGACAGGAGACAGGGCGGACCAAACAGGTAACATAACATGAGCGAATCGATAATAAGAATAGAGAACCTGAGACGCGAGTTCGTCGTGGGCAGCGAAGTGGTAAAAGCCCTGAGGGGTGTAAGCTTCGAGATCACCAAAGGCGAGTTCGTAAGCATAATGGGAACATCCGGCAGCGGAAAATCCACCATGCTCAACATACTGGGCTGTCTGGACAAGCCAACCTCCGGTGAATATTTCATCGACAACATTGCAGTAAGCAATCTGTCGAAAGACCAGCTGGCCAACGTGAGGAACAGGAAGATAGGTTTCGTATTCCAGAGCTACAACCTCCTGCCCAGGACATCGGCCGTGGAGCAGGTGGAGCTGCCCCTGCTCTACAACAAGGACATATCATCCAAGGAGCGCCGCTCCAGAGCCATACACGCCCTGGAACAGGTAGGCCTGCAAGACAGAATGTGGCACATGCCCAACCAGATGTCGGGAGGCCAACAGCAGCGAGTGGCCATAGCAAGAGCCATAGTGAACGATCCCGTGATACTGCTGGCCGACGAGGCCACCGGAAACCTCGACACCAGGACATCATACGAGATAATGTCGCTGTTTCAGGACCTCCACAGCAAAGGCAAGAGCATAGTGTTTGTAACCCACGAACCTGATATTGCAGTGTTTACATCACGCACCATAATGCTGCGCGACGGCAAGGTAACCAAAGACGTGGCAGTAGACACACAATCGGCCAAGGCTGCACTGGAGGCCCTGCCACAAAGCGAAGACTACTAACTAATTTTCGATTTAATAGTATTTTGATTTTTGATTAAGCAATCTCAGAAATCAAAAAATCGGAAATCAAAAATCAAAAATGCCATGAACTTCAGCAATCTTATAAAGATAGCGTATCAGGCCATCCTGAGAAACAAGATGAGATCGCTGCTTACGATGCTGGGCATAATAATAGGCATATCGTCGGTGATAGCGATGGTAAGCCTGGGACAGAGCTCCACCCAGAACATCAACGGCCAGATATCATCCATGGGCACCAACCTGATAATGGTGATGAGGGCCAGCCAGAGGCAAGGCGGAGTAAACTTGGGAAACTCCAACTCGCAATCGCTCACCACCAAGGATGTGGAGGTGATAATGAGCCAGTGCAAGAGTGTGGAGATGGCCTCGCCAATGGTGAGCGCAGCCGGACAGATGGTAAGGGGCGCCAACAACTGGCCCGGATCGATGCAGGGCGGCAACGAGGACCTGATAAAGATCCGCAAATATGACATAGAAAGAGGCACCAACTTCACCGAAAACGACATCAAGGAATTCAAGAAAGTGTGCCTGGTGGGACAAACCGTGGTGGAAAACCTCTTCCCCGACGGCATCAACCCCATAGGACAGGAGATAAGGTTCGGCAAGATACCGTTCAAGATAATAGGAGTATTGGCCGAGAAGGGGGAAAACCAGATGGGCCAGGATCAGGACGACATCGTGATAGCCCCTTACTCCACAGTGATGAAACGAATACTAGCCACCCAGTATATCCACATGATATATGCGTCGGCTGTATCGGAAGACGCATGCGACATTGCAGTAGACGAGATTACAGAGGCGCTCAGGCGTTCCCACAAGATAAAGGACGACGACGACAACGACTTCAACGTAAGGACTCAGGCCGAGCTGCTCAGCATGATGAATACCGTAACGGGATTCCTGACCATACTGCTGGCGGCCATTGCATCCATTTCGCTGCTGGTGGGCGGCATCGGCATCATGAACATCATGTATGTCACAGTAACCGAGCGCACCAAGGAAATTGGACTAAGGACGGCCATCGGCGCACGCAGCCGCGACATCATGGCGCAGTTTCTGCTGGAGAGCAGCATGCTGAGCCTGGTGGGAGGCCTTATAGGAATAGTATTCGGACTATTGCTGAGCTGGCTGATAACATTCGCCCTCGACTGGCCCTTCATCATCAGCATTTCGTCGGTGATACTGTCGTTTGTGGTGTGTGCGGCCACAGGCATATTCTTCGGCTGGTATCCGGCCAAGAAAGCCGCAAATCTGGACCCGATAACGGCGCTCAGATACGAATAGACCCAAAACAAACCCTACATATAATTATTTATTTTTCATTATTTTTGTATTAATTCCCTTTGAGACCGACAGTTGCGAAAACTCTCGGTCTCTTTCTTTTTCCATATCAGGAAAAAAATAATGGCGGGCTGATGCTTCCATCAATCCGCCATTATCATATAATCGGAGCATTATGAAAAAACTACTCGTTCTTTAGCAAGTGCCAGATACCGTGCTGGAGACCGTCGATCTCGGCCAAGCCGCGCATACGGCCTACGAGTGGGTAGCCTACATTGTACTTGTCCTCGTCGAGGTCGGTGAGCAGGCGGATACCGTGGTCGGGACGGAATGGCATGCGGATATCCTTGCGGCCCTCGGCGATGCGGCGCTTCTGCTCGCGGAGCAATACCTCAACAATCTTAGGCATATCGAGTGAGCCATAGAGGTGGCCGCTCTCGTAGAAGCTGCGGTCGGTGAGGTGCTGGGTGTTGCGCAGGTGCACGAAGTGGATGGCGTCTGCAAACTCCTCGGCGATGGCTGGGAGGTCGCTCTCACGGCGTCCAGAGAGTGATCCTGTGCAGTATGTGAGACCATTGCGGAGCGATGGGTTGGCATTGCGCAGCCAGCGGATATCGTCGGCGCATCCGAGGATCCTTGGCATACCGAGCACTGGGTAAGGTGGGTCGTCGGGGTGGATGCAGAGGTTTACGTTGGCCTCGTCGCATACTGGAACCATGGCGTCGATGAAGTCCTTGAGGTTCTGGCGGAGCTGGTCCTTGCCAATCTCCTTGTAGTGAGAGATGTAGTCGAGGAACACCTTCTTTGGATCCTTTACAGAGCCGTCGATTACACCGTTTACAAAGCCCTGAGTGAGCACGATGATGATGTAAACGAGCTTGTCCTGGTCTTCCTGAGTCATCTTCTTGAAGATCTCCTCGGCCTGGGCAACGATGTCGGCAGGGTAATCCTTGGCTGCACCCTCACGGTTGAGGATGAATACGTCGAAAGCCACGAAAGTTGGGAAATCGAAGTACAAGCCCTCGCCGCCGCCCTTGTGCTTGTAGCGGAGCTCGGTACGTGTCCAGTCGAGAACAGGCATGAAGTTGTAGCAAACGGTGTCGATGCCGCACTCGCCAAGGTTTCTGAGCGAAATCTTGTAGTTCTCGATGTGCTGGGCGTAGTTCTTGCCCTTTGTCTTGATGTCCTCGCTTACGGGAAGCGACTCCACAACCGACCAGCGGAGACCCTTGCTCTCGATAAGGTTCTTGAGCTTCATAATCTCCTCCTTGGTCCATACCACGCCAATTGGCAAGTGGTGAAGCGCAGTTACGACGCCCTCAACGCCCATCTGCACCAACATATCTAAAGTGATGGGGTCATTAGGACCAAACCATCTGAAAGTCTTTTCAAGCATTTTTGATTATCCAATAATAGTTTATGATACGCCACCTTCGGTGGCTTTTTTTTTATCCAAAAAATTAAAAGAATGAAAAAGAATAAAAAAGAATTACCGTAATAGAGCATTCTTTTTAATTCTTTATAATTCTTTTAATTTTCGGATACAAATTAATTTGCCGCCTCGCGGCAAATTCCTCGGCTACACACCTGAGAATGAGCTGAAACCTCCATCAATTGGCATTACGATGCCGGTGATGAAGCTTGCGGCGTCGGAGCAGAGGAATTGTACTGCACCGTTGAGCTCGGTGATGTCGCCGAAACGACGCATTGGTGTGCGGCCGATTACCTTCTTGCTGCGCTCGGTGAGGCTGCCGTCCTCGTTGATAAGGAGCTTGCGGTTCTGGTTGCCGATAAAGAAGCCTGGGGCAATGGCGTTTACGCGGATCTTCTCGGTGAACTTGATAGCCATCTCCTGAGCCATCCACTGTGTGAAACCGTCGATGGCGTGCTTGGCTGTGGTGTAGCCAAGTACACGTGTAATGGCTGAGTATGAGGCCATTGAAGAGATTGTGATGATAGAGCCTGCGCCCTTCTTCACCATGCTCTCGGCAAATACTATAGATGGAATTACGGTACCGTTCATGTTGATGGCGTTTACCTTCTCGAAATCGGCCATCTCCATATCGAACACGCTCTTGTCGTCTGGAATGGTGGCTCCTGGCACGTTGCCGCCAGCGCAGTTTACGAGGATGTCAACACCGCCCCACTCTTTCTCCACGATGTCGCGAGTCTCCTTGAGTTTGTCTACATTGAGAACGTCTGATACTACGCCCATTACCTTGGCAGTGCCAATCTTCTTGAGCTCTTCTACCTTCTCGTTAACATTCTCGGCATGGCGACCAAGTACTACAACGTTTACGCCCTGCTCTACAAGGTGCTTGGCGATGCTTCCGCCCAAAACACCGGCACCGCCTGTTACAACGGCATTCTTTCCTGATATATCAAAAATATTGGTCATTGTTTATCCGTGAAATTATAGCAGCTTCGCTGCTTGTTTTTTTTTATCCGAAAATTAAAAGAATGATAATGAATTTAAAGAATGGCTTTGATATGGCAATTCTTTCAATTAATTTCCAATTCTTTTAATTTATGGATAAAAGCCAAAGTTGCGAAGCAACTTTCTTAATGTTTACTTGTTGCCTTTCAGTTCCTTCACAATAGCAATTGCGTTGGCTACCTTCTCGGCTATGGTGTCGAGGTCCTTGGTGAGCTGTGAGCCGAGGCCTACGCATGCCACACCGGCCTTAAACCAAGCCTCGAGGCTCTCGCGCTCTGGTGTTACGCCGCCCGATGGCATGATGTTGCTCCATGGACATGGTGCCTTGATGGCCTTTACGAATGATGGGCCGCCTACCTCTGTGCCAGGGAATATCTTAACGATCTCGCAGCCAAGCTCCTCGGCGAGGTTGATCTCTGAGAGTGTGCCGCATCCGGGAAGCCAGGCAATCTTTCTGCGGTTGCAGACCTTGGCCATATCTGGATTGAGCGATGGAGATACGATGAAGGCTGCTCCAAGCTGAATGTAGAGAGCGGCTGTGGCTGGCTCTACTACTGAGCCTACGCCCATCATCATCTCGGGACACTCGGTGGCGCACCACTTGTTTACCTCGGCGAATACCTCATGGGCAAAGTCGCCACGGTTTGTGAACTCGAACACACGGGCTCCGCCATCGTAGGCGCCTTTTACTACTTTCTTTACTTTCTCTACATCCGCATTGTAGTAGAGAGGCACAATACCTGTGTTTATCATGGTATTGAGCACATCCAAACGTTTAAATCTTGACATATTATATTGTAATTAGTATTAATAAAATTTTGGAATTTGCATGACGCAAAGATATATAAAAAAGGAAAACACATCTACAAAACCATGGGTTTTCGCTCAATTATTTATCACTCGCCCTTCATAATATTCTCCACGGCGTTGCATATAATATCCACGGCCGAATCTATGCCTATCTTGGCGGTATTTATGACCAAGTCGTAATGACTGGGATCCAGCCACTTGCGGTCGGTATAGTGGTTGTAGTGTTTTTCTCTGGTGTTGTTCTTTATGCGGATAACCTCCCTGGCCTGAGCCTCAGAGAGGTTGTCCTTGTTGCGTATCATGGTGACGGCGTAGTCCTCGTCGCAGCGGGCAAAAATATTCAGGCAATAAGGGCGTTGCCTGAGCACATAGTCGGCGCAGCGTCCTATTATCACACAGCTTTCGCGCGATGCCTCACGTATTATCTGACACTGTGCCTCGAAAATCTCGCCGTCGCGGCCAGCGTGCCTCAGCGAAAACTGCTGCTCCATGTCCGATATCTTGTTGGCCGGCATTCCTGTTTTCAGGGCCGTGGCCTCTATGAGCTCCTTGTCGTAGAATTTTATGCCCAGCCGCTCTGATACTTTCAGGCCTATCTCGTGGCCTCCGCTGCCGTGGGTGCGGGCTATGGTTATCACCAGTGGGAAAGAGTTGCCGGATGGGAAACCGGCTGTGGACGAGACATCGAAAGGCGCGGCATCAGGCTCCGACACCAAGCCTGACAGCCACGGCATGCAATACCTGAATATTGCCCACACGCCAGCCATCGACAAGGCTGTGCCCGGCCCCACCATGCTCCAGCGCATGCCTCCGTAATAGAAGAGGCAGAATATCAGGGCCACTATTATTATAGCTATGTCGCAGCATATACGCGACAAGGCAAAACCGGTCCCCAGCGATTTGGCGAAAGCCATGGCAAGCCCGTCGGCCGGCAACAGCACATTGGTCTTCAGGCAGATGCAAAATCCTATTCCAGCGGCAGCAGTGCCAGCCACCACCTGTACCAGTCTTATGGATATGCCAGCCGCCGAGCTGTCCCACTGCATGTCGGAGGTGGCCAGCATCATAAGATCCAGCATCAGGGCGAAAACCACCGACGCGGCCGCCTGCTCGGCCAGGCCTATGCCCCTCAGGGTCTTTATCAGGATGCACTCCACCCCCATCAGCAGCAAAAGCATTATCATCACTATGCAGCCCAGGGTGAGTGACTGCCCGGGCATGGCGGATATCACATAGGCCGGGCACACCATTGCCACAGAGCCCATGCCAGCCCTGGCAACCAAGGCGACTCCCGCCGCCATGAGCAGCAGCGCCCCCGCCGATACCATATACCGCCTTAGTCTTGCTGTCTCCATACGCTTGGGGTTTTAGTTGACCGATGTCTCCAAAAACAGCAGGCGGCTGTCCTGCGAATCGAAATTGAGGCTGAAACAGCTTTGGCTGCTGGATGTCTGCTGATTGCGGAATACGTACTGGAACGCCATTGGCTGTTCCGGAACTCCCAGCGAGTCGGTATTGTATGTGGCCACATACACTCCGGCGTCGCACGCCGCTATGCCCGCGCACACTGTCTGCATGGGCGACTCGCCTATGGGCTTGCTGTCGGGTTTCATGGTCATGCACCACTCGCCGTCGCGGAACACGCATCCGTAGTATTTCTGTCCGTGTATGGTGGACTTGGCGCGCACATACAGGTTTTGGCTGGATACCGATATCGACAGCGGGTCGGCGTACATCGCCTTGCCGCCGTATTGGTGCTGCTGATGCTGCATTACCACTGTATCGGCATACAGGATTCCGCTGGACAGCATGTAGCATCCGGCAAGGGATACCCTGAAATCCTCGCAGTGTCCCGGTATGTATCTCTGATGCTTGCCACCCTTGGTAACCTCCACCCTGGAATCGCTGCACTGCAATGCCACATACACCTCCTGCCCGGCCACAGCCACGGCCACGGGGGTCTTGCCGGCATCGATGTGCATGCTAAGGATGCGGCTGCCATCGCGGTATACCACAACGTTTTCCGGATCCATCTGTCCCATTACGTAGAAATGGCCTCCGCTCATGTCGAATGCCCTGGCGTTGAACTCGGGCAGGAACTCCATGGCGGGGTGTCCGTTCTTGAATATCTCGGCAGGCATGCAGGTGGAATCCGACTGCCAGCGCGACATCAGTGTGTAGCAGTCGCCCTTGTAGGCCCTCATGCCCAGTATGCTGCGAGTGGAATCCATCACGACGCTGGCTATCCTCTCGTCGTTGCGGTATATCTGGTATCCGCCGCGTCCGGTATTGCCGTATATGGAGAATACGGGCTGAGGCTTGGGAGCCTCCGCCTGCTCGCTTGGACTGTCACCGCTGTCCTGCTGGGCAGACTGCTGCGGCTGTCCGCATGCCGACACGGCTATGGCGGCTATGGCGGCAAATATTATTCTTGAAAATCTCATCTCGTTGATAGTGTTTTAGTTCAAGTAATCGTGCATCCATCTCTGGGCGAAAAACACGCAGACATTGTCGTTCTCGCCGCTTATGTCGTTGAGCATGGATGCCAGCCGCTCCATGTATCCGCATGATGCGTCAACATTGTATACTCCTATGCATGTAGGCTCCGAAAGTTCCGACAGGCAGTCGTACAGTGCGTCCAGATTGTGCCCGTAATGGGCTGGCAGCTGCATCACCTGCTGTATGTGGGCGTGTATCTGCTCGGGGGTTGTCTTGCCGCAAAAGTCTAATATGTATCTCTTCATATCTAAAAAAAACGAATGTAGGTATGGTGATTATGTCAATATAGCTGCTGGAATGTCTTGTAGTGGTTGCCGGTGTAGTATATCAGTCCGTCGCTGCTGTATACTATCCTCTTGGCGTTGCGCTGTCCGCCGGCATAGTCGATGTCGCACTCGAAGTATTTGCGCCCCTTGGCCTTGGGCAGCTGCTGCTCATAGTTTCCAAACTTGTCGCCGCCGATGCTCTTGCCCGGGGCCACCTTGTCGAGATTCCCGCGCGAGCTCTCCCATCCCAGGTCCTGGGCCTCGCGCTTGGTAATGAAGTTGCCCGGCAGATGGCCGTAGGTGTGTATGTAGAGGGCCACACGGTCCTTGTCGGTGTACAGGCCGCCTTCGTCGAGGCCGGCACCGCCGTCATCATCAGGGTTGCCCAATACTATTATGCCGCCGGACTCAGGAGCGTTCTGCTGCCGTCCGCCGTCATGGGGCATGCACGCGCCTGCCAGCAGGCACATCATCAGGGATATCAGGTATGATAGCAATCTGTTCATATTCCGTATTTTTGTGGAAACTTTCCGGCTGCTAATATACAAAAAATATTTCATTAATTGCCATATCTCGTCTCTTTGAGATAAATAATGCTCTTGTTGTATATCACAATCTGGAGCACAGTCTCGGTAACCACGTCGTTGATATCGTCGTCCCCGTCATGCAGGAACATTTGAACATTCTGGGCAAGGGGCAGGGTCTCCAGTTTTATCTCCTTGTTTACCACCACATTGGGCGATGAATCGAACCTGTTGTGGCGCTGCGAGTATTCCGTGGCCTCGGCTCCCGATAGCAGGGTCACCCTGTCGAAAGCCACCATCTGCTTGCCATCGCAGTACATGGTGCGCTTAAAGGCCACCAGCATTGTGTCGGGAGTGTGCTCCCTTATCCATACCGAGTCCTTGTGGAAACGCTCGGCCATCTGCTGCTGGCGGCTGCTCTCTTCCTCTCTTACCTTGGTGCTGAAACACGACGTCATCATTGTGGCCGCCATCAGCAGAAACAATATGTATTTCATGATATGCTGTTGTTATGGATTCCTGATACCGGAACCGGAATCAAAAAATAAGCCAAAGCCATGTATCCTGCCGGCTACAAAAAAAGGCAGCCTTTCCATTAGGGAAAAACCGCCTTGTTGTCCATAGGGAATATGGTGATATCCAGACTATCCCTGTGTGATGGCGCCACATGGGCAAGCATCGGCGCAAGCGCCACACTCTACACACTTCTCAGGATCGATTGAATATACATCGCCTTCCATGATAGCCTCCTGAGGACACTCGCTGATGCAAGAGCCGCAAGCCTGGCACTCATTCTTGTTAATTACGTATGCCATAATAATTTAATTAATTGATTGTTTGTAAAATTGTTTTATCTGTTTTGATACCGCAAATATATAACATTTTCCAAACATCAGCCAATTTTAAATATTTTTTTTTCAGTTTTTTTCATACTCGGCGCTTTACGCTTGGTAGGTTGATATTTTTTATATTAATTTGTATATTGAAACATCAGCAATACAATCTTGATATGAGGAAAATATACTATATTGGTTTTCTGATACTTGCGCTTGCGGTTGGGGCAGGCTGCACCACACCAGTGCAGTCGATAGTGAACCGTCCGTGGCGCTATCACGCCAAAATGGTGAAGGCAAGGGGCAAGGTGGTGAACACTCTGCACCTGGAGGACCTCAGCTTTTTCACCATACGCGGCGGCCAGTCCAGGATCAATGTGATAACCGACGATTTTCTGCCGGTGCTTGGCGACAATGTGAAGGTGAAGGGCGTGGTGGACATGGCTTTCTACTATCAGAGAGACACCATGCTCGTGATAAGGGAGAAGGTGTATCCCAAGGACAGCAGAGGCCGCCACAAGGAGCCCAAGGACATAACCGCACCGTTCAACAAATCGGTAAACTGACATTATGGATAATAGATTTGGCATAGCGATGGCCGTGGCCGTCATGTGCGCCGTCGTGAGTGTGGCCAATGCCCAGGACCTGAAGATATTATCGATAAGCGACGGCGCTTATCCCGAGATCCAGGTAAGGGCCAGGGTGGCCGAGCCGGCGCGCGACTCCATATCCATCGTGGAAAACGGGGCCGCCGTGCAGTGCACCGTGCAGGACAGCGAGACATCGCAGGCGTACGGCGATGGCAGGATGTATGTCTTCCTTGTGGAAAACTCTTACTCGTTTTTCCACAAGGGCATGTTCCCGGGCATAAAGAACACAGTATCAGGAATATGCGACAACATGAGGAAGTACGACAACGCCAACATCCTCACATTCGGCGCGCCGGGACCCAACGTGAGGTACATGAGCGCCGAGCAGACAAGCGACACGCGCCTGCTGAAAGACATTGTGGGGCAATCCATGAAGCCTCAGGACGACAGCTCGTATTTCGACAACAACCTGATAGCCGCCATGGAGGAGGCCACCGACTATGCGCGCAGGCATCAGAAGGCGCATCAGACCGTGGTGCTTACAGTGATAGCCAGGCCCCTGAACCTGAGCGCCACAAGGGAGTTTTCGGAGAATTTCAGGCAGACTATCGAGAAATCGGGCATATACCTGAACCTGGTGCTCTACGAATCGGAGTCGCACAACATTAAACGCGAGCTGGATGCCCTTGCGCAGGCATCAGGCGGCAATGTGACGGGATTTGGACCACAGAATCTGGAGGCGGCCCTGGTGCAATCGCTTGAGAAGATGAGCAAGGCCAAGGCCCGGAGCCTGCTCAAGGAGGTGGTGGTGACATTCAGGGCCACTCAGGAGGGCGCCCGCAACAGTTTCGACATCAGGTATGGCGACACCACGGCGCGGTGCGAATACACCAACCCAAACAAGAGCGGTTTTCTGGGCAAATACCCCATAGCAGTATCGATACTGATAGGCCTGCTGGTGGTGATAGCCGCGGCGGTTTTCTACATAAGGACGCGCAACAGGATCATTCGCAAGATAGACAGCCAGGCGCAGACGCAATTCAAGGAGCTTCAGAGGCAAAACAGGCAGCTAAGACAGGAGATAGAGAAGTACAAGAGGCATCCCCTGAGCCTGGCCCACAGCTTCGACAATATCTACATAGAGGAGACCCTGATAGGCAGCGGCAAGATAGTGCCCAAACTGGTGGTGGACGACCACAAGACCCAGCAGGTCTTCAAGCTGAACAAGCTTACGATGACCCTGGGTCGCGCCGAGGGCAACGACATAGTGATAGACAACCGCACTGTATCGGCTCACCACGCCACGCTGACCAACGAGGGAGGCCTGTTCTACATTGCCGACAACGACAGCACAAACGGGATTTTCGTAAACGACATCAGGATCACCAAAAGCAAGATACAGACCAAGGACAGGATAAGGATAGGCGCCGTAATGGCCACGCTGGTATATTAGAGCGCGGAAGTGCGTCTCAGGAACATGTGCCTCACGGACGTGCGTGTATCAACAAACAGGAAAAAAATGGAGACTGCAAAAACCAGGGAGCTCACCAACTTCCACTACATAAGCCTTACCGACGTGGGCCGCAGGCGGCAAAACAACGAGGACTCGGCGGGATATTTCGACACGCCCAATGGTCACGTGTTTGTGGTATGCGACGGATGCGGAGGCATGCCCTGTGGCGAGAGGGCGTCGCAGGGCGTGGCAAACTCTATGAAGTTTTTCTTCAACAACTTCTATTACAAGGATCCCGTAGACGCCATAAAGGACGCCATAAAATACGCCCACAACTTCCTGATATCTGAGGGAGAGAAAGACTGGAACTGCGCCGGAATGGCAACCACAGTGGTGCTTGTACTCATCCGGTACAACAAGGTATACTACGGCCATGTGGGCGACAGCAGGATATATTTCGCCAGCGGAAGAGAGCTGAGGCAGATTACCAGGGACGACAGCTATGTGCAGCACCTGGTGGACAGGGGCGAGATAACGCCCGAACAGGCCGAGACCCACCCCCGCAAAAACGAGCTCATGCAGGTGATGGGCCAGGAAAACGAGATGCCCGAGCCCCATGTGTGCAAGGAGCCGATACTGCCGTCCAACGGCGACATGCTGCTGCTGTGCACCGACGGACTGTTCAACATGGTGGAGTCACAATACATGAAGGCAGTGCTGATGCAGCACGGCTACATAGAGGACAAGGGAGCGCAGCTGATAAAGGCCGCCCTGGACAATGGCGGGCTGGACAATGTGACGCTGCAGATCATAAAGTTTTTCAACGTGGAGACCACAGCCGAGAGCACCGGACAGACTCCCGTAATGATGCATGACGACGACAAGACAATGCCCAGGGGCCGCACATCACTCACCATAGCGATACTGGCCATAATACTGCTGGTACTGGGGGTACTGCTGTACCTGAGGGGAAACCGGCGCCACGAACCCTTCCCGCAGGACAGCGCAACCATGCAGGAGCTGATGGTGAAATACGACCTTGACACCCTGGGGAACGCCGACTCGGTAATACAGGCTTTCGGAATCCCACCAAACAAGGTGATATACACCAACGACAACGGCCACCGGCTGATGTGCGTGCCCGTAAAAGCCATCATCACCACCAGATACTACGACAACCTGAACACCCTGCAGCTACTCTACAACACCCCCAAAGAGAGGATTGCCAGGGTAAACAACCTGGGCGACAGCGAGATAAAACCCGCCCAGCAACTCATAATACCACTATAAAGATATGAGCAACAACACACTGATAGGACGACGGCTGGGCAACTACAAGATAGAATCCCTGATAGCCGAGGGCGGCATGAGCAGCGTATACGAGGGCGTGCACATGCTGCTGGGGCGCCGTGTGGCCATCAAGCAGCTGAACCCCATACTGGAACAGCAGGCCGGGGTAAAAGAGAGACTGCGCAACGAGGCCGTGGCCCTGAGCAAGCTGAAGCATCCGCACATTGTGGCCATATACGACTACGTAGAATGCGAGCTGGGCACCTTTATTATAGAGGAGGTGATAAAAGGCACTCCGCTAAACGAATACATAAAAAACGAGAGCGGCCCCATACCCGAGGCCAAGGCAATAAAGATGATGCTGCAGATGCTGGACTCGGTGGGATACATGCACTCCAAAAACATCATACACCGCGACATAAAGCCCGGCAACTTTGTAATAACGCCCGATGGCGAGATAAAGATGCTGGATTTCGGCATAGCGCTGATGCTGGACGCCAACGCTCCCCACATAACCCAGCCTGGCACTAAGGTGGGAACAGCCCTGTACATGAGCCCACAGCAGGTAAAAGGACAGACCCTGGACCGCCGCACCGACATATACTCGCTGGGCATCACATTCTTCCACATGATAACGGGCCAGCACCCATACAGCAGCAAGCTTACCGAATACGAGATATACAACAAGATAATAAACGACCCGCTGCCTCCGCCATCCTCGATATACGCCGGCATATCGCCACAGATGGAGGAGGTAATATACAAGGCCACGGCCAAACGCCCGCTCGACAGGTATCAGGACTGCAACGCGCTGCGCCGCGACCTCATGGCCATGGCTCCGAAAAGCGAGGCAAAATCATCCATGGAATACACCCAGGTATTCGACATAACCCCATCCGACAAGGAAAGACACTCGGCATT
The DNA here is from genome assembly GCA_045597465.1 of Bacteroidales bacterium. Taxonomy (GTDB): domain Bacteria; phylum Bacteroidota; class Bacteroidia; order Bacteroidales; family UBA3824; genus UBA3824. Next base: position 26,121 of record JAZLKG010000028.1, on the reverse strand, counting down.
TGCGAGAAACGCCGTAATGATGATGGTGGTGGCCGCATTCATACTGGCCGTGGTGATATCCCTATTCGCATTCGGGCGCCAGGACCAGATGCACGTGATAGCCGACAAGACATACCTGTATGACGCCGACAGCCTGCAGGCACGCCACATAGACAACCTGGCCTACGGAGAAACCATCAAAACCACTTCCGACAAGCCTGAGATAATATCATCAGACGGCACAGTATGGATAGAGGCCGTGTCGCTGCGCGGAATAAAGGGACTTGTGCCCAAGAGCCATGTGGCCACCCGCAAAATATACCAGCAGATAAACTCGATGTTCTCCAACAACGAGGCCATAGAGCTTACCCCCACATCGTACAAGCAGATACTCTGGAAACACTTTGTGGAAAACAGGTTTTTCAAAAACTCGTCGTCGCAGTGGAAAATCACCGGCGAATACGGCAACGACCTGGAATACAACGGCACATGCAGCGGCGACTACAACGGCAACAACAACACCGACTATGCCTGCGTGGCGCGCCATATTTCGGATATCAGCTGCAAGGTGCTGATATTCTTCGACGAAACCAACGAATCGATATCGCTGGACTACAACAGCGAGGTAAAGATACGCACCATACCCCACGGCGAGAAAGGCGGCGGATGGTACATAGGCAACACATACACCCGCACCATGAGCAACGGCACGCAATATGACGTAAACAAATACGAGTTCTTGCCCAACGACGGCATCCTGATATACGACGTGGAAAAAGAGACCAGCACCGTATGTCTGTTCGACGCCAGCGAAAACAAGGTGCACCTGATAGAGCAGCCCAAATAAAAATAAGTCAAAATAGAAGACAAAATTTTGGTAAAGATAAAAATTGTGCATAATTTTAGCATGCCAAAATTACTTTGTTATCAACCCCCGAAAAAAATTAAAAAACAATATGAAGGCCTTTTGCAAAATAATGATAGCTGCCGGCACAGCCATGCTGATATCCGGATGCGACAACATACAGACATCACCCGGGCAAGCTTACTACAAGAGCTTCACCTACTCGGGCAACGACAGATATTTCGACAGCGCCAAGCTGAAGCCGGGAGAGGTTTTCAACCCAGTACTTCAGGGCTCGTATACCGATGCCAGCATCTGCCGCAAGGGCGACGACTATTACATGGTGACCTCCAACTACACATTTTTCCCAGGCCTGCCAATACTCCACAGCAAGGACCTCGTAAACTGGGAACAGATATGCTACGCCCTGCCCACCGACCAGCAACTGCAAAACTCGTCGCTGCTGGCGTCCCAGGGTCTGTTCGCAGCCACCATACGCTACAACGAGGCTGAGGACAAATTCTACATAGCAAGCACAATGGTGGGCGGAGGCGGCCATTTTGTAGTAAAGGCCGACAAGCCCGAAGGCCCCTGGAGCGAGCCAGAATGGCAATTTGGCCTGGGCGGAGTACATCCATCACTGTTTTTCGACACCAACGGCAGAGCGTATATCCTGAACCAGGGAAATCCAAACTACGAGCCCCCATACAAGGACTACAAGGCAATCTGGATACAGGAGCTGGACCCATCTACCCTGAAAACCAAGGGAGAGCGCAAGATAATACTTGGCGGAGGCGACATCCTTGACAACAAGCCAACCTGGCTGGAGGCACCCCAGCTATTCAAGCGCGGCCAATACTATATACTGCTGGCATCAGAAGGCGGAGGCCTGGGCAACGGAGCCTCTACCTGCGCCTACCGCAGCGAGAATATTTGGGGTCCATACGAGCACTACAGCCAAAACCCAATCCTTACACAGCGACGCCTGGACCCAGGACGCGAGGATGCTGTCTCAAGCACCAGCCATGTGGACATGGTGGAAGCTCCCGACGGCAAGTGGTTTGCGGTCTTCCAGGGCATCAGGCCATACAACTCCAACAACGACTACATACAGGGCCGCGAGACCTTTGTATACCCTGTAACATGGGACGGAGACTGGCCATACATAATACGCAACGGAGACCCAATCGCATCCACCATAAAGGCTCCATTAGGCGTGGGATATGCCGACGACAGCGGCATCTACCACAAGTATGTCCCTCACGGCAATTTCACGTATGTGGAGAATTTCAACAACGACACTCTGCCAATGCAATGGGAGCACCTGAGAACTCCATCTTCCTCGCCTATCGTCCCCAATGGTTCAAACGGACTGATACTTACCCTGGGACCAAACCACCTGAGATCTCAACGCCATGCCAACTACATAGCACTCAGGGTGATGCACAATATATTCTGGTCCGAAACCGAAATGCATTTCTGCCCGGGCACCAGCTCGGAATTTGCCGGCTTGGGCATGTTTTTGAACGATATATTCAGCTGTCAGTATGGCGTCACACTCGACGACGACGAGAAAACCCCGATACTGGCCCTTCAGCAGGCCGAGGAGGCCAACGAAGAGATTATAAAGACCAATATCGCATCCCTACCGCTGGATTCTGAATTCAAGGGCAGAGTGTTCTTGCGCGTGGAACACTCGGAGGACGGATTTACCTTCAAATACAAGTTTAGCCACGACAGCGAATACCAGACCCTGGTCGAAAATGTTTTGACTGACTATTTCTCGCTGACACAGGCCATGCAGTATAAGTCAAACATAATATCAAACTCCAATGTTTTCTTTGGCCTCACTATAGGGCCATACGCCTCGATGGAGGATAATCTATAGTAATTAAAGGGGAAAATACACAAAAAGCTTTTATAACAACAATTAAATTACTAATTACACAGAAAAAAAATGACAAAATTCAGATGGACTATCTGTGGACTGCTCTTTTTCGCTACCACGGTAAACTACCTCGACCGTCAGGTGCTCAGCCTTACGGCAAAGGAATTTATTTATCCCGATTTTCACTGGACAGACGACGACTACGGCACCATTACCGCATACTTCTCGCTGTTCTACGCCATCTGCACCCTGTTTGTGGGCAAGTTTGTGGACTGGATAGGCACCAAGAAGGGCTATCTCTGGGCCATAGGCCTTTGGAGCGCCGCCGCCTGTCTCCACGCCATCTGCGGAGTGGCCACACAGCATATCCAGGGCTTGGAGTCTATGGAAGCCATGCGCAATGTAGAATCAGGGTCAGCTACAGCACTTGCAATAGCATCCACCGGTGTCTGGCTCTTCTTGGGCTGCCGCGCGCTGCTCGGATTGGGAGAGAGCGGAAACTTCCCCGCTGCCATAAAGGTAACAGCCGAGTATTTCCCCAAGAAGGACCGTGCCTTCGCCACATCGCTCTTCAACGCGGGAGCATCAGTGGGCGCCTGCGTGGCTCCATTGCTGATACCACCTTTGGCAAAGGCATTCGGCTGGGAGGCATCGTTCATAATAATAGGTGCGCTGGGATTCCTCTGGATGGGATTTTTCGTTAAGTGGTACGAGAAGCCAGAGAACTCAAAGCACGTAAACGAGGCCGAGCTCGCATACATCCGTCAGGACGACGAGGCCGAGCCTGCATCAGACAAGAAAGCAGACAGCGACGAGAAGCCAATCTCTTTCGCAAAATGCTTAACCTACAAGCAGACATGGAGCTTCTGCGCTGGCAAGTTCTTCACCGACGGCGTATGGTGGTTCATGCTTTTCTGGGCTCCGGGATATTTTCAGGACGTCTATGGCTACAAGGCATCATCAGGAACAGGTATGCTCCTTATCATGACACTTTATTTAATAGTGACAGGTCTTTCAATTTATCTCTGCAAGTTGCCCAATTATTTTGTGGAGAAGAAAGGAATGGAAACTTACTCTGGCCGTATGAGGGCAATGCTCCTTATCGCATTTATTCCAATCGTGGGACTTCTGGCCCAGCCATCGGGAAGCATCTCGGCATGGCTGCCTGCCATCATCATCGGTCTTGTGGGCGCAGGTCACCAGGCCTGGAGCGCCAATCTCTACAGCACCATCGGTGATATGTTCCCAAAGAAGGCCGTAGCCACCATCGTGGGCATCGGAACCATGGCCGGCGGCATCAGCTCGTTCCTCATCAACAAGGGCTCGGGAATGTTTTTCCAGTATGCCGAGGAGCAGGGCTCAGCAATGCAGTTCATGGGATTTGAGGGCAAGCCTGCCGCCTACTTCATAGTATTCTGCATCTGCGGCGTGGCATACCTCGCAGCATGGCTCTGCATGAAGGGACTCGTTCCTGTATATAAGAAGATTGAAGATTAATTAATTACGAAATCCGAATTACGAATTACGAATTGCGCCCATCAGGAAAGCTAATTCGGATTTCGTAATTCGTAATTAACACGATTTCGACGAATCAATAATTTGCCTACGGCGTTATTTGAGGAACAAAAATTATCCAAAATTGATCAAAAATTAATCAAAAATTTTCTATGTATAGTAATTTTTGAAAAATTTTTGGCTAATTTTTGTAAATTTTTGTAAAAGAAACTTCGCCGTAGGCGTAAGGAGTTTTTCGTTGAACTAACGTTAATTGGAGAGTAATTCGGATTTCGTAATTCGTAATTCGTAATTAAACTAAAATGAAAACTTTCATCAACGACAATTTTCTTCTCAAGACAGAGGCCGCACAGACCCTCTATCATGAGTTCTCTAAGAATCAGCCGATTATCGACTACCACTCTCACTTGATTCCCCAGCAGATAGCTGAGAACAAGAAGTTTGACAACATAACTCAGGTATGGCTCTATGGCGACCATTACAAGTGGAGAGCCATGCGCGCCAACGGCATCAACGAGAAATTCGTGACCGGAAACGGCTCCGACAAGGAGAAGTTCATGGCTTGGGCTCAAACAGTGCCAAACGCTGTCCGCAACCCTCTCTACCACTGGACTCACCTTGAGCTGCTCCGCTACTTCGGCATCGACGATTTGCTGAGCCCAGAGTCAGCCGACGCTATCTACAATAAGACAGCCGAGCTTCTTCAGCAGGAGGACTTCCGCGTTTGGGGTCTCTTGAAGAAGATGAACGTGGAGACCGTCTGCACCACCGACGATCCTATCGACTCATTGGAGTATCACGTTCAGATAAAGAACAGCGCCTGCCCATTCAAGGTACTCCCAACATGGAGACCCGACAAGGCATCGCTCGCTCAGGATCCTGTGGCCTACAACGCCTACATCGACAAGCTCTCTGCCGCCGCAAATGTTGAGATCAACTCGTTCGAGAAACTCTTTGAGGCGCTCGACAACAGAATCCAGCATTTCCACAATGTTGGCTGCCGTCTCGCTGACTTCGGTCTCGACTATCTTTACGCCGAGGACTACACCGATTCCGAGATTGAGGCAATCTTCCAGAAGGTACGCTCTGGTAAGCAGCTAACTGCTGAGGAGCTTCTGAAATTCCAGTCGGCATGTCTCTACAGGTTTGCCATCCAGGTCAATAGGCTTGGCTGGACCCAGCAGTTCCACGCCGGTCCTGTAAGGAACAACAACACCCGACTCCTTACAACTCTCGGTCCTGATACCGGATTCGACTCAATAGGCGACTTCAGCCAGGCCCAGAGTGCCAACAAGTTCCTCAACAAGCTCGACAGCACAAATCAGCTTGCCAAGACAATTCTCTACAACATCAACCCTGCCGACAACGAGGTTTTCGCTACCATGATAGCCAACTTCCAGGATGGATCGGTAGCCGGCAAGATGCAGTGGGGATCGGCTTGGTGGTTCCTCGATCAGAAAGACGGCATCGAGAAGCAGCTCAACTGCCTCAGCAACCACGGTCTTCTCAGCCAGATGGTGGGAATGTTGACCGACAGCCGCAGCTTCCTGTCTTATACCCGTCACGAGTATTTCCGCCGCGTGCTCTGCAACATCTTCGGTCAGGACATCACCAACGGCGAGCTGCCAAACGACATGAACCTCATCGGCAACATTGTAAAGAACATATCATACGGCAACGCCAAGAAGTACTTTGGATTCTAACAAAAAAAAATGGAACGCGGATTGCGCGGATCAAACGGATTTACGCTGTTTTTTATAATCTGCGCTTATCCGCCCGATCTGTGTAATCTGTGTTCCATGGACAACGTAGTATATCTATTACACTAAAAATAAAATGAAAAAAACTGTAACTTTCGGAGAGATTATGCTCCGTCTGGCTACTCCCGGTTATGAGAGATTCGGCCAGTCAAACACATTGAACGCTACATTTGGTGGCGGCGAGGCCAATGTGGCTGTTTCACTTGCCAACTACGGCATTCCTGTAAGTTTTGTAACCCGTATGCCTAAGAACGACATCGCCAAGGCCTGCACCAACGAGCTCCGCGGCCTGGGCGTCGATATCAACGACATCATCTACGGCGGCGACCGTCTTGGTATCTATTATCTTGAGACAGGCGCTGTAAGCCGTGCGTCTAAGGTAATCTACGACCGCGCTTACTCTTCAATCTCCATGATTGAGCCCGGTATGATCGATTGGAAGAAGGTATTCGAGGGTGCTCAGTGGTTCCACTGGACAGGCATCACTCCTGCCATCTCTCAGGGTGCCGCCGACGTTTGTCTCGAGGCTCTCAAGGTGGCCAAGGAGATGGGCATCACAGTTTCATGCGACCTCAACTACCGCAAGAACCTCTGGAAATACGGCAAGAAGGCCGACGAGGTAATGCCTGAGCTCGTACAGTACTGCGACGTAATCCTCGGCAACGAGGAGGACGCTGAGAAGGCTCTTCTCATAAAGCCAGAGGGCGTAGACGTGGCAGGCGGCAAGGTGGATGCTGATGCCTACCTCTCAGTATCAAAGCAGATTATGGCACGTTTCCCACAGTGCAAGAAGGTGATCACCACACTCCGTGGCTCTATCAACGCCAACCACAACTCTTGGGCAGGCGTTCTCTACGATGGCAAGACTCTCTATAAGTCACCATCTTACGAGATCACACACATCGTGGACCGCGTGGGCGGTGGCGACAGCTTCATGGGTGGTCTCATCTACGGTCTCCAGACCTACACCGGCGACGACCAGAAGGCTCTCAACTTTGCAGTGGCAGCCTCTTGCCTGAAGCACACCATCTACGGCGACTACAACCGCGTATCAGTAGAGGAAGTAGAGAAACTCATGAACGGCGACGCATCAGGACGAGTTTCAAGATAATTGAGATTTCGGTTCTGTAATAAATAACAATCCCCTCTCAGAGAGATTATTCTTTGAGAGTGGATTTTTTTGTGATCTACGCAAAAAGAGTTCGTAGATTTTATTATCTTTGTAGCCCGATATTTAGAAATTATGAGACCAGATACCTACATATCAGCATATTATACCTTCCATAGTTTCCGACGCTGTGGTCTCAGTAGTCGTGTGCGTAGTTTTTCGTTTAGCGCACGATTTGGTAGCAATGATTATGTAGGACTTCCAAATTAGTTTTTGTCAGTTTTCTGATACGCAGGATTTTGGAACGTCCGCCCCAGACAATTCCAATTTTCATCAATCAGAAACTTCAGAAAACTATGCCAGCGAACAAAAACGCCTTGATAAGGTACAAGACAATAGACAACTGCCTGAGAAACAGATACAGAAGGTGGACCCTCGACGACCTCGTGGACGCCTGCTCCGACGCTCTCTACGATATGGAGGGTATTGTAAAAGGTGTCTGCGCCAGAACCGTGCAGAAAGATATCCAGATTATGAGGTCCGACAAACTCGGCTACAACGCGCCTATCGAGGTTTACGACAAGATTTACTACAGATATTCCGAGCCCGATTATTCAATCTCGGAAATGCCTCTCTCGAATGAGGATTGCGACCTGCTGAAACAGGCGATTTCTCTTATCACAACTCAGGGAAACTACGACGAGATCAAGAATGTTTTATCGAAAGTTCAGAACAGATTGCAGTCGCTTTTGAATTATGGGTAAATAAAAAATTGTGGAGCCTCAGGGATTCGAACCCCATTCTCAGGATTTTCAGTCCTGCGCATACACCGTGTCTGCCAAGGCTCCAATTTTTTTTTATCAAGTGTCTCGTGAGAGATTCGAACTCCCGCCCCCGGTGTCCGTAGCACCGTGTTCTGTCCACTGAACTAACGAGCCGTTTTTTATTCCTTTCTGATTACACTGCAAAATTATAATGGCCGAACGAAGCCTTTTTTCGTAGATGAGATTTTTTTTTGAAAAAAGTGAAAATAAAAAAAAATCCCCAATAATTTGCTACTAAAATTATTATCCTTACCTTTGCAAATAAATACAATTCTACGTTAATTTAGGACTTATTTTAGCCATTAAATTAACGCAAAAGATAATTTAAATAATATGACAGATTACTATGAATACTCTACTCCGCAACTGATAAAAATGCTTGGAGAACGGTTCAAGGACTATCGTATGCGGTCGAATATGACGCAGAAGGAAGTATCGGAGCAGTCAGGAATCACGATAAACACTATACATAAGTTCGAGAATGGATTGGCGGGAAATATCTCGCTAAGAACTTTTCTTCAACTTATGAGGGCAATAGAGCAACTCGACGACTTCGACGCCTTTATGCCCGAACTGCCCGAATCGGCGTATCTGATCCGTGACAATTATCAGAAAGTAAAACGCATAAGACACAAGAAGCAATGATTACCAAGTCGCTGAAAGTAATGCTGTGGGGAGAGGAGGTTGGCCGCCTGTCGTGGGACGGCAAGCGCAGTGTCGCCTTTTTTGAATACAACGAGAACTTCCTAAAAGGCGGTCTCGATGCGTTCCCCATTGTCGCGCCCATAAAATCTCCTGCAAGCAAACGCCCCATTATGGGAGACAGGGAGACTAAGATATTCCGCAAACTTCCGCCGTTTCTCGCCGACTCGTTGCCTGACGCCTGGGGTAATCAGGTGTTTGAATGTTGGCGTATCGAGAACGGAATCAAGTCCATAACGCCTCTTGATATCCTTTCGTTCATTGGAAAGAGAGGTATGGGTGCGTTGGAGTTTATTCCTGAATCGTCGGGCATAAAGGATAGCGAGCAATTGAATCTGAAGGCGCTTACCGAACTTGCCCAGCGAATATTCGTGGAGCGCGAGAAGGTGAATATTCTGCCCGACGAATCGCTCACAATGCAGTCGCTGATAGCGGTCGGCACATCAGCCGGTGGCCGTCAGCCCAAGGCTATTATTGCCATAAATCCCGAGACTGGCGAAATCCGCAGTGGTCAGATTGCCGGTCTTGAGGGCTTTGAATACTGTATTCTGAAATTCGGTGACAGTGAGAGGTCTTCTGCCGAACTGGAAATGGCATATTGCGAAATGGCATTGGAGGCTGGCATACAGATGATGCCAAGCCGTCTGATAGACGTTGAGGGCAAAAAGCATTTTGTAACAAGGCGATTCGACCGTAAGGACAACCGCAAACTCCACGTCCAGACCCTCGCCGCACTGTATCCTGAGGCCGACAGTTACGAGAAACTGCTGACTGTTTGTCGTAAAATGAGGCTTCCCGAAACCGCCGTGGAAGAGGTTTTCCGCAGAATGGTTTTCAACATACTGGCCAACAACACCGACGACCATTACAAGAATTTCTCGTTTCTGATGGATGAGAAAGGCAAATGGAGTCTCGCTCCTGCCTACGACATCACTTACATTTTCAATCCCGGAGGTTTCCTGCCTGATGCTATGCATTGCCTTATGATAAACGGCAAGACCGACCGCATAACTCTTGCCGACGCAATGGCAGTTGCCGAGGAAAATGCGATATCCAAGGCGGAAAATATAATTAGGGAAGTTGCCGATGCGGTATCCCGATTCCGCAGTTTTGCCGAAAAATATGGAGTTAAGGAGAAATGGATAAGTGCGATAGAATCCACTCTGTCATCTAATCTCAACGATTGGGGCTTAGGCAGTTTCCGACTAAACTATCACACCTTTGAGATTGACGGAATAAAATTCGCCGACGTCCACATTGAGCAGACCTACAAGGGCAATTATCACCTATACGCCACAATCGATGGCAGTGAGTCCAAGTATGTGATTGGCCCAAGGAAAGAGGAATACGCCTTGATAGAATCAACTGGTATTCTAAATCTCACGGAAAGTCAATTGCTTGCGATGGTTGAGAAGTTTCTGGTGAAGCGGTAATCCTTTACGTAAAAAGAGATTATATGTATACTAACAAAAACCGCCCCTCCGAAATTCACTTTCAGTGGGGCGGTTTGTGATTTAGTCCTGAATAGATTATGGAATAATCCTGTAGAAAATAGCGTTGAAACGTTGTTGATGCTTAGGATATTCTCAAGGAAGCAAATTGTCGCAACACTTGCTCTACAACTTAAAAGGTACTCTACATTAATCTACGCTGAACTCCCAAGGCAATCTCTTTCATCATCTCGTCCTGATCCATAGTATCATCAAATGTGAAGCGAAGAGAGAAACTGCCCAAGACAGGATTGCCTGATACATCATAATCTATCATAACCTTATTGCCTGGACATTGTTGTATATGGAACATAGTAGATCCACCAAAATTTATAACCCCAATGCGAAGATACGTACGAGTTTCTCCAAAGATCTGGCAATCTTTGTGTCCTTCTAAAATGTTATTAACCAACTTTGAATATTTGGTTCTCATACCACCGAAACTTTTTACTCTTTCAACGGTTTCACGTGTGTTTTTGCTAAATTTGTAAACCACAATGACCAATACTACAATTATTATTGCAACTATCATATTATTATTGAATTTTGATTATTAATTTACTCCAGTTCGTTTTTGAAGAATTGACAAGCACTCTGAATCAGAGATTCCTAATCCATCGTATATCGACAGAAGAAAATGAACCGCTTTTTCAGATTTGCTAACTGCAATTATGCAATAGTATGCCCAATATAAGTCTTCCAATATTCTGCGATCAACATCCCTCAATGCATTAACTATAATATGAGGGTCAGGAATATAATTCCCTTTGGGAGACGATTCTTCTGCTGTCAATCCCATTTTTTTGCCTTCGACAGACATAATATGTGCTATTTTTGACACACTTTCAGAACTTCCCGAACAAAAACTGCCAAAGAAAAACATCAGGTTCATCGCAATCAATTTTTGGTCATACGATAATGCTGAATACGAACTGTCAGACACATGAGGCTTGGTATTCTCCTGCTTACGCTCAGACATGAGCGTCATAGGTTCTATAGTATTCGGTTCTGATTCGTTTTCTGATACTGATAATAATGGTTCGGGGCGCTTAGTCGTAGCAGTATCATGTCTTGCCTCTGCTTCCAAAGGTTTTGATTCTTTGCTCAACTCTTCTTCACTTTTTTTCTCCTGCTCTTTGGAGTTGGCACGATGAATCAAGTAAGAGCCAAGAGCAGTCCAAAACAATGGACCGATTACACTATTACCCTTACTAACTGCCCCGATAAAAGCCAACACTCCGATAACAAGCATTATCCAACCTGCTTTTTTCATACTAATTATTATTTGTCAGAATCCAATTTTTTAGAACAAAGAACGGCAATAACGCCGATAAATAGGTTAAGAACAGATAGACCGAAAGCCCATCCAAAACCGATTTTACGAGTTTTGCCCCAACATCCAACTGCAAAGGCCAAACCCAAAGCAATAACTAAAAGAAATGATCTATCATCCATTTGCTTACAATAAATAGTTCCCTGCAACACCTCAAAGAGATTAATAAAAAGAAAAGCGTGGTGCTGACTATGCCACGTTCATAAGTCGGAGGTCGTAGGAAAAACCTTATTCAGAGAACATGAGAGTAGCACCCACGCCAAATGCGCGGGAACTATCATGCCTTCACTCTGAATAGTCTTGAATTTCCTACGTTCCCGACTACGAGATAAGCATAACGCTTCCGTTAATATTATGTTATATAACGTATCAAAATACCAAAGGCACTTCGACACTTTTTCTATCAAGCGCAAAAATAAAGCATTTTTTGCAAAAATCAAACAAATTTGCCAAAAATGCCTTTACTCCACAAAAAGTTATGTAGCATTGTTTGTCTTTTGTCATAATATTCAATGTTTTTGATTCCCAAACGATCTGCAATTTATGCAGAATTTTAATTGACGCCCCAATGATACTGACGAAGACTGTGAATGAAAGCACCGTCTGCCAGAGACTTGAAAATCCCCAACAGACGGTGCTGTATTAATGATTATGTATGAAATCTCAAAATGTTTTCAGCCCAATATGTATGGAATCTCAAAATGTTTGACTTTCCAACCCTACCTCACCCTATTCAACTCCTCAATACTTGGGCTTCTGTACAGTCCCACATTGAGGTTGCTGTTTTTGCACTGCTCGAGGGTGTGGGTTGGGGGCTCGAGGAAATCGGGGAATGGCATTCCGTGGAGGGTCTGGAAATAGAGAAGGTTTCCGTCCTTCCACCACTCGGCGTCGCGGGTCTGACACATAAGCCTCTTCTGAACGTCGCGGAAAATATCCCCATCGATGGCGCCCTCGAGGCTGTTCCACTTGCGCTGAAGGATGCGGGCCTCGTTGATGCCGTTCTGATAGCGGTAGCAGAGTTCGTCCCAGACGGTGCGTCCTGTCTTGCACTTGTGGGTCCACGAAACGTGGTGGAACCAGAGAAGATACTTGTCGGGACAGGTCTTGATATCCTCCATAACATTTCCAAAGGCTGGATTGTACTGCGAGGTGTTGTCGGTGCCAGTAGCCTTGGTGCGGTCGAAACCTATGCCGTCCTTGTCGGCCTGATTGTAGAAAACAGGAAGCCAGTCACGGCGGATTGGCCTGTTGTCCCAGGCGCCGGGCGCATAGTGCGAGTCGCCAAACTGATGATGAAGGCCGAGGGGCATCTCATAATCAACCACGGCCTCGCGACTGCTCATAAGCATAGATGCGAGTGTGGAATGTTGCTTGGGGCTGAGGCTCGGGAAAGTGAGCGATACCCACTCGTCGGCAATGGTCTGGGCGTCGAGGTCGGGATTCCACGCCATACGTCCAAAACAGTACCAGTTGCTCTGAGCCAGCGGATGACCTGTCCAGCAGGCGTCGGTGCCCGTGTTGGCAACTCCCGCAATGGCATTGTAGCGACTGCGGAGTTGGTTGCGCTTGTAGTTGGCGTAGGTGGTCACCTCCTTGAAAAACTCCTCCCACATAGTGCCGAGGTATGCGAGGTGGTTGGCCTGACCGAGATATTCCTGAGTAATCTGGAACTCAGGCATTTCGGCGGTCTTGGCGAGAGCGTCGTAGAGAGCGTTGTATGGCTCACGAGGCTGAAAATCTATCGGGCCGTTCTTCACCTGGATAATCACGTTATCGAGAAACATTCCGTCGAGATCCTCGAACTCCAGACGTGCCTGCTTGGCGCGGTCGGGGTCGGTGGGATTGTTGATGAAGGCCCTCCACATTACTATACCGCCGTATGGACGGATGGCTGATGCGAGCAGGTTGGCGCCGTCGGCGTGGTTGCGACCGTAGTCCATAGGGCCAGGCTGACCCTCCGAGTTGGCCTTCACGAGGAAACCGCCGAAATCAGGTATCAGCTGGTAAATCTCCTTGGCCTTGTCCTTCCACCAGCGCTGAACGTCCTTGTCCATAGGGTCGGCGGTTGGGAGTCCGCCAATCACCTTGGGGCTCGAGAAGTTTACGGCCAGGTAAACCCTGATGCCGTAAGGCCTTAGCGCGTCGGCGTATTGCTTAGTCATCCTCAGGACCTCGGTTGTAAGCATTTTGGGCGAGGCGTTCACGTTGTTGAGCACTGCGCCGTTGATTCCTATGGAGGCGTTGGCGCGGGCGTAGGTTGTGCTATTGAGCGGACAGTTGTCGAAAAGAGCCATATCGTTGTCGCCCAGCGACTCAGGAAAACCCTTCACATTCCAGAAAATGGATTTTCCTGCATATCCGCGCTCGGAGTTTCCGTCCAGGTTGTCCCAGTGGTTCAGGAGCCTGATATCGTGGAATGGGCTGTCTGATACCTCGAAATCCTTGTCGGTCTTGCCCGTAGTCTGCATCTGGAGCAGACGGTAGGCGCCGTATAGCAGACCAATGTCGGATATGGATTTCACTGTAACGGCACCATTCTTTGCGCTGATGCTGAATGCGTCGCGCTTGGCCCCAGCCTTCTTCTCGATTATGAGGCTAACGGCACCGCCTTTCCAGCCGTCCTTGAGTTCCTTGATGGCGATATCGGTGGTAGGGGTGGCCTTGCCCTTTAGCGTTACTGATGCTCCGCTGTTGCTCGAGGTACCCAACCATAAGCCCTGGCCATTGTCGGCGTAGGAGATATGGCAGAATCCCAACAGGCACAGGCACGTTAGCAACGAGAATAATATTCTTTTTCTTGTCATAAATGTGTGTTATTGTTGTTGTTATCCTAGAAATCTCTTGTAGAGATCAAATACAAAGGCAGCCTCAGACTCGGCCATGCCATCGGCATCACACATATAGTAACAATCGTTGATGATTCCCTTTAATGTATCCTTGCTAAGGTATTTCTTGAAAACACTCACGGTTCCATCAAGGAGGTAAGCATCAGCAATGCGCATCAGCTCCAACGACTTCTTTATAACCTCATCCACATCTACCTCTATTTCAGCCCGGCTGAAGATATATCTTACAGAGGCCTTTACATTGTCCAACTCCTCGTCGGCCAATATTCCATCCTGACTGCACGATAGCAGGTACAAACAAGTAAGGCGCTCATAGAAACTCACCTTACCACACTCGTTTTTGAAATCCTTGCGCTCCTTTTCGCTCATTTTCTGAAGTCCTGCATTCAGTGTACAGGTCTCTATACCATCCACGCTCATGGCGTGTAGCAATTCTCTGTCTTTAGTCATAATATTATATATTTAGTTGCTTACAAAAACTACAGCAAATATTGCACCAATTACAATTTTCCAATAATTTTCGGATGCAAAGTTGCATATTTTCGGTTGGTTTTGCAAGAAAAAATCAAATAAACATCGCCATATAGAAAGGCAAGGTTATTTTCTTGCCGTCACGGCCAAGGTTGCCAGCGCAGAACTTGTAGCCCATTTCTATATCAGAATGTTTCAGAATAGAATTCAGCGAGGTGGTTTTGCCCTTGTTGGCCTTCACCTCTATTGGTACAGGATGAGCGTTTTTTTCAAGGATAAACTCCAACTCCACCTGTGAATTGTCGTGACAGAAATATCTGAGTTTACAACCCTTCTTCAACAGGAAATCGGCAATCAGGTTCTCGTAAATACCACCCTTGGCAGGTCCTGTCAAAGTATCCTCAATGATGGCGCGCTTCATCTCGTGACCAAACATTGCTATCAGCAGTCCGATATCGGTGGAATAAACCCTGAACTGATCGGTACGCTCGTAACTTGCAAGCGGGAACGAAACCGTAGTCACATTCCTGCAATACGAGATCAGCCCGGCGTCGCGGAGCCAGTCGAGGGCATTGCCGTATTTTCGGGAGGTTCCCTTGTTCTCTACCACCGAAAACTGAAACTTTGTGTTGTCCTTTGCCAACTGTTTCGGAAGCGACAGGTAGCAGTTCCTCGCCTTGGGCTTGTCAGCTGATGGCGCATATTTGGCAATATCGTTGAGATAAGTGGCCAAAATCTTTTCCTGCTCCTGAGTCACGATATTGAAATCCGAGGTCTCCAGATACCTGTTCACAACATTGGGCATACCTCCAATCGTCATATACTCACGCACATACCTCAACATCTTTTGGTTTACAATATCCTCTACAGGCTCATTATTCTGCATATTCTGCCTCAGCGACTCTATTATATCGTCAGAAATTCCTATAGCCCACAAAAATTCCTGAAAATCAAGTGCGTGCATTGATATCTGACGCTCGTAGCCCACAGGATACGATGACACTTCCCTGTAATTGAGCCCAAGCAACGATCCCGTGGCTATTACATCAAACCTGTTGTCATCGGCCCAAAACTTTAGCGAAGTTCGCGCCTGCGGACACGATTGAATCTCATCAAGAAGCAGAAGCGTATCTCCCTCCACGAAATGCGCCGACGGCATATAGAGAGTGATTTTCTTGATAAGTTCGTCCACTGACAGGTCGGAATCGAATATGGACTTCAATTCAGGATTTTGCTCAAAATTTATCTCAATATAGTGCCTGTAATGAGTCTCGCCAAAGTGCCTTACAATGTAAGTTTTTCCAATCTGACGCGCACCCATTATCATAAGACATTCCTTGTTTTTGGAGTTTTTCCAATCCACCAAAGTATCCGAAATTTTTCGTTTTAGCATAATTCTCTGTATTACACCTAATTACAACAGTAGTTGCATATTTTCGGTATGTTTTCGGATACAAAGTTGCATATTTTCGGTGGGTTTTGCAAGGGCAAGTGCATATTTTCGGTTGATTTTTCGCGGAAGTATCTGCCTAATAACAAAAGTATCTGCCTATTTTCGCATCAAAAATAGGCAGATACTCGCAGGAATAGGCAGATACTACTCTTCTTCTCTATACTCCAGAATGTCGCCGGGCTGACAGTCGAGAGCCTTGCAGATAGCCTCCAGAGTTGAGAAACGGACGGCCTTGGCCTTGCCTGTCTTCAGCACCGACAGATTGGCGGGGGTGATGCCGATGCGCTCGGCAAGTTCCTGTGATGACATCTTCCTCTTCGCCAACATCACATCTACGTTTACTATTATAGCCATAATTAGTTTCTGTTTAAATTGTGAGATCCTGCTCTTCCTTTATCTTGCTTGCTATCAGCATTATCTGAGAGATTATCATAAGACCCAAACCTGTAAGGAGAAACATTGCATTACACTCCTTTAAATTGTTGACGATCTCATAACCTGCCATAGCCACTTGGTCGTTCAAATAATCAACAACTAATAATCCGCCAAACAATTGTACAAAATATACCACTGCAAGAAGAATTCCAGTTCTTTCAAGAATTTTTGAGAAATTGTCGGCGAAAAACTCTAAACGTCTGATACATTTGATTAGTTTTATTACCAAGACAAATGTCCATACGCCCATCACCAACATTACAAGTGCTGAAACTGATATCACTACAGTGATAAAAACAGCATTTTTGAACTTAGAAGTAGGCGCATACAATTTCACCTTCTGCATCTCAACTTTGTACGTCTGACCCAATGAACTGGACATCAACATAAGCGAATCGTTAAATTGATTATGCTTAGGACGCACATTTACTTCAAGAGAAAACATCGAAGGAGTAGTTTTTCTGACGCCTCCACAAACAGAATCTACGATCATATAATCCTCAGAATATGGCACCATTTCCAGTTTCTCTTCGGGATCTACTTTTTCGTATGTTACATTATAGAAGAATACACTACTCAAAACCACCCATACAAATGCTATTGAAAACAAGGTTGTGTAAATCTTGAGTTTCTTGATTACTTTGGGAGTTGTGTTGTTGCTCATAATTTTTCTGTATTAAGTTAAACAATTAACGTGTTTTAATAAGTACTTATCGTTTTTCGATATGCAAAACTATAACGGATTTTTGAATCCACCAAATAAAAACGAGAAAAATTTATCGAAAAACGGTAATTAATTTCTGATACATTTGTAAGATACTGATATTAAGATGGTTTACAAAACATTTTTTTTTAAACATTCTAACGGTTTTCTTTTGTTTTGTTTTTCTGCGTTGAGCGTTTTCTCGCCAAAACTTGTTTTGGCCGTTTTCTAAGCACTACAAATATCAAAAATGGGATATAGTGCTTGTTTTCTTGTTGAAAAAATTACCGAACAAATGTTTTTGTAATTTTGATGAACAAAAACTTTTGTAAATCAATAAATAATAATTTACTTTTGTAAATCCGATTTTTTATTAACACTATACATCAATTATTTTTTTTATTTACATTATGAGAAAACTTATAACATCTGTAATCGCCATTGCAATGTCGATGGCGGTTAATGCACAGCAGGTAATCTTCTACACCCCCAATACTGTGAGGGTTGTGAAGACAGCTGACAACAAGCCTTACAACTTCGACAACGAACTCTCGCTCGTGGTGACAGCCAAGCCCGAGAAGGTTCAGGTAAAGGAGTCTGTATCAGGCACCACCAAAACCTACAAGACCTCCAAGCTTACCGTGGAGGTAAACACCGCCACCCAGGCCGTAACATTCCGCGACGGCAAGGGCAACATCCTGATGCAAGAGGGCAAGTATGGTTTCGAGAGCATCAGCAACGGCCCCGACAAGGGCAAGTACAAGGTGAGCCAGGCGTTCGCACTCCCTGCCGACGAGCCTATCTACGGACTCGGACTCCTGCAAAACGGCAAGATGAACCAGCGTGGCGAAAACCGTCTGATGATTCAGAACAACCTGGAAGACTACGCCCATTTCTTCCAGTCGCAGAAGGGCTACGGAGTATATTGGGACAACTATTCGCCCACTCAGATCACCGACAAGGACGATTTCAAGTGGGAATCGCAGGTGGGCGACAAGATCGACTACTACTTTATGTTTGGCGGAAATGCCGACGGAGTAATCCACGAGATGCGCAAACTCAGTGGCCACGTGCCGATGCTTCCGCTCTGGACATTCGGCTTCCATCAGAGCAGGGAACGCTACAAGACATCCAAGGAACTGCTTGAGGTTGTGGACCGTTACAGAGCTGATGGTGTGCCTTTCGACGGCATAATCCAGGACTGGCAATACTGGGGCAACAACTACCTCTGGAACGGTATGGATTTCCTCAACGAGGATTTCAGCAACTACCGTCAGATGATAGACCACGTGCACGATATCAACGCCCATATCAGCATAAGCATTTGGGCAAGTTTCGGACCTATGACTCTGGCATTCCGCGAGTTGCAGGAGAAAAACCTCCTCTACTCGTTCCAGACCTGGCCTCAGAGCGGACTCTCGGCCTGGCCTCCCAATATGGATTACCCAAGCGGTGTGCGCTGTTACGACCCATACTCGCAGACAGCCCGCGACATCTACTGGAACAATCTCTCGGTACTGCATAAATACGGCATCGACGCCTGGTGGATGGACAGCACCGACCCCGACCACCTCAATTTCAAGGACAGCGACCTCGACGAGGTGAAGCCCGTTACCAACCCGCGCACCGGCAAGGACACTCCTATGAGCTGGCGATCGGTTCGCAACGCGTTCGCTCTCTGCACCGTAGAGGGCATTTACGACAAGCAGAGAAAGGCCGACAGCTCCAAGAGAGTCTTTATTCTGACACGCAGTTATTTTGCGGGTCAGCAACGCACAGGAGCCAACACTTGGAGTGGCGACGTAAGTTCGTCGTGGGATTCGTTCCGCAAGCAGATTCCTATCTGCCTCAACTACACCCTGACCGCCAACCCCAACGTGAACACCGACCTCGGAGGCTTCTTCGCCAACGCCTACAACAAGGGTTACGTGGATCAGACAGGATGCAAGAATCCTCTGTATCAGGAACTTTACGTACGCTGGATGCAGTTTGGAACATTCTGCCCGATGATGCGAAGCCACGGCACCGAGGTTTTCCGCGAGCTCTATCATTTTGGCACTAACGGCGAGCCCGTTTACGACGCGCTCCTCAACGCCGTGAAACTCAGATACCGACTCCTACCTTATATATATAGTCAGAGTTGGCAGGTGAGCCAGAACGACGACTCGTATATGCGTGCGCTGATGATGGATTATCCTGATGATCAGAATGTTTGGGACATCAACAGCGAGTTTATGTTCGGTCGCTCGATACTCGTGGCCCCTGTCAACAAGGCGCTCTTCACGCCCGAGAAGCCAAATCAGACTGATGAAATGTCGGGCTGGAACCGCAACAACCAGAAACTCTATATAGATGGTTTCGAGGCCGATTGGAAGGCCGACAAGACTTTCGAGGTATATCTGCCAAAGGGCAACAAGTGGTACGACTTCTATACCAACAAGTTGCACGATGGAGGCAAGCGTCTGGAGGTTGATGGCACATTGGATCACTGCCCCGTATTCGTGAGGGCGGGAAGCATCGTTCCGCTCTGTGGCAAGGACGTTCAGTACGCCAACATCGCCGATTGGGAGACCCTCGACATTATGATTTATCCGGGAGCTGATGCCGACTTCACTCTCTACGAGGACGAGGGCGACAACTACAACTACGAGAAGGGCGTGTATTCCACCATCAATTTCCACTGGAACAACAAGACCCGCACCCTCACCATCGGCGCCCGCAACGGCAACTTCCCGGGAATGAAAACCACCCGAAAGTTCAACATCGGCATCATCGGCGGATCGTCGTACACCGCCACATACAATGGCAAGAAGATGAACGTCGCTTTGCCGTTGGGATACTAAGTTTAAAACAAGAAAACGCGCTTTATAAACCTTTCATCTGATTTGGAGCGCAGAAAACTGGTTATTACATAACCACAAAACGCTTAACGCTAAAAAACAAAACAACAGAAAACGCCGTTCAAACGGTTTTCTAATGTTTTGTTTTCTGGCGTTAGGCCGTTTTTTAGCCAAAACTCGTTTTGGCCGTTTTCTAAGCACTCCAAGTATCAATAAGGCTACAAAGTGCTTGTTTTCTTGTTAAAAATTCAAATTTAAATTATTAACTATCAACACTTTGCATTATGCTTGAATTCAAGAAATACAGTTCCATAGAAAACTCCTTCAATGACGACTACATCAAGAAGGTGAAGGAGGCCATCGACCCAAAACTGAAATTCGTGGTTCAGGAGAAAGTCCACGGAAGCAACACCAGTTTCGTTACCGACGGCAAGGAGATAAAGTTTGCCAAGCGCACCGCCCTGGTGGCCGACGACGAGAGGTTTTTCGACTACGAGGAACTCTTCGACCGCTACAAGGAGCGCGTCTTGAAACTCTACAAGGCCATCAAGAAGAGATATCCCGACCTGAAATCGGCCGTTATCTACGGCGAGTTTTTCGGCGGATACTATCCCCACAAGGAGGTGAAGGCCGACCACAGGTATATGACCATCCAGAAAGGCGTCTGCTACTGTCCTCACCACGAGTTCTACGGCTTCGACATCTATGTTTACCGTGCCGAGCTCAAGCATTACCTCAACGTATCAGAGACCAACGAACTCTTCGAGAATGGCGGTTTCTTCTACGCCAAAACCCTCTTTGAGGGCACTTTGGACGAGTGTCTGAAGTACCCAAACAAATTCGAGAGCACCATCTACAAACTCTTCGGCTATCCACCCATCGCCGACAACATCTGCGAGGGCGTGGTAATCCGTCCCGTGGAGCCCACCTACGTGGCCTACGGCGAGCGCATCCTCATCAAGAACAAGAACGAGCGTTTCGCCGAGAAGAAATCCGAGAAGCGCATCCCAAAGCCCAAGAAACCTGATGCCGTGATATCAGAGGGCCTCACAGCCGAGATAGCGCTGATATCGCTCTATGTAACCGAGAACCGCCTCAACAACGTTGTAAGCCACATAGGCGAGGTTCAGATGCCCCGCGACCTCGGCAAGCTGATAGGAATGCTAAGCAAGGACATCCTCGACGATTTCCTGAAAGAGCACTCCGCCGACTACTACGCCCTCGAGAAGCCCGAGCAGAAACTCCTCAACAAGGAGATAAACCAGCAGGCCCAGAAGTTGGTGAAAGAGGTTTATAAGATATCATAGTTTTGTAATAGAACGCGGATAACGCGGATCAGGCAGATTTTCACGGATATTTTAGATATAAAAGGATATGTCCTTCGGACCGCAGATTTGATTAGTTGAGAAATCTGCGAAACCGTTAGGTTAATATCCATTTTAACCAAAAAGAACAGGGTAAATCTGATAAATCAAAATAATCTGCGTCCTAAAAACTACAAACATTCGTCCTTAAAAGTGTGAAGTTTTACATTTTTAAGGACGTATTTTTGTAATACAGCACACTTTTAAGGACGAAAATTTGTAAAATCTTACACTTTTAAGGACGAAAGTTGGGAAATCATATTAATTTTGCTCCTGATAATTAAACCATTTCGGGATAATATCATCTATAAAACAGAAGAATATTTATATAAAAACTAACAATCATTTACTGTAATAATGAACAAAAGAATAATTTCAGCATTAGGACTTGTAGCCCTTATGTCGCTGAATGCCAGTGCGCAATTTGGTTTTGGAGGTCAGCAGATAGAGACCAAGGATATGCACTGCTCCGAGAAGTTTGCCGACCTCAACTACGCAGGCGACAACCTCAGCCAGCACACCCTCGACGTTTACCTTCCTGAGAAAAAAGCCGACAAGTACCCCGTGGTAATCCATATCTACGGATCGGCCTGGTTCAGCAACAACGGCAAGAACGCCGCGGACCTCGGTACCATCGTAAAGGCTTATCTCGGTGCGGGTTACGCAGTTGTATGCCCCAACCACAGGGCAAGCGTGGAGGCCAAGTGGCCATCTCAGTGTCACGACATTAAGGCCGTAATCCGCTGGATACGTGGCAATGCCGAGAAGTACAATTTCGACCCTAACTTCGTGGCAACCTCAGGCTTCTCGTCAGGCGCGCACCTTTCCTCATTTATGGGCGCCACCACAGGCACCAAGAAGGAGAAAATCGGTTCGGTTGAGATCGACCTGGAGGGCAATCTCGGAAACTTCACCGACAAGAGTTCCGCCGTTAACGCATCAGTGGTTTGGTCAGGCCCCATCGACCTCGAGAATATGACCTGCGGAGGCAAGCAGGAATCAGCCAACGAGCCCGAGATGGTTCTGATGGGTTGCCCCAAGACTCCCGAGAACCACGACAAATACGCATCGCTCTCCACAGTCACCTACCTCGACAAGAACGATGCCCCAATGATTGTATTTCACGGAACCGCCGACAATGTAGTTCCTCATTGTCAGGGAGTTGAGCTCAGCGAGAGACTCCAGAAGGCAGGCGTTCCATCAGAGTTTTACTCAGTGGAGAACGGCGGACACGGATTCAATATGTACTCCGAGGAGAACCTTGGCCGTGCCGTCAAGTTCCTCGACAATATCCGCACAGGAAAGCCTGTTGGAAATGCTGTATCAGCCCCAAAATACACTCCAGGCGTGATAGCACCTATTCCTGATGCCATCCGCAAGCCTTGCGCCAAGAAGGGAAAAATCGAGGTGTTCACATACCGCGCCCTCCGCAACGGCAAGATGGTGGACAAGAAGGCCCGCGTTTATCTGCCATACGGATACAACCCCAAGGACAAGAATACTAAATATAATGTACTGTATCTGATGCACGGTGGCGGTGACAACTCCACCTCGTTCCTTACACCTCCTCAGGACTGGTTACCTCTCGCTCAGGTGGCCGACCATTTGATAGCTGATGGCAAGATGAAGCCTTTCATCATCGTGACCCCAACATTCTACGACGACGACGAGAATATCGGTCAGAACGCTATGGGCGACGCCATCCGCCAGACCGAGGAATTCCACCACGAGATGCGTAACTATCTGATACCCACCGTTGAGAAGGCTTACAACACATTCTACAACGGCAACGCCGAGGCCACCCGCGACCACCGCGCTTACGGCGGATTCTCGATGGGCGCACTCAGCACCTGGAATCAGCTGGCCCACGGCGTGGACGAGGTGAGCATATTCCTGCCATTGAGCGGTGATATGTGGGTTTTTGATTCCAACGGTCAGAGGAAATCCGCCGACGAGGCAGCCAAGTATCTCGACAACGAGGTCTCTAAGTCGAAATACGCCGACAGTTTCAAGGTTTACGGCTACACTGGCACCAAGGACATTGCGGGCAACCCTCAGAAGGCCCTCGTAACAGCACTTATGACTGGCAATATGAAGCACTTCAGCGACAAGAACCTCCAGTTCTCGATGCGCGAGAACGGCGAGCACTTCTACGGCCATATCAACGAGTACCTCTACTTCGCATTGCCATTGCTCTGGAAATAATTGATTTTTTGTTCTCTAAGAGGTTAAGAGAGTTAAGAGTTCGCTCCTATTTTTAAGAGACGTAATTTTTTTCAAAAATTACTATTTTAGGGTAAGAGCCCCACATTAGAAGCGCTCTTACCCTCATAATTCGAAAACGAAGTTTTTGAATTGCATTCTCTTAAAAGAAAAAACTCTTAACTCTCTTAACCTCTTAGAGAATAATATAATTTACTAAATACACTAAACTACAAAAAATGAAAAGACTTTTAGCTACAATCGCTTTGGCTGGCTCGGTGATGCTGGCCAATGCACAGAACGACCACATTTACGGCGACGCTACCGAGGCCGAGGACTTCCTCTCTCAGAACGCCCAGTTTGCATCGCACCCAGACCCCAATTTCTATATCTATCTCTGTATAGGTCAGAGCAATATGGAGGGTCCATTCCCAGCCGCCGACCAGGACTACGAGGGCGTTAGCGAGCGTTTCCTCGTGATGCCAACCCAGGACTTCAACAAGGGCGAGGGCCGTTACCGTGGCGAGGGCCGTAAGAAATACGAGTGGGATGTGGCCGTGCCACCTCTCTGCCGTCCCCACACAGGCCTCTCCTGCGCCGACTATTTCGGACGCACAATGGTTGAGAACCTTCCCGACAGCATCAAGGTAGGCGTAATCCACGTAGCCATAGGCGGTTGCAAGATCGAGCACCTCTTCAAGGAGTACGATCCAGCCGAGGTTCAGAAAGAGGCAGGATGGTTCCAGGGTTTTATGCGCTCTTACGACAATTTCCCATACCTCCGACTCATCGACTGTGCGTTGCGTGCTCAGAAACAGGGAGTTATCAAGGGCATCATACTTCATCAGGGATGCTCCAACACTGGCGACCCCAAGTGGCCAGCCAAGGTAAACAAGGTTTACAACGACATTCTCCGCGACCTCAGCCTCAAGGCCGAGAACTGTCCTCTCGTGGCTGGCGAGTTGGTACGTGGCGAGATGGGCGGACGTTGCTCATCGCACAACCCAATCATCAACCAGTTGCCAAGCGTAATCAAGAATTCTGCCGTGGTATCCTCAGAGGGCCTCACCTGTCAGCCCGACGGTCTCCACTTCTCTCTTGAGGGCTTCCGCGAGATCGGCAAGCGCTACGCCGAGCAGATGATGAAACTCAATGGCATTCAGCCCATTGTAAAGGAACAGCCCGCTCCCGAGCCTCAGAAGGGCAAGGGCAAGAAAGGTGGCAAGAAATAATTTTTTATAGAACGCTGATAACGCGGATCAGGCGGATTTTCACAGATATTATATCAGCGCCAATCCGCATAATCAGCGTTATCAGCGTTCTTTATTTATTCTCTAACAGTATGAAAAAACTATTCTTTATACTTATAGCGCTGATGCTCAGTGCTAATATATTCGCACAGGAGCCACCTGCTCCTACAATGGAGTTTGCGCTTCAGTTGCAGGTGAAAATCGGTCAGGGTTTCAATGTCGGCAAAACCCAGCACGGCAACCGTTTCGTGATTCCTATCACTGGCGGTACTTTCGAGGGACCCAATATCAAGGGTGAGGTTCTTCCTGGCGGTGCCGACTACCAACTTCAGTGTCAAGACCTTAACCGCACCGAACTTGAGGCCATCTACTGCATCAAGACCGACGACGGCGTAAATATCCACGTCCGCAACTGGGGCGTCATCGCCGAGAACTATTTCACCACCTCGCCAAAGTTCGAGGCCCCCGCCGACAGCAAATACAACTGGCTGAACAACGGCATCTACGTCTGCAAGCCCGACTGGAGCAAGCAAATCCCAGGCGTTATCGTGCTCAATGTCTGGAGAGTGAGGTAAAACATTTTTAGATTTCATACGTTTGGGGCTGAAAACATTTTGAGATTTCATACATAATCATTAATACAGCACCGTCTGTTGGGGATTTCCAAGTCTCGGCAGATGGTGCTGATTTTTTATTTTCACTTTTTTCAAAAAAAGTCTCATCTACGAAAAAAGACTTCGTTCGGCCATTATAATTTTGCAGTGTAATCAGAAAGGAATACATTACGGCTCGTTAGTTCAGTGGACAGAACACGGTGCTACGGACACCGGGGGCGGGAGTTCGAATCTCTCACGAGTCACAAAACGAAAAGCAATTGGAGTCTTGGCAGACACGGTGTATGCGCAGGACTGAAAATCCTGAGAATGGGGTTCGAATCCCTGAGGCTCCACAAAAAAAATGTGTTTGTTCCCCTTAAGTTCTAATTGAAAGTGCAATTAGTTGATGAAAAAATAATCGAGGCAACATTACTGTCACCTCGATAAAATTAACTAATTTTGCATTGCTATGTACAAACAGTTAACTTCGGAGCAAAGATACACAATTGAAAGAT
>JAZLKG010000027.1:0-43404 GCA_045597465.1 Bacteroidales bacterium | reverse complement strand
ACTTGAAACCGCCAAGGAAAAATTGGAGTTCGATAGAATGTCGCCTGAGGAGAAGGCCAAATACCGACGTCATCAGGAATCCCTCCATAACGAGTTTGACGCCATCCGCTGGGCCACAGCATCAGGAAAAGTGGAAGGCCGTGCCGAAGGCCGCAAGGAACGCTCCATCGAGATAGCAAGGTCCTTGAAAGTAGCCAATGTTGATATTGATGTGATAATGGCATCTACAGGATTGACGAGAGAGGAGATTGGGAAGGCTTAAGATTTATTTTTTTTGAAATGTCAAATTAAATACTAATATTGGGCTGTATTCCATTATTTCTTGAATAGTTTTGAATGACTGCCTATTCTTACAAGTGTGATTGTCTCGTTTACTATTGTGTACCAAATAAGTAAGCAATCGGGTTCGATATGTGCCTCTTGATGGCCTTTGTATTGCCCGATTAAGGGGTGGGTCTTGTATGGTATAAATGGCAGAGTGCCTGTTTCGGCAAGTATCTTAACTGCGTTTTGCAATTTCTCAACTTGTGTGGAACTTAGTTTTTTATAGTCTTTCTTGAATTGACCTGTAGATTCTAATTTGTACATATTTTAGTTATTAAGCCATTCAAATAAATCATTTACGTCCTTTGCTTTATATGTATTTCCGTTCTCAGCATCCTTCATTGCCTGAATGGTTTCATCATTAGGCATAGGATTTTCTGTAATGGTAACGAATGTAAGTGATTTCAAGAAATCAATAAGGGCAATTGCTTGTTTATTTGAACTGTCAAGTGTAAGATTGTAGGAGGTATTTGCCATAGTTATTATGATTTTGTATTAATAATAATGTTTTTGTACCAAAAAAGCCTTTCAATTTCTTGAAAGGCTTTTAAGCGGAGAGAGGGGGATTCGAACCCCCGGTACCAGAGATAACCAGTACGACGGTTTAGCAAACCGTTGGTTTCAGCCACTCACCCATCTCTCCAGAGATATTTTAGCTGAATTTGTTGATTACTTGCTTGCGTTTTCATCAACCAGTCTTGTTTATTTGTCGGTCTCCAGAGGATCGAACTCTGGACCCACTGATTAAGAGTCAGTTGCTCTACCAACTGAGCTAGAGACCGTGTTTCTTTGTTTTTGACGATGCAAAGGTAAATGCATTTTTTTTATTTGCCAAATTTTTTTGGAACTTTTTTCGATTTTTTTTTACTTTGCAGTCGCTAATCGTTGATTATATGAAACGTATACTTACAACATTTTTCTTTATTATAGGCTTTTACGCCTATGCTTGGGCTCAGTTGGAGACCTCGGTCTGGTATTTCGGCGACAAGGCCGGTCTGGATTTCAACACTCCAGAGCCTAAAATCCTCCTCGACGGCGCCTTGAGCAACCTCGAGGGTGTGGCTTCTTTCAGCGACTCGCTCGGAAACCTGCTTTTCTACACCGACGGACGCACGGTTTGGAACCGCAAGCATCAGATAATGAGCAATGGTGCCAATCTTGTGGGACACGTATCCAGCACCGAGTCGGCAATCATAATACCATGGCCGGGCAGCCTCAGCAAGTATCTGCTCTTTGTGGTGGATGCCGAGTTTGGCGGCAATGGACTAAGCTATTCCGTGGTGGATATGACCCTCGACAATGGACTGGGAGGCATCACAGGCCAGAAAAACATTCATCTCGAGGACGTGGTTTGCGAGAAGGTGACGGCAATCAGGCATGCCAACAACCGTGATTTCTGGCTGATTACACGTCCCGTGCCAGGCGATGCCATTGTGGAATACCTGATTGATGAATCAGGCATAGTAAAATCATCACGCAGGCTTTACAGTGTATGCAGCTATTCCATCGAGCGCAACAACAGTATGTACAATCCTCAGACTGCCCAATACGAGATGACGTTCGATCCCACAATGTCTATCGGATACATGCGTATCGCGCCCAACGGCCGCAAGATTGCTGTGGCCAATGGCAGCGCCTCGCTCAAGCTTTCCGACAGCGACTCCTTCATAAATATACTCGACGTCCTGGATTTCGATCCTGAAACCGGCAATATAAAGCCTTTTGTTACTTATTACGACCGCGAGGCTTTTCTCTATGGTGTGGAGTTCAGCAACGATGTCTCTAAGCTCTATTTCACTTCCAGGCGAAAGATTTTCCAAATGGACCTGGCCCTCGACACGCCTCAGCAGGTGCTGGAGTCGGTGATGCAGGTTGGAGAGTATCCCATGCTTACCAATATCGATACAAGCTATGCCGGAGCGCTTCAGCTGGCTCTCAATGGAAGGATCTATGTTGCCCAGCGCAACTATGGATACCTGGGTGTTATCAACAATCCGCGCGAGAAGGGTCTGGCATGCGGTTATGTGGTTGATGGACAGTATCTCGGAGGCCGCAAGTCGCTCATGGGCTTGCCCAACTTCGTGCCCACGTATTTCCTGCCTCCAAACTTCAGGATTGCCAGCAACTGTTCCAACGATGATGTTTTTTTCGAGTGTACTGATACGCGAAAGATCGACAGCTACAGCTGGAAAATCCATTCTGCCGACGGCAAGCTTCTGTCCGAGAGTTCCAGCTGCCATTTCTCTCTCAAGCTGCCTCAGGGAAAATACCGTATCACATTGTCTATCAGCGTTATGAATGTGGAGCACAGCGATTACAGGTTTTTCGAGGTTTATGCACCTCCAGAGCTCTCCCTGATGCCCGATTCCACCATCTGCAAGGGAGGATATGCCGACCTGATGCCCGAGGTTAATGATTCCTGCCTGTTCCAATGGCTTGGATACGACGGCGTTGATGTCATAAGGGCCGACAGACAGATGAAAGTTGTGGGACGCCTGGAAGACCTCAATACAGGCTGTATCAGCTATGATACTGTAAATGTGAGTGTTGCCGAGCCTATGGAATTTTCGCTGGGAGGCAGCATCAGCTATTGCGAGGGGCTTTCTGCGAAAGTATCAGCCAAGATAGACATGGAAAATTACCGGAAGTGGGAGTGGAGCGACGATGGAAGTAAGGCCGTTGAGAGGGTTTTCGACAAGCCCGGTAAGTATCAGGCCCGTGCCATTGACATTCACTATTGCGCTGTGGATGACGAGCTTACAGTAATAGAGAATCCGCTGCCTAAGGTGGATCTGGGCTCTGACACCATTTTGTGCGCCAACATTCCCAAAACTCTCGATTGTGGCGTAAAAGATGCCAAGTATCAGTGGAATACCGGCGAAACCTCACGTAGTATCCAGCCCTCGTCGGAGGGTTGGTATTCGGTTGTGGCAACCGACAGCCGTGGATGCTCCAATTCCGATTCCATAAAGCTGATTTACAAGGTATTGCCCGAGATACGTCTGCCCGAGGATACTGTTATGTGCGAGGGAAACAGCATTACGCTTGGCGTATGGTGGCCCGATGCCACCAGCTATGTATGGAACGATATGGAGCAGGGCAATGAGAAAGTGGTGCAAGGTCCTGGCAATTACCGGGTTGACGTTACAAATGTGTGTGGCGTTGTGGGCGACGATATCAATATCCGCTACCGTTTTTGCGGCGAGTTTGTATTCCCGAATATCATTACTCCAAATGGCGACGGAATCAACGACTTTTTCAAGATAAAGGGACTTGACGAGTTTACACAAGGCTGGCACATAGATATTTACAATCGTGAGGGCAGGCATGTGTATCATTCCGACAATTATCAGAACCAGTGGAACGCGCCCGATGTGTCCGATGGAGTGTATTTCTATATTTTCTACCGCGGCTCCGACCGCTACAAGGGCAATATCACGGTGTTTCACAGGTAGTTAGTTTACCTCTATTTTCTTCACGATGTCTTCGCCTATCACCTCGTTGAGACGTTGCATGATGGCGGAGCGTCGCATGAAGATCTCGCCGCGGATCATGGGGCTGCGGAACTTTACCGAAAGCACACCATTGTTGAAGTGTGTGTACAGAGCGTCGTTGGCGGCGTATTGACCCACCACCTTCTGCCAGTATTCCATGATCCTCATCTCGCTTATCTTGCGGGCCGCTCCCACAGCCTTCAGGTATTGCTGGAGCACGTCTCCGAGAGTTTCCGGTGCCTTGGGTTTGCCTTCGAACATTTTTGGTTTTTGATTTTTGATAGCGTTTTTTGATTTTTTCTGAGACGCACGTCCTTATGTCTCTGCGGGCGTCTATTTCCCTGATACCTTCAGGGCCAGGCCTATTATCAGAATATCATTGCCTTTGGTGTTGTCTCCCTTCCAGTTCATGAATTCCTGCTCGTAGGCGGCCTTTTGCTCCAGCATGGGCTCGTTGGCGTGTTTCATCATCAGCTGGCGCAGGTAGGCATCGCCGAAACGGTCGTTGTTGGTGCCGCCGCGCTGATTTGCGAATCCGTCGGTCTTCATGTAGAGCTTGTCGTCCTTTTCCAGTTCTATGAACTCTGTTGTGTAGTTTTTCCTGCGGCCAAACGACACTGCGAAATTCATCCTGTCGCCGCGGAATTCGTGAAGGTCATTCTCCTTCCTGGAAGTGCCTGGATATGATTTCCTTAGCAGGCAAAGACTTCCGTAGGCGCCGGCATAGTTGAGTTTGCGTTCCTTCTCGTTTATTATGCACAGCGAGAAATTCACCGGAATATCCTCGTCGTATCTGTATTGCTCGTTCCTTTCGGCCAGGTGTCCGTATTTGCTTCTCAGGCTGTCGAGAATCTGTCCGGCCTCCATGTCGGCCAGGTTGCCTCGCTCCACAATCTCCTGCAGGAACACAATGTTGAGCAGTCCCTTTGTAAGTCCGCTTATTCCCGATTGACCGCAGTTGCCGCATGCCACCAGCGTGGTGTCGCCTTTCCTTATAAACTTGTAGAAATCGCCTCCCACGGTGTCCCAGGGCCTGTATAGCACAAAGAAATCTGCAAACATTGCCTTTATCTGTCCCGTGTCGGTCATTATGGTGCGCTGCAGGGCCTGCATGTGCTTCAGCATGTCCACCATCTTCATCTTGCCGGAATCCAGCCTCTGCCTCAGGGCTGTGTTCTCGTTGGCTATCTCGTCCATCTGGGCCTGAGTCTGCTGCTGCATGGCTGTGTTGCAGTCGTTGGTGGCCTGCAGGGTCTCGTTTTTTTCTTTCAGGGCTGATACTTCCTTTTCCTGACCCTCGGCCCTTGCGCAAAGCTCCGCCACAGATTTCTCCATTTCATGCAGTCTGCCTTCCATGAGACATAGTTCCTTTTTCTGGCTCCTGCATTTATTATTATATGCTATTGCAAAGCCTGCTGATGCTGCCGCAATTATTATAGCTGCTATTGTCCACATTATAATGATATATTTCCGGGTACGTCACAGAATTAGAAGTTTGTAGCCAATAAAAAAAATCTAATCTCCCAAATTTTTTTTGTGATAGTTTATTTCCTTGATTTTTAATGATATAATACCACCGCTTTTTCAGCAATGCTTATTTGTTGAAAAAAAATCGCAAAAATATTTCTCTATTTGGAATATACTTGTTAATTTTAGCAAAATTTTGATAGTTGTCTATTTGCCGTTACAATATTATTTGGCATTAATATTGTTTATGACAAATGTGTGGGCATGATGCCAAGGACGCATTACCCCATGCAGTCAACATTAAATATACATTACACCCAAAATTACGATGCAAAACATTGATAGACATATAGTTCCCACAAGTATCGGTCTTAAAGGACTGATTGCGAGAATTCTGTTTGCCTTGGTGCTGATATCCGGGGTAAATGGCAATGCTTTTGGTCAGATGCAGCCTGAAATCCTTAGGGCCGACCTCATCGTGAAATGTTCCGAGATTGTGGAGTGGAGCGAGTTCAAGAGCCCCGACGTTTTCACAATCGGCGTGTACGGCACCATGGCCGAGGAGCTTAACCCATTGAAGGAAATCTCCAAAAACCGCCAGATAAGCGGACGTCCCATCCAGGTGATTCATTTTACAAGAATCAAGGATATTGAGCCTACTGATATGCTGTTTGTAAACAGCCGTCAGAACGAGAGTCTTGAGCAGATATACAACCAGGCTGTCAGCAACAAGACACTGCTCGTTACCGACCACGCCCAGACCGACAAGTATTTCATGATAAACATTCTCCTGGAGGGCAAGGACAATCAGTATGAGCTCAACGCTCCAAACCTCAAGAACTCCAACGCTTCGATATCCTCCGATAAGTTTACTCGTCAGGGCGGAAGCACCCTCGACTACCAGGAAATCTACGCTAAGAAGCTCCGTGACCTCAAGGCACGCGAGGAACTCCTTAACGAGCAGCTAAAGCAAGTGGAGGAGCGTCAGCACGAGATGGAAAACCAGCTGGCTGAAAACCGCCGTCAGGAGAGCGAGAACACACGCCTTAGAAATCTTGTGGAGCAGACTCTCGTAAGGGTAAATAACGAGAAACAGCAGGCTTCTTCCCTTATCTTGGCTGTACAGGGGCAAATGTATCAGCTTGCCAAAAACCAGAAGCTCATCGACGAGAAAGAGCGCGACATTATCAACAAGAATGAGCAGATAGAGAAAGCCAAGGAGCAGGGCAAGGCCATGGAGGACACTCTCCAGCATCAGGTCGACCTCATTGACAGCCAGCTCATGAATATCAACATTCAGGACCAGAAAATCAATACCAACCGGAATATTATAATAGGTGTTGTGGTATTCATCATAGCGGTTATCGTATTGGTAGTCCTTATCGTAAAGTCGCTGAGGGAGCGAATGCGCGCCAACATACAGCTCAGGCAGAAAAACCAGGAGCTCATGCGCCAGACCCAGGAGATCAACGAGCAGACCAAACAGCTCGAGAACGTCAACAAGGAGCTCGAGAAACTCTCCATCGTGGCCGGCAAGACTCAGAACGCCATCGTCATAATGGACCGCAATGGATATTTCGAGTGGGTGAATGCTGGTTTCACGAGATTCTTCGGATACACACTCCAGCTCCTGCGCAACGAGCGCGACGAGAATATCGTGAATGTATCTTCCAACAAGAGCATCAGGAACATACTCTTCAAGTGCGTGAGCAACAAGCAGACCATAGTTTTCGAGAGCGATGCCGTTACCCGGTCGGGCAATGTGATTGCAGCGCAGACTACTCTCTCGCCGATTATCAACAAAAAAGGTGACGTGTCGCAGCTTGTGGCCATCTATTCGGATATCACCAAGCTCAAGGAGCAGGAGGTGGCTATCCGCAATCAGAACGAAGAGCTTCAGCAGCAGAACCACACACTCGAGGTTCAGAAAACCAAGATCGAGGAGCAGACCAAGAGCATCAAGGCTGGTATTTACTACGCCCAGACCATTCAGCAGACTATTCTCCCACCCAAGGAGCAGATTGAGAAATTCTTTGACTGTTTCATACTCTTCCGTCCAAAGGATATCGTGTCGGGCGATTTCTACTGGTTCTCGGAGGCTCAGGACGGCAACCACAGCTATCAGTTTGTAGGCGATTTCGACTGTACGGGTCACGGCGTGCCAGGCGCATTCATGAGCCTTATCGGCAACCGTATCCTCAACGAGGTGATAAACGTCCGCAAGACTTATTCGCCAAGAGATATCATGGACGAGCTCAATCTCAACGTAATAAAGGCCCTCAAACAGGACCAGAGCACCAACAACGATGGTATGGATACATGTCTGTGCCGTGTCGAGAAGGTTTCGCTCAATGAATACAAGGTTACATTCTGCGGCGCCAAGCGTCCGCTGTACTATATCACCACCGATGTATCCGACGTCCAGGAGCTCAAGGGCGACCGCAAGTCTATCGGAGGTACTCAGAAAAAGCGTGGCAATATCCAGTTCACCGACCAGGAGCTGCTGCTCCATTCGGGCGACATGATTTTCCTGTGCAGCGATGGTATCAGCGACCAGTGCGACAAGGACCGTAAGAAATTCTCTTCCGACAGGCTCCGCGGCATTTTCCTCGAAAACAGGGATCTGCCTATGGATACGCAGGGCAAGCTCCTGAGCGAGGCTCTCGACAACTACCGCGGCGAGGAGGAGCAGCGTGATGATATATCAGTAATCGGTATTAAATTCAGATAGAACAATGTCAGGCAACTACAACATATTATCCAAGAAATTCTGGCTTGCATGCTTGATGCTGCTGGCGTTGGTTCCTATTGCAAATAGGTCTCAGGCTCAGCAGAACTATCAGCAGGTTCGTCAGAGTGCCATGTATATTACGATGCTCTCGGGATATTACACATGGCCCAACGAAGACTCCATCAACGTCTATACAATTGGAGTGTATGGATATACTGCGCCTGAGTATGGATGCCTCGACACTATGTCGAGAGGCGGTGCCTCCATTTCCGGTAAAAACAAGAAATTTGAGGTTATTCACTTCCGTAAGGTCAAGGATGTGACTCCAACCGATATTCTCTTTATCAATCCAAATTACAGCAATGACCTTCCTGCCATCGACGGCAAGCTGAATGGAGCACATACTTTGGTATTTACTTCCAACATTGAGCGCGACAGCAAGCTGCTGAGATACACAATGCTGAATCTCGACCTTAACAACAAGGACAAGAACAACAAATTCCAGGTGAACGACGAGAAAGCCCGTTCCTGCGGTTTCCAAATCAGCGAGAAACTCCTCATGGCTGGTGGTACCAGTCTTGCGATGAGCAACGTTATCTATGGCAAGGACAAGGAGCTTCAGGAAAAGGAGCAGAGAATCAAGGAGCTTACCGATCAGATAAAGAAGCAAAACGACGAGATTAATGCCCAGATGCGCATCAATGACCAGAAAAAGCGTCAGAATGATGCAACAACAATTGAGCTAAATCAGTTGAGTTATATCATAGATTCCAGCAAGGCACTGGCCGACGAGCTTAGGAAACGAGGTATACTCCTCAGCCACAACCTGAAGGAAAACCAGGAGAAGATCAACGAGCAGGAGATTCTCATCAAGGAGAAGGAGGCGGAGTACAACGAATCCATCAAGGACCTCAACCATCAGAAAGAGCGCAACGACTCGCTCCTGGCCCATATCAAGGAGCAGCAGGAAGTGCTCGACCAGCAAAACGCCAGTCTGCATACCCAGGACAGATTCCTCTTGTTTGCGGGTATTTTTACCATAATTATCATAATTCTGGTAATCATAACCACAATATCGAATATATCACGTAAGAAGAAAAACCGCCAGCTTGAGCTTATCAACGACGAGGTAGACCGTCAGAAAGACCATATCCAGGCTCAGAGCGAGCAGTTGCTCCAATACAACAAGGAGCTCGAGAAACTCTCCATCGTGGCATCCCAGACCGATAATGGAGTTGTGATAATGGACAACCTCGGCAATATCGAATGGGTAAACCGCGGTTTTACAAACCTTTATGGTTTCACAACCCAGGATCTCAAGAACGATTCAAGGGACAGCCTTACAGGTTTCTATTCCAACAACCCTGATATCCAATCCATCAAGGAGGAATGTCTCGCCACCTCTGAATCAAGAGTTTATGAGTGCGAGATCATCAACAAGCAGGGCAAGTCGATCTGGGTTCAGACAACTCTTACTCCAATCCTTGACGACAACAACGAGATTGGACGTCTTGTAACCATCGATACTGATATCACACAGATAAAGGAGCAGGAGCTCGCGATTATGGAGCAGGGTAAGACCCTGGCAAGCCAGCGTGACGAGCTTGCCGAGCAAAACGAGTTCATCAAGGAGCAGAATGCCCACATAAGCACTTCGCTCACATACGCCAAGACCATCCAGGACACTGTGATGCCTCTCGAGGTCAATATCACAAAATATTTCAAGTATTTCGGAATATTCATACCATTGCAGATTGTAAGTGGCGATTTCTATTGGTATACCAGAATACCCGATGACCCAAGAGTGGCTTTCACAGCAGCTGTGGACTGTACTGGCCACGGAGTGCCTGGCGCTTTCATGTGCATGATTACAACCCGTATTTTGTCGGAGATTATAGTCGAGCACAAGATCTACGACACCCAGATGATTCTTGAGCACTTGAACACTGGTTTGGTGGCCGCCCTCAAGCAGGACGAGACCGACAACAACGATTCGCTGGAGATTTGCCTGTGCAGGTTTACCCATCTCGACGACGAGAACTACGAGCTGTCTTTCACCGGTGCCAAGCGTCCTCTCTTCATCTACCACGACGAGACCAAGCAGTTCGATATCCTGAAGGGCGACCGCAAGACAATCGGCGGCATCATGTCGAAACGCAATTCCACCCAATTCACCAAGGAGGTGGTGATACTTAGGAAAAACGACAAGGTTTATATGACCTCTGACGGTTTTATGAACCAGTTTGACGAAAATAACAAGAAGTATGGAACCGAGAAGTTTGTACAGCTTCTCAAATCCATTTCAAGCATGGAACTTGCCGATCAGAAAATCGTACTCGAGCAGGAATACGACAAGCACCGCGGATCGGCAGAGCAGAACGACGACGTTACGATTTTCGCAGTTCAGCTCATTTAAATTTTTAAAGGAACAACTAAACTAATTATTTAAGATATGGCATTAGTAGAAAACGGTCGTGACATTTTCGAATCTATGTTCGACAACAAGGTGGTGATATCATATATCGGACCATTCGACGGTCAGATATTGTCGCTCCTTGCGTCTAATATCGAGGATTCGCTCTGGGGAGACCAGAAGCGCGGCAAAAAGTTTTTCAAGATCTTCATCGAGCTCAGCCAGAATATCTATCTCTATTCCAAGGAGAAGGCTCATGGACTCGATAAGTCTGCAGGTGTCGGTCTTATGCTCATCAAGGAGTATGAGGAGCATTTCCAGTTTATAACCGGAAACCTTGTAGGCAAGAAAGACTATCTGAAGCTTATTGAGAAATGCGACCTTATCATATCAAAGTCGAAAGAAGAACTGCGCGAATTCAAGCGTCAGCAGCGTGCATTGCCCCGAGAGTCAGAGACCGACGGCGGCAATATAGGCATCATTCAGTCCACTCTCCTGAGCGGATATCCGCCGGCATACACATTCCACAAGATAGACGACGACAATTATTTCTATATCCTCAGCATCAGGATAGATAAATAATAAGAAAGGCTTTGATCCTGTTTCTGGGTCAAAACCTTTTTTAGTTTCTGTCTCTTGCAGCCTTTGCAGCTGTTGTCCTATGCGTTGTCGGATTCACGTATCTCCTCCAGCTCCAGCCAGCGCATCTCTTTCTCGTCGAGGGCGCCTAATATCTCGTTTATCCTGTTCGACAGTTTTGTAATCTCGTCCATGTCGGTGGTGCCGCCCGAAAGTTTCTCCTCGATATCAGCCTTTTCGGCCTCCAGTTCGGCTATCTCTTTCTCCAGGGCCTGATATTCCATATTGAGCTTGTAGGTGAAGTTCTTCTTGCGCCTTTCGGTGTTGCGCGTATCAGTCTTGGGAGAATCCTCAGATTTCCTGATGCTTGCGGCTTCCCTTTCGGCCTGCCTCTCGTCCTCCTTGTTTGTAAGGTATACGGTGTAGTTGCCGGGGAAATTGCGGATCTGCCCATCGCCCTCAAACACAAAGAGGCTCTCTGCCACCTTGTCGAGGAAATACCTGTCGTGGCTTACCACAATCAGGCATCCAGTGTATGCGTTCAGGTAGTCTTCCAAAACATTCAGAGTTATGATATCCAGGTCGATGGTAGGCTCGTCGAGTATCAGGAAGTTGGGATTCCGCATCAGCACCGTCATCATGTAGAGGCGTCTGCGCTCGCCGCCGCTCAGCTTGGCAAGCGGAGCATAGTGCATCTTGGGCGGGAAAAGGAAATACTCCAGAAACTGCGATGCCGCCAGCTTGCGTCCATCGCCAAGTATCACCACCTCGGCAATGTCTTTTATAATGTCGATTACCCTTTGGTCTTCCTTGTAGCTGATGCCGCCCTGCTCGTAGTAACCCGGAAATACTGTCTCGCCAAATTCAGTTGTGCCAGAATCAGGAGCCAACTTTCCCATGATGATATTCAGCAGGGTAGATTTTCCGCATCCGTTGTGTCCGCAGATGCCTATCTTGTCGGTTTTCTGAAACGAGTAGCTGAAGTTGTCGATAAGTTTCTTGTCGCCGAACGATTTGCTCAGGTTTTTGATTTCCAACACTTTGTTGCCCAGTCGGTGGGCTGCTCCTGTGGCTATCTCCACCTTTCTGTTCTCTATGCGCTGCGATGCGAACTCCTTCAGCTTGTAGAAATTGTCGATACGGTATTTGGCCTTGCCGCCGCGTGCCTTTGGCATCCTTGAGATCCAGTCGCTCTCTTTCCTGAGCAGGTTGTTGGCCTTGTCGATGGCGGCGCTCAGGTTTTGCAGCCTCTCGTCGCGTTTTCTCAGGTAATAAGAGTAATTGCCTTGGTAATTGTATATTACATTATCGTCAATCTCTATTATGCAGTCGCACACATTGTCCAGGAAATACCTGTCGTGGGTCACCATGAGCAGGGTTGTCCTGGTGTCGTGGAGGTATTTCTCCAGCCATTCCGTCATGTCGGTGTCCAGATGGTTGGTAGGTTCGTCCAGTATCAGGAAATCCGGATGCTCGATAAGCACGTCGGCCAGTGCTATGCGTTTCTTCTGCCCGCCGGAGAGCGAACCTATCTTCTGGTCCAGGTCGTTGATCCTCAGCTTGCCGAGTATTTGTTTCATGTCGCTCTCGTAGTCCCATGCGTTGCTGGAGTCCATCAGGGCCTGAGTCTTTGCAATCATCTGCTCGTTGCCCGAAGCCATGGCGGCCTCATAGTCGTTCACTATCTGCGCCAGCCTGTTGCCCACCGAGAATATCTGCTCCCTTACAGTCATATTGTCGTTCAGCACCGGGTCCTGAGTCAGGTATCCAATAGTGATGCCGTTTCTGAACACCACATTGCCATTATCAGCTGATTCCTTTTTGCCAATAATATTCAGGAGCGTGCTCTTTCCGGCTCCGTTTTTGGCTATCAGCGCCGTTTTCTGGTCCTTCATCACCGAGAAAGTGATATTCTCGAACAATACGTTGTCGCCAAACGATTTGCTTAGGTTTTCTACCTGTAGATATGTTATCATATTGTATATTAGTATTTTGCATCAGCATCGGGCTGATACTGCCTTCATAGCGCAAATATACGCAATTATCGCCGTTTATTAAAATTTTTTGTGGCTGATGCTTACGTGTTTTGTGTGTATCGCTCATATAATCAGGGAGTTGGCGTAGATAAAAACTTTCGATGCAAAATTAGTTTCAAAAAATAGTAATCAAATTTGCTCAAAAATGTTTTGTTTCACATTTTTTTTATATATTTGCATCGGTAATATTGCGGGTAGTTGCGTACTCCCGCTTGCAAATATGGATTTTATGTTAAAGAACATTATACTGTTTCTAAAAGGCTTCTCAATGGGTCTTGCAAATGTAGTTCCTGGAGTTTCCGGGGGTACAATTGCATTACTGGCGGGTATTTTTGAGCGGTTTATAAATGCTTTGAAATCTTTCGATATGCAGGCCCTGAGGCTTCTGTTCAAAGGAGAGTTCAGGGAGTTTGCCAAGCATACCGATCTTCTTTTCCTTGTGGTCCTGATGTCGGGCGAGCTTATAAGCATCTTTACCGCATCGCGCCTTTTGGAATATCTTTTCACATTACCAAATGGCGACATATATGTCTGGTCGTTTTTCTTTGGCCTCATCATAGCATCTGTCTATTACATAGGCAAGACAATCAAGAAAATCAATGTATTATCCGTAGTGCTCATGCTTGTGGGCGCTGCACTCGCGTATGGCACCTCCATAGTTGCCCCGGCATCAGAAAACGACAATATCTTCTATCTGATATTCTGCGGCGCCATAGCCATCTGCGATATGCTGCTGCCTGGCATCTCTGGCAGCTACACCCTCATATTGCTTGGTAATTATAAGCTTATAATGATAGACGCGGTGGCCCACCTGCGCCTCGAGATACTCTTGCCGGTGGCTGCCGGCTGCGCAATTGGTTTCCTGGCCTTTTCAAGGTTCCTGTCATGGCTCCTGAAGAATCACTGGGACACCACATTGTCGGTTCTCACAGGATTCATTTTCGGATCGCTGATATTTATCTGGCCTTGGAAAAAGGGAATCCCACTCGAGGCCGACGGAGTCCCTGTGCTTACAAGCCATGGCAAGCCTGTGTTTGTGGGCTACGATTATTACCTGCCAGATTTCACCACGCAGACTTTTATTGCGATCGCCATCCTTGTGATGGGTATTGTAACACTCTGCGTGATAGAGGAATTGTCGAAGCGCAAGGGCAAGGAGTCAGACAAATCAGGCAAAGCAAATGATGAAAATTAAATTAATATTCTAATATCACACAATTAAAAAAACATTAAAGTGGAAGAACCAATAAAAATGAAAGCCAAGACCTATGTGGGCTTGGAGGATGTTTTGGGACGCGAGCTTATCCGTCTTGGGGCCGACGACGTAGAGACCGAACTCGAGCCAGGCACTGTAACATTCAGTGGCGACAAGTTTCTTCTCTATCAGGCCAATTACGAGCTGCGTACCGCTCTCAAGATCTACAAAGAGGTCTGCAGTTTCGATTTCGCCGACAAGGAGGCTTTCTATGCCCAGTTCAAGGAATACCGCTGGAGCAAGATACTTAACATTTACAAGAGTTTCCGTATCGAGGTAATCTGCAACTCGGAAGTTTTCGGCGCCGACGAGGACATCAAGGCCAATGTCACCGGCATTATCACCGACTACTTCTTCGCCAAGTCGAGAAAGCAGCCACCTCACGACACTCCTAATCCAGCTGTTGTGGTGGTACTCGAAATCAACAAGAACAACTGTCAGTTCCTGCTTGATTCGTCGGGTGCATCGCTCGCCCACCGTGGCTACAAGGTTGCCGGATCTGGCATCGGATACGACGAGGTATATTGCGCAGGCCTTGTACAGCTTTCTGGATGGAAGTCCAACACCAATTTCATCGATCCTGCCTGCGGCATCGCTACATTGCCTATCGAGGCTGCAATGTTCGCCTACAACATTCCATCCCAGATATGCCGCGAGTCTTTCGGTTTCTTCACCTGGAGAGATTTCGACGAGGTGCTCTGGAAGGACGTCAAGGATTCTGGCCGTCTTGGAGTAAAGCACAACGGCGACTTCACTCACAAGATTATCGGCTACGTGGCCGACGACACACTTTGCCGTGCAGCCAATCAGAATATCAAGAAGGCGGTGCTCGACAAGTACGTAGATATTGTAAAACTTCCATGCGACGAGATAATAGCTCCCGAGACCAAGTCAGTGGTCATGATCGTGGCTCCCAAGATTGACACATTCAATCAGGAAGAGACCAACGACACTATTGCCAACATTGGAGCCCTGGCCAAGCGCACATTCAAGGACAATGCCAATGTATGGATCCATACCTCATACGAAGATATGCCAAAGGCAATAGGTATCCAGCCCAGCAAGGTAGTAGAGATTGCCAATGGTAACGAGGAAAATAAATTGGCTCTTTATTAATTTTTTTCAATAATTTTTGTGTTTTTTTGATATTTGTTATTATATTTGCAAGCAGAAAAGCACAATTAATTAAATTACGTCAAATTGTATGGAAGCGAATATTCATAGCCTCTATCAAAAGGTAAGCAAGGGCAAACTTGTGATAGCTCACGAGGGTGCAATTGACTCTGACCTCATCAGCACCTATTTGGCAAAGGTGGAGGATTCGCTTTTGCAGGACGGCGAGAATGCCAAGAAAGTAAGAAAAATTTATAACATTCTTGTCGAGGCCTTGCAGAATTTGTTTCACCATCAGGAGAATCCTCCCAAGGATTTCCTGAAGACCATTCCAGTACCTGGGCTCAGCCACTATATCTTTTTTGTAATGTGCAAGGAAGACAACGGCAATTACAGGATTACATGTGGTAATTTTGTTCTGAAGGCCAAGGTCAAGGTTTTGCGCGATAGGTTGGAGCAGTTGAACTCACTATCTCAGGAGGAATTGAAGGAACTCTACAAGATCATACTCAACAACGACGAATTCTCGGAGAAAGGCGGTGGTGGTCTTGGTTTTATTGATATGGCGCGTAAGTCGGGCAATAAGTTCGGCTATGAGTTTGTCAATTTTGACGATAAATTTGATTTCTTTGTTTTTGAAGTTCTTGTTAGCTAAAACAATTATAAAATACTAAAAAAATGGATTCAATTAATATAGAAGGTACACCTAAGACCCCGACAATCTCTTTTGATGCCAAGACTGGCAATATCGAGATTAAAGGACGTTCTATTCCTGAAAACTCTATTGAGTTTTACAAGCCATTGGTTGACTGGCTTGAGAAATACTCTGAGGTGGCTCAGGGTTCTGTCAACGTTAACATTCAGCTCGAATACTTCAACACAAGTTCTTCCAAGTGTATTCTCGACGTATTCAAGAAACTCGAGAATATCCAGAACAAGAACAAGGCCGAGGTGTT
This sequence comes from Bacteroidales bacterium, assembly GCA_045597465.1. Classification (GTDB taxonomy): domain Bacteria; phylum Bacteroidota; class Bacteroidia; order Bacteroidales; family UBA3824; genus UBA3824. The sequence continues at coordinate 27,036 of JAZLKG010000027.1, read as the reverse complement.
GGTGAACTGGTATTTCGAGGAGGATGACGAGGATATGCAAGAGGCTGGTGAAGACTATCAGTCGATTCTCAAGATTCCTTTCAAAATGGTTACAATCACCGAATAAGATTTATTGTGTTGATTAATTCCATTTTTTAAGGTTCTTACAACTTTAATTGTTGCATTAGATTTAATTTGATATACAGGTACAATACGTCATTTTTTTCGTATTGTACCTTTTTGTATATCCATTTATTAATAAATGTGTTTAATAATCACTGTTGCTTAATATTATATATTAATTATGAAATTAGTTTTTTTATACTCTGTATTGTTTTCTTCCATTTGTTTATGTGGATGCGGAGGAAATACTGTAAACAATACCATTATTTCCGAGAAAGCCTATGTTTCTAATGGAAATCAGACTGTAAACAATGGAACTAATACTTCTGAACAGTCCACTCCCAAGCCCATTGTGCACGAGAAAAAAGTTAATTATTCTATTGAATATCCCCAATACTCATTGCCTAAAGTTGTAGCAGATTTTGGCAACAATAAATATGATATCTCTATCGATGATATTTCTAATATTTATGTTATTGAAGATCAAGCTGATTACACTGGTAATGGCTACACCGATTTGTTGGTGAGCTATGCAGCCGGCAATAGTTATGAATCTCTTGCTTTAGTTGTTTGCCAAGGTCCAGGATATTTTTCTGTTTTGACCGAAGGTTTTCCTGGATTCCCTGAAATTGTTTCAAAGGGTGAGGTTGTCAATTCCAATAAAACAGTTGTTTTGGATTATCTATTAAATGGAACTTCCTATCGTTCAACTTACAACTTCTGTAATAATAAAGTTAATTGCATACAAACCTTTGTTCAGGGCAAATTGAATTGTTTGTTGGAGATCACTTTGGATGATTTAAGTAAAAATACACTTGATGGAAAGGGTTCGGATGTTTTTTATTTTGATTTGGATTGTGATGGTATTGAAGACAAAATAATTGTCAGTTATTGGGAGCGTTGGGATTGTTTATTATTAGATAAGTGTATTATGTCTTCCAATAATAGTGAATCACATATTTCTTATGGTTCCGATTATATTCGAGTTTTGACTACAAAAACCAATGGTGTGTATGATATATCTTTTTCAAAGAACAGGGTTTATGTTTGGAATGGAGTTGAATATGTGGAAAAATAGTCGTTATCTCATTAGCTAATTTTCCAGCTTATTTTTTTTTAGTCCATTATTCTTTACAGCCTTCCATCCACAATTTTCCTGTCCAGAACGCCTTTTACGTCGTAGATAACGCCGTTGGGGACGCGGAGAAGCGGCCTAAGGGTCAGCTCCATAAACTCCCTGTGGGAAACGGCGAGGATTATGGCGTCGAAGTGGGCGAGGGGCAGGGCGGATAATTCAGTAAGCCTCAGCCCGTATTCCTGATCTATGCGGCTGGCATTGGCCCAGGGATCGCAGATGGTGATGTTTGGGGTGTACTGGCGCAGGGTGCTAATGATGTCGGCTACTTTGGTGTTGCGGATGTCGGGGCAGTTTTCCTTGAATGTGAAACCCAGTATCAGGATTCGCGCGTCCTTCACCATAACGCCCTTCAGGTTCATGAGCTTTATGGTCTGATTGGCCACGTAGTCACCCATGCCGTCGTTGAGGCGGCGCGCGGCGCTCATGATGCGGGGCAATACTCCGTACACCTGAGCCTTCTGTATCAGGTAGTAAGGGTCTACGCTTATGCAGTGGCCGCCCACCAGGCCGGGGCGCATTTTTATGAAGTTCCATTTGGTGGAGGCTGCCTCTATTACGTCGTTGGTATCGATACCCATGGCGTTGAATATCTTGGCGAGCTCGTTCATGAAGGCTATGTTTACGTCGCGCTGCGAGTTTTCGATTATCTTGCTGGCCTCGGCCACCTTTATCGATGGCGCCTTGTGGGTGCCGTTTATGAGCACGGAGTTGTAGAGCGAATCCACTATTTCGGCGGCCTCAGGGGTGGAGCCGGAGGTAACTTTCCTGATTTTCTCCACGGTGTGCTCGCGGTCGCCGGGGTTTATGCGCTCGGGCGAGTAGCCGGCGTAGAAGTCGCTGTTTATCCTCAGCCCTGATGCTTTCTCTATCTCCGGTATGCACACCTCCTCGGTAACTCCCGGGTAAACTGTTGATTCATAAATGGCTATGTTGCCCTTGCTGATAACCTTGCCCACGGTTTGGCTGGCCTTTATCAGCGGCATCAGGTCGGGACGGTTGTTCTGGTCTACGGGCGTGGGAACAGCCACTATGTAGATGTTGCAGTCTCTGATGTCGTCGATTTGGGTGGTGCACCTGAACCCCTTGCCGATGGCCTCCTGTAGCAGATGGTCGGATAGTTCCATGGTGTGGTCGTGGCCCTGCATGATGGATTCCACGCGCTGGGCGTTCATGTCGAAACCTATTGTGGGGTATTTGGTGGAGAATAGCCTGGCCAGCGGCAGTCCCACGTAGCCGAGGCCTATCACTGCTATTCTGTAAGTATCAGCCAGCATAATTTTATGTGTGTTTAGTCTTGTTTTTCGGCTGCAAATTTCGGTATTTTTTTGCTTTTTCACAAATAAAACTGCCGTCTATAGTTTCCAGTCTTTCAGGTTCAGCTCCGATTTCACCTGTTCCTGAATCTCGTCGGGCAGGTTGTAGAAAAAGTTGATACCTGTGAACGATTCCAGCTTTCCCAAAGGCACGGCGTGGTTGGCCAGTTTGCGGTCGTCGGGGCTGTATTTGTTGCGGTGCTCTATGCAGAATGCCATTGCCTTGTATTTGCCGTCCTTCAGGCACAGCACGGCCATCCAGAAATATTTGGGCACTATCAGGCCCGATTTTGTGTAGCCCATTATCTGGTCGTCGCGGTCGATGGTGCCGCCCTTGGCCACGTAGAGCGTGTCGCGGAAACCGTTGTTGTTCCAGCTTCTCAGCTTGTCTTCCATGTCCTGCCAGATTCCGGCGTTCAGCACGTTCAGCTGCGGATGTATGTTGCTGTAGCAGAACGTCTGCTTGTTCATTGAGCGTGATTCCAGGCGGTCGGCTGATGCTATTATGTGCCCGCGGTCGTATCCGTTCTGGTAATGGTCGGCGTATGATGTCCGGGATGCGCTGTCCAGGTCGGGGTCCTCGTGCCAGGCGTCGTCGCCCGATCGTCGCACGTTCTGTACGCTGTTGCCGTGGTACATTTGCATTGCGCTCCATCGCTGAGCCCTCTTGGAGTTGTCCCATTCCACGGCGTAGTTTATGCCGTACGTGGGGTCGGTTTTTATCAGCAGTTGGTTGCTGATGCTTTCCCCAGGCTCGGGGCACTCTATGCGGCGCCGGAAGTCTATGCCCTCAGATTTCGATTTCGGATTCTCTATCTCGGGGTCTTCCATGTCGCTGTCAGGTATCGAGTCCCTGATGCTGATGTTTTCAATATCATCCAGATACGCGTCGTTTGGCACCAGACAGGCGGTGGATAGCCATGCCGGCATTAGTATTATAGATAGCAGAAGTTTCATTTATTTATTGTTTTTTGGCAAAAATAGTAAAAAATCTGTATCTCTAAACGAAAAAAATTGTATTTTTGTTTTCGTGTTTTATTTAGATTTCAATTTTATGAATAACGAAATTTTCAGCCGCTCATTGCTTGTTTTGGGCGAGGAAGGTTTGGAGAAGCTTCAGACCAAGAAGGTGATTCTTTTTGGCGTGGGCGGAGTGGGCAGCTGGGTGGCTGAGGCTCTCGTCCGCACCGGATTGAAGCACCTTACCATTGTGGACTGCGACAACGTGGCGGCGTCAAATATCAACCGTCAGTTGATGGCCACTACCAAAACTGTTGGAAAAATTAAGGTGGAAGCTATGCGCGACCACCTGCTCGAAATCAATCCTGAAGCTGAGATTACGGCTGTAAATCAGATATTTACAGAAGTAAACGCACCCGATTTCCACATCGGCGAATACGATGCCATCATCGACTGCATCGACAGCCTCAAGGACAAGGCGGCGCTAATTCTCCTTGCCTGCGATACCAAGGCTTTTTTCATGTCGTCGATGGGTGCGGCCCTTAAGATGGATTCCATGAAGATTGCCGTCGACGAGTTTTGGAAGGTGAAAGGCTGTCCGCTTGCAAGGGCGTTGCGTGGAAAATTCAAGCACAACAAAACTTTCCCTTCAAGGAAGTTCAAGTGTGTGTATTCGCCCGAGGTTTTGCAGAACAGGTTCCGCGCCGAGCTTGACGCCAATTCGCCAATAGTGAAGGCTCAGGTAAACGGCAGCCTTGTGCACATAACCGGCATCTTCGGCTTTACTATAGCCGGAAAGGTGCTGGAAGCGCTAATAGGTTAGGGTAGAGGCTTTATTTTATTCCTGGCCAGTTTTCCACCACTTCCACCTTGATGTCGGGGAACGAATCCACGATCTCTACCTTGAGGTCGGGCCAGTTCTCCACTATTTCCCATTCGCCGCAGTCGTCGGGCCAGTTTTTCACGAACTTTACCTTGATGTCGCCGAACGATTTCACGAACTGAACCTTGATGTCGCCCCAGTGCTCCACGAACTTAACCTTGCCGTATAGCTTGAAGGTTTTGCCGTTTTTGGTGATGGTGCAGTTCTCCTTGTCGATCTTTACGTCCTGTGCCGATGCCGTAAACGCCAGCATCAGGCAGATGATTGTTGAAAACAGAAATTTGATCATTTTTGATTTTTGATTTTTGATTTTTGATTTTTTGATTATTACTTCTTCTTCCACACAAGCCTCAGCACCATTCCTCTGGCGAACAAATACATTACAAACCCCAGCCATAGTGCGTGGTTGCCTATCATTTGCGATAGTGCAAACCATATTCCAAAGAACGTCAACGCACCCACAAACGTACATAGCAGCATGCTTTTGATTTTGCCGATTCCTAGGTAGATTCCGTCCCACGTAAAGGCGTCGATTCCTGCCAGAGGTATCAACAATACCCACCAGAAATATTTGTTGGCGGTTTCCACTACGCTGGCCTGATCTGTCAGCAGCCCCACAAATGGATGCCCCAGCATCAGATACAAAGCCACAAAACCGAGGCCCACAGCCCAGCCGAACTTGAAGAGTTTCTGAACGCTGATGTTGAGGGACGTTGTGTTGCCCGCGCCGTAATATTTGCCGCAGATGGCCTCGCCCGCGTATGCGAATCCGTCGATGAAGTAGGTGTATATCAGGAAAAACTGCATGAGTACGGCGTTGGCCGCCAATATCGTGTCGCCCATCTGAGAGCCCGCCACTGTAACGTATACCGTAACCGCCACCACGCAAATAGTGCGCAGGAATATGGTGCTGTTTACCTTGAAGAACTTGATGAGTTCCAGCGTGTTGAGTATCTTTCTGATATCGAGGTAGCGGAACACTTTCCTGTAATATCGCATGCAGAGCACGGCGGCAATGGCGAATCCCGAGAGCTGCGCTATCAATGTGCCGAGTGCAACGCCCCTTACTCCCATATCCAATGCGTAAACCATTATAAGACTGGCCACTATGTTGATTACATTCTGGCTGATGGATATCGCGAGCGGTATTTTGGTGTTCTGCATTCCAACGTACCAGCCCGTAAATGCAAACTGACCCAGAAAGCCCAGCGACCCGTAGATGCAGATGTCGAAATACACCGCGGCCCATTCAGCCACCTGCTGCGACGGCTCTATGATGCCGAACGCCAAATTTTTGATTGCTGACTGCAACGATATGAGTATCAGCGATATCAGGCTGCATATCAGCAGCGACCTTATGAGTGTGAGCGAGCAGTCCTCCAGGCTGCGTCGGCCGTATGCCTGCGATGTAAGGGCGCCCGTGCCGAACCTCAGGAAATTGAAAATCCAGTATATCATATTGAATATGGTGCCGCCAACGGATATTGCGCCTATGAAGATCTCGCTGCCAAGGTGACCCGTTATGGCCATGTCGACAAGGCCGAGCAGCGGTACGGATATGTTGCTGATGATGCTCGGTACGGCAAGTTTCAGGATTTCGGATGATGTTTTGGATAGTTTCATGATGGTGCAAAGTTAGTGATTTTTTTTCGATTTTTGGGCTGGATTTTTTGGAGTTTGTTAAAATATGTTTATTTTTGCGTTTGAACATTATACTATTTTTACTGATATGAAAAGATTATTCCTTACACTTATGATTGCAGCCAGCGGAATGTTGGCTTTTGCCCAGAATCCTGCCCAGGATTCTACCCACCACCATCATCATGACGGTCCTGATGCCCACAGCCGTCATCATGGGGGCTCTGATGGTCATCATCACGGCGGCCCGGATGGTCAGGACGGCCCCAGAAAGAATCCTTTCTTCATGGACAGGGTTTTCAAGACTTTTATGGTGAAAGGCTATGCCCAGGGCGGTTTCACATATATGGACAAGGATCCTCAGAAGCATCAGGTGATTCCAAACCTGATTCCGAGCCCAGATCCCAACGCTCCAGCCGGTACTATGATTCCTGCCGGACCTCCCACAATCATAGACAAATCCACCAACACTTTTGATATGAAGCGTGCCTACATCTTTGCTCAGGCCACTCTTACAGATCATTTCAAGTTCTGGATCATGTACGATTTCTGCGGCGTTTTCAATGAGTATTACCTTGAATACAACGCCTTCAAGAATGGCGCGCTCAATTTCCGACTCGGTCAGCAGAAGCATCCGTTCGGTCTCGAGAATCCATATTCTCCCACCAAGATGGAGCTTATCGACGTTTACTCTCAGGCCACAACATACCTTGCAGGCTGCGGCAGCGACCCATTGTACGGCGTTCAGTATGGCCGTGACCTCGGTCTCGTGATGCTTGGTGACCTCGGCAATCCTATGGGCAAGCATCTCCACTACGAGATGGGTATCCTAAATGGTCAGGGCGTAAACTCCAATGACCGCAACAACAAGAAAGACTTCTCGGGTCGTCTGGAGTTTTTCCCTGATGCCAAGTTCAAGGTAGTGGTTTCGGGTCAGACTGGCTGGGGCAATGTGGAGTCCAACAGCCGCACTATGAACGGCGCGATGCCTTACACAGTGCCAGCCATCGGTCAGAAATCAACACTTCAGCCCGGTATGGACTACAAGCGTCAGCGCTGGGGCTTTGGTGCCGAGTATAGAACCCACGCTATGAATGGTCCCGCTGCCTGCGACTACTGGACCACACGTCCAACAGTTTTGCGCGCCGAGATTCTTGGCGGCAAGGATGATGTCTACAAGTCTTTGGGCTACTACGTGGCCGGAGCCGTTCCAATGTTCGGCAAGTTCGACGCCGTGGCTTCCTACGACTTCATGAACTACAACACCGATCTCGACATCAAGCAGACCAACTATGTTGTAGGCCTTCAGTACTGGTGCTACAAGGGCTGTAGAATCCAGCTTCAGTATACCTATTGTGACACCGAGCTCATGGGCGGCTACAGCAAGCTTCAGATCCAGACCCAGGTAGCATTCTAATTACTATCTACTATCTACTAACTACCATCTACTATCTACTAACTACTAAAATGCTAATCAAGATAATTCTTACAGTAATATTCCTGGCCATTGCGGTAGGCGTGGGCATCTACTCGCGCAAGCAGGCCAAGAGCGTTGACGGATTTGTTTTGGGCGGGCGCAACGTTGGCCCATGGCTTACCGCCTTCGCATACGGCACGTCGTATTTCTCGGCAGTGGTTTTCGTGGGATACGCCGGACAGTTTGGTTATAAATACGGCCTCAGCAGCTCGTGGATTGGCGTGGGCAACGCCATAATAGGATCGCTGCTGGCGTGGCTGGTGCTTGGACGCCGTACCAAGGCAATGACACAGCACATTCAGAGCCGCACAATGCCCGATTTCTTCGGCACAAGATTCAGCTCGCAGGGCCTCAGGATTGCGGCCTCCATCATCGCCTTCATATTCCTGATACCCTACACAGCCGGTGTCTACAACGGACTCTCGCGCCTCTTTGCCATGGGCTTCGATATCCCCTACGAGGCTTGTCTTGTTACGATGGCGGCACTCACAGCCGTATACGTAATCCTTGGCGGCTACAAGGCCACAGCCATCAACGATTTTATCCAGGGCATCATCATGATCTTCGGCATCATAGCCGTCATCTGCGCCGTTATAGCCTCTCAGGGCGGTCTCGGCGAGGCTGTGGGCAAGCTTTCGGAGTTGCCTTCTGATGCTGATGCTGCTGTTAATGGCGGGTTCGCCGATCTGTTCGGTCCCGATCCGCTCAACCTCTTCGGCGTTATTGTGCTTACATCGCTCGGCACATGGGGACTTCCACAGATGGTGGGCAAGTTCTATTCCATCACCGACGAGAGCGCCATCAAGCGTGGCACCATCATCTCCACTGTTTTCGCTTTCATAGTGGCCGGAGGCTGCTATTTTCTCGGAGGCTTTGGCCGATTGTTCGGAGTGCCTCCCACACTGGCCAACGGCAAGCTAGATTTCGATTCCATAATTCCATCGATGCTCTCCAACCTCGACAACTGGCTGATAGCCTTGGTGGTTTTGCTGGTGCTCTCGGCATCTATGTCAACCCTGGCATCGCTGGTGCTCACTTCCAGCTCCACAATGACACTCGACCTCATCTACCGCGACAAGGCCGATGTTGACGAGAAGAAGAAGGTGGTGGTAATGCGCGCGCTCATCGTGTTCTTCATCATGGTATCGCTCGTAATCGCCTTCACCAAGCCAACCTTCATCGCTCAGCTCATGGGCATTTCGTGGGGTGCGCTGGCCGGTGCATTCCTTGCTCCATTCATGCTGGGATTGTATTGGAAGGGCGTTACCACGGCATCGGTATGGGCCTGCTTCGTTTGGGGCGTGGGCATCACCGTTGTAAACATGCTGCTCGGCAATCCTATGTCGCCAATCAACTGCGGCGCCATAGCCATGGTGGGCGGTTTTGCGGTGGTATACATTGTAAGCCTCTTCACCAAGAAGATGGATCAGAAAACAGTGGACGGCATTTTCGAGTGCTACAAGTAGGATAATCACCATATAGAGTTTATTACAAAATCCGAATTGCAAATCACGAATGAGGACATTCTGTTTGTGATTCGGATTTTGTTTTTATTTATCTGAAAATTAATAATAGGAATCATTAAAATTCAAAACTATTTTATTAACTTTGCAGAGTATAAATCAACAGACTATGTATACCACCGATTACGAAAGACCATTAGTAAGTTTTGACTGGGCTATAAAGAAACTGCTCAGAAACAAGGCGGACCACGTTATTGTGGAGGGTTTTCTTACTTCGCTTTTGGGAAAGAAGGTAAAGCTTTCTCACCTGAACGAAAGCGAGGCCAACAAGGAAACCTTCGACGATAAGTATAACCGTGTGGATGTGTTTTGTGAGACCGAGGAAGGAGAACTTTTGATTCTGGAAATTCAGTACGACGACCAGAACGACTATTTCCATAGAATGACGTTCGGAACCTCAAAATCACTTACGGAATATATTCAGCGAGGTGAGGTATACAGCAAACTCCGCAAGATATATTCAATAAACATAGTATATTTTGACCTTGGCAAGGGCGACGATTATGCTTACCACGGCAAGACAGAGTTTGTAAGTCTCACAAATTCAAAACACAAGCTTGAATTGTCGGAGGAGCAGATTAAATTGTACCAATGCAGTACTCCTGGAGACATTATGCCTGAGTATTTCATATTGAAAGTAAATCAGTTCAATAAATACGCTAAAACACCCCTTGAGGAGTGGATTAGTTTCCTGAAAACTGATTGCATCCCTCCAACAGCCCAGGCGCCGGGATTGCAGGAAGCAAGAGAAGCCTTGCTGTTTGAGAAACTTTCTCCCAGAGAGAAAAAAATGTATCTCATGGATCAGGAACTGAAGCGACGACGACTCAGTGAAATTGAGACAGGTATTTTCAAAGGATTCTCCAAAGGTATGAAACAAGGTTTAGCTCAAGGTATTGCCCAAGGCATGGCTCAGGGTCTGGAGAAAGGCAAGGCTGAGGGAATGGCTCAGGGCCTTGAGAAAGGCAAGGCTGAGGGCATGGCTCAGGGCCTGGAGAAAGGCAAGGCTGAGGGCATGGCTCAGGGCTTGGAGAGAGGCAAGGCTGAGGGAATGGCTCAGGGCCTGGAGAAAGGCAAGGCTGAAGGACTCCAGGAGGCACAGATCAATATTGCCAAAAACCTGAAATCTCTTGGCACTATGTCGCATGAACAGATTTCTGCTGCCACAGGTTTGTCGGTAGATGTAATTGAGAGTATCTAATAACAACTAATTGTGTTGCGGGCGTTTATATTTGCGATATTAATTTTTTCCTGCTGTAATATTTGGGCGCAGGACGAATATTTCCGACACATCGACAGTCTCCGCATGATGGCAGAGAATTCTGACGATGAGCGGGCTGATACGCTATATATGGAAGTCGGCCGCGCATACGCATACAACAAACCTGCCCAGGCTATCAATTATCTCAGCTTGTCGGTAGAATTAGCTGAACGCACCCATGACAACAAGGTTTTGTGCATGGCTTACAGCTTTATGGGAATCGCTTACAGTCAGATGGGAAGTTATGCCAAATCAGTGGAATATTTCAACAAGCAGCTCAATGTCGCCAAGGAGCTGAACATGATGGACGAGGTGGCATGGGCCAACAGCAATATCGGTCAGGTGCTTCTTCAGCTCAAAAATTACGAGATTGCCAATATTTACCTAAATGACGCCAACGACATGGCCGAGATAATCAATGATGATTATATGAAGCAGTACGTATATTCCAACATGGGTTGGCTGAAGCTTTGTCTACAGGAATACGACCAGTCGCTCGATTTTTACAACAAGGCTCTCGCAATACGGTTGCAGTCTCCAAACGATTCCGTAAACCTGGCCGCAAACTACCGTGATATCGGCAACGTATATTTCGACAAGGGAGATTTCATCAGCGCCAAACATTATTACGCACTCAGCCAGTCTTTTACAAGTTCTGTAAATATCAGCCTCCTGGCCCCGATAATGGTGAATCTGTCCACCATATTCATGAAAACCGGCAATCTTGACTCTGCACGTGTCTGCATTCAGTCGGCTCTCGATATTGCCGGGCATGTGGGCGAAACCGCCACCATCCGCGATGCCTATGGCATATATGGAAACATTTACTATGCCATGGGACAGTATGCCAAAGCTGAGAAATGCTTCAGCCTCCAGATGGCATACCACGACAGTGTAAACCTGTCGGAGGTTTCCAAGAAGATATACGAACTGCAATACCACAGGAATATCGAGGGCCAGAAGATAGAGCGTCTTACTGCCGAGATGCACACACGCACCATTATTTCCCTGTCCCTTTCCATAGCCCTGTTGCTTGTGGCCGGAGTCTTTCTGGCGCTGAGGCTGCGACGCAAGCGTGCCACCATACAGGCCATGAACAGCGAGCTTGCGAAACACAATATGCAGACCAACGAGAGCATTGCCTATGCCCGCAGGATACAGAAGGCCGTGATGCCTAACTTCGAAAATTTGGGTCATTTCATGGACGACAAGTTCATGCTTTTCAAACCCAAGCACGCAGTATCAGGCACCTTCTTCTGGTCGCACTCTGCCGCCAATATCGAAATGTTTGCGGTATGCGATACCGGCGAGACAGGCATCCCGGGCAGCTGCATCAGCATGTTAGGGTCATCGGTGCTACATGATATCGCCCAAACACATACCGATCCCGCCGATATCCTCGACCTTTTCCGGAGCAGGGTGGTTGATGTGCTCCATTCTGTAACCCATGACGGCGACCGCGGGAGCGATGCCGATATCAGCCTGATGGTCACCAATCCTGACACCAGCCGCCTGTATTATTCCGGAGTAAAGTTCCCGTTGCTCGTGGTACGCGGTGTACAGCTGATAATGCTTCAGGACAACTTGGAGCACCACCAGTTCTATACCAAGAACTTCGTCACCTCACATATCGACATTCAGCATGGCGATTCCATATACATGATGACCCACGGCATCTGCCTGCAGACCAATTCCAATGGAGAGATTCTGTCGAGGGAAAGGGTCTGTGCCTGCATAGTGGAAAACAGCAGTCTTCCCATGCATCAGCAGAGCCTGATGCTGGAGAAACTGATGAACACATGGCGTGGCGACGTGCCTCAGCTATGCGATATAATGGTGGCAGGTGGAAAATACATAAACAATACCAAGCAATGACCAAGTATCTGATATCCATATTGATGGTCCTTGCGTTTTATGTTTCGAGGGCCGGTGCACAGAGCGAGAACCGCGAGCTGGACAGTCTGGAGGCTGTCTTGAAGAGCGGTCCTGACTCTTTGTTGCCCAAGACTTATTGCCGTATGTCGTCGCTATGCAGGGACAACAATCCGATAAAGGCCATCGACTATGCTCTCAAATCTATCGATGCCGCCATGTCACAAAACAACCAGTACTACATTGTGATGGGCTACACAAACCTGGCCATGAGCGAGAAAAACTCCGGCATGACAGAGGCCTCGCTGGAGCATTTCCAGACAGCCGCGGACTATGCCGTGCAGTTCAATATGACGAAGCTTGCAGGCCACTGTTTCAACAATCTGGCCCGAACATATTTGGAACTCAACGATCTGGATAACGGACAATTTTATGTCCAGAAAGCCATCGAAATAGCCGACCAGCTTGGTGACAGCCTTATATTGGCTTACTCATATCTTGACATGGGTATACTCTGCGAGAAGCAAGACAAGACGGAACTCGCCGTAGGCTATCTGATGGAATCGTATAAGATAAGGGCAGGCAGCGGCGACATTTATAGTTCCGAGAGCTACATTCCAATGTGGCATCTGGCCGACATATATGCAAGCAACTGCGAATATACCAAAGCTAAAGATTTGATATACATTACTATACGGAATCCCAAGATTCAGAAACTTCATGATTTCATGTCGCGTATATGGTATATGCTAAGCCAGATATACTACACCACTGGCATGCTCGATTCTGCCGAATACGCTGGCCTTCAGGCCTACAGTGAGGGCCACAAGTGTCTCTCCATGCGCAGGATGGAAAACTCGTGCAAGCTTCTGGATTCCATTTACCTGGCCAAGGGCAGCATTATGGAAGCCGCTGATATCTGCCGCAGCTATATGAGCATCTGCGATACGGTTTTCAACAAGCAGCTCGGCGAGCAGCTGGTAAGGATACAATTCTCGTCGGAGTATATGGAAAACAAGAAAAGCATCGACCAGCAGCTAAGCCTTCGCCGCACTTCCATGATATGGCTTGTGGTGGCCATGGTGGCATTGCTGGGCGGCATTTCCTTTATATTGGTCCTGATACTGCGCAACAGGAAAATCCGCCAGCTCAACAGCGACCTGGTGGTGAAGCGCAAGTCGCTGGAACGCGGCCTCAGATACGCCAGCGCCATACAGATGGCGGTTCAGTCAGATATCGCCTCTGGCAATTCGGTATTCTCCGACAGCATGCTGCTCTATATTCCAAGGGATATTGTAAGCGGCGATTTCTTCTGGAGTTTCACCGACAGCCGCTACGAGATGATAGCCGTGGCTGACTGCACTGGTCATGGTGTGCCCGGCGCGCTGCTTACAATGCTCGGCACCTCGATGCTTCAGGACATGGCCACCTCGGGAATGAGGAATTCTGGCGAGATACTCAACGAGCTGAGGCGGCGCATAAAATTCATGCTGGGTGTAAACGTCCATAACCGCATGCAGGACGGCATGGACATATCTCTGGCTATAATTGACAGGCAGAATATGAGTCTGGATTTTGCCGGAGCCTACAATTCGCTGTGGTATATCCGTAGTGGCGAGATAATGGAGCTAAAGGCCACCCGCTGCCCAATAGGCGAGTATATTGTGGAGAAAAGTTTTGTTTCCCAATATATTGACCTCTTCAAGGGCGACATTATTTTCATGATGACCGACGGATACACCTCGCAGTTTGGCGGACCCGACAATTCGAAAATTTCCCAGAGAATCCTAAAATCCATCTTGCTGGAATACAGCGGCAAATCTATGGAAGACCTTCGTAAGTTCCTCTCAGAATATTTCCATGATTGGAAAGGACAGTGCGATCAGCTCGATGATGTTGCCATAGCTGCCTTCAGATTGTAATTTTTTTCCTTTCAATTCTTTGCAATTTAACATTTTTTGTCTATATTTGCCGATAATAATAATTATTGTTAATCGTAATATTACCGGATGCGTTTTGTTGTAATTATATTCATATTGCTGATAACCAGTGGTTTCGCATCGGCGCAGGGCAATGCGGACATAGACGGGACTTCTATTGACGAGGTCTTGGATGTGGATGATATGTCCGAAAGTGACGCATCGCAATATCTCGACAAGGGCCTGTCGCTTGTTTATCAGCATCCCATGGAATCGCTCAAGTATTTCAAGATAGCCAACTCATATTATCTGAAGCATCAGAAATATAAAGAACTTTGCAAGAGTTTCAGCTTCCTTGGTGTTTGCTATGGACAGATGGGCATTTTCGAAAAGGCATTCGAGAATTTCTCGCTTCACCTGCGTCTTGCCACAAAACACAAATATATGGATGAATATGTGTGGGCCAACAACAACATTGGATATTCGTATCTGATACTCGAAACCCCCTCATTGTCGCATCCATATCTTATGGAAGCCCTGCACATGGCCCAGGAGATGGACAACGAGTCGATGCTGCACAATATATATTCCAACTTGGGCTGGATGTACCTTCAGAGTCGGCAATACGACAGCTCCATATATTGCTACAACCACTCTCTCGAAATCAGGAAGAAATCCAGCGATTCAATTCCCATAGGCGCCACCTTCCGTGACATAGGCAATGTGCATTTTTTCTCAGGTCAATACGACGAAGCCATGAACTATTACCGTCTCAGCGGGCAGTATATCGATTCCATTTACACTGATATTTCGTCTGACATAAATTCCCACAAGGCTTTCATATACCTGAAGCGCAACAATCTCGATTCGGCTTATTACTGCATCAACTATGCCATAAACTTGTCGCGCCAATTCAGGAATCTATATGTGCTAAGATACTCCTATGGAGTGCTTGCGGAGATCCACATGGCCGCCCGCAGATTCCGCGATGCCGAAGAGGCTTTGGGGTTCCAGATACAGTACAACGACACCATAGCCTCATCCAAAGCCTTCAATATCATATACGAAAACGAGTTCAGCAAGGAGATCAACCGTCAGAACACCGATATCAGCACTTTGGAAAACGATTCCAGGTTCAATGTCATAATGGTGATACTTGTATTGGTGATATTGATTTCACTCATTGTGCTCTATGTGAGGACCAAGCGTAAGAGCGTAATCATCGACAGTATCAATAGTCAGCTTGCCGAGCACGACCTCCAGCTCGAATCCAGCATGGTATACGCACGCAATATCCAAAAGGCCGTTCTGCCTGATTTCCAAGCCATAGATTTGGAATGCGCCGACAAATTCATGCTCTTTGAGCCCATCAACAAGATAAGCGGCAATTTTTTCTGGCATTTCAAGTCCAGTCTCCACTCAATGTTTGCCGTTGGATCCTGCGGACTGCCCGATGTAAAGGGCGCAAGTGTCACCATGATAGCAACCTCGCTGCTATACGAGGCCGCTTCCAAATATGCCGGACCATTAGACATGATTGAGTTTGTCAGGAACAAATTCATGAATATCATCCGGAATTTCGACCATACAACCAAATATGCCCTTGCGTCCGATATCAGCCTGTTAGTAAAGGATGCTGGCAGTGCCTCTCTGCATTGTCTGGGTGTAAAGTGCCCGATAGTTCTGATACGCGGGGAAAAGGTGATATGCTACAACGAGCACACCGACTCTGACTGCAATTTCTTCAACGATGATTTTTACGTAACCACAATAGACATATTGCCTGGCGATTGCATCTATATCATGACTTCAGGGTATGCCATGCAGACCGGAGGTCCCGATGGAGCTGAGTTCTCGTACAAGAGGCTCCGCAACCTATTGCTCGAGATTCACGATTTGCCCATGAATCAGCAGCGGCAGATGCTCATGGACTCATTCCTGCAATGGATAGGGCAGCGGAATCAGGATCACGACCTTACAATTGCCGGATTCAGGTTTTAATATTAAAAACGTAATAGCTGATGACAAGATATTTATTATCCATATTGCTGATGCTGACGGCATCTCTGGCATATCCTCAAAAAGGCAGGGAGTATATCGACAGCCTGGAGGTTGTGGTGGAGTCTATATCTGACGACTCGGTCAAGATTGCCTTATACAACGAGCTGTCCATGCTATACCGCCACCGCAATCCTGGCAAGGGACTGGAGTATGCGGCCTCCGCGATATCCATATCGGAAAAACTGGGCAATCCCCGCCTGCTGGCCAAGTCGTATATAACCCTGGCCATCAGCGAGCGTAACCTAAATCTCGAGCAATACTCGCTTGCCCATTTCCAGACTGTATTGCATATAGCCCGGGAGAACGACCTCGATATCATGATAGGACAGGCCTGCAACAATATCGCCCGCCTGTATCTTGACATGAACAACCAGGACAGCGTGAGAAGATACCTGCTGGAGGCTGCCGAATCCGTGGAGAGCACCCCCGACCTTAATGTCCTTTCTTACCTGTATCTGAACATGGGAATATTGGAATCTCGTCGCAACAATCTGGATTCCGCCACCAAGCTTCTCAGACAATCATACATTATCAGGCACGACTCGCTGAACATATCGACCGACTATCTGGTTCCATTGTGCCACCTGTCGGATATATATATGAAAAAAGGCGACTATGCCATGGCCAAAAACTGCCTCTACATGAGTCTGAGCAACAAGGGATTCTCCCAATGGGATTTTTTCCATTCAAGGATATGGCTGATGCTGTCGCAGGTTTATTACAAAGCCGGCGAGCTCGATTCGGCCCTTATATCGGCCAAAACCGCTGTACGGCAGTCGATATCTTGCAACAATATCAAATGCCTGCAGGCCTCATCGCTTCTGCTCGATTCCATTTATATAAACTGCGGCGATTACAGGAATGCAGCCCTCACGTGCATAGATTTCATGGGACAGGCCGATTCCATAAACAGGCGCTATCTGGAAGGCCGTCTTGGCAACATTCAGCATACCCAGAAATACATAGAGAACGAGAGGACTCTGGGCGAGCAGAAACAGCGCCGCAAAGTGCTCTTATACATTCTAATTACCGTGGCTGCCGCTCTGGCCTTCGCAATACCTTTCATTATAAGAATAATACGCAGCAACCGCTATATCAAAAACCTTAACAAGAAAATGAGCGTGCGTCGCACCATGCTCATGGAAGACCTCAACAACACATACATGTTGCAGATGGCCCTGCAGCCCACCGACAAGGAGCTTGGCGCCGTTTTCCTCGAAATGTTCCTGCTATACATGCCCCGCGATGTGGTAAGCGGCGATTTCTTCTGGAAACAGACTGTCGGAGAATACGAGCTGATAGCTGTGGCCGACTGCACTGGACATGGAATACCCGCCGCCATGCTGGTAATGCTTGGAATATGCACCCTCAACGACATTCTGGCCTCGGGAGAGGTAAGGCCTGACTGCATACTCGAAGAGCTAAGGACAAGGATCAAGCTGCTGATGAGCACCAACGCCCTCAACAAGATGAAGGATGGAATGGACATATCGCTGGTATCCATCCACCGCAAGTCCATGACAATGGAGTATGCCGGCGCCTACAACTCGCTCTATTATATCCGCAACGGCAAAATGTACAAGATGCCTGCCACAAGATGCCCTATCGGCGAGTATGTGAATGAGTATAAGTTCGAGAAGCAGGTGATGCAGCTTCAGATAGGCGACTGCATTTACATGATGACTGATGGATATTGGAGCCAGTTTGGCGGTGTGGACCAGACCAAGATGAAACACGCCCAGTTTCTCGATATCCTCCACAGCATCCATCAGAAATCCATGAAAGAGCAGAAAGAGATTCTGGAGAATTTCTACGCCGAATGGCGCGGACTCAACGACCAGGTTGACGACGTTACAGTGGTGGGATTCAGAGTATGACGGCTTTTATGCTTCTTGTCACTTAATCCTTGTAAGCAGTATTTTTGCCTCCTGATTGTCCTGGTCGGCGGCCTGTTTTATCCAATAGCGTGCTGCATTGTTGTCGCGCTGTGTGCCTGTGCCGTTCAGATAGCATTTGCCGAGTTTCAGCTCACCCTCCGCATACCTGCATGCCGAAGCCTTCTGGTAATATTCGAATGCCATGGCGGCGTTTTTGGCCACGCCCTTGCCCTCCATGTAGCAATCGCCTATGTAGCACATTCCGTGTGGATTGTTGAGGTCGGCGGCCTTTTGGTACGATTTTACTGCGTCATCATATTTGCCATTGTTGTAATATTTGTCGCCCTCGTCTATCCAGATGAAATATTCACTTAGTTTGGTCCTTTGTTTAAGATAATCAGGGTCTTTCTCCTGGCAAATCTCCCAATATTCCATTGCCTTGCCATAATCGCCCAGCTGGCAGTAAATCTCGCCCTTGCTATCCAGCAGGCTCAGTTTCTTGGGGTCTATCTCCAGAGCCTTGTCTATGTGCTTGAGCGCCACAGCTGGCGAAAGGGTGATGCCGCGGCCGTAGGTATAGCACATTGCAAGGCCTCTTAGGCCCTCTGTCTTGGTTTCGGGATTGCTGCTCTGGCTCATCCGCCTGAAAATCTCCACGGCGTCCTTGTAGTGGTCCTTGTCGTTGTAGTATCTCCAGGCAAGCTCGGCATCGCCGGTCTCTTCGGCCTCCCGGGGCTGAGGCTGCCCGTTCTGTCCGTCCGCATTGCCCGATATCAGCCAGTATGCGCCGTAGCCCAGGGCCGCGGTAAGCATCAGGGCGGATATTACTGCGCCCCACTTCACGCGTTTCTTCCTGGCAGGTGTTGCCGGTGTGTTTCCGGGCTGATGCTGCTGTATTTGATTTGGCGCTCCTGATGCCTGCTGTGGCTGATGCTTCTCAAGCTTGAATTCCAGCATCGCCTTTACCATTCCGGTATCCAGATTGTGCTTGGCAACCATGGCGTTCAGGTAGTTGCGCTCGGCATCGGTGCACTTGCCGTCGGCGGCTATCTCGTCTATGAGCCGGGCCACCTCGGCGGGTATTTCAGATTTCTTGATATTGAGGTCACTGATAATCTCGCCGCAATTGCGGTAACGGCCCATTTTGCTCAGGCTCAGGCACTTGTCGGCCACGGCCCTAAGCTGCTGGTCGCTTATGCCCAGGGCCACTGTGGAGAATGTGCCGGTAAGGAACTCCACCATCACCAGGCCAAACGAATAGATATCGCTCTGGAGGTCTATGGTTGAGGAGTTTATCTTCTGCTCGGGGCTCATGTATTTCTTGCTGCCGGCCAGCTGTAGCTTCTGCGCGTATGAATCTGATATAGCCAGTCCGAAATCTATGATCTTGACATTGCGGTTGCGGTTGGCTATCATTATGTTGTCAGGTTTCAGGTCGCGGTGTATCACTCCGTTGCGGTGCACGTATTGCAGGCCGTTGAGTATCTGGATGAGTATCTCCACCTTGTCGGCTGTGGATTGTATTGCATTGGTCCTTATTATCTCGCTGAGCGATTGTCCGTCGATATATTCCATCGAATACCACGGCCCCTGGGCGTCTGAGCCATGATTGCGTGCTGCCACAATGTTCTCATGGCTCAGCTGCCTCAGGTTGGTGTATTCCTGATCGAAGAGGTTGCGGAATTCCGGGTTGTTCACCTGGCTTGGCTTTATGCGTTTCACAACCTCCCTGAAGTTGTTCTTGTGGTAATAGCGGCTGTACAGGTTTCCCATGGCACCCCTGTCGCTCATAAGAGTGTCGGTGTAGTCATTTGGGTTGGGGTTTGTATCAGGGCCTGATGCTCCGTTGCCTGCAAATCCGCTGCCCAATGGGTTGGCGCTCTCGAAACCGGAGCCTCCGTTTATGAATCCGCTATTGTTGTTGTCCATATCTTATGCGTTTAATATGGCAAATGTATTATTTTTTGGATTCAAATGCAAATTTTTTTTCAATCTGCTTAGAATTCGAACCTGTATGCTATGTTTGGGAAGTTGAGGTCCACGTAGAATGGCTTCATCTCCATGGTCTTGAGGTCGAATGTGTGGCCGTTGAAGCTGCTGCTGTGCAGGAACTCGCAGATGAAATGGTGGGAGCGTCCGTTCTTCTTGTTTACGGTGTATTTTACCGACGCGCCCCAGATTGGACGTGGCGACACGCGGCTTTCGTAGCAGTGCTCGTCGTCCCAGGGGAGACAGCGGTTGGGGTCCTTCAGGACGTCCTCAAACGATGCCTCAAGATATGGTGTGTACCTGTCGCCGCCCTGGATGGTGAATCGTCCGTTGATGCCGAACACGTTCTGATGATGCTTGCCCACCATCCATTCCTTGCCGCCAAGAATGTTGGCCACATAGTTGCGGTTGAATACAGAGGTGCGCCACTGGCCGCGCGAGTCCTTGAACTCCGAGTTGTAGACTGTGGCGGTAATCATTCCGTAGAGACCGTTTTTGAGGTAGCGCTCCAGGGTGAGGTCAACACCGTAGCTGCGGCCGTAGCCCTTGTTTTCCAGGGCCTTGTCAACAAAGAAACCCTCGTTGCAGAGCATAGAGAATGTGGTGCCCATCTCCACAGGCACGTCGTAGAGATACTGATAGAATGGCTCTATCTTCAGCAACATATTGTCGGTGAGCGAGTTGCTGTAGGTGAGCACCACGTGCTGAGCCTTTGTGAGCTCCAGATTGTTGTTTACCTTCCTGCCGTCTATCTCTACAAAATACACGTCGTTTTTCTCCTTTCGGCTATACATTCCCCACGACATTCCGATGGTCTGCTTTGCAGAAGCCTTGTAGCTCATGGAGAATCTCGGCTCCACGTTTACCTCGCTGTTGGTGGTGAAGTTTATGAGATTCAAACCCAAAATCATGGTGAGCCTGTTGCTGAGGTTCAGCTTGTTGCTGGTGTAGGCGCGGGTGAGGCCCGCGTTGCCCTTGTTCTCGAAAATCTGCTCGAGGGGCTTGCCTACCTCAGGACAGCGCTTCAGCCAGAAATTGTTGCTGATATGCACGTGGTTTACGCCCAGGAGCATAGTGTATCTGGGGCTGAACTTCTTCTGATACTGGGCATCAAATATAATGTTCATGTTGTGGTTTTCGTTTCTGATATTGGGAGTCTCCACAAAGTTGAGGTCGAAATCGTTGGTTCCGATAATGTCCTTGTTGGCGGTAACGGAGATTGCGGTTCTCAGGTGGCCGCCCTCGCCGAGCGAAATCTTGTGGCTGATGCCGCCGGCTATCATGTATTGGTCGGCCACGGAGTTGTTCATGTCCCAGATGGTCTCCCAGTCTTCCTTGTCTTTCACCACCGATTTGTAGTGGTCAATGAGGCTTGTGCTCCAGATGGCGAAGGTGCCGGCGTTTCTGGTGGGAATGTTCACCTTGAAGTTGAGGTCCTGATAATCCATGTTCTCGTCGCCCATGTTCAGGAAACCCGCCTTGCTTGCCAATCCCAATGTGGAGTATCTGTAATTGATTAAGTATGAGGCCTTGCCGCCTTTCTTGAAGGGACCCTCGGAGGCGAAGTCTATTCCGAGAGTACCCACCTGGAAGGCGTGCTCGTAGCGGTCGTTGTTGCCGCAGCGGAGTTTCATGTCGAAGACTCCCGAGATGGCGTTTCCGTATTCTGCCGAGCATCCGCCCGTTATGAAATCGCTGTTGCCCAACACCAGTGCCGACAGCGACGAGAAGACTCCCGCGCCTGCGCCCGTGATTTCGGCGAAATGGTTGGGATTGGGCACCTCAACACCTTCTATTCTCCATAGCATGAGTTGAGGCGCTGCTCCGTGGATGGAGATTCCGTTGGTGGCTCCTCCCGACGACGCACCGGCAAAAACGCTTGCAAGGCGTGCGGGGTCGCTGGCGCCTCCGGCATAGCGGCTGGCTTCCTCCACGCTCATCATCCTGGCGCCCACGAGCGACATGGTGTTGAGCGGCTGCTGCTTGTTTACTTTGGGTGTCACCACCACTTCCTCAAGCTCGTTTACCGACTCGCGCATGGAGATATTGAGAACGTTTTCCTTTCCGGCCGATACCATCATCTCCTTTATTATTGCCGGCTCGTAGCCCACAAAACTGGCCACTACATTATGACGTCCCACAGGAATGTTCCTGATTTCGAATTTACCGTCGGCGTCGGTGATTCCGGCCATTTCCTGACTTCCATCGATGCTGATAAGCGCACCCGGCAGCGGAATGTCGCTGGCCTCGTCCAAAATAGTTCCTCTCACTGTCTGCACCACGCTCTGGGCGTAGGCACTTGCACAGGCCGTCAAAATTACGACCAGTAATACAATTTTTCTTATCATTTTTATATTATTCTTGAATAAACAGCGCAAAAGTAAACAATATTTCCGAACTGAAGTGTATGAAATTTTTACAAAATGGTAGAAAAGTTTCAACTTATTAAATAACATATTTCCAATTTAATTTGGTACATTAGCGCTTATTTTCTACATTTGCAAAATTTTATATTCTAAAAATGACAAACGAAACTCAGGACTTGGATAGAGTCAGCAATTTACAGATATCGCAGCGTGGTATCGAGATGCCACAGTCGCCTATTAGAAAACTCGCTCCTCTGGCATACGCTGCCAAGGACCGTGGTGTAAAGATTTATCATCTCAATATCGGTCAGCCCGATTTGCCTACCCCGCAGAAGGCTCTCGACTGTCTGTCGCATATCGACCGCAAGATATTGGAATACAGCCCATCGCAGGGATACAGATCATTGCGTCAGGCCCTCGTAAACTATTACGAGCGCTATCAGATAAAGCTTAATGCCGACGAGATTATCATCACAAGCGGTGGCTCAGAGGCGGTGCTGTTCGCCTTTATGAGCTGCCTGAACCCCGGCGACGAGATTATCGTTCCCGAGCCCGCATACGCCAACTATATGAGTTTCGCGATATCGGCCGGCGCCGTTATCCGCACCGTTACCACCACCATCGACGAGGGTTTCTGCCTGCCAAAGGTGGAGAAGTTCGAGGAGCTAATCAACGAGCGCACCAAGGCTATCCTCATTTGCAATCCAAACAATCCTACTGGATACCTCTATACCCAGAAGGAGATGAACCAGATACGCGACCTCGTGAAGAAATACAACCTCTATCTCTTCAGCGACGAGGTTTACCGTGAGTTTATCTACACCGGATCGCCATACATTTCGGCAATGCACCTTGAGGGCATAGAGCAGAACGTGGTGCTGATAGATTCGGTATCTAAGCGATACAGCGAGTGCGGAATACGCATCGGCGCGCTCATCACCAAAAACGAGGCCGTAAGGAACACCGTTATGAAATTCTGCCAGGCCCGTCTTAGTCCTCCGCTCATAGGTCAGATAGTGGCTGAGGCTTCCATAGAGGGCACCGAGGCATATTCGCGCGAGGTATACGAGGAATACACCGAGCGCCGCAAGTGCCTCATAGACGGTGTAAACCGCATACCCGGATGCTACACCCCGATACCTATGGGAGCATTCTACACCGTGGCCAAGCTCCCCGTAGACGATGCCGAGAAGTTCTGCGCCTGGTGTCTCACCGACTTCAGCTACAAGGACGAGTTTACACCTCCTTTCATCGACAACAAGGGCCCTATGGAGTGCACCGGCGAGAGCGTTATGATGGCGCCGGCAGCTGGTTTCTACACCGACCCCGAACTCGGCAAAGACCAGGTGCGTCTGGCCTACGTGCTCAATAAGAACGACCTCCAGAGGTCTATGAAGGTGCTCGCCAAGGCCCTGGAAGAGTACAATAAATTGTAAGGAAATTTCTGTAGAGACGGACCGCGGTCCGTCTCTATTTATTTAAGTAAGACGAAATAATTAAAAAACGTCGCTTCGCTCAAAATTTTACAAAAATCTCTTTGTCCCTCACGGGACGGGAGAAAGTCCCGTAGGGACTGAAAAATTTTTGAATGATTTTTGCCCGTTATTTCGGGCCTGACATAAAATAGATTTTAAATTAATTTTGAGCGAAGCGACGTCTTTAACTTAGGTAATAATCAATCACATAATATTATGAAATCTTTTGCACAATTCCTGATTCCGATGGCATTGCTGGCATCGTGCGGATCGGCGCCAAGCAGCAATAACGGCAGCATCAGCAACAACGACAGCAGCATCAGCAACGAGAGCCAACCCAGTGATAATAGGGTCAGCTCCATAGAAAACGAATACGATGACCCTTTGCTCCCTGCCGATTACAAAGAGTTTATGGCTCTGAAGGATCAGGCTTTGGCTTTGTGGAACGAAAACAAGGTGGCGAAGTATACTGAGGATCCAATCTACTATGACTTTATAGACGTGGATAAAGATGGAAACAGGGAGCTTTTCATTGCCAACAAGAATGGTTATAATGTACTTGTGCTCGGAAATGATGGCGGAAAGCTCTCTACAATTCTGTATGGAGAGGAATCCTTTATGTCTATGTGTGATAATATTTTGTGTGCCGGTGGAAATGACCTGGCTACGAATCTGTATTCCGAGATTAAGAATAGTAAGTTGGTGGAATTTTTTGCTGCCAATTTGGATTTTGATACAGAAGAGTTGATTTTTTTTGTTCCAGGCGACAAAAACAAACCTTTGGATAATGATAAATATAAGGCAAAGGTATCGAATTTTTCCAAACGCAAGCCATTGTATCCAAGATGGAAGGCTATTGACGGCAAGCAGCATCCTCTCTTCAAGACCGAATGTGAGTTTGAGCTCGGTACAGTGAAAGTGGAGAATGGCCAAGCCAAACTTTATTTCAAGGATTGGAATCAATTGGAGGAACAATATGATCGTGTCTATTATAAACTTCCTATGGAGCCTGTTGATACACTTACTGTCCGCAACCACAATCCTGAGATTGTAGGTGTTTGTGAAATGGGACGCGAGGAAGGTGATTTGGGCAATACTTTATGGTTCAAGCACAAAGGCGGCGGCGTATCCAAAATGCATATAAGAGATTGCATTACTCATTGGTATTTTGGAACAGGTTCTTATATAAAGGACGTTGACACAATCCGTGGAGGTCACGACATTACGTCGTACTGGATTGAAGCTTATGACAAGGACAATAACAGAGTTGAGTGCTCTGATATAAGTTCATTTGATTGCTATATCCCGAGAGACGAACAGACGCATCCAGATATTAAGCTTTATGTTTTGGATGATGGCAGGGTAATAAGACACGAATTATACTCGGAGGACAATTTTGATATTACGTACGGAACCCTCGACTATTGTAAGCAAACTGAAGAAAAAGTTTACGAGTTTGGATATCATCTCTATTCTTTCTATAGCAAAGGAGAATTTAAAAATTTGCCAGTAGAATGCTGCGGTTCGTTTATCTTCGACTACAACGATTATAAAGAAAGATTTTTAACTCCTAAAGACGGTAATGATATAGCTTGCGGCGAATCAAAGGCACCACGCAAGGCTGTCACCATTTATGATTATGAGCATCCTCGAGAGTAATCTTCTTGCCCGTTCTTGGGTGAACGAAGGTGATTCTCTCGGCGTGGAGATATAGTCTGTCGGATTTTCTGCCGTAGAGCCCGTCGCCCTTTATGGGTGTGTTAAGTCCCTCATAATGGGCGCAATGCACACGTAGCTGATGCGTGCGCCCAGTGTGTGGGTATAGGTAGATTTTTGTTTCGTTAGCTGACTCTGAGACCACCTCGAACTCCGTAATCGCAAATTTGCCGTTTTCGCGGTCCACAATCTGACGCGGACGGTCGTCGAGGTCGGGGCTCAGGGGGAGGCTGATTTTTCCCTTTTTCTCCGTAATTTTTCCATCGAGAATGGCCACGTAGCGCTTCTTTACCGTGTGGCTCTCGAACTGCCCACGGATATACTCGTAGCAGAACTTGCTCTTGGCGAATATCAGTATTCCTGATGTTGCCATATCGAGACGGTGGCAAATCCAAATCTCATCATCCTGATGCTGCTCTTTTACAATGTCGTATGCTGATTTCAGCTCGCTCTTGCCGGGCACGCTAAGCATTCCCTCGGGCTTGCTCACAGCTATAATGGCGTCGTCCTCGTAGATGGTTTCCAATCCGTCTTTCTGAGTGATTTCCAGCGGATTGGCAGGGTAGGAGAGTCCCCTGAGCATAAAGTTGAGTATCGGCTTGCATTTGCCGTTGCAGGCTGGATAGAAATTAAGGTGATGGCGGATTTCCTGCCTTGGACTCTCGCCATACCAGAATTCGGCCATCGAGATAGGCTTAAGGCCGTTCAGAAAAGCGTGTTGCAGGAGTTTTGGCGCGCAACATTCACCGCTTCCCGACGGCGGAATTGTGCCGTTGAAGTCGCTGAAAATGTCAAGCACGTTTTTCCTCTCGCCAAGATAGTTTACAATTACAAACTGGCTGAAAAGCCATCTCTGGAGGTCGTCTGATTTCTGCTTGCGGAGGTTCCTCAAATCCTGAATGTTTTTGTCCCAAGCCTTCAACTCGCTCTCTGCCTGTGCTATATCGGCTTTCAGTTTCTGCTTTATTCTGTTTAGTTCAGCCTTCTGATGCTGACTCTCTCTTATAAGTTCCTGTTCGGTTTCGGGAGTAAGGTTGCCTTGCTTTCTTATCTCGTCGCGGCGCTGTTTGGCCTCCGCAAATTCTGATTTCACGCTTTTGAGGGTTTCCCCGGCGGTCTTTTCTATCATTCTGAATTTCAGCTGCAAGGTCTTCCTTTCCAGTGAATCCATCTTCTGAGAAATCTCGCGGTTGATATCAGAGATCTCCCTCTCGTGAACCTTGAAATATCCGTCCTCGTCCAAATAGTCGAAAATGGCCGGAACAAAATAGTCACTCTCGAAACTGGCGTTTATCTGACCCGAATATGCGGCCAGAAATCCGAGTTCCTTTACCTGATTCTCCACCACCAGCACGCCGAACATTTTGCCCTTACGCGCCTCGGCCAGAAATTCAGGGTCAGCTGACTCTATGTAACTTACCACACGCTCAAAAGCCTCCCTGCACAACGAATCCGCCTCGTAATAG
>JAZLKG010000026.1:0-71046 GCA_045597465.1 Bacteroidales bacterium | reverse complement strand
ATGACTTTTATCCGTGCACCCTACATCGAGACCTCAGGCCCAAATGTAAAAATTCTCTCTGTCCTAGACGGCAATATCATCTGCGCACAGCAGGACAAAATGCTCGTCTGCTCCTTCCACCCCGAACTGAACACCGACGAGCGAATACATAGGTATTTTCTCCAAATGATTGGATAACAGATTATTCCATTCGTCCATACTTCATTTCCTCACCGTTGGCGTCATACTGTTTTCTTTTACCAGTAGGAGCCTCGGTGAGTTTTATTTTCACGACGGCCGTTCTCGCAATGCTCCTCGCAATGGAAGTCTCGAAAGCGTCGATATGCTTGGGCAGAAACCTCTCGCAAATGGCCCTGAGGCCTGCGATTTTCTCGTTCTCGTCCTCCACAATCTCGGCCACTCCCGTAGCCATTGCCGACTTGAACTCAAGGGTGAAACTTCCGTCCTTGGGTCCCACGGTAGGCTTGCACTTGGTAACGGCGCTCAGGAAAACCTTGGGATTCTTCCTCAGAATATCCATTTTCTTGCCCTCCAACGCCCCGTGAAAATAGAAGGTCTCGCCAATCCTTGCCATCGACAACGGCAAACCATACGGCACACCCTCCTCGTCGGCCATACTCAATGTAATATAAGGTGCCCTGTCCAGCACCTCCCACGCCCACTCAGCGGGCATTTCTCTACTTTCTTTACGCATAATGAAAAGTTTTTAAAAAGAAAACAAGCACTATATAACCTTACTATTACTTGTAGTGCTTAGAAAACCACCAAAACAAGTTTTGGAAGAAAACGCCTAACGCTAAAAAACAAAATAGAGAAAATCATTAAACAGTGTTTTCTGACGTTTTGTTTTTCTGCGTTAAGCGTTTTATGGTTATGTCAATAACCAGTTTTCTGCGCTTCACAAACAGAAGCAAAGTTTATAAAGCGCGTTTTCTTGTTAATTATTTAATTACCAAGGAAAATTCTCGGGATCGTTATTCTTGTTGGAGCGGAGGTTTTGGTTCAGGGAGTTGATTACTTCCATATCCTCGTCCGAGAGCTGAAACTTCATAATCTCCAGATTCTCAGCAAAATGATTAGGTTTGGCACGTGGAATAGTAATCAGTCCGCGCTGAACAATCCACCTCAGAACAATCTGAGACGAGGTTTTGTTGTATTTCTTGGCTAAAGAAACCAGAGTCTCGTTGCCCACCACGTCGATATCGCCCTGTCCGAAAGGTCCCCACGCCTGAATCTGAATTCCCAACGAATGATTGTAGGCGATATTCTCCTCCTGACTCATAAACGGATGAACCTCTATCTGATTGATAACAGGCTTAATCTCAGCATATTGAAACAAATCCTCCAAGTGATGACGGTTGAAATTGCTCACTCCAATGCTCTTGACCTTTCCGTCGCGGACATACTGCTCCATTACCTTCCAAGTGTGCCTTACGCAATCCTTTACAGGCCAGTGGATTAATAGAAGATCCAGATACGGAGTCTTCAGCTTCTCGATACTCTCGTCAATCGATTTAGCCACGCCGTCAGGTCCCAGACGCATAATATTGGTAGCCACCTTGGTAGTCAGGAATATCTCGCCACGCTTTACATTGCTGTCGATAATTCCCTGACCAACAGCCGATTCGTTATCATAACCCTGTGCGGTGTCAATATGACGAAACCCGGCCTCAAGAGCCAGCCTAACATTCTCCCTCGCCGTCTCGTCCTTCAAAGTCCAAGTACCAACGCCAATCTGTGGTATCTGCATACCGTTGTTTAGTGTAATCATATATTTTTTGTGTTGTGTGAAATTTTGAACAAATATATGATTAATATGTAAATAAAAACAAAAACTTCTACGAAAAAGAAAGAAAAAAAGCTACTTTTAGTTGTCGCAAAATTTGCGAAAACTAAAAAAGAAAGGTTCTTGCATTAAAAAAGATTTATTTTTACTTTTGCAGACAACGAAAAACGAAATTCAATATGACAAACCAGGAATTCGACGGAGAAGTAGTTTTTTATCAGCCAGACGACAACATCAATTTGGAGGTTAGGCTGAGCGAGGAGACCGTATGGCTGTCACAACAGCAAATGGCTGAATTGTTTGGTACTCAAAGACAAGCAATTACAAAACATCTGAAAAACATTTTTGATACAGATGAATTAGATCGCAAATCAACTAGTTCCATTTTGGAACTAGTTCGAAAAGAAGGATCACGAATGGTAAAACGCTCCGTTGAATTGTTTAATCTGGACGTTATTGTATCTGTGGGCTTCAGGGTAAACACAAAAAAGGGCATACTTTTCCGCCAGTGGGCCAACAAGGTCCTCAAGCAATACCTTCTCAACGGATACGCCATAAATCAGCAACTCAAGGCATTCCAGCGTCAGATAGATAACCGCTTTGATCTTCAGGAAGAGAAAATCCACAACATAGAGAAGCGATTGAATGCACACGACGAAAAGATTGATTTCTTCATAAGGACCAACATCCCACCCGTTGAAAAGGTTTACGCCGACGGCAACGTTTTCGACGCCTACGTATTCACCTCAGAACTGATAAAATTTGCCAAGAATTCTGTAATCCTAATCGACAACTACATAGATGAAACCGTCTTCACATTGCTCGACAAGCGTGCCGAGGGCGTTTCCGCAAAAATATACACAAGTCACAGGTGCTACTCATCGGAGCAACTGCAACTTGACATTCAGCGTCATAACCAGCAATATCCCGAAATCACAATCCTCGATTACGGCAACCGCGTCCACGACCGTTTCCTGATAATCGACGACGAGGTTTACCATTTTGGAGCCAGCCTTAAAGACCTCGGCAAAAAAGTCTGCGCAGTTATGAAAATGGAAGAATCAAAGGAAACGATTCTTGGGATAATAGGGAACTGAAAATCATAACAATTTTATCTTTTCTACAGAAAGGCCCGTAGCCTTTGCGATAGTTTCCCAATCAATGCCAAGAGCCTTCATATTTTTGGCAATTTCTACTGTAGCCTCTTTCCTTGCGCCCTCAATAGCCGAGCGCTCAGTGGAGATATCAAGCCAATAAATAAACTCGGACTCTCGCTCTGCCTCAGTTAAATCTGCTTTAGGATTAAGATACTTTGCCATAGTTCGTACATTTTATTGGTTGAGGCAAAGGTAAAAATAATGTTGCAATTTTGCAATAGAAAAAAAAATCAGCAACCAAGGAGAAGGAATCTCCAAGGTTGCTGAAATTCACACTGGGGCAATATGGTTGCGTCCGAAATCTGGAAAATTATCTAATCCTACTTCAAGCCACGCTTTGCGAAAGCCATATCCTCAATCTCCTTTGCACGGGAGTCTGAGATACCGAGGCTTTCCTTTCTTCTGTCAAGGAAACCACGTTCTTTCTCGTCGATGATACCGTCATCAAGTCGCTTGAAAACAAAATCGAAGTACTTCTGTTCGTTTTCGTTAAGACTTGGAGCAAGCGAAGCCTCAAGTTCTCTTGCACGCTCCACAGAAATACCGAAATCCTTACGCAAATCCTCCAAACATTCTCTGTCATTGGCACTAATCTCACCATCGGCAAGATAGCCCTTCAATTCTTCTAAATACTCCTTTTCTTTAGAGGAAAGCGGAGCGTTGTTTGAAGAAGAAATATCAGACAGATTTCCTACTAATCCCTTAAGTGGATTGAATAATTTAGAGAAAACATTTGAAATACCTGAGTTCCCATCAGAAGGCTTGCTGAATTTATTCATAGGCTTAAACTCAACCTCAACTTCCCATTCTGTCTCTTCCTGCTCCTCAAATGATTCTTTAATATTCTGAGAATAATGAGCCTTGATAGAAAGAACCATCTTCTTGAACGAAGCCGAGACATCCAACTTCTTTTGTGAGGTAAGATTGCTACACTCGGAAGTTCTGAATGTATAGTGATAGTGAGTAAGACCATTCTCCAAACGCTGACGGGCGAAGTCTCTCCATTCCTCAGTATAATTGTACCACCCTAAGTCATTGGGTATATACGGATACTTGGTTGGCTTTAACTTTTGGGTTCGCCCGAGTTCTGAAATCGAAGTGTTTTGGTTAGAATCCGAACCTCCCCAATTAACTTTTGCTTTGACAGTTATTGCCTTAGCATCTACCTCAGCATCAGCATTCCTATCAACTTCCCTTTCTGAAGAAGTCTTTTTGCCCTTTATGCTTTTGAATTTGATTTCAGTAGCACCAAGACAACCTACCAGATATTCAAACTCCCTGATCTTACTTTGAAAAAGAATATCTTCCGCGTTCTCGTATGGCAAATATGTATTAGGCTTTATGGGATTGGCCATATACAATACATTAGCCTGAGGAACTCCTTCGATTACAATATCACTAGGGTAATTGTTCAAAGTAAAAACCCACTTAATATTGTTGTCTGGATCGAAGTAACCAGCCATTTGCTCTGCATCTTTGGCGAACATAACGAACTGACGATCGGGGAAAGGCACAAAATCAGGATCAGTAAATTTATTGGACTCAGAAAAAACTTGGCCATCTACAGTCTTAAAAAGTTGAATGGCGCGCTTTTTATCCTCCAAATCATCTGTATCCATTGCTCCAATAGCATATCGCCTTGCCTGATGAGCCTCGTTGACACCATAAACAATATCAGAAAGAACCTGCGCCTTGTTTAAATATACCCAAGGAGAAGGCTGGATAACCTGCATATCGTTCAAACAGTCCAAAGCGATATCAGTATATGCTTTTCGTTTTTGTGTTTTAGTCTCTTGGTTCGTGAATATGCTGTTATCAGAAGGATCATATTTCTTAGCAATTTCATAAGCAATTAATTGCTTGAAGTCAAGTCCGAAATATTTATCCTCATTATCTCTCACATTGTTCAAAAGATAATCACACTCCGCCAATGCCTTTTCGAATTTGCCATCTGAACGAAGTTCCTCTATACGTTTTTTGATTTTGGCAATAGTGTCTCGTTGTTGTGTCTTTGCCAACTCATTAAACAAAGCACAAATATGTTCACCCAAATTGTATGAACTCTCTGATTTTAGAATGAATTTTATGTGGAAATATGTAGAATTATTTTCAACGTCATAACAATAAAAACAATTGTTTTTATATTCGACTCTTTCGATAGAATTCCATTCCCATTGTGATATATGATCAGGATAGTCATTATCTTCAATTATTGAAATACCCCAATCTGACACAACGCAACCTTGGTCTCTGGAATTCAAGAAACTAGTATCACGAATCCAAAAAACTACTTCGTCCTCGTGCAGTTTAAATTTGTGTCCAAGGCTAAATCTACATTGATCGATTTCGGAAGTAGAACATCCCCAAACCAAGACATCCGAATTATTATCGGCAGAATTTGCTACATTCTTATGGGACTTAAACCATTTATTATATGCGTTTACAGTATCTTTATACATAGTCCCTCCTTATCCAATTTGTTCATAACTCATCCACGCTGTTGTAACACAGCCGGGACATTTGCTTAAATCGACTCCATACTCGCGCTTGAAAGCATCTATTATAAGTTGCTTTCCGTCGGCGTCACACAGCGGAATCGAAGCGTAGGAATTAGTAACGACATTAACTGCCATTCCTACATTCAGACGAACACCATTTGTGTTAATGGGATTCTTTACCGTGATTTTGAAAACTGGCATATTTCTCCGTTCGTGTTTCCCGTCCCAGCCCCAAGGACGAAAATTCTAATTATACTTTACCTATTCTCTAACCTACATAAAAAAAGCGTGGGACTCACTTGTTGACTCGTCCACGCTGTAGAGGCCTTCGCATTGCCCATCTCGTCAGAACGAGCAACACGAACACCTCACGCTGTTGTGTGTTATAGTAAACCTACACCATACCCAAGACCATAAAGGCCCTGGGATATGGCTGGTGTACAATACACCTTGTGAGGCATTCACTGTTGCTTTGCCCGTTGACGAGATTAGAAGTTGCGAAGTTCCTACAGCGCCAATAACAAAGCGTCAAGTAAACGCCTTTTATATGTAAATTCGTCTGAATTTTTCAGACAGCCAAATTTAGAAAATCTTATATCATTCTCCAAACGATTTTCAAAATTTTTCCAAAAAACGCAAAAATTGTCCAAAAACCGTAGTTTTTTGGGCGTTTTTTGGGCAATATTTAATATCTTTGCATCAAATACAAACACAAAAGAGCAATGCAGGAATTAACGAGCAAACATAACAACATTATCGCGGACGCTTGCAATATAGTGGAGACAGCGCGTCAAAGTGCGTATCAGTCTGTAAACGTGCTTCTTATCAAGAGAAACTGGCTGTTGGGCAAGCGTATAGCGGAAGAGGAACAGATCGGCAATCTCCGTTCAGAATATGGATTGAAAATAATTACTGATTTGTCTAATACCTTGTCTGAACGGTATGGAAAAGGGTTCGACAGAAGTAGTTTATACAAATATGTAAAATTCTATCAGACCTTCCCTGAGATTGTGGACTCAGTGAGTCCACAATCTTTGTTATCTTGGACACATTACCGAGTTTTATTGCAAGTGGATGATAATGAGGCCCGTAACTGGTATGCAAACGAGGCGTCAAAAGAGGTATGGAGTGTAAGGACTTTGCAGAGAAATATTTCATCACAATACTATTACAGGATTCTGAAGTCTCAGAAAAAGGAACTTGTTCATAGCGAGATGAAACAACTTACCGCACCAATGCAGGACAAATTGGAATACCTGAAAAATCCTGTAGTGGCTGAATTTCTGGGCTTTACCAACAACAGCGTATATTCAGAATCAGATCTCGAACAGCAAATCCTAAACCACCTTTCTCAATTTATGGTGGAACTCGGCAAGGGCTTCGCTTTTGTAGGGCGCCAGAAAAGAATACATACCGAAAAACACGATTATTATATAGACCTCGTCTTCTACAACTACAAACTGAAATGTTTTGTTCTCGTTGACCTAAAAACCGACAAACTTGATTATCAGGACGTAGGCCAAATGGATATGTACGTAAAAATGTTTGACGAGAATCAGAAAGAACCCGACGACAATCCTACAATAGGGCTTCTTCTTTGCGCCGATACCGATGAGGACGTGGCAAAATACAGCGTTCTAAACGGCAACGAGCAACTTTTCGCGGCCAAATATCTTACATATATGCCTACTCAAGAGGAATTGAAACGGGAAATCCAGCAACAGAAAATTATGTTTGAATTGCAAAACTCAGACAAATAAGACTCATCACGTGTTTGTCACTCCCTTTCACCGCTTTATCAACTCCTCCAACGTTACCACCCAATGGATATTCATTGCCTGAGGGCTTTTCTTGAGACCTTTTGGGGAAATGATTACGGGCACAAAACCGCCGGGAGTGCAGGTTTCTCGCTGAAAGGCCGAAATTCTCTCATTGATATTATCCATCTCTTCCTCGTCAAGAAGGTATTTGTCGTTTGAGAATTTAATCTCGCAAACGCTTGTAAGATTGTCGGCGCGCTCTATGACGAGATCTATCTGACGGCGCTTGCCATTCTCGTCGGGCTCCTTGCCACGCCAGGAATAATATTCCGTACTAATGGCCTGAAGCATAAGGGCATTCTTTATCTGACTGATATGCGCCATACATACTTTCTCAAAAGCAAGACCAAACCACGAATTTATCGTAGGCGTGTTTACATTCTTGGTCCAGAAACTTTCGTCATTCGTCTTGCCCCTAACGAACTTCAGGTAAAAATTCATATAGAAATCCATCAACTGATAGATACCCTTCCGCTCCGAAATCTTCTTTTGCTTTATCCTGCAAAAACGTATTATGTCACAGTTCACAAGGTTTTGGAGCATAGTGGACAGTTTTCCGTTGGCGTCTGTCTTCAACGATTTTGCAATTTCGTCACGGGATAGTCCTTCCTTGTTTTCGAAAAGAGCCTCCACGATTTTTATATATGGCTCGCTTGTTTTAAACAAAGTATTGAAAATCCTGTCGAACTCCAACCTCAACTCGCCTTTGCTGTTAAAATACAGCAAATCAATATTTTGTTCAAGACTGAAACGGGGATCAAGCAAACTGAGATAGTAAGGAATTCCGCCGAGGCACATATAGGTTTTGAGAACTGACATTTTGTCCCAGCCGAATTTCTTTTTGCTGATGAAGTCCGCAGTCTCGCCAAGAGAGAACTGCGTGAGATGAATTTCGTGGGTAATCCTGTTGTGCAATCCGCCGTGATTATCTATGATATTCTCTATCATCCAGGAAGTTGCGCTTCCGCAAACCACAAGCATAAGATTATCCTGAAGCGACGCCCAGGAGTTCCAGAAATAACCCAAGGCGTCCACAAAATCAGATTTCTGAGTGTCGAAACAGGGCAACTCGTCAATGAAAACCACGTTGCGTTTCCTTTTGCTCATCCTTTCAATAAGGAAATGGCGGAGAATACGGAAAGCCTCAATCCAGTCGTCGGGCGTTTTCTCCACCTTATAATTATACATATCGAAAGCGTCAGTAAAGGCCTTGAACTGCGTTTCCTTTTTGCCGTTCATAACACCTGTTACCGTAAAAACAAACTGACTACCAAGAACTTGATTAGTCAAAAAAGTCTTACCCACACGCCTGCGTCCGTATATTGCGATAAACTCAGCCCTGTCGGAATTTGCGTAATATTTCAGTCGGGAAATCTCCTCCTCTCTGCCTATTATCTTCACCATAGTAATTTGATTTACAACGGCAAATATAAAAAGAATTCTGATATTTTAGTGCTAAATCACTTAAAATTTCATCGATTTAGCACAAAAATAATTATTTTAGTGCTAAATCGCTTGATTTTTCTTCGATTTAGCACTAAAATAATTCATCACCAAAAACCTATTCATCTGATTATCTGATACATAAAATTTCGAAACTAACAAAAACAAAAAAAACGGCAAATAAATTTTCAATAAACATAGCACAAAAAAAACGATAATCTGCCGTGAAACACAAAAAAAACCGTTTCACGGCAAATTATCGTTCAAAAATCAAACAAACTCCCCTACAAGAACGCATATTTCAGCACAAACAGCACTGCGAGTACCACCATTCCCCAGTTGAGTTCCTTGAATTTTCCGCAGATGGCGTGGAGGAGTACCCAGGTGATGAGACCCATCAGGATGCCGTCGGAGATGGAATATGTTAGGGGCATAAAGGCCATACATACAAAGCAAGGGATGGCGGTGATGAAGTCGTTGAAGGGGACTTTGGCTACGTCGGCCATCATCATTACGCCCACAAGGAAGAGGGCGGGCGCTGTGGCCTGCGACGGCACGGCCAGGAAGAATGGCGCGAGGAACAATGCCAAGGCAAAGCAGATGGCGGTAGAGAATGCCGTAAGACCGCTTCGGCCTCCCTCGTTGACTCCCGCGGCGCTCTCAACGTAGGTTGTAACGGTGCTTGTGCCAAGGGCGGCACCTACAGCAGTTCCGATGGAATCAGCCATAAAAGCCTGCTTCAGTCGTGGAATATTGCCGTTCTTATCGGCCATTCCAGCGCGGGTGCTCACTCCGATGAGGGTGCCGATGGTATCGAACATATCGATGAAGAGGAATGTGAGCACGCAAACCAGCATATCGATGGTGAAGACGTTCTCCAACTCGAACTGACAGAATACAGGCGAGAGGCTTGGAGGGGCATCAACCACGGCGGTGAAGTTGGTGATTCCCAATGGAATACCTATCAATGTGGTGGTCACGATGCCGATGAGCAATGCGCCCGTCACCTTGCGGACAAGCAACACGGCTGTCATCAATATTCCGAAGCAGGCCAGCAATACGGCAGGCTCGTGGAGATTGCCGAGGGTTACGAATGTGCTTGCGCTCTCTGATACTATGCCAGCGTTCTTGAGTCCGATAAATGCGACGAAGAGTCCGATACCAGGCGAGATTGCACGGCGGAGAGCGAGTGGCATCCACTCAACAATTTTCTCACGCAAACCGGTAAGCGTCAGGAGGATAAATATAAAACCCTCAACCAATACTGCGGTAAGCGCAAACTGCCACGAGTAGCCCATTGTCTGAACTATTGTGTAGGCGAAAAACGCGTTGAGACCCATTCCCGGAGCCAGTGCGAAAGGCAGTTTGGCATAAAGCGCCATCACGAGAGTAGCCACAACGGCGGAAATCACTGTCGCGGTGAACACCGCGCCCTGATCCATTCCAGCGTCGGCCAATATTCCCGGATTCACGGCCAGGATATAGGCCATAGTCAGGAACGTTGTGATACCGCCCATCACCTCCTTCTTCACAGAATGATGATCGGCATCAAATCCAAAAAGTTTAAGTAATTTGTTCATTTTCAAAACAATAAAATTTATTTAAGTTTCGGAAGTTAATTCAAACAAGAAAACAAGCACTATTTTACATTACTATTATGTTCAGTGCTTAGAAAACGGCAAAAACAAGTTTTTGCGGAAAACGCCTAACGCCCAAAAACAAAACATAGAAAACCGATAGAAAAGTGTTTTCTTCCGTTTTGTTTTTCTGCGTTAAGCGTTTTTGAGGTTATGTTAATAACCAATTTTCTGCGCTCCCAATCAGATGAAAGGTAAATAAAGCGCGTTTTCTTGTTAAAAACTTTCGACCCTCAAAATGTTGTAAACCAAGAGCGCTCTTAATTCTTAATTAAACAATTATATATCCAGAGCGGCGTGGTAGCCCTCGTATATTGCCTTTGTGATATTGGCCGGACGCACGCAGTCGCCCACCTCACGGACAAACTTTGCCGAGCGTCTAAGAGCGTCAACATCAGCACGGTTGCTACGCTGACCTAACGCACAGATTATAGTCTTGCCGGGAACGAGAATTTCCTTGCCGTCCTTATCGGCGCAGAGAACTCCGTCGGGTGTTATCTTCAGGCCCTTGTACTCTGTATGAGCCTCGCTGAACTCAGCAACCTTCTTCATCAGGATTGGACGGTTGCGGATATTGCAGTCGGGAGCTAAGGTGTCGCGCATCTCAACGAGGTGAACCTTCTTGCCCTCCTGTCCGAGGTGGACGGCGCACTCGCAACCTGCAAGACCGCCTCCGAGAACAACCACAGAGTCAGCTACCTTATCTTTCTCAAGATAGTAATTGTTTACGATTACCACATTCTCGCCATCGATGCCAGGGATAGGCGGAACGAGTGGCGACGAGCCAACGGCAAGAATCAACGCATCAACGCCTTCCTTCTCCACGTATTCGGGAGTTACATTGGTGTTCAGGCGGATTTCTACGCCCTCGTCAATGGCCTGTCGCTCAAGCACTACGCCGAGTTGATACATTTCGTACTTGAATGGGATGGCCTGCTCGGACTTCAGGATACCGCCCACCTTGTCGGTCTTCTCGCAGAGAATCACCTGATGACCACGCTGAGCGGCGGTGATTGCGGCCTTCAATCCAGCCACGCCGGCGCCCACCACCATCACTTTCTTTTTCCTAACGGCGGGAGTCACCTCCATTCCCTCTATCTCGCGACCAATCAGAGGATTAACAGCACATCGGCGGGTGAATGTTACAGGGCGCTCGGCCATACAGGTGTAGCACCTCAGACAGCGGACAATCCTGTCCTCGTCGCCCGACATTACCTTCTGAGGCGTAAATGGATCGGCGAGCAACTGACGTCCCATATATACAACGTCTGCCTTGCCCTCGGCAATTATTTTCTCCATCTGCTCGGGGTCGCTGAGGCCTCCGAGAGTGGCAACGGGTTTCTTTACGTGTTTCTTGATTTCGGCGGCCAGCCATACGTTCACTCCGTGGGGATCGAACATTGGAGGTGTGGTGTTGAAGAATCCAAACTGATAGCTTCCTGCCGAAACGTGAATCATATCCACCAATGGCTCAGCGGCTTTGGCTATTTCGATGCCGTCCTCTATACCGTAGCCACCGTCGAAGAGCTCGCTTCCGCTGATGCGCACCTCAATGGGGAAGCCCTCTCCCACTGCTTGGCGCACGGCTATAAGAACCTCCACCATAAGGCGCATACGGTTTTCGAGGCTTCCGCCGTACTCGTCGGTGCGGTGGTTCAGGTATGGCGAGAGAAACTGATGCAGAAGCCAGCCGTGACCTGCGTGAACCATTATCATCTCGTATCCGGCACGTTTGCAGAGAGTTGCGGCATCAGCATACGCTTTCACGATATCGGCCAACTGCTCCTTGCTGAGAGCCTTTACGGGGCGGCCGTCGGGACGTGTGCCGTCGCTTGGTCCCCACTGGCAGAGAGAGGCCTTCTTGTTCTTATCCGACATATATGTGCCGGCGTATTGTCCTGAGTGCGAGAGTTCTATGCTTGGCACCGAACCGTGACGGCGGATGCTGTCGGCCACGAAAGTATGCGCGGCCAGGCATCCCACGGTCTCAAGATTCAGGTGGAGCATGTGGCTTCCATCGGTCTCGGGATGCACCACGAGCTCGCTCACCGTAACTGCGGCGGCGCCTCCCTTGGCTCTAAGCTCGTAGAATCCCTGAGTACGCGGACCTGGAACGCACTCCGGTGTTATATCAGTGGCACCCATAGGGGCCGAGAACATTCTGTTTCTGAATGTTACACGTCCCAATGTAATGGGACTGTTTAGGTGTGGATATTTGTCTTTCATAATTCTCATTATATTAATTGTTGTAATCTGCAAGTCCTACAATGAACTTCTCCATCATACGGCGTGTATCGTTGCTTGAGCTGGTGAAGTTGTTGATAATTATCGAGAAAGCCAGCTCACGGCCCGATCTGGACTTCACATAGCCCGAATACGATTTCACCCTCCTGATGGTGCCCGACTTACCGCGTGCATTGTTCTGAGCGCGTGTGTTCAGGCACATATTGCCCATCGTGCCCTGGCCTCCGCACATTGTAAGGCTCTGGTTGAAGGCATCATAGTACTGAGACTTCATTCTCATGTATGTGAGCACCTGGCAAAGCTGCCTTGGAGTGCAGATATTGTAACGCGAGAGTCCGCATCCGTCGTTGAGGCTCATGCCCTTTATGTTTACGCCCTTGCTCTGCCAGAAGGTCATCATGGCCCATGCAGCTGACTCTATATCAGAGGTGTTGGCCTGTTTCATGCCCACGAGAGTAAGGCAGTGCTCGGCAAAGAGGTTTACGCTGTATAGGTTGGTCTTCTTGATAATCTCCGACAGCTTGGGAGATTTTATCGAGCACAGAGTATCAGCAGGCTCGTTCCTAAGGGCCTGATACCGCGAGTAATCGGCGGCGTTGAATGGCAGACCGAAAACCGTTACTCCATTGGCTATGAGGCTGTCCTTTAGCTGAGACGCTATAAAGAGCGGAGGATCAGGCATTATGCTACGCACCTCCACATCCTTCCTGTTCATAGGCATAGGGCCCTGAACATATTTATATAGCTGATACGACTTTCCAAAAGTGTTGGAATTCTCCTGAGCCACATTGGACGATACTCCCATCGACAGCACGTTGAGATCCTTGATATCAGGAGTGCAGCCCATATAGACGGCCTCGGAGCCCTCGCGTCCGGTCTTGAAATGGAGAGTAACCATATTGTCGCAGACCGTAAGTCCATTTGGCACCGCGCCAAAATAGTTGCCTATATCCTCCCACGACCACGTTGGCGGAGTCATCTCCTTCTCGTAGATGGTGCCGTCGCCAATGATATTGCCAGTGATATGGTGGATTCCGGCGGCCTTTACCGCTTTTACGAAAGCATCAGTATAATTATAGTTTGGCTGGTCGGTAAAGAAACGCGAGCCCAGCGACGGATCGCCCGAGCCCTTTATTATAAGGTTGCCAACAAGCACGCCGGTACTGTCTATCTTGCCGGTGTACAGCAGGTCGGTATTGTAGGTATAGTCGGGGCCATAGAGGTCGAGCGCGGCGGCGGTTGAGAAAATCTTTGTGTTGCTGGCCGGCATCAGCGACATATCCGGATTGCACTCGGCAATAACATCGCCGGTTTTCATGTCCACGGCCAGGAAAGCCACCTGCCCATTCTGAAAGGCATCGTAGCGCTTAATGTCGTTGCAAGCGCGAGAGAGTCCGTCGGGAGCCTGGGCGGCTGCCCCATTTACCATTGCAAGCATCATGGCTGATAATGATATGGTTGTAGAGATTCTCATGCTGATACTATTTGCCGTTTTGTTTATTGTTTCTGATCATCCTGAGACGCACATTGATATCCAGTACGGAAAAAACCACGTACAGCAGCATAAAGACTATTACGAATGTCATTTTCTGAATCTGTTCCAGGTTCAGGTACACAATTATAAGGTATGCGGCGTATACCACCATCTTGCCCATGTTGGACAGCATTACAGCATTGTTGAGCTTGAGTATGGAAGATGAGTCGGATTTCGGCATCAGTTTCAACGCCACGAGACTCACCACTGTGTACAATATCGGAGACAACACCGCAGGCAACGAGCTGCGGTCGGGAATTGCGAACTGAAGCACGGCCACCACAATTATGGTGAGCACGCTGCCTACAACGATATATATTTTGGTGTAATTGTTTTCCATTATTTGGTTATATCCTTGATGAATAGATACAAAGACAGGAACACCGCGGCTATGGTAAGCACAATGGTGCAAACCTTGGTGGAGTTCTGCAAATACGCATCGAGGTATTTGCCTCCCAGGGCGCCTAAAACAATAATGGCCGCCATTTGAAAAGCGGCCGATGTGTATTTGGCTACCATCCTGAGATTGTCATTTTTCTTTTTCTCCTTGCTGGTATCCATAAAGCTATTTTGCGGGAGCATTGGCAGGCTTGCTGTCCATGTCGCAGCTGCCGGTGAATATGGCGCCCTCTTCCACCACAAGCTTGCTTGCCTTTATCTGTCCATGTACTACAGCGGTATTTGTAAACTCCAAGAGGTCGTCTACGGTGATAGTGCCATCCACCTTGCCCGAAATCTGGGCCTCGCGGCATACCACGTCGCCCTCTATTATGCCCTTGGCATCCACTACCAGGCGGTCGGATAATTTGATGTTTCCTTTTATCTTGCCCTCGAGCCTCAGGCGGCCGGTTGCGACTATGTCGCCAATAATCTCTACTCCAGCAGCGATATTGCTTATATCGTCTGATACAGGTTTACCCATAATACTATTAAATTGAGTTTTTGAATTAATAACGGCTGCAAGTTAGTAATTTTGGCAATTACAGCAAAATTTTTTCCACTAAAATTGGTTAAACGCAAAATAGAAAACGCCAATCATTCGTTTTTTCAATA
Source organism: Bacteroidales bacterium (assembly GCA_045597465.1). Classification (GTDB taxonomy): domain Bacteria; phylum Bacteroidota; class Bacteroidia; order Bacteroidales; family UBA3824; genus UBA3824. The sequence goes on along the minus strand of JAZLKG010000026.1, from coordinate 55,874 downwards.
AATAATTAGTAATATTGCATTAGTTTTCGGCAAAACTAATCATCAAAAAAAGAGATTTCTATGGAGAACATCAAGCATCATCAAAACACAGCCCCTGAGCCCAAAGTAGACGACGACGATATAACTTCGGCCATCGACCAGGTGAGGCACGAGGAAAACTCCCTCGACAGCTCCCACCAGATACAGACCGACCTGGCCAATGCGTCGATAATGCTGTCGTACATTCTGGACAAGGGTCTCGACATCGACAAAAAACACATAGAGGCTGTAATAGACAGCAAAAACAGATACAAGAGGCAGAAGTGGACAACCGACACCGAGATAGAGTTTTACCTCACCTACAAGGAGCTTACCAAGATAATACAGCCCGTGACAGTTGACTCACTGGCATCAGCAAGGCCAACAGGCATAGAAAATGTGGGTCCCATAGGCCGTTTCTTCGGACGCAAGGGCAAGGGCGCCCTCTCCGCAAGGTCCACAACATGGTATATGCTGGTGACGGGAGTGTTCATATTCCTTCTGCTGGGCGTGCACATATATTTCTTCCTGGGGTCTACCCGTCTCAACAACATAGATGAGTGCAGCGCGGAGATAGAGACGCTATCGAGCCGGATGCGCGACCTCAACATACTCTCCCAGAAGGATCCGGAGAATCTGTCGTTCTCGTCGGAGCTCGACGAGGTGTCCATGAAACTGGGCGAATACGACGACCGCCTGGAGAGCAATGTGGACCTGCTTGGGCCATGGGTGCAGAACCTAAGAAGGTTCACATTCAACACCACCATCAGGACCGACACCATTGCCAAAGACGACATCAAGTTCGGCAAGGCCAACACCGCCATCATACAGGAGGCCAGGAGCTACAGGCTGATACTCGGAACCTACCTGCTGCCGCTGCTCTACGGCATAATAGGCGGTTTCACATTTGTGCTCAGGGAACTTACCTCAGAGATAAAGAAACTCACATTCTACACCGGCAGCAACATCAAGTACATCCTGAGGATTCTGCTGGGCGCCATAGCGGGCCTGGCCATTGGCCTGTTCTGGGGCGACATACAGAACGCGCAGCAGCTGGGAGCTCTGTCGCCCATGCTTATAGCCTTCATTGCCGGATACTGCGTGGAATACCTGCTGCAGTTCATCGACAACACCACGAAGAACTTCTTCTCGAAAAACGAGGACAAGAGGGGAAGGGACAAGGAGGAACCCAGGCATCAGAGCTGCAACTGCCACAGCGACTCACAGGCCGGGGCAACTGGCAAATAAGGCAGCATCAGAACGACAAAAAACAGCAAAATGAACAGCAAGGAGATTATCCGGACCATACTGTATATAATAACCGCTCTGGCCAGCGTGGCGGCATGGATTTACAGCCACAACCTGAGCGGACAGCTTAAGCAGCAGGAGGAGAAGAACATACAGCTGTGGGCCGAGGCCATACGCGAGATAGAGACTGTGGACATAGACGGCGACATCAGCCAGATTGTGTACAAGATTATCCAGGAAAACAACACCATACCAGCCATACTGCAGAGCGACCAGGGCGAGCTGATGCACATAAACCTGGACCTGGACTCCGATGGCGGCGAGCCCAGCGAAGAGCAGCTGAGGGACGAGATGGAGCGGATGAGCAAGGTCCACGAGCCTATCTGCATAGACCAGAGCTACATGCTCTACTACAAGGACAGCAGCATCCTGAGGCAGCTGGAGACTTTTCCTCTGATACAGCTGATTGTGACGATGGTGATTATCGTACTTACCATTGTTACGATACGCGCATCCAACAAGGCCGACCAGAACAAGATAATGGTGGGGATGAGCAAGGAGACGGCGCATCAGCTGGGCACTCCGATATCGTCGCTGCTGGCATGGATAGAGATCCTGAAATGCGACAACTACAACCCCGAGCTCACCGCCGAGGTGGAGAAGGATGTGAACCGTCTGGTGCAGGTAACGAACCGTTTCTCGCGCATAGGCAATACTCCTGAGTTTACCCTGGAGAATATCGTGCCCATTTTGAGAAACTCCATCAACTATCTTAATGCCAGGACTTCCAGCAATGTTGTCTACAATTTTGATTTACCTGAGGACAGGGAGATCATCATCCCCGTGAGCGTGTCGCTCTTCGAGTGGGTGGTGGAGAATATCTGCAAAAACGCCATAGACTCTATGCAGGGACGCGGCAAGATAGACATAAATCTTGATGAGGACAACCGCAATGCCATCATAGACATCACCGACAATGGCAAGGGCATACAGAAGAGGAATTTCAAGACGGTTTTCAAGCCCGGGTTTACAACCAAGAAACACGGCTGGGGCCTCGGCCTGTCGCTGGCGCAGCGTATTGTATGCGATTACCACAAAGGAAAACTGTTCGTCAAAAACAGCGAAATCGGAGTGGGAACCACTTTTAGAATTATTTTGCCGAAAAAGAACTAAAAAAATGTTAATTTATGAAACTTTTTTTTTATTGCATCGTATAAGTTATTAGTTTTCATAAGTTAATTTATAGTATTTATCTCGACTGTGAAGTCCAGATTTTTTTTATTAAATGTCAGAACTCTTTTCATAATAAGATTTAGGTTAAATTAGTAAGCAGCAAAAAAGTGAGGCTCTTGATAGAGACTCACTTTTTTTTGTGTGGGTTCCTATAAACAAACAAAGACGGACCGCGGTCCGTCTCTACCGCAATCCGTCTCCACCATATAAAAAAAAAATCTCCTACTTCTTGAAATATGCACTTGCCATCTTCTGCAAATACTTGCCGATGATGTCGAACTCCAGGTTCACCTTGTCGCCTACTTTGAGGGCATGGAAGTTTGTGACCTCGTAGGTGTAGGGGATTATCGACACGCGGAACTTGCCGTCCTCGCTGTTGCAGACTGTGAGGCTAACACCGTTTACAGAAACCGAGCCCTTCTCCACTGTGATGTTGCCCTGCGATGGGTCGTACTCGATGGTGTAATATGTGCTGCCGTCCATGTCCTCTATCTTGGTGCATGTGCCTATCTGGTCCACGTGACCCTGAACGATGTGACCGTCGAGCAGTGAATCCGGCTTCATGCTGCGCTCCAGATTCACCTCTGTGCCAACCTGCCAGCAGCCGAGATTTGTGCGGTTGAGAGTCTCCTGCATGGCGGTAACGGTGTAGCGGTTGCCGTCAATCTTTACCACGGTGAGGCAGACGCCGTTGTGGGCCACGCTCTGATCTATGGAGAGTTCGTTGGTGAACGGACACTCAAGAGTGAAATCGAGGTTGGTTCTATCCTGCTTGATATCCACAACCTTTCCTATACTTTCTACAATACCTGAAAACATATCTTACTTGGCGATTTTGTTGTAAGCTGAAATAATGCCCTCGATAACCGAAGATGAGAATCCGTTTTTCTCCATCTCGTTGAGGCCGCGGATAGTGGTGCCCGATGGTGTGCAAACCCTGTCGATGAGCTGCTCGAGATGAGAACCCTCCTCCATGAAGAGGCCTACGGTGCCCTTTACAGTCTGAGCCACAATCTCGTTGGCCACTGCCGATGGGAAACCTATCTCGATACCGCCCTCCACCATGGCGCGCATGAATCTGAGAACGAATGCTATTCCCGAACCTGTGAGGATGGTGGCGGCGTTGATTCTCGACTCATCTATCTGGATTACCTTGCCGAGACAGCCGAGCATGTTGAGCACTGGCTCCACAACCTCATCATCGGCGTCGTAGGCCACGCAGGTAGTTGACTGATTGATGCTGGCGGCAATGTTTGGCATAATGCGGAATACCGATACCTTCTTGTAGCAGTAGCCCTTTATCTGGTCGATGCTGAGACCTGCAACAGGAGATATCAGGGTCTGGCTGTTGTTGAGAGCTGGGGCAATCTCCTCGATTACGTCCTTGGCGATCCAAGGCTTTACGCAGATAAAGATAACGTCAGCCTCCTTTACGGCAGCGATGTTGTCGCGTGTGGCGTTGATGCCTATCTCACGGATCTTCTCGAGATCGCAGACTGGATCGGTGGCTGTAATATCAAGATTGTATTCTTTCTGCTTGTTGGCAAGGCCTTTGGCAATGGAGAAGCCCAGGTTGCCGCAGCCGATTACTGTTATTTTCATGATATATATATTGTTTTTAAAATTTCTTGGGCAAAGTTAGCAAAACAATTGATAATGAGCAATTGATAATGGATAAATAATTTAGTGGGCATCCAGCCAGTTGGCGGCAAACTTGCCCTCCACCTTCAATCTCACCTTCAGTTGCGCTGCGTTTTCCATCTGTGATACAACGATTTGCTCTACCAGCTCCATCTCATCGGGGAACACATCAAAAACCAACTCGTCGTGCACCTGAATCAGGAGCTTGGATTTCAGCTGCCTTGTCTGGAACTCATTGAAAATGTTCACCATGGCTATCTTGATAATCTCGGCGGCGGTACCCTGCACCGGAGTATTCACGGCCAGACGCTCGGCGGCGGCCCTTACGGTAAAGTTGCGCGAGTTTATGTCACGGTCCTGAATCTCACGCTTATGGCCAAACATGGTGGAAACGTAATGGTTTTTCTGACACTCGGCAATGGTGTTGGCTATGAAGCTCTTGATTCCGGGATATGTGGCGAAATAGTTGTCTATCACTTCCTTGGCCTCGGATCTTGAAAGGCCGGTATCCTGCGACAATCCAAAGGCCGAAATTCCGTAAATGATTCCGAAGTTGGCGCTCTTGGCGTGCGAACGCTGCTCACGTGTCACAGCATCAGGCTCCACACCGAAAATCTTGGCCGCGGTGCTGCGGTGGATGTCCTCGTCGTTTTGGAAGGCGGAGATCATGTTCTCATCGCCGCTCATGTGGGCCATCACCCTGAGCTCCACCTGCGAATAGTCGGCGGCATATATCAGGTTGCCTGTCTTCGATGGTATAAAAGCCTCCCTGACTCTCTTGCCCTCCGGCGTGCGGATAGGAATGTTCTGGATGTTAGGATTGCTGGAGCTGAGGCGTCCCGTGGCCGTAATGGTCTGGTTGAAGCTGGTATGTATGCGTCCCGTAATGGGGCTAACGAGCTGAGGCAATGCGTCGGTGTATGTGGAAACCAGTTTCTTGAGTCCACGGTATTCCAGGATATGATCCACAATCTCCGACTTGTCCTTGTATTTCAGGAGTTCGTCTTCGCCGGTGGCGAATGCGCCGGTCTTGGTAACGGTGGGATTCTCGGCTATCTTAATATCCACGAAAAGCACGTCGCCAAGCTGCTTGGGCGATGCTATGTTGAACTGCTTGCCGGCCAATGCGTAAATCTTGCTCTCCAGCTCGGCGCTCTTGGCATTGAGCTCCTTGGAGTATTCCGAAAGGAACTTGCTGTCGATGCAGACTCCCGTAAATTCCATATCGGCAAGCACATATATGAGCGGCATCTCTATCTTCATGGCCATATCGAGCATTGAGTTTTTCTCAAGCTCGGCGTAAAGCTTGCGATAGAGCTGCCATGTAATGTCGGCATCCTCGGCGGCATATTCGGTGATATCGTGGATATCCACCTCGCTCATGGATTTCTGGACCTTGCCCTTCTCTCCTATCAGCTGCTCTATATGGACTGGCGTGTATTCCAGATAAACCTCCGAGAGGTAGTCCATATTGTGGCGCTGCTCGGGCTGCAATAGATAATGGGCCACCATGGTGTCGAAGAGTTGGCCTCTAACGTTCACTTTATAGCCTCGCAACACCAGAATATCAAACTTGATGTTCTGACCAATCTTCCTGATATCGGGAGTATCGAAAACGGGGGCTATTATGGCAAGGCGTCGGCGGGTCTCGGAATCGTTGGCCGCATCGAAATGTATGAAGTAAGCCTTACGGTCCTGATACGCAAACGACATTCCCACAAGATGATTGCCATGCACCGAAAGTCCCGTGGTCTCGGTATCGAAACAGAACTCCGGCTGGGCCATAAGCTCGTCCCTGAGATTTGCGAGAGCCTCATCGGTATCCACAAGGATATACTCATGAGGCACGTCCTTGATGGTCTTCAGCTGGATTGCAGGCTTGGGCTCAGGCTCGGGATTGCTGTTGAAAGCAGCGAAGAGGGTTCCCTGCTCAAACTGCATCGGGGCCTTCTTGCCTATGATGCGGTCGGCCAGGTTGCGGAACTCCAGCTGCATGAAGATCTTGCGGAGCCCGTCTTCATTGATATCCTTTCTCAGGAAATCGTCGGCCACAAAATCCACCGGTGCTTCCGTGCAGATGGTCACGAGGTCCTTGGCAAGGAATGCGGTCTCCTGGTCGTTGATGAAATTCTCCTTCTGCTTGCCCTTCAGCTTATCGATATTCTTGTAAATGCCCTCCATGCTCTTGTATTGCGATATCAGCTTGTAGGCGGTCTTCTCGCCTATTCCGGTAACGCCCTTCACATTGTCGGCGGCGTCGCCCCAGAGAGCAAGTATGTCGATAAACTGCTTAGGATTATCCAGACCGGTCTCGGCCAGGAAATCGGCCTCCTTGATGATATCGTAGCCGGCGCCCTTCTTGGGACGGTAGAGCATTATGCAGTCGCCCTTCAGGAGCTGCTTGTAGTCCTTGTCGGGGGTCACCATATATATCTGGAAACCGTTAGCAGCGGCCTGAGTGGCAAGCGTTCCTATGGTGTCGTCGGCCTCGTATCTTGGCACCACCACCTGATGGATTCCCCATGCCTCCAGTATCTGTTTAATGTAGGGCAGACAAGTCTTTATGCCTTCGGGAGTTGGCGGCCTCTGGGCTTTGTATTCGGGCGACATCTCGTTGCGGAATGTGGGATATGGAGGATCGAACACCACGGCTATATGCGATGGGTTTTCCTTCTTGATGATATCCTGAAGCGAGTTCACGAAACCGAAGGCGGCCGATGTGCTCTCACCCTTGCTGTTCATCATAGGGTTGCTGATAAAGGCGTAATATGCCTTGTATATCATCGCGTATGCATCTATCAGAAAGAGGGTCTTGGGCATGACTGGTTTTGGTTTTTAAGTTTAAAGTGTAAAGTATAAAGCTTAAAGAGCTCGTAGAGACGCACGGCCGTGCGTCTAATTAATTAAATAATCACGACAATGCACAAACATCAATCCCCGGCGCACCACTCGGCGTATGAGTCGGCGGTCTCGTAGAGTTTCAGTTTCATGAGGCTAACGCCCTTTGGCAGACGCGAACTGATGCGCTCGGCAAAATATGAGAGCATATTCTCGCACGTGGGCTGGAATGGGAATGTGATAACGTTCTCAAACATTGGCGTGGCCAAGGTATCTGGCGATATCTGGCTCTTCTCGTTGAGCACCACCGAATGATCGAACCTATCCACGATCTCCTCGTTCACTATGCGCTTCAGCAAACCGAAATCCATCACCATTCCGCACTTGGGCGAATTCTCGTCCTGCTCGGGATAGCCTATCACGGTAACATAGAAATGATAGCTGTGGCCATGAAGATGGCTGCACTTGCCGTCGTAATTATACAACGCGTGGGCGCTCTCGAACGTGAAATGCTTTGTAAGTCTTATCTTGTGCATGATTGCTTAATCCTTGATGTCGGGCATCTCCACAGACTGGTAATGGATATTGAAAGTTGACAATATCGACTCCAGCTGCCAGAGAAGGTTTTTCTTGTCGTTTTTGCCGCCATATACGTATGCGAAGGCTGTCACCATCTTGTTGTTGACAGTATCCACAATACTCTGCGACACAAATGGGCCACCCATAAAATCGCCCTCGGCCTCCCACAGGCCACGCAGCTCGCACATATAGCTTCCGTTGCGCGACCTCTCGTGCTTGATGGGCTCTATGCGCTTCTCTATTGCCATGTAGGATCCAGGAGCATCGCCGGGAACATTCAGCATCAGGACCGAGTCCATACGGCGCACAAGGTTCTGGATATCGAAATCTCTGGGTCCGTTGTATGGGAAATCGAAAACCAGGATACCCTGGCTCGACACCTTAGTCTCCCTGCTTATCCATGTAAAATGGGTGGAATCCACATCCATCTGGAAACCGCTTGTGGGTATCAGCATGTCAACATCGTGGCGGTCGCGCATGATAATCTCGGCCTGAGAGTTCCTATAGTTGCGGAATCCGTAGAGGAACCTCTGCTGCTCCGCTATGGTTATGGTGTCGAGCACGTAGCGCTGCACATTGTACCACGCCCTGAGGAAAGATGTGTCGCTGGGCGCGCGCAGGGTAATGTATACCTGAGGCTTGGCGTACTTGTTGCTCTCCACCTTGAATTCAGTGCGCTGATGCTCGGGGCTGATATCAGCTATTATCACGTTGCGGGTCTTGCGGAACATATCGTTGAATGCGGCAGGACGTATGTGTATCACCTTGAATGTTGGTTCGTACTGAGGCAACACAAGCACCTCCTGACGAAGCCACGATTCCACTGTGTCGCCAACCTGGCCATCCCAGATCTTGTCGTCCATCACCAGGAGCACCTCGCCTGTGCGGCCGCTGCTCTCGGGCATGAGGCCAAACGAGGAGGTTCCGGAACTGCAGGATGCAAGTATCAGCATCAGAAACGAAAAATATGCTATGAGTTTTTTCATGTTGTAGAGTTATTTGGGATTAGACATTATTTTACCTGCTCAATATACGGGCAGACAAAAGGGAAGTCTAATATTTTGTATAAAAACCGGAATGGTTGGCAAGCATCAGCCGCCAACCATTCCGTACAAAAAACCATCAATTGAACAATTTCACAAAATCGTTGCCCAGGGCAAGAGCCATTATGAGCAGGAGGATTATCATGCCCACAAGCTGAGCCCTCTCAAGGAATTTATCACTGGGTTTCTTGCCGGTAACAATCTCCACAAGGGTAAACAACGCATGGCCACCGTCAAGGCCGGGTATTGGCAGAACGTTCACCACGGCAAGCATGATAGAGAACAGAGCGGTGATGCTCCAGAACGAATACCAGTCCCAGTAACCAGGGAAAATCTTGGTCATGGATATAAAACTGCCCACACTCTTGTATGCCTGGGTGTCAGGATTGAATATCAGCTTCCACTGCTTGCAGTATTCCACAATCTTGTCGTAACCCCTTGATATACCCACTGGGAACGATTCAAAGAAGCCATACTCCACTGTGGCAGTCTCCAGGAAATCCATAGGTCCCTTTGTCATCACCATAAGCTTGCCGTCGGCAGGTATGGCAAGACTGATATTCACAGTATCGGCACCGCGCATCACTGTAAGGGTGGCATTTTTGCCGGCATTAGCCTGGAGGAAATTTCTGACCTCCTGATAGAATGCGCAAGGCATGCCATTGGCCATTATAAGGCTGTCGCCCTCCAAAAGACCGGCTTTCTTGCCAGCCGACTCAACGTCCTCGGGGAAGGCAGCCACCACAAACGGATGTCTGGGGGTCATGAAAGGCGACTGTGCCGAAAGCATCAGGGCCACCTTGTCGTCTCCGAAATGGATGGTGGTATCCACACCATTGCGTGTAACAGTAAGAGTCTTGGGGTCGTTGAGCAGAAGGTTGACCATTACCTTGTTGAAATCGCTGCATGTGTCGCCATTCACGTATTTGATATGGTCGCCATCGCGCAGGCCAAGCGAATAGCCAACGCTGTCCACAGATATACCGTACTTAAGATTGGCAGTAGGCAGATAGGAGGAACCCCAGCAGAATGCCATCATGCCATATATCAGCATGGCCAGCAAGACATTTACTATTACTCCGGCCAGCATTATTATGAGGCGCTGCCATGCCGGCTTGCTGCGGAACTCCCAGGGCTGAGGCTCCTGCTTGAGCTGTTCGGTATCCATGCTCTCGTCTATCATTCCGGCTATCTTCACATAGCCGCCAAAAGGCAGCCAGCCTATTCCATATTCGGTATCGCCCTTCTTGAACTTGAAGAGGCTGAACCAAGGATCGAAGAAGAGGTAAAACTTCTCCACCTTGGTCTTGAAGAGCTTTGCGGTGATGAAATGTCCAAACTCATGGCAGATAACCAGAAGGCTGAGGCTGACAATGAGCTGGGCAATTTTTACTGCTAATTCCATTTCTTGTTTTTAATCGTTATTTAATAAAAAAATTATCGTATTTATGAGCTACAAAAGTACAAATAATATTCATAATAAAAAAAATAGATTTATATTTGCAAAACTAAAAAAAACATAAAAGCGACACTGGAAATATTCTTGGAATATCATGGCGGCAAAATACAATCTAAAACGATACATAATCACCCACGGGGGACTGATTATAAACGTAAAGGAATACAAGGCATCGCGCACCACAAGGGTAATAGTGCACAGCGACTGCTCCATCACCATTACGTGTCCGCCGCGCACATCCAAGATTGCGGTGGGCCGGTTCATAGAGCAGTGCTGGGATTGGATAACTGGCAGCGTGAAGAAAATGCAGCAGAAGCCGGCGCCTCCAAAACATTATATCACAGTGTTTAAGAGTCAGGGACACGAGCTGGAATACATGGTCCACGAAAAAAATTGCATAAAAGTTGAATTTTCGGACCGAAAAATTTTGGTAAAATACCCAAAAACTTTAGATATTTGCAGTAGCGAAGTACAGAAGGCGGCATACAAGGCCATAGTAATGGCTCTCAAGAAAGAGTCGGCGGAATATCTGCCTAAACGGCTGCAAGAGCTGGCCGTCATCAACGGACTGTCATACAAATCGTTTGGCATTACTTCCACAACATCGCGATGGGGCTCATGCAGCATAAGGAAAGACATCCGGATATCGTGTTTTGTAATGGCTCTCACCTACGAGCTCATAGACCTGGTGTTGCTGCACGAGCTGGCGCACACGGTACACATGAATCACTCGGAGGCCTTCCACGCAAAACTAAACTCGATGCTTCCCCTCCACAACGAGAAGGAGCTGAACAAGAAACTAAGGGATTATAAGATTGTAAAACCAAAATAAAACGAATAAAATATGATAAAGGCAGTATCAATAAAGGTGTCGGGCCGCCTCAAGCAGGTGGGCTACCACAGCAACATGGTGATTGCGGCCAACGAGCTCCACATTGTGGGCAAGTATCAGAGCAACCCCGACGGATCGGTTTCCATAATAGCCCAGGGCGAGGAGAAAAACCTCCAGGACTTTATCGAGTACAGCAAGAAACCATCGCCATTTACACGCGTGGACAGCCACAATGTAGAGGCTGTGGATGTAAACGAAGAGCTGACCTCGTTTGAGGGATAGCCGGATTGCCGTCAATCTCAAAAAAAAATGTCCAAGACAGATGCCTTGGACATTTTTTTTGTGCGAATATCATACAAAGCCGCCTGACTTAGTCCGGGATACGCATGCCTAATCGAGATGTAAGGTGAGTGAGAAGGCGGGGTACAACGCGTAAAATCAACGAACCAGTATCAGACGGCTGAAAAAATTCTAATTATCTGCCCGCAGGTAAATCTTGTCGCCACGGCGGACGTGTCCGGGCACGGGGAGCGATATCACCTGACCCTTGTAGGCTGTATCTACGGGCTGTAGGTCGTAGCGGATTTCATTTATCTCGAATTCCACTGTTCCTGATGTCTGGCCTATTATATATACGGTGTCGCCCACAGAGAGTTTTCCGGAATTCAGGTAGACCTCAGCCACCGAAATCTTGGAGAAGAAGTTGTTGACTGTGCCGACGAACTCCTTGTGGTACTTGGCCTTGCTGCCGTGGGTATCGGTCCACTCCCCCAGCCTCTGTCCAAGATAGTATCCGTTCCAGAATCCACGGTTGAAAACCTCGGAGAGTTTCTCCTTCCAGGCTTTGGCCTTCTCCTTGGTGTAGGAGCCGGACTCTATCTCCTCCACGGCGTTGCGGTATATCTGTGTTGTAAGCTTAACATACTCAGGCGGACGCGCGCGGCCCTCTATCTTGAGCACCTCTACGCCGGCCTCCAGCAGCTCGTCGAGAAACTCGATTGTGCAGAGGTCCTTGGGCGACATTATGTACTCGTTCTCGATTACCAGCTTGTCGCCGGATTCCAGGTCGGTGACCTCGTAGCCACGGCGGCAGATCTGGAGACAGGCTCCGCGGTTGGCCGAATGGCTCATCTCGTGGAGCGAGAGGTAGCACTTGCCTGATGTTGCCATGCATAGCGCTCCGTGCACAAACATCTCTATCCTTACCAATCCGCCCTTGGGTCCACGGATGTCCTGCTTGATAATCTGCTCGTGGATGTAGCGCACCTTGTCGAGGCTGCACTCGCGGGCCAGCACCACAACGTCGCAGTATCTGGCATAGAATTTCACGGCCTCTATGTTTGTGATATTCAGCTGAGTAGATGCGTGTATCTCTACTCCCTGATCAAGTGCGTACTGCAAAACGGAAGCATCAGAGGCAATTATGGCTGATACTCCGTGTATCTTGGCAAGATCGATGAGACGGTGCATGGCCTCGATGTCCTGATCGAACATTACGGTGTTTACCGCAAGGTAGCTCTTTACTCCGTGCTCCTTGCAAGTGGCAACTATTGTGGCGAGGTCGTCCTCGGTAAAGTTTACTGTGGACTTGGCCCTCATGTTCAGGATTCCGAGTCCGAAATATACCGACTGGGCGCCGGCCTGTATTGCGGTAGCGAGAGTCTCGAAACTTCCTACCGGCGACATTACTTCTATCATTGTATCACCCTCCATTTTATATGAAAATCATAAGCAACCACAGCAGGATTGCCGTAAAGATAAGACACCTTATCATATTGGACGCGAAACCCGCCGTCTCCTTCATCTTGAAACGCTTGAGCATCAGCAGCACCATCGACACAGCCAGGAAACACAAGGCTGCTATCACCAGTGTCTTGGCATCCACTTCGGGATCGAACTGCAACACCGGCATTATACTCAGAGTGCCAAGTACATACGATATATACACCACCTTGCGGATGGCGATCCTGATGCCCGCAACCTTGGTCTCGAACGGACGCAGCGACATCAGCATATACAGCATGGCCAGCAGTATCAGAAATCCGTAACAAGCATACATTGCCTGTACAATCTCACGATACATGAGGAAGAGCGAAACCGACAATCCCAATATGAAAATGGTCTCCAGGGTTTCGAAGTGCTTGCCCACCCAATCTGTTGTTTTCTTATTCATTTGTTATATAAGTAGTTGGTAGTTAGTAGTTAGTTGGTTTGTAGGCCTATTATGCCATTGGCATCGTCTACTATGGCGCTGATATTCTGGTCCATCATGCAGCGGAAGTGTCCCTTTGGGCACTTGTGGCCGCCAAGCTTGCTGCACGGACGGCACTTAAGGCCCTTTACCTCGTGGTCTACGCTATGGGCGCCGGGCTCGCAGGCGTACATTCCCAGCTGAGGCGTGGTGTTGCCCCAGATGGTGATGATATCCTTCTTGAAGGCGGCGGCTATGTGCATCAGGCCTGTGTCGTGGGCTATCACCAGACGGGCGTGCTTCACTATGGAGGCGCTCACGTTTAGCGGAAGCTTGGAGCAAAGGTTCAGGATAGTATTGTTAGCGCACTTATCCTCAATGATTTTGGCAGCATCGGCATCTCCGGGACCGCCCACCAACACAACGGGAAGCTTCAGCCTGTCGGAAACATCAGCTATGAGATCGGCCGGCATGCGCTTGGTGTAGTAGGTGGCGCCTATCACAAATGCCACGTAGCCATCCCTGAGGCTTGAGGTAAGCTCGCGGGCCTTGGTCTCGTCGGCTTCGGTTACATAATACTCCAGGCCTTTGTGGTCGTTGCTGATGCCGAGAGCCTTCAATGTATCCACCTCGCGGTCGGTGATATGCACATCGGGCATGCACTGCATCCTGAATGTGCAATAGAGGAACTTCTTGAAATTTAGCTTATCGAGATGGAATATGTTGCTGCGCTGCCTTACGCGCACGTTCATACACAGACGACGGCTCCTGAAGTTGCTGTGGAGGTCTATCACGTAATCGAAGACGATGCCGTTAAGCTTCAGCTTCAGCTCCTTGAAACTGTCGCCCAGCAGATGGAGATGGTCGATATGCGGATTGTTCTCCACCACGGCCTTCATCTTGCCCTTGGTGACGAAGTGCAGCTCGCAATCGGGATACTTCTCCTTGATGAGCCTCAGCACTGGCGTAGTAAGCACTATGTCGCCTATGGAGCTGAACCTTATAACCAGAATCTTTAGCTTTTCCATTTCTTAAAAGTCGAAATAAAAGTTCTGCAATGGCGATATTGCCAATCCTATCTGCACAAACCTGTTGTTATACGCCGAATTAGGCAAATCTACGTCGCGGTTCTGGAGGGTCACGTAAAGATTCCACCTTGTCTTGGTATTGAAGAAGTAGCGGAAGTGAACTGTGTTGCGCTTGCTCCAGTCGTTTTTCTGATACATATAGTCGATGCCGAAGTGCTTGTATAGCAATTCGGTGGCGGCCACTATCTCATCCGTTGAGTTTTTCACCACATTGAGCGTTGTGGTTGGGTAGCCGTAGTTCCAGAAGTCCGACGACGACTTGCCGAACGCGATGCTGGACTGGTTGAACTCAAACTGGGCGTGAGACTTTAGTTCAGGAACAGCACCAAAGAGTAGGTCGAACCAATGGACACCAAACTGGAAGCCATAATATTTTTGGTTGAAACTCATGTCGGTGGTTACGGGTTCCTTATATTGTCCCTGATAGTTGTACTGGTGGTAGAACTTCAGGTTGTGGATTGGCGAGTAGTTGATATCGTAGCCAATCTGCACACGGTTGTCGGCGTTGAACCCGTTGATGGCCATAGGCAACAGCATCACGGGAACAAACATCTGCGCATTTGGCTTGGAATACTTGTAGAGTCCGTTCTTGTCGGTATTGTCCCACATCACACCTTCTATAATAGACATCTCGAGTTTAGGAGTTGGCTTCCAACCGGCCACGTGGTAGCTCGCGTACTTGTAATGCGAGTCGCCGCGGGTGAAATACAGCCAGCTGTCGCTCTGCATATATGCCCAGAGCACGTAGTAGTAGAAATTGCCGAACTTGAGGTCGGTGCGGAGGTATGGGTAGCTGAAGCTTACGTCGCTGAGCACCACCGACCTGTAGCCCGAGCCCACGAAATTCTTTCCGTTGCCAAGGGTTACGGTCATATTCTTGTTGATATTCACCGACAGCGAGCCGAAGATGATACCCCAGTCCTTGCCGGAGCGGTCGCCGCTGTTGCCCTTGAAACTCTTTGCGAAGCCCTGTCCGGGAATGCCGCCCATCACATTGATGATGCTGTCCTCGTAACGTGGGTAGCGGGCCTGGTTCTCATAGAACTCGCTCTTGAAGTATACACGCTTGCCAAGACGGCCAAAGATATCGAAACCTCTGGTATTGAGGAAGTATATCTTCTCGTCGTTTTTGATATCGCGGTCGTAGGTGCGCTGAAAATCAAAAATCGGATTCACGGTAATCTCGTGCTCATCGCTCTCGAAATGCAGGAAATCGTCCTCCAGGAAGTGTTTCTTCATCCACTTGCCGAAGGGAAGGCCCTCTTTTTCTGCCTTAAGCTCCCTTGTTACAGGTATCAGCACGGGTTTCATAGCAGAGAAACTCCCGTATGAGGAAGTGTCCTGCAAAAGGTTGTGCTGCATTTCCAGGTCGTACATACGGCCCAGCGGCTGAAAATACCTCTGAGCCTGCGCCGATGCCGATATCAGAAGCATCAGCATCAGAAATCTAAATACTCTCATTATATGTCAATGTGTTTTTGTTCTGTATTTTCCGCCCTCCTCCTCGTCGCTGATGATGGAGAGATAGCTGTGATAGCGCGATGGACAAATCTCGCCATTCTCCACAGCCTCCTTCACTGCGCATCCGGGTTCGTGCGTGTGGGTGCAGTTGTAGAAACGGCAGTTGCTGAGGCGCTCGAAAATCTCGGGGAAATTGTGCGCCACGTCCTCGGGGCTCATCCTCACTATTCCAAATCCCCTGATGCCGGGGGTATCAATAATGTTGCCGCCAAAATCGAGCTTGAACATCTCGGCGAAGGTGGTGGTGTGCTTGCCCGCAAGGTTGGATATCGAGATCTCGCCGGTGCGGAGGTTAAGGCCCGGATTCACGGTGTTTATAAGTGTGGACTTTCCCGTGCCGGAGTTTCCCGAGAGCAGCGTGGTTTTGTCCTTGAGAATCCCGCGGAGCTCCTCGATGCCCTCGCCCGTAACCGACGACACGGCCAGGCAGCGGTATCCGATGCTCTCATAAATCTCCATAGTTTCCTGAAGCACTTCTTCAGCTCCCTCCACATAAAGATCACATTTATTGAACACTATGATGGCCGGCACTTTGTAGGCCTCGGCAGTCACCAGGAATCTGTCCACAAACTCCAGCGGAGTCTCAGGCATAAGAAGCGTGGTAACCAGGAGACACTGGTCCATATTGGCCGCAATAATGTGCGACTCCTTGCTAAGGTTTGTGGCCTTGCGGATTATGTAGTTGCGGCGGTCGTGGATTCGGGTTATCACGCCCACATCGCCGGCAGGCTCCATATCGAAATCCACCACATCGCCCACCGAGACGGGATTTGTGGTTCTGATGCCCGCAAGCCTTATCTTGCCGCGTATCTTGCAGTCTATTATATCTTTTCCGTTGTCTACCAGATAGTTGCTCCCGGTAGATTTTATCACAGTTCCTATCATATATTAGAAAATTTCGATGCCTATCGGGCAGTGGTCGCTGAAATTGAGCTCGGGGCGTATGAACGCGCCCTTGAGGTCGGCCCTGAGGCTGTCGGTAATGATATTGTAGTCGATTCGCCAACCCAGATTCTTGGGCTTGGCGCCTCCGCGGTAGCTCCACCACGAATATTGTTTCTCCTCCTGGCAGAATTCCCTGAAGCTGTCGACGTATCCGAGGTCTACAAAACTCTGAAACCATTCCCTCTCCTCGGGCAGGAAACCGGACACGTCCACGTGTTTCTGCGGATTGTTGATATCTATCCAGAGCCTGCAAATGTTGAAGTCTCCGTTTATTATCAGCTTTGGGAAAGATTTCCTAAGCTCCTGTACGTAAGCCGTGAAATCCTCCAGCCACTGCATCTTGAAAGTCTGACGCTCGTCGCCCGTGGAACCCGACGGATGATAGACCGAGATTACGGAGTATCCGTCATAGTCGGCCCTCAAAACGCGGCCCTCGTCGTCGTATTTGGCAATCCCCATACCGTATTCCACGTGCCTTGGCTCGGTCTTGGAGATTATTCCAGTGCCGGAATATCCCTTTTTCTTGGCCGAAAACCAGTAGCAGCGGTACCCCAGGCGCCGGAACTCCACCTCGTCGATCTGCTCGGGCTGAGCCTTGGTTTCCTGTATGCACATAATATCAGGAGCCTCGGCCCTAAGCCAATCGTAGAGGCCCTTGGTTACGGCAGCCCTTATTCCGTTGAGATTGTATGATATTATCTTCATCTACAAAGTGTTATTATATTTCTTCAACAATTTGGTCCTTATAAATTTCCTGATGCTTACCTCCATCCCGGCGCGGTATCTGTAGATAGAGAAAGCCTCAGCCCTAAGCAACCTCAGCACCAATGGGCTGATATTAAGCCTGGCATCGTCGAGCACCAGAATTCCGGGACTGTGCACAAAGTGTTTTCTCAACAAATCGAGCAGCATAACGTATTGCCCGTATGCCTCCGACATACCCTTGCACTTGATATACGGCACAAAAATGTAGTGGTTGCAAAACGTTACCAGAATGGCGGCGTGTGTATTGGTCTCGTCTTTCGACAGCTCCAGATAATAGCCGAACTTCTTGCTTACCGCCCTTTCGGCAAGGGCCTTTAGCTTAAGCGCGGACCTGATGCCGAGTCTCCTGTCAAGCTTCATAAAGTGCTCGCACAAAAGGCGTGTTATCGATTGTGGCACGTATTCGCGGAGCCTAAGGATGGGCACGAAATCCTTCGGGAAAGCAGCCTCAGCCATATCCAGCATCTGACTTGAGCTGGATAGCTCATAAGGGGGATTGATGGTGTCCACCTGATGGACCGTCTCCTTGGAGAACAGACCCCTGAGCCCGGTATCAGGCACCACGAAAAACTTGTCGAACACTAGATCGATCTTCCTGAACCTTCTATCCAGCACATTCAGGAAATGCTGGCAGACCTCCATCGTAAGCTCCTTCTGGGAATATATGCCCGTCCAGGCCACTCCGAATTTAAGGCAAGCCTTGTTGCCATCGGTGAAATACGGCATTACGGCATCGTAATCGCCCATCACCAGGGCCTCCCACCCAAACGTTAAAGTATCAAGATACCAGCAATGGGCGAATATGCAGACATTGAGGGAATTGCTCACGCAACTCTCCCACTTCTCAATATCGATCTCACTATGGTCCAATACCCTAATTTCCACAATCTTGACAATACAGATTACAAGGTGCAAAGATATGAAAAAAAGTTGAAAGATGAAAGAGTAAAGTATAAAGAGTAAAGTTTAAAGTTTAAAGATGCTCGTAGAGACGCACGGACGTACGTGTATAATTTACAACAAATCATTCTCCACGAAACTGTAATACTGGTCGCCGGCAATGATGATATGCTCCACCACGCAAATATTGAGGCACTTGCAGACGGTCTGGATATCGCGGGTGAGCTGAATGTCCTCGTTGGAAGGGCGCATACTTCCCCCGGGATGGTTGTGGCAGAGAAGCACCCTTGTGGCATTTACGTTGATGGCCTGACGCACTATCCTGGCTATGTCGACAGGCACATTTCCGCCCGAACCCTCAGCCACCTTGTAGCGGCGGAGCAATTTCCCGGAATTGTTGGTGTAGATGACCCAGAACTCCTCGTGTGATATCTGACGGAGGTCGCGCATAAGATTGTAGGCAGCCTCAGTGGTGTTTACGATAACGTCGGATCCAATATTAGCCAATCCAATGCGGCGGCCAAGCTCGGCAGCGGCCTTTATGATGCAAGCCTTGGCTGGGCCGATGCCATCGATGCCGTCCTGATAATCGTCAATAGAGCCACGCACAAACTCAACAAGATTATTGTTGAATTTTTTCATAATATCAGCTCCCAACTCCACAGCGGATTTTTTTCTGGATCCATTGGTAATGAGTATGGCAATGAGTTCGGCAGCCGAGCAAGCCTCAGCTCCCTGACTCATAAGTTTCTCGCGCGGTCTATCGTCTTCGCTCCAATCTTTTATAGGCATATTAACGGGATTTTTTTGTTTGGCAAAAGTAACTATAATTATTTTGTAAAAGAAAAATTTGGAAATTAAATTTAAATGCTGTTATTTTGCGTAACATTAACAGCAAAACAAAAATGTCATTTACTTACGAATATCCGCATCCCGCAGTTGCCACCGACTGCGCTGTTTTTGGTTTCGACGGTCACAACATCAAGATACTATTAATAAAGCGTGGCATCGAACCGTTTATGGATTGCTGGGCGCTGCCCGGAGGCTTCCTGCGTATGGACGAGACCGCCGACGAGTGTATCCGCCGCGAGCTCCAGGAGGAGACTTCGCTGTGTCCTGAGGTTATCGACCAGTTCGGAGTATTCTCCGAGATAGACCGCGACCCACGCGAGCGCGTAATCTCCATTTCGTATTACTCGCTCATCAAGAAATCGAACGTAAAGGGCGGCGACGACGCCAGCGAGGCCCAGTGGTTCGATCTCAAGGAATTGCCAGCCCTCGCCTTCGACCACAAGAACATCCTCGACCGTGCGCTGCTGACTCTGAAGGAGAAAATCCACTTCGAGCCAATCGGATTCAACCTTATGGACAACGAGTTCACTATCCCCGACTTGCAGAGATTATATGAAGCGATACTTGATACCACCTTCGACCGCCGCAACTTTATGAAGAAAATTCTTCAAGTAGGCGTAATCACCGAGGCCGAGACCATAAGCCCCACCACAACAATAAGCCACCACATAGGCCGCACTCCAAAATACTACACCTTCAACAAGGAAGTCTACGAACAGCTGAAGGCAAACGGAAAGTTCAAGTTGGAGTTCTAATCTATAAATCAGAATATTATGGGAACATACATAAACATAGGAAAAGGACAATTCGAGGTCTCTACAAATAAATATTACGTTGATAAATCAGGACTAATCAACGTAGTGAACAACACACTGAACACAGAAAATATGTTCAGTTGCGTAACACGTTCGCGCCGTTTTGGAAAATCAATGGCGGCCAGAATGCTGTGCGCATACTATGACAAATCCTGCGATTCCCATTCAATATTCGACAAACTCGAAATCAGCAAGGACGAGGATTACGAGAAGTACCTCAACAAATTCAATGTAATAAAACTCGACATTACGGATTTCACCACAAGATACAAGAACGACGAGAATATCGTATCATACATTCAGAACGCCATTCAGAAAGAGGCTATTGAAATGTTTCCGGAAGCCGCAAAATTCTCAGAAAGCGACGACCTTATGGAAACCCTCATAAAGATAACGCAAAACATCGGCGAGAAATTCATTATGATAATCGACGAGTGGGACGCAATATGCAGGGAATTCGAGGCCGGAAGTGTAATTATGGACTCATACCTGAATTGGCTCCGAAGAATGTTCAAAGGCAGCAACACGACCGACGTATTTGCAGGAGTGTATCTAACAGGAATCCTTCCAATCAAGAAATTCAAAACCGAGTCAGCCCTCAACAATTTCAGAGAGTATTCAATGGTACAGCCTCGTCAAATGGATAAATACTTCGGCTTCACCAAAAACGAAGTTAAAGCATTGTGCGAGAAATACGATATGGATTACAGCGAAATGGAGAAATGGTACGACGGCTATCAGATAGGAAACGAACCCTCAATGTTCAATCCAAGTTCTGTTATGCAGGCAATAGACTCAAAACAATGTTGGAGTTTTTGGGCGAGCACCGGCTCTTTCGACAACGTATCGCATTACATATCAGGCAATTTCTTCGGTCTAAAAGACGATTTCATCAAAATGCTGACAGGTGAGCGTTGCAGGGTGAATACCACAAAATTCCAGAACGATATGTCGATCGTGAGATCCAAGGACGACGTTTTCACAGTGCTAATCCACTTGGGATACCTTGCATACGACCCAATGAAACAGCGTTGCTACATTCCAAACAAGGAGGTGGAACTCGAAATCACCAACGCCATAGAAAACACCGATTGGACCGAGGTAAACCGCGCGCTTTACGATTCAGAGGAATTGCTTGAAGCCACCCTCAACGGCGACGAGGAAGCCGTGGCACAAGGTATCGAGAAAGTTCACGACAAAGAGGTCAGCATTCTTTCTTACAACAACGAAAACTCTCTCTCGTGCGTGCTAAGCCTTGCATACTATTTCGCGAAAAACGATTACATAATGCACCGCGAACTACCTACGGGAAAGGGATTTGCAGATATTGTATTAATCCCTCGCAAGAACGTTGACAGCCCGGCACTTATACTTGAACTAAAATTCAACCAGGACGCCGAAACCGCCATAAGCCAGATCCACAAAAAGCAATACACCGGCAAAATCTCGGAATATACCGGCGACATACTTCTCGTTGGAATCAACTACAACAAAGACGGAGAAGAAGGCAAACACCACACCTGCAAAATCGAAAAAGTAACAAAATAGGGACTTATAATTCGCCATAACGTGATTTCAAAAGTGAGTTATGGGGAATTATAGCACTAAAAACCATACTATAATTCCCCATAAAAGCATTTTAAAAGTGGGTTATGGGGAAATATAGCACAAAAATATTTGGTTAATATCTCAATATTTCGTATAATTGCAACCAAAACAACAATGCTATGGACAAGGTATTAATATCAAGAGATCAAGAAGTTAACGAGTTGGAGAGGATGATGAAATCCAACAGATCTGAATTTGTTGCAGTTTACGGAAGACGTCGTGTTGGAAAAACATTCTTAATTCGCCATTTTTTTGAGGACAAGTTCGATTTCTATATGGCAGGAATTGCTAATTGCGAATTCAAGGATCAAATCAACGAATTCAACAAGGCATTGGCAAAATACGGCTGCGATAAAAAAGCCTCAAATTGGTTCGACGCATTTGACTACCTTTCAGAAATACTATCCGTAAATCCCGAAAGCAAAAAAGTTGTGTTCATCGACGAAATGCCTTGGCTTGACACTCCAAAATCAAAATTCATTCAAGCATTGGAACATTTTTGGAATAGTTGGGCCTCAGCACAACCAAATATCAAGTTCATAGTATGCGGCTCGTCTGCCTCTTGGATTACAAACAAACTTATAAACAACCACGGAGGGCTGCACAACAGACTCACGTATAGAATTGAGGTTTTGCCATTTACAATAGAAGACTGCAAGAAGTACTTCAAGGCAAAAAAATTCATATTCAATGATATGCAGGTAGCGCAGTGCTATATGATAATGGGAGGAATTCCATTCTACCTTGATTTGTTGAAACCAGAACTTGTATTCAGCAAAAACATCGACAACCTATTCTTCAATAAAAGGGGATATATGCGCACAGAGTTCGACAACCTATATTCATCGCTTTTCAAAAACAGCGAAGACCATATCAGAGTTGTCGAAATACTTTCAAGTAAGAAAAAAGGACTTTCCAGAAACGAAATCGTAAAGGAATTTGGGAAAGAAACCAGCGGAACACTCACCAAAGTCCTTGAGAATCTTGAACTTTGCGAGTTTATCAGGTCATATTATTCTTACGGGAAAGATAGCCGTGACAAAATGTATCAGCTGATAGACCCATACACGCTTTTCTATTTCAACTTCATCAAAAACAAGAAGATAAACGACGAGGAATATTGGACCTTGTCGATAAACACTCCCGAGGTAAACACTTGGCTTGGATACGCCTTCGAGATACTTTGTCTGAACCACATAAAGAAAATCAAGGAGCTTCTCGGCATTTCGGGAATCATAACAAATGTATTCTCGTGGATTTATCAGCCAAGAGACGGCGAGGGTGTCCAGATTGACCTCGTAATAGACCGCGCCGACGGCTTCGCCAACATCTGCGAAATCAAGCACAGCAAAAGCCAGTACGTCTTCAACGAGAAATACTACGATAAGATGAACTACAACATCGGTATGTTTATGGAAAAATCGAAACCCCACAAATCACCGATTTTCACGATGATAACAACCAACGGCGTGAAACTCAACCAGTATTCTCAAATAGTACAGAAAGAGATAACGCTGAAAGAGATAATAAAATAACAACAACCCTAAAAACATAGAACCATTATGGAAAGAAAAAACATCGTATTCCTAACAGGAGCCGGAGTGAGCGTGGAGAGCGGTCTGGCTACCTTCAGGGGCAAGAATGGACTTTGGACCAACGAGGAATGGGAACGACTCGCATCAACCGACGCTCTTGAAAACGACACTCAGAAATGTCTCGACTTCTACAATGCCAGAAGGAAGCAGTTGGCTGAAGTTTCTCCCAACGACGCACACAAGATGATTGCCGAGCTTGAGACCAGACACAATGTAACAATCATCACCCAAAACGTTGACAATCTTCACGAAAGGGCGGGCTCATCAAACGTAATCCACATCCACGGCGAACTCACAAAAGTATGCTCCGGCAACGACAGGACCACCTGCGTAAAAGAGTATCCGCTCGACACACCAATCCAAATCGGCGACAAGGCCGACGACGGATCGCAACTACGTCCATACATCGTAATGTTTGGCGAAAACGTTGACAATCTGCACATTGCCAAAGAAGCCGTAACGAATTCCGACGTTTTCATCATAATCGGCACATCGCTAATGGTATTCCCCGCCAACAACCTTTTGGCCTACACCAAAAAATCAATCCGCAAATATTACATAGATCCCGGCAGAATAATGTTCCAACTTCCCGGCCTCGTCCAATACAAAATGACTGCGATAGAAGGAATGAAAAAGTTGATTGAGGAATTGTAAAAACACGCGATACTTCATCCGTAACTATGTTTTTTTACGGATGAAGTATCGCTTGTTTTTTTAAATAATTAACCAACCTAAAATTTCCAGTTTTACCCCAAAGTATAAATATTGTCAAAAAAAGAGTTTCAAAACTATCTCAAAAATCAAATTCAATCATCTCTGATTTCCAAGAACTTATTTTCAAATTTTGACAAAATCCAAACAAAACAACTCGCAAGTTAATTTTGTGGGGAAACAACAAAGATTCATCAATTAAAATTTGCCAAAATAGTCTTAAACTCTTCTGGAATAATACTTAATATTTTTGATTTAATTGTCATTGGAATAAATTTATAAAAGGCTTCAGCAATACCTCCAGTAATACAAGCAAGGGTATCAGAATCTCCTCCTAAAGAAACAGCAAGGCGAATCGCCGATTCGAAATCTGTACTTTCAAGAAATGCAATAATAGCCTCTGGAACAGTTCCTTGACAAGAACCGTCGAAACGATATTTGGGACGTATTTCATCACAAGTTCTATTTAAATCATATCCGAATTTTGATGAAATATAGTTCCTAATGTCCGTCTTCGACTTTCCATTTCTGGCTAAAAATATTGCAGCCGCTGCCGCCTGAGCGCCTTTGATTCCTTCAGGATGATTATGAGTAATTTCTGCGGAAATTTTGGCTACACGCAAAGTTTCGTCCAATGAGTTGCAAGCCCAACCTACAGAAGAAACCCTCATTGCTGAACCATTTCCCCAAGAATTATAAGGACGACGACCAGAATTGGAAACACCGTAGTTATTATAATCCTTAAGCATTTCAGGATGAAACAACCAAGTTGAAAAACCGCCGCCATAACCACCCATAGGATATCTATATCTTTTTCCAAAGTCAAGAAAACATTCCTCAAGTTTCGAGATAGAACGAGTCTTGTCTTCTATCACCCATTTAGCTACAGCAACAGTCATAATAGAATCGTCGGTATAATCACACCCCATTCCGAAAAATTCAAAATGAGTTGTTTTGATATTGTGGAACTCATAAATAGAGCCCACTGTATCTCCAATAATTGCTCCTAAAATCATAATAGTAAATATTTGAAAAACCAAAAATAAAAAGCAAAAATTATGCAAAAATCCTCATTTCCTCCTAACCCCTCTTACGGCCTCCTCGTTTATTGGGTCGTCGGGCCAGACGTGCTTGGGGTAGCGGGAACGGAGTTCTTTGCGGACCTCAAAGTAGGCGTTGTCCCAGAAACTGCGGAGGTCGCTAGTTATCTGAACAGGCTTGTAACCCGGTGAGAGCAAATGCATTAGCACGGAGTTGCGGCCGTTGTTGATTTTTGGAGTTGATTCCAGACCGAAACATTCCTGAAGGCGCACAGCAAGCACGGGTTGCGAGCCGTCAGGAAGATATTTCAACTTAATGCGGCTTCCGCTCGGAACCTGAATATGCGTGGGCGCAAGTTTTTCAAGTTGATTCTGAAGAGCGGAATCGAGGCTGTATTTTATGGCGTCGAGAAGGTCGATTTTCTTCAATTGCTCTGTTGTGCGCACGTTGCTAAGATACGGAGTTATCCAGTCTTTGCAGGTGGCAGTTAAAGTTTCGGTTGAAACATCGGGCCACTCGTCGTCGGGGTTCCAGGCGCGTAGCGAGAGGATGCGGTTTTGCAAGGCAATCACGTCGTCGTTCCAATCAAGGATTACGTCGCCCTCTTTCTCGATAGCAGTTAATATAGCTGACTCTATCACCTCTGGGTCGGCGTTCTTCAAAGGCTTTTCCTGAAGCACAATGCAGCCAAGGCGCACCTGCGAAACGGCCACTACCCCACCCTTCTTGGTGTTCCAAGTAATTGTGTCACGGGTCTTTATCATCGGCGCAAGGCTCTTGGGATCGAGCGGCGAGGCAAGGAAAATCTTTCCGAGTCCCTCGCGCGCGTTGAGCGATGCAATAGCAATCCAAGCCTCGCCGGCAAGCGGATCCTTGTAATCTATCATTGCGAGGTTACCGTTGGTCATCAGGAAACGGGCATTGTTGCCGGGGCGGGCTGACGCTATGCGCTCAGGGAACGCCTCCGCCAAGAGCAATCCTGTATCGTATGAGTCAAACGGCTCGTTATCTACCTTACAATCAAACATTTTGCGGTACTGAACAGCGTTGCGCTCAATGTTGTCGAGAGCGGGATTGTGGCGGTTGTCGCGACGGTTTCGGCGAAGAGCCTCGATGCGGAGGTTGAAATCCACGCTCTCCTCCTTTGGAAGAGGATCACGATTATCGAGAATTGCGGCAATGTCGGCGGCCAGTGCGGAAAGACCATTCTGCTTGGCCACCATCAGCATCTTGGCTATTCGTGGATGAGTCGGGATTTTGCTGAGTTCGATTCCTGACTTTGTGATATTTCCGTCGTCGTCGAGGGCGTCGAGTTTCTGAAGAAGGTCTCGGGCCTGAAGCACGTTTTTCCTGTCGGGCGGAGTCAGCCACTGAAGATTCTCGGGATTGTTCTCGCCCCAGCGCGCAAGGTCGAGGACGAGTTGCGTGAGGTCGGCGTACTCAATCTCGGGACGGCGGTTAGGAAGCATATACTGATTCTCGCCCTTATTCCAAAGTCGGTAACAATATCCGTTGCTCAATCGTCCCGCACGTCCTGCCCTCTGGTCGGCCATATCCATAGAAATCTTCACGGTCTCAAGACGTGAGAGAGCCGTATCGGAATCATATTTCTGAATCTTGCACAATCCGCTGTCAACTACTATCTTGACACCTTGTATAGTAAGTGAAGTTTCAGCAATGGAGGTGGCAAGTACAATTTTTCGACGACCCTGCTTGTCGGGCATAATTGCCTCAGCCTGCTTGTGAATCGGCAACATTCCGTAGAGCGGATGGATGCGGATTTCGGGGTCGATGGATTTCAGAAGAAGTTCCTCGCACTTGTGGATATCGCCCTCGCCCGGCAGGAACGCGAGGATATCGCCCTCACGTTTGCTTAAAACACGCGCGATGGTAATGGCGGTGAGTTCTGCGCAATTCTGAGGGTCCACGTTTCCCTCGTAACTGATCTCGACATCGTACATCTTGCTCTCGGCCGAAATCACGGGCGCATCGAGCATCTGTGAAATCTTGTCACAGTCGATGGTGGCCGACATTATCACAATCTTGAGATCGGGCCTCAGAATCTGCTGACACTCGCGAACAAGGGCCAATGCCAAATCGGCGTTCAGACTGCGCTCGTGAAACTCGTCGAAGATGATTACTGATACGTCCTTCAACTCGTTGTCGGTCTGAAGCATACGGGTCAAGATTCCCTCGGTGAGCACCTCGATTCTTGTGTTGTTGGAAACCACCGACTCGAACCTTACACGGTATCCCACAGTCTGTCCCACCTTCTCGCCCATCATTTCTGACATACGGGAAGCAATAGAGCGTGCGGCAAGGCGTCGAGGCTCCAGCATCAGGATCTTCTTACCAGCATCATCAGAAACAAACTGCTGATAAACCTCTATCGGCAAAAGCGTACTTTTTCCCGTACCCGGAGGTGCGGTAATTACAATGCACTGATTGTCACGAAGTTTCTCAATTACTTCGGGTACTATGGCGGAAATGGGAAGGGAGAAATCCATTTTTGATTTTCGATTTTTGATAAAATGGAACACGGATGACGCTGATTGGGCGGATTTTCGCGGATGAAAAGATTCGCTAAAAAAATCTGCGAAAATCCGCTACATCTGTGTAATCCGTGTTCCATTAAAAATTAAACTATCCGTCGCACCATCGTTTCCTCGCAGATATTCATTTCTTGGAAGTCGAAGTTCTCGAGGAGGACGAGGCCGGGAGCGATGCCGGGGTTCAGTTGTCCGAAACGGTCTTGCTGATTGAGGGCGCGGGATCCGTTGATGGTGGCCATTTCAAGAAGTTTCTCAAACGATAATCGCTTGAAGTTCTTGCGGAGAACCTTCATCTCCTCAAGTATAGATAGAGTATCGTTGCTCGATAGAGAATCGGTGCCGAGGCAGAGGTTGAGGTTCATATCAAGCATTGTGTCGATATCAGGCAACGCATTCTCAAGATAGAGATTCGATTTAGGACAGAGCACGTAATGCGGATTCTTGAGCACGGTATCAGCAACCTCGAAATCCTGACGGCACGAGAATGTGTTGTGGACAAGGAGCACATTGTCGTAGTCCTTCAGATGATGGACATACGATTCCAAAGAACGTTTTCCAGTGGTAGGTATCGGGCTGAGGTCCAATGGGAAACGGTCGGCTATTGAACCCGTATGTGAAATATAGAGTTCGTTCTCGGCCTCGGTCTCCTGATTGTGGATTGATATCAGGGACTTGTTGCCGGTGTTAAGTTCGTTGATGACCTCAAACAATGCCGGTGGAACGGAATACGGGGCGTGGGGCACGGCTGAAAAGGCAGCATCAGACCCGAGAAAAACCTGCGACACCTTATAATATATATCGCGGTCGCGGGCTATGCGCTCGGGGCTTGTGCCGAGGAGTTCTATGAAAGTGTGGTATTTGATGCGGCTTTGACTCTTTACGGGGGCGGAATCGGCAGTGTTGGATATGTCGCCCACGAGGTTGATGCCGTTGGCAAACATCTCAGCATCAGCACGATTGCAATCCTCGAGGCTGAATTGGAGGCTTCCCTGATACTTGGATATCTGCTCCAGGAAATCGATGAGGTGGGCACACCTCGGCATCAGCCCGCGCATATGCGAGAGTTCGAGGTGGCAATGGGCGTTCACAAAGCCCGGTATCAGCACGCCATTGTAATGCTCGGTGTTGGCTGTCTCGTGGCTAAGTGGCTTGATATCAGCAACAAGACCACTCTCGGAATCGTATGTGATTACTCCGTTTCGTATGGGCTGACCGCAGTTGGTGAACACATACTGCGCAGCGATAGACTTCTTCATTTATGATATTATTTTTGTTCCGACGGCAAAGATACTAAAAATTAGGCAAATAACAACAAAACGCGCCAAGGAACAAACTCCGCCGGGGTAATTAACAAACTATGAAACAATAAATTGAAATTTTACATTAAATTTTTATTAAAAAAAATTTGGGAACTTAACAATAATTATTTAAGTTTGGGGAGAAATAAAAGTATAACTTAAAAATATTCCGATGGCAGAAAATTATGGTGAAATAGTACAGGTAATCGGACCTGTTGTTGACGTAAGCTTCGAGAAGACAGGCGGTAAGCTGCCTGCCATTATGGATGCGATGGAGCTTACCCGCGACAATGGCGAGAAGATTATCCTCGAGTGTCAGCAGCACATTGGCGAGCACACAATACGCGCTATTTCTATGGAGTCGACAGATGGCTTGTACCGCGGACTTAAGGTTTATCCAACAGGAAGCCCTATCCTGATGCCTGTAGGCAACCAGATAAAGGGCCGTTTGATGAACGTGGTGGGCAAGGCTATCGACGGACTTACAGAATTAGGCAAGGAAGGTGGCTACCCTATCCACAGGGAGGCTCCTGAGTATAAGGAACTTGCAACCAGCAAGGAGGTTCTCTACACAGGTATCAAGGTAATCGACCTGATCGAGCCTTACCTGAAGGGAGGTAAGATTGGTCTTCTTGGCGGCGCCGGTGTGGGCAAGACAGTGCTCATCCAGGAGCTCATCAACAATATCGCCAAGGCTTATTCCGGTCTCTCGGTATTCGCAGGCGTGGGCGAGCGTACCCGTGAGGGCAACGACCTCCTGCGTGAGATGATAGAGTCGGGCGTAATGAGCTACGGCGATGAATTCCTCAAGAGTATGGAGGAAGGCGGCTGGGACCTCAGCAAGGTTGACTACAAGGCCGTTGAGAACTCCAAGGTATCGATGGTGTTCGGTCAGATGAACGAGCCACCAGGAGCACGTGCGCGTGTGGCACTCTCGGGCCTTACAGTAGCCGAGTACTTCCGCGATGGCGACAACAAGGGCGGCAAGGGTAATGATATCCTCCTCTTCATCGACAATATCTTCCGTTTCACTCAGGCAGGTTCTGAGGTATCGGCATTGCTTGGCCGTATGCCTTCGGCCGTAGGTTACCAGCCTACACTTGCGAGCGAGATGGGTGCTATGCAGGAGCGTATCACTTCCACCAAGCACGGTTCTATCACTTCGGTTCAGGCCATCTACGTGCCTGCCGACGACTTGACAGACCCTGCTCCAGCCACCACATTCAGCCACTTGGACGCCACCACAGTGCTCTCTCGTAAGATTGCGTCTCTGGGTATCTACCCTGCCGTGGACCCATTGGATTCCACATCACGTATTCTTACTCCCGACGTTGTGGGCAAGGAGCATTACGAGTGCGCACAGAGAGTAAAGATGATTCTCCAGCGCTACAACGAGCTTCAGGACATCATCAACATCCTCGGTATGGAGGAGCTCTCGGAGGAGGACAAACTCACCGTGGCACGTGCACGCCGCGTACAGCGTTTCCTCTCGCAGCCATTCCACGTGGCCGAGCAGTTCACCGGTCTCCAGGGCAAGTGGGTTCCCATCGAGGAAACCATCAAGGGCTTCAATATGATTATGGACGGCAAGGTGGATCAGTATCCTGAGGCTGCCTTCCACTTGGTGGGCACCATCGAGGAGGCTATCGAGAAGGGCGAGAAATTGCTCAAGGAATCCAAATAAAATTTTACCGCTATGACAGTAGATATAATTTCACCCGAAAATGTGATATACACAGGCGAGGCCACACTTGTAAGCCTTCCGGGAACCAACGGTGCGTTCGAGATTCTCCAGAACCACGCCGCCATAATCTCTACTCTCGAGAAAGGCAAAATAAAGGTCCAGAACGGCGACTCGGAGCAATTCTTCGAGGTCAACGGCGGACTGGTGGAATTCAGCAACAACAAGCTCAATGTGCTCGTGAACTAGGTTTGATTCTATTCTATATTAAAAGGCGAGGCTGGGAAAGGCTTCGCCTTTTTTTTGTGGGAGGACATATACAGATTCTTAATCACCGCAGGCGATGCCAGCGGTTACCGGAGTAGTGGCCACAAGGGCCACCAAGTGCTGATGAGTTGCTTTCCTTCGGTTGTGTTTTTCCAAAACATTTATCTATTTTCCAGCTTAAAAAAATGAGAAGGATTTCTATTTTTTGAACTGGAGGGACACGGCAAGGCGGAAGCCTACGTGGTAGTCGCGGACGCGGTAGCAAGGGTTGCCGTCGTTACGGTAAGCCACCCTACAGCAGCCATCATCATTGAACCAACCGCCTCCACGGTTAACGCGGCTAGAGCCCATCGATGGACCCTGCGGATCAACTTGAGGTTCATCACTACAAGAGCCGGCCCAATCCGAACACCATTCCCAGACGTTGCCAAGCATATCCTGAATTGCTAATTCACTTGACTTCTTAGTCGTTCCAACTTCGTGGAGCTGTCTTCCGGAATTATCGTAATACCAGGCAACATCATCCAACTTATATTTGTCAACACCTGAACACCGGCAAGCATACTCCCATTCGGCCTCGGTAGGCAGACGGAATTGCAATCCTGTTTGTTTATTTAGTGCGATTATAAAATCCATACAATCGTACCAGCTTACATCTATTACAGGTTTCCGCCCGCCTCGAAATCTTTCATCTTTGTAATCATCATCTTCGGGAAGGCTACCCATAACTTTCTCCCACAACTCCTGCGTAACTGGATATTTTCCGATATAGAAACCATCAAGCTTTACACTATGTTTTGGTTTTTCATCATCAGATTTCTCACCGCCCATATCGAATTCACCTCCTTCAATCTTTATCATTGAGGACAATTCATTCAATACCTCATCCCCAAAATCTAAACTTTTGATATCATTTGAGAATTCATCAGAATGTTCTTTTACATAATCCTCATAAACTTTATGTGATGATTTATCTTTGTATTTCTGATATTTGTCCCACTTTTGTTTATGGTCTGTTATTCCACATACTTCTTCTATGAGTTTTAACTTATACCATTTCTCGTAGAGAGGTGTGTTTTTTGTTAAATCAGCCAACTTCTTGTAGAAATCAGCCTTGAATAAACCCTCGTCATTATCAAAAAATTCTGCCGGCAAGTATGTCTCACTTGTCTTCTTCGTTTGAGCGAAACAGAAAGACAAGCAATTTTCGATTTCAGAAGAAGTATCTTTCAATTTCTCGATATTTGCAAGGTATTGAGAATAATCGCGATACCTTTCATCCACTTTTTTATCCTTAAGAACTTGCACACGAAAAGCATCTGCGGTCAAAGCGTGCATTTTGTACGCTTTTTCTCCGTCCCTATTATCACCAACAATGATTCTCTCTTCCTCCAAACTCATCAGACAAAGGCCCAATTTGAATTCAGAATAATCCTCGTCATCACCTATCATACGATGAACCTCTTTCAAAGTCAAAGGCTCGGCAGGCCACAACATAAAATAACGGCAAACATATTTCTGATCTTCTTTCAAATCATCAAAAAACAACAAATATGTAAGAAAATCAGCAACGTTCTTGTACTGAGGGGCTTTGGTAAAATCCTGGTTCTTGTTCCAAAACGCTGAACCTTGAGCCTTCAATTCTTTGAGAAATTTTACACT
Organism: Bacteroidales bacterium; assembly: GCA_045597465.1. Classification (GTDB taxonomy): domain Bacteria; phylum Bacteroidota; class Bacteroidia; order Bacteroidales; family UBA3824; genus UBA3824. The sequence continues at coordinate 23,491 of JAZLKG010000026.1, read as the reverse complement.
TGCCCTCTTATTACCACCTTTAGGGTCAATAATTTTGAAAATGGCATCAGTAGTTTCACAAACAACCGGCCATTTACTCAAAAATCTGGCTGTATGTTCCACAAGAATAGGCAAATCAAAAAGTCCTGAAAACAATTCATCAATATTGATTTTGCCATCAGATACTCTTTGTTGATAATTCTCTGTTCTGTTATCCAAATATTTGAAGAAAATACCTTTTAGAACATCGTGTGTATTCTTCAGATCGTAAGGGACAAAAAGATTTGTCTCTATGCTATGGAAACATTTCCGGCCTACAAAAAGGAAACGCCAATTCTTCCAAGGGTTTACAATCTGGTTTGACTGCGATATCCAAGCATCAATAATATTTTCTATCTCTTTGTAATCGGAAGTCTCGTTGATATCTATAATCCAAAGATTGTTTTCTGTTTCAAAGTTTTGGAGAACATTTATAGCATTAGCAAATTTATCCTCACTATCTTTGATTTCCTTCAATATTTTATCATTGTCAAAAAATTCTTTCAGAGTTGAATTATTTGAAAAGATATCAGAAGATAATTTATTGTTAATCAACGAATATTCTATTCTATCAAAACTTGTCTCATATTCGGCCATAAAGAGTTTCACGAGAGAAGTCTTTCCAGAACCTCCCATTGCCACAAGATTCACAAACTTGTTGTTATTGACTACATCAAGAAGCTCTTTTGTGTCATCTGGTCTCTCAAAAAGATTCTTTCCCCAATCAGAATACTTCAATGGTTTTGACGCACCCTGAGATTCTGGCAATTCATTCTTTTTTTTTTCGTCGGAGTCGTCAGACTTGGGCTCGGGAGAGGATGGATTAGGCGTCTCGCTTCCGAATGTAGCATAGAGTTTAATCTCTTGATCATAATTAAACTCAAGCTTGCCTGTGTTACTCTTGTCATACTTAACACCAAGAGCTCCGTATATTGAATCGAGAGAAGAATCTATAGTCTTCTTCTGAGTAGTATCTTGTCTCAATTCATTGCTCAAAGTAATAGAATAATCCCACGTCTTCTTATTCTCGAACTGCTTTTTAAGTTCCTTTAACTCCCCTTCTGAATACCAAAGAAGTTTTGGCAACTCGTTAGAAACCTTGGGTATAGCGGCTGATTTCAATACCTCTTTCTTCAAAGTTTTCTCAAAGGACTTTGCTGTGTCAGACAAATCAACTCCATTTTTTGAATCAACATTCCCAGGCACATCATCACTTGTCTTGGCATTGATGGAAGATTTTACAATTTCGTCCTTGGTGATAGACTCCACCTTGGTTCCATTGATACTAAACTCCACATAATTGGCACCTTGCGAAAACAAAAACGTTACAAAGTCTTTATATTTCTCCACCAATAACTTTTCCTCAATATCAACAGTATACGGGACAAATTGATTACGTTTCTTATGCCAATACCAAGTACCAACAATAGATTGACCCAGGAACAAATCTGTGGGCAAATCCTCTTCACTCGATAAAGTAAGAATGCCATTATAATCTACATTAGGCATCTTCTTATAATCATTCAAACCAAAGATTTGAACAATTCCCTTTCTGATTGGATCCAGATCCCTTAGCTTAGAAACAAGCAACTTGTCAAAGCCGTTCAATAATTTGGTCTCAATGTCACAATTAGTATTAGAGAAAATTCTTTTTAGAAAACCTGCATTAATTTTCTCCTTTACAGCCTCGAAATATTGATTCCTAATATTCAGAGCACTCTGTGAAGAAATAGTATTATCCCCTTCAGCAATCTCAAACCTCAAAACATTTAGATTACATCCACTGAAAGCGTCTTTTGCAATTTTCAATAAACTAGACGTATTTCTAACTACAATCTTTGTCAATCTGGCACATCCAGAAAAAAGTCCACTTGGCAATTCTACAATATTACTAGACAAGACAACTCTTTTCAAGTTGGTACAATTCTTAAAAGCATTTTTCTCAATAGACTGTACAGAATCTGGGATTATAATAGTCTCCAAATTCTCACAGTCTTTAAAAGCATTGGAAGGAATATTTGATATTGAAGAAGGCAAATCCAATTCCCTAATATAATTCATAACCTGACCATTCTTCTTTTCCTCCTTGAATGCATCAGAAGTAAAAGAAGTAATCGATTTAGGAAAATCGGTTGCCTTTACTTTATCATAACAACCAACATAAAAGTCCATTACACTGTTATTGTCCTGTCTGCAACGAACAACGAACTTTGCCATAATCTATCTCAATTATTAATTGTCCTAATAGTTGTTTTTCCAACTCCCAAATATAAAAAATCCCCATCATCCATCCAAGAAAAAGCAACACAAAATTTTGGTCTTTCACGTTCGTCTCAGACGAATAAAATCGCAAAAATGTTCGTCTCGGACGAACATTTTATCAAAATCACTAAAAATTGCGGTTTATAAACCGTAAGAATTTCCGAATATTGCGGTTTATAAACCGCAATATTCAGAGAACAATCACTCCCCCTTCAGCCATCTCTTCATCAAAAACGTACAGAAATATGGAATCGTGTAAAACTTGCCATTGAATCCTATATTTTTGTTGCACAGTTTAATGCCAAACTTAACATCAGGATAGGAATCAGAAGCAATTATGTTGTTGAGCGACTTGGTGGCGCCGTCGTTGGCCTTAACCTCCACAGGAATCAGCGACTCGGAATTCCGTATCAAGAAATCAATCTCCATCTGCGAATTCTCCTTCTTGTAATAATAAACAGGAAGTCCTTGTTTTACAAAGGCTTCAGCAACAATATTCTCATAAATTGCGCCCTTGTAAACTCCAAGATTCCTATTCTTGCGAAGGTCGTTGCTCGACTCCTCATCAAGCGAGGCTATCAGAAGGCCGTTGTCGTGATAATAAATCTTGTATTTCGACTCGTCGTAATTGCCCTTCAGCGGCAGTTCCGGAAAATTAAGGCAATAACAGATATTAATGATACCGGCGTCACGTAGCCAGTCGATACAGCCAGCATAATTTCTTGTTCGGGCCGAGGGTGACAATTTGGTAATCTGAAACTTCTTGTTTTCCTTGGATAGAAAAACTGATATATTCCTATATACACTCTCTATCCTCGACTTGTTGTGATTGTCGGCATACTTGGTAATATCGGTCTCATAATCCAACAGCAACTGCCTTTGCATATCGAGAATGCCGGAAAACATTTTGGTGGAAATATATTTGCTTACAATCTCAGGCATTCCGCCTACAATCACATATTCCAAAAACAAGTCGGAATAAACCTTCATCTCCAAATCGGAAAATGGCTTCAGGATATTCACGTGTTCAAAAATATCGTCAACCTGACTTTGCCTATAGCCTTTTGCCCACAGGAATTCCTCAAAATCAAGGGAATACATTATATAATCAGTCTTATACCCCACGCTGTTGGAAGTAATCTCTTTGTAATTGAGCCCCATCATAGACCCCGAACAGATTACATCAAAACGTCCGTCCTCCTTGAAAAACTTCAGACTTGTGGTACAATCAGAAAACTCCTGAACCTCGTCAAAAAAGATCAAAGTCTCTCCATCCAGAAATCTAAAATCAGGATTTATCAGAGATATTCCATTTACGATTTTCTCAACGGAATATCCATTGCTGAAAGCCGACTTGTATTCGGGATTTGTTACAAAATTGATCTCAATATATGATTTGTAGTTATCGGAAAACTCCCTTATCGACAGAGTTTTTCCAACCTGACGCGCACCCCTTATCACCAGAGGCTTCTTATCAGGATTGTTCTTCCACTCTATCAGATACTTATCTACTTTTCTACGAATATAATTTGTCATAGTTGCACATTTTATGAACATAAATCAGCTACAAATATCACATTTTATGAACATAAAAACAAATATTTCAGCACATTTTATGTTTCCTCCCCCCCATAAAACACAAAAAGCTGACTCGCGTCAGCTTTTTTGCTACTAATTCTTAACCTAAACCTAATATTATGAAAAGACAATTAAAAAAAATAAAAAAATGAAAAACAACAAAAATAACAACAATTAAAACTCAAAAACTAATTTCTTATTTTTGACACTGCAAAGTTAAGGAGAAAATCCGAAAAAGATATTAAACTGCAATAAATTAAATATTAATTAAAAGCACACAAAAAGCAACGATATTTAAAGGAAACGTTAACACCAGCCCCACAGCCCCGGAGGGGCGTCATATAAATAACCGCTGCGTGAAGCCCGGAGGGCTGAGCCTGCGGATACACACAGACGCACGCGGCACACAGACGTCACACATACACACACGACACACATATACAAAAAAAGACCTCGCGGAAGACACGGTATCCACGAGGTCTGTTCTGTTGCAACAAATATCTAAAAAATCACAAGTACTTATGCGAGCTTGTTGATCTGGAGAGCAAGCTTAGACTTGAGATTAGCCGCCTTATTCTTGTGAATAATGTTTCTCTTTGCGAGCTTGTCGATCATTTTAGATACTACAGGGAGAGCTTTCACAGCTTCTTCCTTGTTTTCACATGAACGCAACTTTCTTACAGCGTTGCGCATTGTTACTGCATAGTAACGGTTGCGAAGTCTGATAGCTTCGTCCTGTCTGATTCTCTTCTTTGCAGATGCGTGATGAGCCATTTTTAATAAATTTTTATTTCTAATATTAGTTAATAAAATATTTTTCTGTTTTTCAGAAACAAACCCATAGGGTATATTTCAGAGTGCAAAGTAAAACATTTTTTTTCAATTGACAAAAAATATTTTTCCACATTTCAATATTTTTTTTCACTTTTGTATCAGCTAATGGCGTACAAACATAGCAGACACCAATACAATGACCAAAATAAGCATCATAACAGTAGTATACAACAGCGAGAAATACATCCGCGCCACCATAGAGAGCGTGCTCGCGCAGACCTACACAGGCATCGAATACATCATAATCGACGGCAAGAGCAAGGACCGCACCATGGAAATCGTGGGCGAATACGCGGGACGCATCTCCAAAATCATCAGCGAGCCCGACCGCGGACTCTACGACGCCATGAACAAGGGCCTCTCCCACTCCACCGGCGAATACGTGCTCTTCCTCAACAGCGGCGATCTCCTGAGCTCCAGCACCATCATAGAGGATATTTTCAGTGCAGCTAACGGCGCACAGCCTGACGTAATCTACGGCGACACCGACATCACCGACAGCGAGGGAAACATCATACACTCACGCCGTCACCGCCCGCCAGAGGTCCTTACCGCCGACAGCTACAAACGCGGAATGCTGGTCTGCCATCAGTCGTTCATATCCAGGAGAAGCCTCTGCCCCAACTACGACACACAATACCGCTACGCCGCCGATTTCGACTGGTGCCTCAACATATTGGAGAAATCAAAGCAGATAACAAACTCACACAAAGTGATTTCGCTATTCATGGAAGGCGGACAGACCCGCCGCACCATAATCCCAGGCCTCAAGGAGCGCTACCGCATCATGCGCCATCACTACGGCTGGCTGAAGGCCACATTCTGGAACGTGGTCTTAGGCATCAAGTTCGGCTGGTGGATGATATGGCACAGGTGGTTTTAGGAGAAATCCTCATTTATAAGTATTGCGTATCAGCTGAAATAATACTACCTTTGCGGCGAATTTTAATATAACCATCAAAAAAAGCAATACAAAATGAAATTAAGAAACATCATGCTGATGCTCGCGACATCGGCAATGCTGATCGCGACAGCCTGCGACAAGGACGACAACAAGCCTGAAAACGAGCCTGAAAAAACCTGGGACATCTTTGACGCTAAATTCAATGGCACATACGCCCTAACAGCCACAATGGGACCAACAACCATGACAGCCACCAACGACACAACAGGCGTCATAATAGGCAGCGCTGGCGATAACAAGTACAACATCAAGCTGCCCGCCACCGAGCTAAAGGAAAGCCACAGCCTCTTCCCGTCAGCAGTAGTGGAAGTGGAATTCACCAAAAACGACGACGGCAGCATCACGCTGAGGGAGACAGAGTTTGAGACCGCACCCGACGCGGCAGGCAAAACCTGCAAGGGCAAGATCAGCGGCACCATCAGCAACGGCAAGCTAACCCTAACAGGCGAGGAGAAATACGGCAACATGCCCGTAACCTGCACTATAATATTCCCCTACGAGGAGAACTAAACAAATTAACAATGATTAAGAACAATTCAAACCGATTAACAAATCTTTTTTGTTACTTTGCATCGTATTAGATAAGGAATAACAGAATTGTTTTTTTTCATATATTGGTTTAAGTTGATATTAGTAATTTTTGGGAAAAGGGACGTCGCGAGACGCCCCTTTTTTTTTGTATCATTTCAGCAGATAATATTGAGATAAGTTGCTGAAATGGCATTTTCAAAACACCATTTCAGCAAATAATGTTGAGATAAGTTGCTGAAATCGGATTTTTATTATTATATTTGCTCCGTATTCATTAAAAATAGCAAGCATGAAAGAAGAATTAATTGGCAGAGATAAGGAGCTGAAAAACCTCAACTCCTATATAAATACAGGACGATCAGAATTCATTGCAATCTACGGACGACGCAGGGTTGGCAAAACCTTTTTCGTGCGTCAGACTCTCGGCGATAATATAAACTTCAGCCTCACGGGAATGGAAAATATTGGAACGTCGGAGCAGTTGACCAACTTTTTCCTGACGTTGCGCAACTTTTATCCAGACGCCAAACCTACCAAAACATGGCTTGAGGCATTCCATCAGCTCGAAAAGTATCTTGGAACACTCGGCAACAAAACAAAAATTGTATTCCTTGACGAATTGCCATGGCTCGATACAGCGAAATCTGATTTCATTACCGCCTTGGAGCACTTCTGGAACAGCTGGGCTTCTGCACGAACCGACATCAAGCTTATAACATGTGGAAGCGCGGCCTCATGGATGTTGGACAACCTGATCAACAACCACGGAGGCCTTCACAACCGTGTAACCCACCAAATGCTGATTGAACCTTTTAGTTTAAAAGAATGTAAGCAATACTTTGACACTTACGGCTTTGGCTACTCTGAGAAAGAAATAACCGAATGTTATATGGTACTGGGAGGAATACCATACTACCTATCTCTGATGAACAGAGAAGAAAGCGTGGTCCAGAATATCGACCGCCTGATATTCTCGCAAACAGGTGAATTAAGAACTGAGAAATCAAACCTATTCAAATCATTGTTTAAACACAGCGAGGATTATGTAAAGATAATAGAGGCGTTGTCAGCTAAAAACAAAGGTATTACAAGAGCTGAACTAATTGAGACAACAAAACTCAACAACAACTCCCGACTCAGCAAAATGCTTCAGGAGCTCGAAAACTGCAGGTTCATACGTCAATACCTGTCGTTCGACAAAAAAACACGAAGCATAACGTATCAGCTAACCGATCCGTTTCTGTATTTCTGCCACAAGGTACAGGACAAATGCAATTACCAAGACGAGGAATATTGGACACACGCTATCAACACAAGCACTTACAAATCGTGGAGTGGATTCGCTTTCGAATTGCTTTGTCTCAACCATACAAATCAAATAAAGGAAGCGCTTAAAATCGGTGGCGTACAGACTGCTATATACTGTTGGAGAACTACTTCGCAAGAAGATGAACGAGGGGTTCAGATAGATTTGATAATCGACAGAGCCGACCTTGCAATAAATCTTTGCGAGATGAAATTCAGCAGCGGAGAGTTCGAGATCACCAAAAGTGAGCGCGATAAAATCGAAAACCGGAAAGACACTTTTATCAGCAAGACACGAACAAGCAAATCAGTCCGCATCACGCTGATTACCAGTGTAGGGCTAAAGCAAAACATGCACAGCAAGATTATACAGAACACAGTGACTATCAAGGACTTGTTCAAATAATTTCAGAGATTTAGACACGAAAGCACACAGATATTTGTCTAAATCTCTTAAAAAATCATAGATTTAGACACAAAGCCACCTAAAAATCTGTCTAAATCTATGATTTTTGATACCATTTCAGCAGACAATGTTGAGATAAGTTGCTGAAATGACCTTTTTAAAACTCCATTTCAGCAAATAATGTTAAGATAAGTTGCTGAAATCGGATTTTTAAAGCGTCTGAGAAACATAACAAAACTTCCCAAATCTGCCCCGGAAGACAACATTTGGGAAGTTCATAAGAAATTCCAAAGTCCTGATATCAAGTTCTCCTAACGAACGTACTTATACAAAACGTTAAATTCTAAATCAAATGAATATTCAGTACCCAAAAGGAGATTGACAAAATTATAGTAATTATACTCAATATCTGAAATCCAAATATAGCCATCAGAACTCAGATTGATAACACTGACAGGCGATTTAACAAGAGACAGAACACCTAGATGACTCAAAGACAAAGAACTAGCATAATTATCAAAATCAGTCACTGGCAATAAAGAGATATCATCAACAGTCAGCAATTCCCAATCATTACCCCATAATCCTTTGGCTTCATCGATATCCATCACTGTATTTGACGCAGTCTCTGTGGCTATCTTGAGGTTAGGAGCCACAAGTTCCCATCTGTGGCCATTGCCGTCGTTGCCCGACACATCGGAACTATAAGACCATTTACCATCCTGAGCAAACTCGCCCATGTTGATTACCTTGCTACGTGTAAGAACAAGGTCTTTGGAGCTTTCGCGGTTGTAGTAGTGGGACTTTGCGGAGTTAAGGAACTCTATACGGAAACCTCCACTTACAGTTGTGGGACATACTGCTATGTAATAAGAATTGCCAGCCTTAATGTCTCCCTTCAGGATTACCTGATTGGAAGAATTGTCGGTGCTTACCAATCGTGGCTCACCATCATTGTAATCAATGGTTACGGTACCGGCAAGCGCACAGTCGGATTCACAGATAATGGCAATTGCCGAGCAATCAAACTGAGGAGTCACCTTAAGGTAGGCACATACGTTCTTGAACTCGAAATCGAACTTGTCGGTGCTCTTTGCTATCATCAGCATGGTAGCAGGATCGGCACTTCCGGCTACGGCATTCTGAACGGCAGGAATCACAACATTCTCTATATTGCCGTCACTTGTGAGGAATGGGCCTTTTTTTACGGTTTCCCCCTTCAGATAATTCATGATAACCTCACAATTCTCAGCAGAAATGCCTTCGCTTGACATAATATAATAACGAAGCCAATATTCGTCTCCATACCACTCCCACTCAGATTGTAAAAAACCAAGCAAGCCAGAGTCGCCACCAACAGCTTCTAATGCCTCGGCCTCAGTAACAGGCCCTGAATAAGACTCCACGTAAGGATACACAGCATAATATGTATTAGCCTCCACAGCCTCGCCCTCGAATACTCCTGTTGTGGAGTTTGCTCCCGAGGTGAGAGTGAAACACTGATTTCCGAAGTTAATGTCAGAGCCATCTAATACGCTTATCATATCTCCTGCATTCCACACAATGCTGTTAGAATTTTCGATAGAAGCCTTGCTGATAGCCTCGTCACCTTCCTGAATGGCGTTGAACACAAGGTGTTTCAAAGTCGGAGTCTGAGTCTCCTCCTGCACGGGAGCATTCTGAACTGCAAGCTCATCGTCGTTGCAGGCACTCAAAACAAACGCGCCTGCCACAAAGGCAAGCAATGTTCTCATTGAATAATTCATAACTTTCTGAATGTTTTTAATTGATTTTACCAATCAAAATCCTCCTCGCCGAGGGATTCTGTATTACCTGTACCAGGACTTGTGCAGATAATATCCGCACAATCCACCATCACCACCTCCATCTCGGCGGCAATGTAATTGGGTTTCTGTTCTTCTTTTATCATTAGCATAATTGTTTTAAGAATTTATAATATTGTTGATTATATCAGGACAAAAAAAGCGCTGTGCGTGGTTCCGCATACGAAACCGCGCACAGCGCCCAGAGGTGTTGTGGCTGATAATAGCTATTGCTTGCTTGCTTGCTTGCTTGCTTGCTTGCTTGCTTGCTAACATTTTTTGCATATCTTGCAAATATTTTGTCATATTTTTTAGAAAAAAAAAGAGTATTCCTTTCCGCAACAAAATTAGTAAAAAATATTCTATACAAAAAGATTTTGCAATCAATATTTTTATAAAAAAACAACAAGAAAAACAATTATGGGAAATTTACCAATAATTTCCCATAATTACCAATAAATTATTTCCCGACATAGCCAATCTTACGGGTATTGAGATTCACTGCTTTCAAATATCCAAGTTCTACAAGTCCCTGAAGATCAGCACGTGCGGTCTTTACAGTAACGCCAAAACGATTTGATATCTCATTGGTGGTAAACACCGAATTTGGATTGGTCCTAAGTATCTCTAAAATATGACGCTGACGGATATTCAAATTGTTGGAATCTGATATCAACCTCTGGTTTCGCTCATCAATCTTTCTTGAGAGATATTGTCTCAACTCATTGTAAGCCATTCGCATAGCGTCAAGATTGTAATTGATGAAGTAAGTGAGATCCATATCATCGTTCTCACAATAGACATAAGCCTTCTCATACTTGGACTTGCTCTTATAAATAATACGGGAAATCGACAGAAACTCTGTAAGCCAATATCCGTTTTTCAGCATATACCAATAGAATATCGACCTTGCGGTACGACCATTGCCATCCACGAAAGGATGAGTCCAGGCTAATACAAAATGCAGTATAATGCCTTTTACAATAGGATGAATAAAAGTATCGGTATTATTATTCGCGAAATCGCACATATCCTTCATCAAGCTTTCAATTTCCTGAAAATCAGGAGGAGTATGCGCCACATCGCCCGTTATTCCATTAACAACATATATATTGTTGTCGGTTCTGAAACGGCCCTCAAAATCAGAATCGTCAAGAGTTTTTTCCGAAATGGATTTATGGATTTCCAAAAGCCTTGAGATAGAAAAAGTCTCACCCTTAGTCTCAACCAAATCCCTGATTGTGTTATAGTTATTCACAATCATCTGTTGACTGCGGTTCTGAGGCTTCATTTCCTTACGCAACATATCCTTAGCAATTTTCCTTGTAGTGGAAGCGCCTTCCATTTGCGACGAGGCAATAGCCTCTTCCATAATGGAACTAATCAGATAGCTATTGCGCTCACGGGAGGAAATGGTTCCATAAGATCCCAAATTGCCACCAATATTCAAATCGAACTCGTGCAGGAGCTGCTGCATCTTAGAAGAGAGGCTGAACCTGAATGAATAATTTCCGAACCTGACAACCTGCATTGACATATTACGCTGAAACTTAACGGCTTGCCATAGGACCTCCTTATCAACATCCTTTGGAGCAAGATATTTCACCTTGTCCCAATAATAATACTCATCATTGATTTTGCTCAACAAATCAGAGTACTTGCCATCCTGCAGCAAATTAATCGCCTCAGTAGATATCTGCTTATATTTAGGGGTTTTCTCAATCATAACATATAGTTTTGATTGCAAATATAAACAAATTATGGGAAATTTACCAATAATTTCCCATAATTACCAATAAAACTTTTCTCCTATACATTGACTGATTTATGATAAATGGTAACTCCTGTATTATCAATAGAATTAACGAAATCCTTGGATTTCAGTTTATTGTATATGGAGACATCAAGGAAATATGGAAGATAAAGCTCCTCGAAATCCCAGGCTATATCATTAAGAATCTTGCGGGTGAGATTGGGTCCCTTAAGGGTAATGTCGATATCAGAAAAAGGCTTGTTGGTACCTTTGGCACGGCTGCCATAAAGCACAACACTCTCTACCTCAGGATATTTCGGGAATAAACTGAGGAAAGACTCAAACTCTTTTTCCAACATACCATAAATCATTCCTTGCTGCTCTTCTTCCATACAATCAAAATTTTGAATAAACAAAAATAAACAAGATTTTTGTAATTATCAAATAAAAAATAGCGGCAACAATACTCAAAAAAAAGTAAAGTTGCCGCTATTATTAAATATAGCCTAAAGCCTAACTTTCGTTAGTCCTTGATATTGGCCTTGAGGAACTCACGGTTCAATCTAGCGATGTGCGAGATTGAAACGCTCTTAGGACACTCGAGCTCACAAGCGCCGGTGTTGGTACAGTTACCGAATCCGAGCTCATCCATCTTGGCAACCATAGCCTTTGCACGGCGGGCAGCCTCGATCTTACCCTGTGGGAGAAGAGCAAGCTGAGATACCTTAGCTGATACGAAGAGCATTGCCGAGCCGTTCTTACATGTGGCAGCGCAGCAACCGCAACCGATACAAGCAGCAGCATCCATAGCCTCATCTGCATCTATCTTGCTGATAGGAATTGCGTTGGCATCAGGAACACCACCTGTAGAAACTGATACGAAACCACCTGCCTGCATGATCTTGTCGTAAGCGGTACGGTCCACCATCAAATCCTTGATGATAGGGAAACCACCCGAGCGCCATGGCTCGATGGTGATCTTGTCGCCGTCCTTGAACTTACGCATGTGGAGCTGACAAGTAGTGATCTGATCGTCTGGACCGTGGCCACGGCCATTGATGAAGAGTGAGCACATACCGCAGATACCCTCGCGACAGTCGTGGTCGAATGCTACTGGACCGTCTGGATCTGCTGTATTGATCAACTGCTCGTTGAGGATATCCATCATCTCGAGGAACGAAGCCTCTGTAGAGATATTCTCTACCTTATATTCAACGAATCTGCCCTGAGCCTGGCGGTTAGCCTGACGCCATACCTTCAAGGTCAAATTCAAACCCTTATGTTCTGCCATTTTATTGACTGTTTGTTTGATTGATAAAACATTAAACTATAACGGTAAATAACCTGAAGGAATTACTTACCAGTCTTGTAGTTACGTGTCTGAACCTTGATGAACTCGTAGTTGAGAGGCTCTTTGTGGAGCTCAGGAGCCTGGTTGTAACCCTTGTACTCCCATGCGCCTACGTACATGAACTTCTCGTCATCACGCTTGGCCTCACCATTGTCTGAGCTCTCAACGCGGAAGTGACCACCGCAAGACTCCTCTCTGTGGAGGGCGTCGCGTGCGATAAGCTCACCAAGCTCGAGGAAGTCGGCAACACGGTTGGCCTTCTCAAGCTCAACGTTAAGACCGTCCTTAGATCCAGGAATCTTGACAGACTTCCAGAACTCCTCGCGAAGGGCAGCGATATCCTTGATAGCAGTCTCGAGGCTCTCCTTAGAACGGGCCATACCAACGTTGTTCCACATGATCTGACCGAGACGCTTGTGGATAGAGTCAACAGACTCGGTACCCTTAACGTTCATCAACTTGTCGATATAATCCTTAACCTCCTTCTCAGCCTCCTGGAACTCCTTAGTGGTCTTAGGATCCATTCTTGCAACGTTGAACTGGTCAGCGAGGTACTCCTGTACTGTGTAAGGCAATACGAAGTAACCATCGGCGAGACCCTGCATAAGAGCTGAGGCACCAAGACGGTTGGCACCGTGGTCAGAGAAGTTGGCCTCACCAGCTGCGAACAAGCCAGGGATTGTGGTAGAAAGCTCGTAGTCAACCCAGATACCACCCATAGTGTAATGGATAGCAGGATAGATCATCATAGGCTCCTTGTATGGATCGGTATCGGTGATCTTCTGGTACATCTGGAAGAGGTTACCGTAGCGCTGCTCTACTACATCCTTGCCAAGACGCTCGATAGCGTACTTGAAGTCGAGGAATACAGCGTTCTGAGTAGCGTTTACAGCGTAACCGGCATCGCAACGCTCCTTTGCATTACGAGAGGCAACGTCACGGGGAACGAGGTTACCGAATGCTGGGTAACGCTCCTCAAGGTAGAAGTAGCGGTCCTCGTCCTTGATATCAGAAGCCTTGATCAAGCCCTTCTGGAGCTTCTCGGCGTCTTCCTTCTTCTTAGGAACCCAGATGCGGCCGTCGTTACGGAGCGACTCAGACATAAGTGTGAGCTTAGACTGATAGTCACCGTGCTGAGGGATACATGTTGGGTGAATCTGTACCATACATGGGTTGGCGAAGTAAGCACCCTTGCGGTAAGCCTTCATAGCTGCAGAACCGTTTGAACCCATAGCGTTGGTAGAGAGGAAGTAAACATTACCGTAACCACCGGTAGCAAGGATCACACAGTGAGCGAAGTGAGACTCAATCTCGCCTGTGAGAAGGTTTCTTGTAACGATACCACGGCAACGGCCGTCAACCATTACGAGGTCCATCATTTCGGTACGGTTGTGCATCTCAACATTGCCGAGACCAATCTGGCGAGAGAGAGCAGAGTAGGCACCGAGGAGGAGCTGCTGACCCGTCTGACCGCGGGCGTAGAATGTTCGGGATACGAGAGCACCACCGAATGAGCGGTTAGCCAAAAGTCCGCCGTATTCACGGGCGAATGGAACGCCCTGAGCCACGCACTGGTCGATGATGAGGTTAGAAACCTCGGCGAGACGGTAAACGTTGGCCTCGCGAGCGCGGTAGTCACCACCCTTGATTGTATCGTAGAACAAGCGGTAAACAGAGTCACCATCGTTAGGATAGTTGTGGGCTGCATTGATACCACCCTGAGCAGCGATTGAGTGAGCGCGGCGTGGAGAGTCCTGGTAGCAGAATGCCTTTACTTTGAAACCCATTTCGGCGAGGGAAGCGGCGGCAGAAGCACCTGCAAGACCTGTACCTACTACAATAATATCGATTTTTCTCTTGTTGGCTGGATTTACAAGGTGCTGATGTTCCTTATAGTTGGTCCATTTGTCCTTCAAATCGCCAGCAGGAATTTTAGAATCCAAATTTGCCATTTTGATATAGATTTTAAAATTACGTTTAAGTAATATTAATTAACTGATTGTTTGTTATGTAATTAATTTCTTCCAGAAACAGAAATCAATTAGCACATAGATCTAAAGAAAGCAACCAAAACTACCAAAGCGAAACCGCCCATTACAACTGTAGTGAAAACAGTAGAGATAGTCTTGAGTCTTGGGATCCACTTGTTGTTGCTGGCGCCGAGTGTGTGGAATGCTGACCAGAAACCGTGATTGAGGTGGAGCCAGATAGCAGCGAACCATACGAGGTAGATTACTACGAAGTACCACTTTGAGAAGTAGAAATTGATCCAAGCTGCTCCATCAGTAGGAGCAATTCCACCAGCCTTAACCATAGAATCGATCTCAGCCTCAGTAGATACCAAATCAACATACATCATCTTTGCCCAAAAATGAGCGAAGTGAAGGAGAAGACCGCAGAGTACGATACCTCCAAGAGCGAGCATGTTCTTAGAAGACCACTCCACACCCTTAGGAAGGTTCTGATTGTCATAACGATCATTTCCGCGTGCCTTACGGTTCTGGATCTGAAGGATAAACGCGTAGATGATGTGGAAGATAAAACCGAAAGCGAGCACTGCTGTACCTGCTACGGCATACCAATGGGAACCGAGGAACTCACAAACTGCGTTGTATTTCTCGGCGCTGAATACTGCCACCATGTTCATACACATGTGGAACAGTAAGAACAGAATCAGGAAGAGGCCAGTCACACTCATTATGACCTTCTTACCGATCGAACTTTTGAAAAATCCTTTCATAGTAGAAAATTTGATGTTTATTTATTAATTCTGTTATTTAAATAAAAGTTTTTCAAATTGCAAAATTAGTTTTTTTTTACACTTAAAGAAGTAAAATCCTAAAAAAAACTTTATTTTTATTAATTAACTGACTTATACGATTTTCCAATGCCAAAGTTGCTGTTTTTGGTAAGAAATTTGAGGTAATTGCGTAGTGGCGCAGCCATAAAAAAACCAAATCGCAACTTTTATTATTACTTATTACAAAAAAAACAATATGAGAAAATTATTCTACATTATCGCATTGCTGATGCTTCCGATACTCGCCATGGCCCAGAAGACGGGCACCGAGATAGGCGACAGACTGCCCAACATCAAGGGCGACAATCCCGACGGCGAATCCATAGAGCTTATCGAGCTAAGGGGCAAGGTGGTGCTGGTGGATTTCTGGGCTTCATGGTGTCCTCCATGCCGTGCCGAAAACCCCAACCTGGTGAAGGCATATAAGGAATACAAGAACGGCGAGTTTAGCAAAGGAACGGGCTTCGAGATTTTCAGCGTATCCATCGACGACCGCAAAAACGACTGGCTGAAGGCAATAAACAAGGATGGCCTTGTTTGGAAACACCAGATATATACCGGCAAGGGATGGGAATCTCCCGTGGTAGACGAGCTCAACATTCAATCTATACCTACCAACTTCCTGATAGACGAGAACGGAGTAATAATAGCAAAAGACCTCCGCGGCGAGGGCCTTGAGCTCACACTGAAGGCCATCAGCAGGCAATAGGATAATCAGAAAAAACAAAGAAAATGCCCGTGGACTTTTGGCCCACGGGCATTTTGCGTTTATGGTATCAAGGCAGCATCAGCCACTCTAATATTCCAGCGGAGCCACCTGCTCCACTCCTTCAGGCAATAGTATGTAAGTATGCTTGAATGAGGCATTAACAAATTCTTCCAAAGATTTGCGCAGGCCGTCGGTGGTAAGCGAATTGATGATGGTTTCGAAATCGCTGATATAGTCGGCATGGTAATCGAAGAACTTGTTCATATAGTTGAGCCAAGTGCCGTTTTGACGGAGGCTCTCCTCGTGGTTCTTTATCATGAATGAGCGCACCTTGTCGAGCTCGTCCTGATCGAATCCCTTGTCGATGGCCGACTGCATGATGGAATCCATCAGCTGATTGGCGCGGTGGGCGTACTCGGCCTTCAGCGGATTGCTGGCCTTGAGTGTGAGGTCGGCCTTGCCCGGCTCCTCGTTGGGATAGAGGTACATGGCGCAGCCAGAATGGTAGGCTATCGACTGCTCCTCGCGGATAACCCTGAAGTATCTGTTGTTGAGTATCTGGGATATTACGCTGAATGTAAGATCGTTGCTGAGGCTGTAGTCTACATTCTGGAGAGTGTAGTATTTTATTACCTGACTCTCGGGTGTCTCCATCTTTAGGGTGGTGCTGCTGTTTACGCTTCCGGTGTTGAAATCGTTGGTGTGCTTGCGGAATGTCTCGCGTTTCTTGCTGCCGGGCAGCGATGCAATGTATTTGCAGATAAGCGAATCGAGGGTGGCCTCATCGAAACTGCCCACAAAGTGGAACGTGAAATCGCTGGCCTCAGCAAACCTCTCCTTGTATATCTGCTGTATGCGCTGGAAATCCATCATATCCACCTGGGATGGTGTAAGCTTGGAGTTTCGCGGATTGTGGTTGTAGCGGATGGCGGCCACAGTATCGTTGAAGTTGCTCTTGGGGTCAAGGCTGGAGGTGATTATCGACTGACGTATCTGCTGCTGCAAGGTCTGGAAATCCTCGGTGCTGTGTCCGGGCTGAGCAAAATAGCAGTATATCAGCTGAAACATGTATGGGAGGTCTTTCTTTACAGAGTTGCCGTCCATCTCGTCCTCGATGAGCGATACCCTGGGCTGCACGTACACATTGCGTCCGGCAAGGTATTTCCTGAGGTCGGTGCGCGAGTAGTTGCCCAATCCCACGTTGGCCATGATGCCATCCACGTATCTCAGGTTGTGCTCCTCGGCAGCGTCGTAGAGCGATGTGCCGCCATACGAATGTGCGTAGAAGAGAATCTCGTCGTCCTTGAAATCGGTTTTCTTGGTGTAGACAGTGGCGCCGTTGCTCAGTGTGAGTATTCTGGCTCCCGTAAGCTTGTCGAGCGACACCTTCTTTATCTTGCCGGCCTTTGGCTCCTTCATGATAAGGGGCTCGGTCATCTTCTTCTGAACCATTGGTTCAATATCCTCGGCAAAAACCTCCTGAGTGGCAGTCTTGTAGATATCCTTGGTAAAATAGAACTGATCGTCGGATATGGGCGACATGTT
The DNA here is from genome assembly GCA_045597465.1 of Bacteroidales bacterium. Taxonomy (GTDB): domain Bacteria; phylum Bacteroidota; class Bacteroidia; order Bacteroidales; family UBA3824; genus UBA3824. The sequence continues at coordinate 5,612 of JAZLKG010000026.1, read as the reverse complement.
GAATGCGGCCATGTTGCTGCCGTTGGTGGAGATGCGCTCGCTCACAAACCGGTTTACTGCCTCCAGCGGAATCATATCGAGCATCTGCTTGGCAAATTCGTAATCGTCGGCAATGGATGTAAGGCGGTCGTTCTCCAGGAAATTGGATATGCACTGGTTTACGTAATATGAGTTTGGCTGCTTGTCGCGCTCCATGTATCTGGATTCGAACGATGCCAGAATCTCAGCCTTGGTTCTCTGGAACTCGTCGTCGGAGAATCCGTATTTTGCCATCCTGAGGCTCTCGCGCAGAAGGAACTTGTAGGCCTCGAGCTCGCGTCCGGGCTTGGCTGATCCGGCCGTTACAAACGCATCCAGTGTGGTTGCATAGACATATTGCGATGGCGAGCTGTATCCGTAGAGCAGAGGCGAGTCAGCCTTCTTGGCCAGCTCGTCGAATCTGTAATAGGCCATTGCTGATGCCAGCGATTCCACGAAATCGTAAGGCAGGTATGCGTAGGTGCATTTCTGATCCTTTGGGAAACGGGGATACTTGAAGAAGATTTCTATCTCGGTGTTGCGCTGCTCCTTGTCGCTTGCGGTGGCGAAAATTGGCTCGTCGTTATATGGCACCATCACAGGCTCTATCTGGGCGTAGTTTTCGGGATTGGTAAACTTGGAAAACATTGCCTTTATCTTGGCCTCTATATCATCCACATCGATATCGCCCACCACAATGATGCCCTGATAGCTGGGGTGATACCATTTTCTGTAATAGTCTCTAAGGTCGTCGTAGGGGAAGTTCTCCACCACCGACATCAAGCCTATCGGCATGCGGTAGGCGTATTTGGTACGGCTCATGAGGTCGGGCAGGATGCTGTCGAGCATGCGCATCTGTGCCGAGTTGCGCATCAGGTACTCGCTCTTGATAACTCCGCGCTCCTTATCGATCTCGTCGTCCTGAAGCAGCACTCCGCCGCTCCAGTCGGCAAGGATCTGGAGGCACGAGTCAATGAGGAACCCGCCCTTGTTGGTGGGAACGTTGTCGATGCGGTAAACGGTTTTCTCCATCGAAGTGTAGGCGTTGAGCTCGGCGCCAAACTTTATTCCGTTTTCCTCCAGGAACTTTATCATGCGGCCTCCGGGGAAATGCTCGCTGCCATTGAAAGCCATGTGCTCCAGGAAGTGGGCCAGTCCGCGCTGATTCTCCTCCTCCTGCATGGAGCCCACTTTCTGGGCTATGTGGAAGCATACCTGATTCTTGGGCTCCTCGTTGTGGCGGATGTAATAGGTAAGCCCGTTATCGAGCCTGCCCACTCTGTAGCCGGGATCTACGGGAAGCGGATCCTGCGGATTCTGTGCTATGGCTCCCGCAATGGAGAGCAGCATCAGCACGATGATGAGATTTGGTGTCTTCATAAATAAGAAACTTTTTTAATTGTTATTGTTGGTCCGGGGCGGAAACCTGCTCCACTCCGGTGGGTGTAAATACAAAAGTCTGCCTGGTGCCAGTACGCACAACCTTCTTTATAAACTGGTTGAAATCTTCCTTCCCTACGGCCTCCACAAAGCCACTGATATCGCTGAAGAGGTCCAGGCCGTAGATATGGAGTTGCCTTATATAATATATCCACCATGCGTTTCGCCTGAGAGTGGGCTTGTATATGTTTTTCACTTCCTCCTTTATATTGGAAAAGTCGGCATCAGAGACTCCCTGGCTCACTGCCTGGTCCAATACGGAGTTCATGATGCAGCGGCATCGCCATCCGTACTCGGGCTGCACCTCGGCGGCCATCGAAAGTATTACACACACCATTCCAGGATTCTTGAAATCAATGTTTAGGTCCACGTCGGCCCAGCATGAGTATGAAATGGAAGCCTTACGGCGCACCTCGTCCCCTACCCTCTTGTCCATGTACACCTGCAGCATCTTGCACATAATGTAGTTTGTCACGCTGTATTCCAGCTGGCGATTCTCCATATTAACGCCTACCATGGCAATGGGCTCCACCATGTCCACCTGGCTGCAGTGCATTATGTTCCTGTATTCGTCACACACCAGCCAGTGGCGGGCCTGTGGGCCCTTGTTGGTGCTTGGCAGTCCGGCCAGATATTTCTCCACCAGGGTCTTGAACTCGGTCACATCTATGGCGCCAACGAAATGGAAATCGAATGCCGACGCATCGGAAAACAGCTGTCTGTGCATCTCGAGTATCCTGGCCAGGTCCATCCTGTCGACATCCTGGAGGGTCATCCAATGGTCACGCGAGCAGTTTTCCAGCACCAGCTCGTCCTTGCGCTGCTCCATTATCTTGGTGGGCTGATACTTGTAGTTCATGATGATGTTGCGCCTGCGGTTTACGAAATTGCGGAAATCGCCCTCGCAGTGGCCGGGATTGCAGAAGAAGCAGTATATCACCTGCATCAGGGTCTCCAGGTCAAGTTTCGACACTTGTCCCTTCAGGTAATGGAAGTGCTCATATACTGAATATTCGTATCTGATGGCCTTGTCGGCGAAGTACTTCCTTAACTGGCTCTCCGAAAGGTCGCCCAGGCCCACCGATGTCATCACCTCGTCCATAAGGCGGAAATTCGGGAAATCCTCCACCTCGAACTGCGACGATCCGCCGTAGGACTTCAGCTGGAATTTTATCTCGTCGGCACTGAAGTCGGTAACCTTGTATGTTATCTTGACCCCGTTGCTCAATGTAAGAGTGTATGCGTCCACACGGCTGTCGTACTGCTCGTCCACAATCTTGCCAGGCTCGGGCATCTGATTCATAATGCTAAAATCACCGTCCACCGACACCGATTCCTTGAAATCCGATGCGAACAATTCCATGGCGAGGTTCCTGAAATCGCCGGCATCAGGGAATACAGTGTCGCCGTCGGCTTCAGGTACATAAACCATCGATATGAAATTGCGTCCGCCGTCCGGCAACATATCCCTCAGGGTGGTGTTTATGAGATCGAGATCTATGTATTGGATGGCATCATTGCTGAAATTGTATATTCCCTCCACCGATGTTATAGGCTCATGGGAGAGGAAATGCGAGAACGACAACTCACAGTAGGTATTGTTGTGGATACAGCTGCGTTCCGCGAAAGTCTTCTCCAGCCTGTTCTGATATATCTGGATGGCCTGCTGGAACTCGCTCTCGGAAAATCCGTTGGCCCGTATCTTCAACAACAGGCCCAGCAGATTCCTGTAGGCATCCAGCTCCATGCCGCGGCACACGTTGCAGCTAATGGTGACGGTCTCCATCACCCTGCTTTCGAAGAAAGAGTCGATATCCTTTTGGACGCTTGAGAACGGCGATTCAGACATCTCCAAAAGATCTGCCACGCGCATCTCCAGCATTATCTCTATGAGTGTCTTTACGACCTCGCAGTATCCATACTGCGAAAGCGGAATATCGGCAGCATCAGGAACGGGATACTTACACCTCAGTATGATCTGGGCGTTTGGAAGCTCCTTGTCGGTTGCGAAGGCGAATATGGGCTCCTCGTTGAAATCCATCGGGTATTCGCGCACGGGAGCAGGTTTTTCAGGGTTCTGATACTTTCCAAACAGAGCCGCAACCTTCTGCTCCATAATGTCAACATCGATATCGCCTACAATGAACACAGCCTGGTTTTGAGGAATATACCATTTCCTGTAGAACTCTCTGATGGCGTCGTGAGGGAATCCCTCCACCACCGAGAGCAGGCCCAGAGGCTTTCTGTAGGCATACTTGTTGCCGGAGGTAATGGTCTCCACCACGCTGTCGAAGAGACGCCGGCCCATATTGCTGCTCGCACGCATGCATTCAGTCTTTACCACACCGCGCTCACGCTCTATGCATTCGCCGTCCAGCAGGAAAGCGCCTCCCCAGTCTGCCACAAGCTGCAGACAGTCGTCCAGGAGAGACTCGCCCTTGTCGGTAGGCACGTTGTTGAGGTAATAATATGTGTAAAAACGCGAGGTGCATGCGTTTATGGTGGCGCTGGCGCTAATGCCCAGTTTCTCCATATAGAGGCGCGCACCGTTGTAGCCCGGGAAATGCTCGGTGCCGTTGAAACCCATGTGCTCCAGGAAATGCGCCAGGCCGCGCTCGTGCTCCTCCTCCTGAAGCGACCCCACCCTGTGGAGTATCTCTATGTTGCACATATTCTTGGGCTCCTCGTTGTGGCGGATATAGTACGTAAGCCCGTTGGGCAGATGTCCTATTCTGAAATCCTTGTCGTCCATAAGCGTGTCGTGACACGCCAGATTTTCGGGTAATTTGATGTTGTTCATAATAATAGATTGATTTCTAATTGTTTTCTGATGCTTGCAAACTGGCATAGACTTGCATATACGTGTCAGCCACCACAGCCTCGGAGAAATTGTCCTCCACCTTGCGCCGCGCACTGTCCATCATTTCCTGATGCCTTGTACTATGTATCACATGCAGTATTCCGCGGGCCAGGTCCTCGTGGTCCTTGTATTTTGCCAGATAGCCATTATCCAGATGGTCAATGAGTTGAGGCAGTCCACCTATATCAAAGGATACACATGGCGTTCCGCAAGCCATAGCCTCCATCACGGTGTTTGGCAGGTTGTCTTCCAGCGACGGGGTTACATACACATCGGCCGCCGAATATACGGCCCTGAGGTCGCTGAAGCAGCCCAGATATCCGGCCAGTTTATGTCGGTATGGCAATCCAACGAGATCCGCCTCGTCGCACTTGCCGAATATCAGCAGCTCTATGTCATCCACGCTGTCAGGATTCTGAGCGCTGATATGCTGCAATGCCATTTGCAGGTAACGGAATCCCTTGCGGCTGTCGGCAATGTTTACGGCGCCAAACAGTATCACCTTTTTGGCTGATACTCCAAACGCGGCCCGGGCATCTTCACTATCCATGCGGTAGAAAGCTCCGGTATCTATCGGGTTGGGTATGTCCACCACATCTGCCCCCTGCATCAGGGTGGAAGTTCTGGCCGTATCGGCAAGCCAGCGGCTGCACGCTATATAGGTGATTTTTTGGCGAATGGGCATCGAAAGTTTCTTTCCAAGCCATCTTCGCGACAAGTCGTTCGCATTCTTGCCGCCGTTAATGAACTGACAGTTACCGCATTGCTGCTGATACTGCGTACAGCTGCCGGCGTAATGGCAAATTCCGGTAAAATTGTGCATGTCGTGCATGGTGAAGGCTATCTTCTTGCCCATCCACACCAGTTTTTCAAGCTGCCGGAGACTCAGCATTCCCTGGCTTGTCCAATGGAAATTGATGACATCGGCCTCCCTTACAAGAGGATGGTCCACAAGCCCCATGGTTCCCCAATTGTCGAGCGAGACTTGGAAAAGGTTCTTTTTCCTGAATCCAAGATGGAACAGAAGCCTCAGCCTCTCCATGCAGAATGCCAGGAAATTAAATGCCCTACGCATCCACGACGAATTGATGGAAACTATGCCGGAATCAACTGACACCTTGTCGCGCACAAGCATCCGCACCTCCATCCCGTTCTTGCGAAGGGCGTTGAAGATGCGGGTACACGCTATGGCAGCGCCACCTATCTTGTCCGATGTAGATACCAACAATACTTTCATTTACATTAACGATTTTATATTTTCCCGGGCGAAATGCCGACCACAAAGATAATAATA
>JAZLKG010000025.1:0-72816 GCA_045597465.1 Bacteroidales bacterium | reverse complement strand
CGACCGCACAAAGGTGGACCTCCGTGACTCGGCCGGGCACACGGCCCTGCTGCATGCCGTCAGCAACGGTTTTCTGGAAAACGCCGACGTGCTGCTTTTCCACGGAGCCAATCCCGATATCGTAATGAGTGACTCCATGGCGGCACTGCATGTGGCCGCCGCCCTCAACGACACTGCGATGATAAGCCTGCTGATACGCAACGGGGCCTATGTAAACCTGAAGTCGGGAAGCCGCACGCCATTTTCGGTGGCCGTGGAGTACGCCTCCATGGATGCCGCCAGGATTCTGGTGGAGAACGGAGCCGACCCCAAGGGCGGATATCCTGTCCACTACGCCGCGCAGTACGCCGACGCCGCCACCTTGGATTTCCTACATTCGCTTGGCCTGGACATGAACGGCGACGGCGCAGGCAAACATTCTCCGCGCGATATTGCAGTATTGTACGACAACCGCCCCGTGGCGGCCCGCATAGCCGGATATGGCGGCAAGAACAATTGCGGACTGCTGTTCAGGTATTTGTCGGTATCAGCCATTCAGGAATTCTGCCGCCGCGAGTACCGTCTGGGCATGAGCCTGGGCATTCACGAGCAGAGAACCAACATGGCCCTCTACATAGGCGGATCCCTGAGACCCGTCTACAAGCCGGCTCTGGTGCAGCAAACCGACCATCTGTATTATCAGCTGAGGGAAAGACGCCGCATGACACACGCCACCTTGGAGAAAAGGCTTTCGCTGCGCCGTGGGCTGATGCCTGATTTTGGCGCCAGCCTGGCCTACGAATTCGCCATAGTGTCGGGCAAGTACGACGGCGCCCTGGATATGAAGCCCGATTCCGAGACGCTCCATGTGCCATGTCTGGGCATCTATGGAAGATTCAGGAATTTTGGCATCAGCGCCGGCTACAAGCATTACGGCTACAGCAACGCCCTGGAGGCGCCCGTAAATGTGGTGAATATTTCCCTGACCGGATATATCGGCATTGCCCGCAAGACCTACAGGCCCTTTGATATCAGGTAAAAAAAATCCTCCCGGCATCCGCTGCCGGGAGGATCATGATTGATACTGGTAAAAGTTGATATTAGTAATCCAACTGAAACTCGTACATCTCGCTCTCGTAGAGTCTCTCGTTGGTGTTGTAGTCAGATACCACGAAGAACACATACCATACGCCAGGCTCGCAACACTCGCCCATCACCGAGTTGGGGATATAGAGGTTGGCCTTTACATTACCCGCATTCACGTAAGACTTGGTAACGTAAGAGCAGAGGTTGCCCTCGCTGTCGTGGTAACCGTTGATTTCGCAGGGAACACCCTCACCCTCGCCATCGCAGATGTAGGCTATCGCGTTTACGTAGCCTGAGCCTGAAATGCTGTAGTTGCACTGAAGGTTGAGAGCCGACTGTCCGTTGAAGTTCACGTTGTGTCTGATGGTAATCTCCTGAGCCATTGATACAAGGCTGAACATGGCAAACATCATTGCCAGAATAAATTTTCTCATGCTTTTTTTAATTTTTAGTGTTATTAGTAATGTTTTTTTATTTTCTGCCCATTTGATAGTTTTCAATCATAATTCCATAAATCTTTTTGAAGTTTTTTAGCATCGGCAGGTCTAACTCTCAGAAAATCCCAATGTTGGCAAAAAATAATTTTCTATGTAAAAAAGTGGTGAAATAATTTCAGTTTTCAAAAAAAAATTGTTTACTTTGTAATTTGATAAATATTGCAAACTACTAATTTCGATAAAATTATTATGGGATTTTTTGACAAATTGAAGAGCGCCTTCATCGAGGAAGAGGAAGGCGACACAAAGCCTCAGGCAAAAGCCCAGCCGGCTCCCCAGCCAGCCGAGCCAGCGTATGTGGCTCCGGGCGTACAGGATATCGAGATGCCCAGCATCAACGTGGAGCAGCCTTCGGGTCAGGGCAAGATAAACCCTGACCTGCTGAAATCTTTTGAGGCCGCCCTCAGGGAGTTCAACCTGCCGGGCCCCGACTACCTGGAGCTGAAGAGCATCATCGACAACGAGAATTTCCGCAAGAACATTCCAGACGAGAAACAGAGGATAATGTCGGCCTTTTTCAGCATACAGGCAGGCAACCCTACATTCTCCAAGGAGATAGTGATGAACAGCCTCAAGCAGTATGTGGAGAGGATGGAAGGCGAGCGTTCAGCCGCGCTTCAGCAGCTTGGTCAGCGCATAGAGGAGGAGATTACAGCTCCTACCCAGTTGATAGAGCAGAAGTTTAAGCAAATAGAGGAGCTTCAGTCACAGATGGCCCAGCTCCAGTCAGAGATTCAGGAGCTTCAGGCCGAAGTCTCACAGAAGAGGGCCGACCTCAACTCCAAGAAACTCGATTTCGATGTCACCATCAACGCGGTGATAGCTGCCCTGAAGGCCGACATGGTGAAGATAGACAACGCAATCAACTAAACAAATACATATAATATGGAAAACAAACCATTATCACCCTGGCAGCGTCCAGGAGGTACCCTCGCCAAGATTGTATTGGCAGGTCTTATTATTGGCGGCGGTTTCTTGATTTTCAAGAATATCGACTTCCTGATAAGTCTTACACAGAAAACCATTACCCTGGCGGCCCTCTGCGGTGTGCTGGCTCTCATCGGATTCCTGATCACAAACCAGAAATTCCGCAACCTCTGCAGCAACGTCTACTTCCTGATAATGCGCAAGCTTACTGGCCTGGTGGTTGAGCTCGACCCCATAGCCATTGTGGAAGGCAAGGTAAAGGAGATGAAAGGCAAGATCCAGAAAATCAGCAAGCTGCTGGGAGATGTTAAGGGCCTCAACATGCAGAACGAGAAGCGTCTGCAGCTCAAGCGCGCCGAGATGGACGAAAACCTCCGCAAGCTGGACCTCCTCCAGAAGAGCAACCGCATGCAGGAGGCTCAGGTCTGCAACAACAAGATTGTACGCCTCAAGACCGCAATAGAGAACTCGTCGAAGCGTCTCGAAGACAGCAAGGCCTGGATGATGATACTCACCGAGCTCAAGAAGGCTGCCGAACTCAAGGTGGAGGACACCGAGGACGCAGTAAAGGCCCGCAAGGAGGAATTCGAGTCCATAAAGGCACAGCACAAGGCATTCTCATCAATACAGGGTCTCTTGTCCGACAACCACGACGAGCTCGACAGTTTCACAATGGCCATGGACTTCATGGACAACGATATCAGCCAGAAACTCGGCGAGATGTCACTCATCATCGACGAGACCGGCGGCATCATCGACCAGATAGCCCTCGACAATGCAGTGAACAGCGTAAAGGCCGAGGAGTTTTTGCAGAAATACCGCGAGAGCGGCATCGACGGCATTTTCTCTTCGTCGGATTCGGGTCCAAAGGCCTTGGAAGACAAGAGCGTGGATTCCATGACAGCATCGCTGAACAGGGCTGCCGACAAGCTTCAGAACAACCGCAATTATTTTTAGTCTATAAACTTTTCTTTCAATAAAATTATGTCAGTAAAGAATTTGATGGGCAAGGCAGCCTGCACGGCTGTTGTGGCAGCATCGCTGCTTGCCATGGGATGCGACGGCGGCAATAATACCGGCAATGGATCCAGCAGCAATATCATTACAGTAGGTACCAACACATACGCAGGATTCCTCCCATACATGTACCTCAATGGCGGAGTAGACCCCAACGAGGACTGCATACTCTACAAGGAATACGGCATCAAGCTCAAGGTGATGATCCAGGACGATTTCGCCGCAGGACGCGCCGCATTCAAGAATGGCGATATCGACATGATATACTGCACCGCTGATGCTTTCCCTGTAGAGATGAGCCAGGGATCCGACATGGGCGATGCCAAGTTCGTGAACATCAGCAACTGGAGCCGCGGCGCCGACGCCATAGTTTCCACCACCAACATCGAGAAGGTGGGCGACCTTCTGGGCGCCGTGGTGGCATGCAGCGAGGGCACTGCCAGCAACACCTTGCTGCTCACCGTATTGGAGCAGGCAGGAATCAAGTATTCTCAGGTAAATTCGTCGCCAGAAGTAAAGCCCGACATGGTAAACCTGAAGGTGGTGGCGTCAGCTCTGGATGCTGCCCAGGTTTTCAAGGCAGGACAGTGCGACGCCGCTGTGGTGTTCTCTCCTGACGACCAGGACATCGTAACCTCTACACCAAACACCAAGATCCTTGCTTCCACCAAGGAGTTCGCAAGCATCATCTGCGACGGCCTTATAGCCAAGGGCTCTTGGATAGACGCCAACCGAGCCAATGTTGAGAAGCTGATATCAGCACTCCTGTACGCCAACTACAAGATGAACACCGACGAGGCCGCTGTAAAGCAGGCTGCTGATGCTTTCGCCAAGGCCTACGCCGTAGAAGCCGACTTCGCCATCGACGGCAGCCACAATATCTACTACTGCACACTCGGCGACGAGGCCAACTTCTTTGGACTCAACTCAGGATTCCAGGGCATGAAGGGCGACGAGCTCTACAACAAGATGGCCAATCAGTACGAGGGTCTCAAGCTCTGCAAGGCTCCTCAGCCATGGAGCAAGGTGATGGACGCTTCGATAATAGAGGCTCTCTGCAAAGACCCATCAAAGGTGAAGGGCGTGCAGGATGCCGAGAAATAATGTAATGTAAAACTTATAATAAAACTAATAAATATGGCTAAAGTAAAACCTTGGGTGAAATACGCCGGCGTAGTGCTTGGCGTAGGTGCCGTAGTAGGCGGCCTGTCGCTGGCCGGCAATGGATCTGAGGGTGGTTCGGGCTCGTCTGTTTTCAGTGGCTCCGACAAGAACACCATCACCATTGGAACCAACACATACGCAGGATTCCTCCCTTTCATGTATCTCAACAATGGAATAGACCCCAACGAGAACTGTATTATATATAATGAGTATGGCCTGAAGCTCAAGATCGTGGTTCAGGACGATTTCCCAGCAGGACGCGCCGCTTTCAAGAACGGAGATATCGACATGATATACTGTACAGCTGATGCTTTCCCTGTAGAGATGGGCGAGGGCTCCGACATGGCTGACGCCAAGTTCGTGAACATAAGCAACTGGAGCCGCGGCGCCGACGCCATTGTGGTAAACAAGCACGTGAACACCGTGGCCGACCTCAAGGGCAAGGTGGTGGCATGCAGCGAGGGTACAGCTTCGCAGACTCTCCTGCTCAACACTCTGGAAACCAACAATATCGACTATTCGGAGGTGAACACATCGTCGCAGGTGATGAGCGACAAGGTAAACCTCAAGATTGTGTCTTCTGGTCTGGACGCAGCATCAGTATTCAAGGCCGGACAGTGCGACGCAGCTGTGGTTTTCTCTCCCGACGACCAGGACATCGTGGCCACAATGCCCGGCAGCAAGGTGCTCGTAAGCACCAAGCAGGCCAGCAACATCATCTGTGACGGTCTTATCGCAAAGAGCTCATGGATAGAGGCCAACCGCGAGAAGGCCACCAAGCTGATATCCGCGCTCCTGTACGCCAACAGCAAGATGAACACCGACGAGGCCGCAGTAAAGCAGGCCGCCAAGGCTTTCGCAAAGGCATACGGCACCGACGAGCAGTTTGCCATCGACGGCAGCCACAACATCTACTACTGTACCCTGGGCGACGAGGCCAACTTCTTCGGTCTCAACAGCAACTATCAGGGCATCAAGGGTGACGAGCTCTACAACAAGATGGCCCGCACATACGAGAACCTCAAGCTCTGCAAGAGCCCTATGGCATGGCGCAAGGTAAACGACGCTTCCATCATCGAGGCCCTCTACGACAATCCTTCTCAGGTGAAGGGTAATCAGGATGCCGAGAAGGTTCAGCAGTTTGAGGAGGTTACTGTCGAGAAGTCTCAGGAGATGAAACAGATTTCCACAAAGTCGGTTTCTGTGGAGTACGCCATCAACAGCGACGCCCTCGACGGCAACGCCAAGGCCCTCATCGACCGCGAGTTTGTGGGTATCGCCAAGGAGTTCTCGGGAGCACGCATCCGTATCGAGGGCAACACCGACAACACCGGAAGCGCACAGCTCAATCAGGACCTCTCTTACCGCAGAGCCCTCTCCATCAAGAACTACCTCGTAAGGGAGTATGGTTTCGATCCCAACAGATTCGTGGTAGTGGGCAACGGCAGCAAGAAGGCCATCGCAGCAGGTTCTACCGGCAGCGACGCTCAGTACCGAAGAACAGATTTCCAGCTTCTGGCTGATTAGTTCAAGAAATACTTATCTTAACAACGAATATAATAATGAGTGCTGTAAAAGAACTGTTCAAGATTGGCGGACAGCCAAACCTCAGCAAGAGCACTTCCACCATAATAACAGTATCAGGTATTTTCCTGATACTGGCATTATGGCAGCTTGTGTGCTCGCTGGGCCTTATTCCAGACAAGATACTTCCATCGCCGCTGGCCGTTATCACCAGCTACGGAAGCCTTTTCTCTGAGTACGACGCTTTGCCAAATGCCTGGTATTCAATAAAACTGAACCTCCTGGCATACTTCTGGGCCATCCTGATATCGCTTCCTTTCGGATTCTTTATCTCGCTGTACCCCATAAACAACATGATTATTGGAAAGTACATCAACTCCATCCGTTATCTGCCTATACCTGCAATGTCGGGTATATTCATCGCCATCTTCGGCCTTACTTTCGGTATGAAGACATCTTTCCTCACATTCTCGCTGCTGATATACATCCTGCCAGCCGTGGCCAACAAGGTCAATGACCTCCAGAACCCCACCAACGACAAGGATTTCGTATATCTCCAGACCATCCAGACACTTGGTGCCTCCCAGTGGCAGAAGTTCCGCTACGTGTATTTCCCATACGTCACCAGAAACATCTCGCAGGAGATCATCACCCTCACAGGTATCAGCTGGTCGTACATCGTAATCGTGGAGATGCTCTACAAGGACGGCGCTGTCAGCGGTATAGGAGCCCTGATACAGACAATGACACGTATGAGCAAGATGCCTGAGGTATACGCCCTGCTTATCCTCGTTATCGTGATCGGTATCCTCCAGGATATCCTTCTCAAGTATCTGGATAAGCTTATTTTCCCATCTAAGTATAACCGTAAAAGACTGTTCTAAGATATGTTTGAAGATTTGATCAACAACAATCAGGAGGATACCAAACCGGCCCAGCAGCCCAAAATCTCGGTTACACAGCCGGCCTCCCAGCCTGCGGAGCCTGTCAGCAAGCCTGCGGCTCAGACGGTGCAGCCTGCTGATGCCACCTCCTTTGCGCAGCCATCTCAGCCATCCGCTTCCAAGGGTGCTGATGTTTTCTCTCTTGAGAATATCTGCCTCAGCTTCCCCACGGCAACTGGAGTTTTCAAGTTGTTCGACAACTTCAACCTCCGCGTCGAGGACCTTCCGGGTCAGGGACAGTTTTTCTCTATTCTGGGAGCATCAGGTTCCGGAAAGAGCCAGATCCTGAAGCTGATATCAGGCCTCAGCAAGCCAAATTCCGGCACTATCAAGTTCTATGGCAAGGAGATAGGCAACGACCACTATATCCCGATGGTGTTCCAGCAATACAGCTCGTTCCCTTGGATGACAGTATTGGAGAATGTCGCATTGCCTCTGGTGATGCAGGGAGTAAAGAAGGAAGAGGCCAACAGCAGGGCCATGGAGCTACTCAACGTGGTGGGCCTTCAGGACCAGGCCGAGAAATGGGCCCAGTATCCTACACTCTCCGGCGGTCAGCTTCAGAGAGTATCACTGGCCCGAAACCTGGTTTGCAAGTCGCAGATACTGCTCTTGGATGAGGCAACCGGCGCCCTCGACATATTCGCAAAGCGCGATATGCAGAAAGCCTTGCTGGATGTCTACTACAACTCCAAGCTCGATCCCACCATCATCAACGTTACCCACGACATCTCCGAGGCCGTGTTCCTGAGCAACAGGATATACATTCTCCGTGCCAATCCATGCAGCGTGTACCGCATTGTGGATGTGGACTTTGGCCCAGGCAAGCGTACCGACGATATCCGCAAGACTGCCAAGTTTGCTGATTACGTCTCGATGGTGGAGAAATACATGGACGAGGTCAACAAGCTGAATATTCAGAATTCATAACACACTTTTCATAAAAGCCCCGGGAGATTTAATAGTTGCTTTCGGGGCTTTTTTTTCAACAATTGCAATATAAGAATTAACCAATAACCATCAAAACCAATTATCATGAGTCGTAATATGCGTAGCGGAGATAGCAGCAGCAACCGCAAGCTGCCGATTATAGCCATAATAGCCATTGCTGTAGTGTTAATAGTGATTTTTGCTACCAAAGGCACTTCAGTATTCGTGGCTGGCCATGGCAATACTATAGAAATCGGCAATACCACCACTATCCACAATGATATCAACGCCAAGGACGTGAACATGTCCAATGGCGACCAGAATGTAATTATCAATAAATGAAATTATCCATGAATAGGAATGCTATGCTTTTGTCGCTGCCGGTTTTGCTGTTGACGGGATGCATCAATTACACCAACAACATAAACACTGGTGGTGGCGATGCGTATTTGTCGAACGGCAACCAAAGTGTAATAAACAATGCAGGAGGAGCAGAAGGGGCTGAGGCTGGCAATAAGGAGGAAAAAAAGGAACCGGAACAGCCCGTGCAGGAGCCTGAACCTTCTGATTCCCAATCCTTCACCGAGACTGTCAATGGTGTCAGCTTCAAGATGATAAAAGTTGAAGGTGGTACGTTTTTGATGGGAAGTTTTGATGATGAAGATCCTGTACATTCTGAAACTTTAACTGATTATTATATTGCCGAAACCGAGGTTACACAAGAACTTTGGAAAGCTGTAATGGGAAGCCATCCAAAAAATTGCAGGTGGCGTGGTGCGCATCTTCCTGTAGAAAGTGTGACATGGAGTGATGTTCAGACTTTTATCCGTAAACTCAATGAGCTGACAGGTAAATCGTTCAGACCCCCCACCGAGGCTGAATGGGAATTTGCGGCCCGTGGAGGAAATAAGAGTCAATGTTACGAGTATAGTGGAAGCAACATTATTGGAGAAGTCGCTTGGTACGAGGAAGATTGTCGTGATTTATATGATGCTTGGCGCAAGGGATTTTATAATCGTGCGACCCCAATTAGAAATGTCGGTACTAAGAAAGCTAATGAACTTGGCATCTATGATATGTCTGGCAATGTTTGGGAGTGGTGTCAAAATGATTATGATATTAGGTATTATACTTCAAATTCTGTCGGGGCGTATCAAGGTTCTTCCCCTGTGTTCCGTGGGGGTGGTATATTATCCCTCGCATGGATCTGTCGTGTTTCGTACCGGCAACAGCACTATCCTGGTAATGGGTACGATAGTGTAGGCTTCCGCTTGGCGCTTTAATTATGAACCCATATTTTCAAATGTATCCCGTTGGGTGTTTTCTATTTTATTTCGGGTACTCGATTCTTGCGTGGTAGATATTCTTCAGCTTCTCCTTGAATAGCTCCTTTACTGTGTCGATATCCTTGAAAGTCAGGTTGGTGACATCGAACTGCTTATTGCTGATCTGGCCGTTTACGATGTTTTCCACCAGGGTGGAAATCGATTCGGTGTCGTATTTCTTGAGGGAGCGCGATGCGGCTTCTATGGAATCCGCCATCATCACCACTGCCATCTCCTTGTTTATCGGGCGGGGACCGGGATATGTGAACAGCGCTTCGCAGTCCTCGTCGGGATGCTCCTTCTTGTACATGATGTAGAAATAGCCAGTCTTCGATGTGCCGTGGTGGGTCTTTATGAAGTCAATTATCTGGATTGGCAGATTGTATTCCTTGGCAATCTCCACACCCTTTATCACGTGGTTTTTGATTATCTCGGCCGATTTCAGATAGTCCAGCTGGTCGTGTGGATTTATTCCTGATACTTGGTTTTCTGTAAAATACATTGGGGCGGCCAGCTTGCCGATGTCGTGGTAGAGTGCGCCGGTACGGGCCAGGTGGCTGTTGCCGCCTATCTTGTAGATGGCAGCCTCGGCCAGGTTGGCCACCTGCATGCAGTGCTGGAAGGTGCCCGGAGTCTCTTCGGCCATGCGGCGGAGGAGTGGACGGTTGCTGTCGGCAAGTTCCAGAAGGGTAACGTCGCTGAGCAGGCCGAATAGCTTCTCGAACAGATATATAAGGGGATAAGCCATCAGCAGCATTATGCAGTTGAGGCCCAGCGGTATCAGGTTTTGATAATTAACCTCGTTGGGCAAACCCGTGTATATCAGCTCGAAACTGATATATATGAGGGCGTATAGCGCAAAACAGATAATGGACGTCAGGAAGGCCTGGCTGCGGCGGTTGAGTTTCTCGTAGCTCATCAGCAGGAAGTATCCGGGGATAAACTGCATCACGAAATACTCAAATGAGTTTGGAGTAAGGAAGCTTACGGCCACACATGTTACTATGTGGAGAAACATGCCAGTCCTGGTATCAAAAAACGTCTTGATGATGATGGCCAGCAGCAGGAAAGGCAGCAGCCATATATTCACAAGGTTGTATCTGATAACGATGCTCATCATGGCTATGGTGAACGTTATCATTACCAGTATCAGGGCCGAATACTTGGTCTGATAGAAAATCTCGCGGCGGAAAGTCCTGAAAAACAGGTATATCAGCACGAAAAGCATTATGTATATCACTGACTGGCCCAGGAATATGTAGCTGTAGCCGGCCGTGTTGTTTTGCTCGTAGTCGCGGCGCAGCGATTCCAGGATGCGGAAGTCCTCGTCGGTTACCACCTCGCCCTGGCGTATGATGCACTGTCCGTGCTGCATGAATCCGCGTGTGGGCGCTATGGATTCCAGATTGCCGTTCAGCACCTTCTGGGTGGTCTCGTCGTCGTAGATAAGGTTGGGCGCTACCCACTGGCTTGGGCCAAGCTCCTCGGCCATGGCCATCAGCTTCTTGAAGTCGGCCTCGGGCAGCTTGCTGGTGTTCTTGGTTACGAATTTCTGGATGTCGTTTTTGATGAAAATATAGGCCACCTTGGGCGTGAATATCTCACTGCTTGATATTTGCGTGGTGATATCCTCGTCCAGCACAGAGAGCATCACCTCCTTTTCGGGATCGTTGGCCGTGCCGGTCACCAGCTCGTTTTCAACAATTCCGTTGCGGTAAATCTCTTCTATGTTCTGGTATATAGTGGAGCGGAAACGCACGTAGATGTTGTTCTTGTCGGTAGGCAGGTCGCTCTCGGTGTGTTTCTTCACCAGGTTGTCGAACTCCTTTACAAAGGCGTCCAGCATCGAGTACATGATATGGTCGTCGCGGCGGAAATAGAGCCTCTTGTCGTTTTGTATGGCCTCGCGCTCGGCCTCTATCTCGGCGTCGGTCTTGTATATGGCGAAATCGAATGGAGCTATCAGGTTGTCGTGCCTCCAGGGGCTTCCCTTCTGATACTCGTATTTGAACTTACCCTCCTTGGGTATGGAGTAAAGTACTATCACACAGGCCAGTACATACAGTATAACCCTTAGTATCGATGCCCACGACATTGTAGAGAGTATATTGCGGAATTTGTTCATTTTCAGTGTATTTATGTTTTCCGGATCCTTCCGTTTGTTTTTTGCGCATGAGCAAAGTTACTATTAAAAAATCAAATTCTTGTACAATTATTCATTTTTTTTTTCTGATACCACTTTTTAGTTGTAAATTTGCAGATGGTTTCCAAAACAGAATACATTTATTAGTAAACAAAATGATAAACTTTTTCAAGAAAATCGGTCTTTTCTTCGTATCGCTCTATATGTGGTACGTAATGTTCAATATGGCCTTTATAATATTGGTATTCAATATTATATTGTTGTTTGTCTCTACACCCAAGGTGGTTTTCGCCACTGTGAGGGCCATGCTGAAGTTCATGTTCAAGCTCCTGTTTGTAAAAGTGGAGGTGGAGTATCCCGAAAACTTCGACTTCAACCAGTCGTATATCATCATGCCCAACCATATCACATTCTGGGACATTCCAGTGATATGCTCGGTATTGCCAAACTACACATTCGGCATCGAGGCCGACAGCCATTTCAGCTGGCCAATATATGGATTCTTCATCAAGAAATACGGCACACTGCCCATCAACCGCAAGAATATGAAGGCGTCGCTCCGCACATTCGAGACTGCCGCCCAGAATATGAAGGCAAAGAACGCTTCATTGCTGGTTTTCCCCGAGGGACACCGCAGCGACGATGGCAAAATCCAGCAGTTCAAGAAGATTCCATTCTGGATGGCTCAGAGCGTGAAGGTTCCCATACTCCCTACCGGCACATCAGGCCTTAGCGAGCTGGCTCCCAAGGGATTCTTCATACATCCATGCCGCGTGAAGGTGAAATACGGAACTCCCGTTCCCGTGGAGGACTACATAAACCTGAAACCCGAGGAGGCCGCCGAGTTGGTCCGCCAGAAGGTGATTGCCCTTTCAGAGGACGATATCGTGCCCGAGGCCGAGAAGATAAAGTAATTACGGATTACGAATCGGAAATCGAAAATCAATAATGTGCCCATGGATATTTATCAGCGTGTAGTAGAATATTTCAGTGCCCTGATGCCTGATGCCCAGACCGAGCTCCATTACGGCAACCCGTTTCAGCTGCTTGTGGCCGTAAGGCTGTCGGCCCAGTGCACCGACAAGCGCATAAACATGGTTACGCCCGCGCTTTTCGGGCGTTTCCCTGATGCTGCCTCCATGGCTGCCAGCACTTTCGACGAGGTGTTCTCGTATGTGAAGTCGGTATCGTATCCCAACTCCAAGGCCCGTGACATACTGGATGCCGCCCGGATGATAGTTAGCGATTTCGGAGGTGAGGTTCCCAAGTCTGTGGAGCAGCTTCAGAAACTGCCTGGCGTGGGCCCCAAGACAGCCAATGTGGTGGCATCGGTTCTGTGGGGCGCCGAGGTGATGCCGGTGGATACCCACGTGTTCCGCGTATCGGCCCGTCTGGGACTCACCAAGGATGCCAAGACTCCGCTGAAAGCCGAGGCTCAGCTTGAGGCCGGATTCCCCAAGGAGCAGCTTGGCCGGGCGCATCACTGGCTGATACTGCACGGCAGATACACCTGCAAGGCCCGCAAGCCGCTATGCCAGGAGTGCGGACTCTCGGATGTCTGCCACTATTACAACGAAGGAATGAAAGAATAAAAGAACGTTAGTTAAGTTTCGCACAGATATCACAGATTACACAGATTTTTTTTAGATAATATCACGTAAAATGCTAATAATCTGTGTTAAATCAGTGTTGTCAGAGTCATCAGTGCGATAAAAACAAATGAAAAAAGCCACGTCAGCAATCTGACGTGGCTTTTTTATATCTGATTGTCTTATTGTGCGTTTTGCTTGTTTTTGCAGTGTACCATCAGCGATACAATTATGTAGGCCAGTATTATTATCGGTACTGCGATCCATTGCATCAGCAGCAGCATGATTCCTGAAAATATCAGGAAGTTGAAAACTGTCTTGTTTTTACTGTAGCTGAATTGCTTCATCTTCAGCGAGAACATTGGCAGGTTTCCCACCATCATGGCCGCGAAAAACAATGCCAGCGGCAGTGTTATGAACCATTTGCCGAACACAAACACTTGAAGTCCTATGAGGCCAAGGGTAATCTGGAAATCGAGGTCGATGCCGGTGGCAAACTGGAAGAATCTAAGGAAATAGAGGTCCTCGGGCATCATGGCGTCTATGAGGGGTATCGATGCCACGAACATTGCGTTGGCAGGCGATGCCAGTCCCTTGAAGCTGTGGGCCTGCTCGGGATCCACGTTGAATTTTGCAAGCCTCAGTATGGCGAAAACGGCTATCAGTATGCAGCTTATCAGCACCAGTGTCTGCCATCCCTCAAACGAGAACAGGTTGCCCTTCAGGCGCATCGACTGTTTTATGAACTGATACATTATGGCTGCGGGCGCCACACCGAAACTTATGGTGTCGGCCAGCGAGTCCAGCTCCTTGCCCATTTCCGAGCAGGCGTTTAGCAGGCGCGCTGCGAAACCGTCGCTGAAATCAAATACTGCCGCCAATAATATCAGATAGGCCGCCCATACCAGGCTTTTCTCGCCTTCCAGCGCCAGGAATGTGGAGAGCACTCCGCATATTGCGCTCGAGCATGTTAGCATGCTTGGCACTGCCTTTTTTAATGTTGTGAATACCGACATTTTGTTTTATATACTTGTTTGTCCAATATTTTGCAAATATAAGACCATTTGGCGATATTTCAAAATTTATTTTTAGAAATCGGCTGGGTACTCGCCGCAGTCGGTGAGGTCCTGGAATTTCTTCACTACTGTGGGGCGGTCTTCCTTGTAGGTTACGCCAAACCACTTGGCGTTGCTTGTAAGCACCTTGGTTTTGGCGGTATTGCTCTTTATGAGGTTGTCCACAACGGTAGGTATCAGGAACTCGGCCTTGGGCTTGCTGATGTTTTCCTTGAGGAAGCTGCTGAAATCCCTTACCAGATAATCGAAGAAGCTTGGCATGAATCCCCAGAAGTTCATCGATACGGGGGTGTCCTCGGCTATCTCGGTCTTGGCATCGTCCTCTATGAAAACTATCTTGCCGTTCTCGCGGATGATCTTGGTGCGCTCCACCACTGTGGTAAGGTTGCCCTCGGCATCGCGGTTGCATACTCCGCGGCTTACGGTGCCGTAGTCGCTAAGGGTGTTGGCCACTGGATATCCCACCATGCAGTACTGGTTGGAGCAGCCCTCTGGCAGGGTCTTGAAGTAGTCGGCAATGGTCTGATACGCCTCTTTGCCGTAGAAATCGTCGGCGTTGATTACTGCGAAAGGCTCCTTTACGATGTGGCGGGCGGCCATTACGGCGTGCGCTGTGCCCCAAGGCTTTTCCCTGTCAGCAGGCAGTGAGAATCCCTCTGGAAGGTCGTCCTTGTCCTGGAAACAGTATTCGCATGGTATCGATTTGCTCACCTTTGATATTATCACTTCCTTGAAGTCTTTCTCGATGTCGCGGCGTATTACGAAAACCACCTTGCCGAATCCGGCCCTGGCGGCGTCGAAACATGAATATTGGAGAATGGCCTGACCTGAAGGTCCAAGTTTGTCGATTTGCTTGAGTCCGCCGTAACGGCTTCCCATTCCGGCTGCTAATACTACTAGTGTAGGTTTCATATTTTAAATAGTGGTTAAATTTATCTATTTGCGTTTAATAATTTTGCAAAGTTACAATTTCCTTGCTAATTTTAGCAAAAATTTTTACAAAAAATTCAATAATGAGATCTATGATTTTTTTCGCGCTTACCATTTTGCTGGTTTTGGGTGGCTTGTCGGTGTATATTTACAGCCGCATCAGCCCCCTGATGCCGCAGCCCGGCACCTGGCAAAACTGGCTGGGCAAGGGCGTTTTCGCCGTTCTTATGTTCGCGTTTTTCATCGGCTGGGTGCTTCAGGGCCGCGGCCTGTATGCACTCTCCACACCCTTCACCATGATAGGGTCGTGGCTGCTGGCGGCCATGCTGTATTTATTTCTGGTGTTTCTGATGCTGGATGTTTTGCGCCTGATATGCTGCATGGTGCCAAGGGCGGATTTCCTCAGCTTCAGGTTCCAGTATGGCGATCCCAAGGCATGGGTGGCCTCGGTGGTGGGCTGCTCCATAGTGGTTTTGATGTTGGTGGCCGGATACTTTAATGCGCGGCATCCCGTGGTGAGGAGGCTTCAGTATCAGACCTCCAAAAACATAAGCCGCGATTTCAAGTATATCCTCATCTCCGACGTGCATCTGGGCATCATGCACTGCGATGGCTTCATGGAGACCCTGCGCGACCGCATCAACAGCGAGCCCGATGTGGATTTTGTGGTGATAGCCGGCGATTTCTTCGATGGCGACCCATATCCGGTAGTAAACAGCAGGGTGGGGGAGATTCTCCGACAGGTGAATGCCGGATACGGAATTTTTGCCGCTGTGGGCAACCACGAGTGGATAGGCGATGTGGATGTGGCCACAGATTTCATGAGCAGGAGCGGCGTTACAGTTTTGCGCGACAGCATCAGCTCTCTGCCTTTTGGAGTAACCATAATAGGCCGCGACGACAAGAGCCTGAACTACAGGTCCGGACGCCACCGCAAGCCTATGAAGGAGCTTGTGGCCATGGCTGATACTTCCACCTACTGCATAGCCTTGGACCACCAGCCATCTGCCCTGGAGGAGGCCGCTGCCGCCGGTGTGGACATCCAGCTTAGCGGACACACCCACGGAGGTGCGCAGCTTTGGCCTTTCTTTCTGATTACCAAACGCATGTTCCTGAACGACCACGGACAATTCCGCATAGGAAACACCGATTTCTACACTTCCAGCGGATACGGCACATGGGGGCCTCCTGTGCGCACGTCGGCCAGTCCCGAGATGGTGGTGGTGGAGGTGCGGAAGCCC
Organism: Bacteroidales bacterium; assembly: GCA_045597465.1. Lineage (GTDB taxonomy): Bacteria > Bacteroidota > Bacteroidia > Bacteroidales > UBA3824 > UBA3824. The sequence continues at coordinate 56,444 of JAZLKG010000025.1, read as the reverse complement.
CATTGATAAAAAAAAGCGTTGCCGGGGTTGTTGCCGGCAACGCTTTCGTTTTTGTCCCTTTTTTTATTTAATTGCGATTGTATTTTAGTCTCCGTATTTGCTCTCTATCTCCTGGGCCTCGGTAACGTGTATCTGTGTGCCGTTGTTGAAGCATACGATGAATGATTCCTTGAGCTTCATCGACTGCTCCTCGGCCTGGGCCTCGTTGTAGGTTCTGTAGCATCCTATCCAGTACTTGTAGTATCCGTCGCTAAGGCGCTCGTCGATATTCAGGGTGCCTCTGTAGAGTCGCTGGAGTTTTTTCTTGCTCCATGGCTTCTTGTCGGCGCATATCTGTATTCTGTAGCAGAGGCCCTCGTTTACATCGTTGGATGTTGGTTTCTTCACCCTGGCCATGTTCTGGAGGTTGGCTATGCGTCGGCGCGCGTCGTTTACGTACTTGCCGTTTGGATACTTGTTTATGTATCTGTTGTATGAGTCTATGGTGTTGGCCTGTACAGCCTTGTTCCAGTCGCTCTGCTCGGCCTCGTCCATCTTCTGTTTCTTGTCGGCCTGGTCGGCCAGCAGCCTTATGGCGTCGTTGGCCTGGTTGGCGGCGGCCTCGTATTTTTGTTTGCAGGCTTCCAGGTCGCTCTTCATCTTCTTGTATGAAGTGGTCTCCAGGGTCTTGTCCTGCATCTTGCTGTATGTGGATAGTTTGGCGTTGCCTTCCTTCAGGGTCTCCTCGGCCTGGGCTATGTAGTCCTGGGCGGTGCCCTTGTCGGCCTGGAACTCAAAGTCGTTTTCCTCCACGATGTTTTTGCAGAGGTCTATGTATGCCTGATACGACTTCTCGAATGTCTTGGCGGCCTTTATCCTCACCTTCTTTACATCCACGGTCTTTTTCTCACCTTTTTTCTGTTTGCCTTTCTTGCTGCTGTCCAGAAACTTTGAGAACTGCTTGTCGGTGTTGTCGGCTGTCACGAGGCTTTTCTCTCCCTTGGCTATGTCCTCCTGGAGTTTTATCAGGGCCTGGTTCTGGTCATCGGTCATCACGTCGGATAGTTTCTCGAATATGTCGCTCTCCACCTGGGCGTTGGCGTTGTAGCCTGATGCCATCAGCAATACTGCCATGGCTAATGTCCTTACTATTTTTTTCATTTTTCAGTGTTAATGTTTTAGATTAGTACTGATATCGCTATTACAAAATTTTTGCCAAACATTTGTATTTTTTACTTCTTTTTTTGTTTTTTGATATAGTTTTCTTTACAGCTGATATGCCCTTCAATAAATAAAAATTGTTAAGCAGTCCAATTTTGTGCAATAATATGGGCTGTTTTAGCGTAAAAATTTATTATTTTTGCATCCATAATCCTTATAAACCTGCAAAACACTATGAGAAAGATACTGCTTACATTTGTCATCATGATTGCCGCGTTGGGCATCAGGGCCCAGGAGAATCTGGGTCCCATCCGCTGGATGTCGTTCCAGGAGGCCGAGAGGCTCGATTCCATCGAGAAACGCCCTTTCCTCATCGATGTATACACCGACTGGTGCGGATGGTGCAAGCGCATGATGGCCACCACTTTCCAAAACCAGAGTCTTGCCAACTACATCAACCAGAATTTCTACTGCGTGAGGTTTGATGCCGAGACCCATGACACCATCCGTTTCAAGGGCAAAGACTGGGTGAATTCCGATGGGCATGTTAATTCGCTGGCTCCGCACCTGATGGGGCCGCGCCTCAGCTATCCCACCATCGTGTATATCGACCGCGAGGGCCATGTGGCTTCCATTCCCGGATTCATGGAGGTGAGGAGCATAGAGCCTATACTGGTTTATTTTGCCGAGGACAAGACTCAGTACTGCGACCTGGAGACTTTCAAGGACCTCTACATGCTCAGCTTCCCCGATGTCTACAAGGAAGATATTGCCAAGTCCAGGGACATGAAGGCCAATGTGGAGGGCAGGATTGAATGGCTCTCGGTGGAAGAGGCAAAGAAACTGAACGCCAAGCAGAAACGTCCCGTGATAGTGGATCTCTACATTGACGACAAATACCGTGGCCAGGTGCCTTACATTACCATGGGGTCCATACTCCACGAGCATGCTGTGCTCAAGGATTCCACAATGGCCAGGTATATCAACGAGCATTTCTATCCAATAAGGATAGAGGCCACCACAACTGATTCCATCTACTGGTTTGGGGCCAACAAGCCTTTTGTATCGCTTGGAGAGGGTATGCCCAACCAGTTTACCCAGGCGCTTACCAACGGCAACTACAAGTTTCCGGCTATGTATTTCTTCAACAGTGATCAGAAATTCGTGGGCAGCGTCAACGAGTTTTTCGCTCCCGATTTCTGGAGTGTAATCCTCAGGTTTTACGGCGAGGAGGCTTACCTCAAGGAGAGTTTCGAACAGTTTTACCGCCGTGTAAAATCCAGCAAATAATTATATTACAATAATATAGCAATGGAGAATTTAAAGCCGGTATTCGGCATGACTATCAGCCAGCTGCAGGAGGTGGTGCTGGAGCTGGGGCTTCCAAAGTTTACAGCCAAGCAGATTGCCGACTGGCTCTACAAAAAAAATATCACCACATTCCAGGAGATGACCAATATCTCCAAGAAAGCCAAGGAACTGCTCGAATCCAGCTATACTGTAGGCATTGTGCCGCCTATTAAGGTTTCTGTATCGGCCGACGGCACCAAGAAATACCTCTATCAGGCGGGCGATGGCCGCTATGTGGAGGCCGCATACATCCCCGACCGCGACAGGGCTACTCTTTGCGTGTCGTGCCAGACGGGTTGCAAGATGGGCTGCAAGTTCTGCAACACCGGACTTCAGGGCTTTGGCGGAAACCTCAGCACCAATCAGATACTCAATCAGATAAAGGCGCTGCCTGAGTTCGAAACCCTCACCAATCTCGTCTTCATGGGAATGGGCGAGCCTATGGACAACTTGCAGAATATCATGCAGGCCTTGGAGGTGCTCACCGCCGACTATGGTTTTGCCATGAGTCCCCACCGAATGACTCTCAGCACTGTGGGCCTGGTGCCGGCCATGGCGGATTTTCTGCAGAAGACCGACGTGCATCTTGCCATATCGGTACACAATCCATTCCCCGAGGAGCGTGCCCAGATAATGCCTATCGAGAAGGCTCAGCCGCTAAGGCGTGCCCTCGACATGGTGCGTCAGTACGATTTCCGCCATCAGCGGAGATTCAGCGCCGAGTATATCATGATACAGGGTTTCAACGACACTCCGCGCCATGCACGAGAGCTGGCCAATATCCTTCAGGGCATACCGTCGCGAGTAAATCTCATAAGATACCACGAGCATCCGGGCAGTGATTTCCATGCTTCGTCGGATATCAGGATCCACGAGTTTCAGCAGATACTGGAATCGCGCGGCATCATAACCACCATCCGCGCATCACGTGGCGAGGATATCAACGCCGCCTGCGGTCTGCTGTCCACCAAGGAGATGAGCAAATAGTGCACTCTTGAAAATCACATGTTGCCGCCATTATAGGCAATGCAAAAGCCCCCGCCGCTAAGTTTGATTAGCAGCGGGGGCTTTATAGTTTGGAGTCTGCCCTGTTGGCAAACTGCCGGTATTACGGGAGATTACTCTACCTTCTTGCCGTGCTCGAGCTGGATGGTGAGTGTGGTGATATCAGCTACCTCGGCTGGTCCAAAGTACTGGATTGGACCTGGGTATACGTAAGCTGTCTCGATAGCCCACTCCTCTCTCTTTGAGCAGAAGTACTGGAATGGAGCGCCGTCCAGCTTTACGAGAGCCTTCTGGATTACAGGCTTCATCTTGCCGTTGCGCTTCTCCATGTTCATCATGGCTGTGATAGGAATACCACCTGCGAGCCACTTGTCGGCTGGCTCGGTTGTGTTGCGTACTGATGACATGTAACCGGTCTTGCCAGAAGAGATCAGCAATGCGGCTACGCGGCCGAGAGAGTAGCAGTAGTCAGCGTCGAAGTTGGATGGAGCTGCGCAGCGGCCTTCGTAACCGAAGAAGTGGTGCTGAGTAGCGAACTTGCCGTTGAACTTGCCTTCCTTCTTCCAGGCAGCGAGCTTCTTTGCAACCATCTCGGCCAGGAGCTGCTCGGTCTCGATGAGTGAAACCTGAACATTGCCGTGAGGGTCGCGCTCGAGGGCGAGCTGTGTGGAAACTGTGGTTGGAAGGCTCTTGAAGAGGGCAGCGTTCTCGGCAGAGAGCTTAGATACAACGTAGTTGATCTTCTCGTCGGCGGCGATGGTGTCGAACTCGGCCTGGTTGGCAGCGAGCATGTCGTTGAGCTCGGCGATAAGCTTCTTGATGGCTGGGATAAACTCGATAAGTCCCTCTGGAACGAGTACGATACCGAAGTTCAAGCCCTTCTCGGCGCGTGCCTTTACAGCGTTGGCGATGTATGTTACAACGTCGTCGAGAGTCTGGTTCTTGGCCTCTACCTCCTCACCGATGAGGGTGATGTTTGGCTGAGTCTTGAGGGCAGCCTCCAATGTAACGTGCGATGCAGAGCGGCCCATGAGCTTGATGAAGTGCCAGTACTTCTTGGCAGAGTTGGCGTCGCGCTCGATGTTACCGATTACCTCGGCGTATACCTTTGTGGCGGTGTCGAAACCGAAAGAAGTCTCGATCATCTCGTTCTTGAGGTCGCCGTCGATGGTCTTAGGACAGCCGATTACCTGGATGCCGGTGTTCTTGGCCTTGTAGTACTCGGCGAGCACGCAGGCGTTTGTGTTGGAGTCGTCGCCACCGATGATAACCACAGCGTTGATATTGAGCTTCTTGCAGATCTCGATACCCTTGTCGAACTGCTCGGTCTCCTCGAGCTTGGTACGGCCAGAGCCGATGATGTCGAATCCGCCGGTGTTGCGGTACTCGTCCATGATCTCGTCGGTGATCTCCATGTACTTGTGGTCAACGAGGCCTGAAGGGCCGCCCAGGAAGCCATAGAGCTTGCTGTTCTTGTTGATAGACTTGATACCGTCGTAGATACCGGAGATTACGTTGTGTCCGCCAGGAGCCTGACCGCCCGAGAGGATTACACCAACGTTGATGGCCTTGGCCTCCATTGCGGCCTGAGCCTTCTCGAATGTCACGATTGGCAAGCCGTATGTGTTGGGGAAGAGTTTCTCGATTTCGGCCTGGTCGGCTACCGATACTGTAGCCTTGCCTTCTACCAATTTTGTAGCGCCCTGGATAGATGCTGGCATCTTAGGCTGATACGCAGCGCGGGCAATTTGCAAAGGACTTTTCTTCATTTTGCTATAATATTGTTAATGAATGAGTTTATTTATGTTTGTAGTTTCTATTCAGTTTCGCTATCATCCTGGCTGTCGTCCTCGTCCTTTACGAACGAGGTCTTTCCGTCGGCCCATACTGTGCCGTGGCGGCGGGCTGGTATGTCGCAGCTTGTGGCCACGTTGCTCTTGTTCATCAGGCGGTCGAAAACGAAGAACTCGTAGCGGATGGTGTCGTAGTCGAATGCGGTAACCGGCACTTCCACCTTTACTATTATCTCGGCCTTCATATACTGGTTTTGGCCTATTGGCTCCTTGAATGGGATCCTGTAGCGCATATTGTCAGATATCTCGGTGAGCTCCTGATAAGAGCCGTCGCTCATCTTGTGGAACACCGTGATGAACAGATTGTTGTATCCAATACTGTCGGGGCTGTAGGGACCCTTGTTGTCTTCGCGGTTTAGTCCTACATTGCCGTCGCCGTCTATAACCTCCAGGTGTATGCGCTGTAGCTTTACCTCGTTCTGGAGCTCGTCGAGAGTATCAGCCATATACACCTTGGTAAATTCTACCCTGGGCATCGGGTCGTAGGTCTCGATCTCGTCGCAAGACATGGCAGCACCTATTATAATAGATACTGTAAGCGCGATTAATAGTTTTCTCATATATTACCTTACTTTTTACGGAAGAAAATCTTTATTGGCACTCCGCAGAAGTCGAAATCTTTTCTCAGTCTGTTCTCAAGGTATCTGCGGTACGGATCGCGGATATACTGAGGCAGGTTGCAGAAAAGGGCGAATGTCGGATAGTAAGTAGGCAGCTGTGTGGCGTACTTTATCTTTATGAACTTGCCCTTGTATGCTGGTGGGGGAGTCTCCTCCACATACTGCTGTATCAGGGTGTTGAGCTTGTTGGTCGATATCTTGCGTGTGCGGTTCTCATATACGTGCACGGCCTCTTCCATGGCCTTTAGGATGCGCTGCTTGGATACTGTGGAGGTAAACACCACGGGAATGTCGCTGAACGGGGCCAGCTCCTTCTTAACGTACTCCTCGTAGTGGAGTGTGGAGTTGTTCTCGCTCTTGTCCATGAGGTCCCACTTGTTCACGCATACCACCAGGCCCTTGTTGTTCTCCTTTATGAGGCGGAACACGTTCATGTCCTGGCTCTCTATGCCCTGTGTGGCGTCTATCATCAGGATGCAGACATCAGCCTCCTCTATGGCGCGCACCGACCTCAGGGTGGAGTAGAACTCGATGTTCTCGGTCACCTTGCCCTTCTTGCGGAGTCCGGCTGTGTCCACCAGGATGAAATCGTGGCCAAACTTGTTGTACCTTGTGTTCACGGTGTCGCGTGTGGTGCCCGCTATCGGGGTCACGATGTTGCGCTCGGTTCCGGTGAGGGCGTTTATCAGCGAGCTCTTGCCCACATTCGGGCGGCCCACCACGGCTATCTTGGGAATGCCCTCGTCGCCCACCACGGCATCCTCCCTGAACTCGGCGGTTATGGCGTCGAGCAGCTCTCCGGTGCCTGTTCCGGTGTTGGCGCATATAGAATATACCTCGCCCATGCCCAGCGCGTAGAAGGCGCTGCTCTCCATGTGGAGGGTTGGGGTGTCGGCCTTGTTAACAGCCAGGAAAACAGGCTTGTTGGTGCGGCGGAGTATCTCCGTGATAACCTCGTCGCCGGCGGTTACTCCCAGCTGGGCGTCCACCATGAAGAGTATCACGTCGGCCTCGTCGATGGCCAGCATTACCTGTTTCTGTATCTCGTTCTCAAAAATGTCGTCAGAATTGTTCACGTATCCGCCTGTGTCTATTACTGAAAACTCCTTGCCGTTCCAGTCCGACTTTCCATAGTGCCTGTCGCGGGTTACGCCGGCGGTCTCGTGTACTATGGCCTCCCTGGTCTGGGTAAGCCTGTTGAATAGTGTGGACTTGCCTACATTAGGGCATCCTACAATTGCTACAATGTTGCTCATAATGCTTTTTCACAAAAGGATTATATACCTAAGATAATTTTATTGATTAATAAATGCAAATATCTGAATAACAGGACACCTGACCTTATTCCTTCATAAATTTCTCTATGAGTCCCACGGCCTTTTCCACCATGTCTTTCTCCACCTTCAGGTACAGGCAGGGGTCGAAGCCCGGTACCGACCACTCGCTCTCGGTGCCCGAGTCCTTGTGGTTTTCGGCATAGCATCTTACGCCGTTTTTCTCAAGGTGTTTCTTCACCATGCTTACGTCTATCGCCAGTCCGCTATATACAGTGTACAGTTCTTTCTCCATAATGTCAAGAGTGTATTATTATCCGAGTGCAAATATAATTCTTTTTGTCGGATTGTCAAAATTAAATAATTGTTATTATACATAAAAAAGAGACGTTTCTCCAGGTTTTTCCTGAAAGACACGTCCCTTCTGGTATTTTTTTAGCGTTCTGATGCCTACTGCTCTTCCGAACCCTGGCCCGAAATCTCCACCTTCAGCACAAAATAGTCGGTGCCGTTTACGGGGATGAAGAGGTATTCCAGCTTGCCGTCGGTCTTGCGGGCTATGTCTATGAGGCCCAGGCCCGCGCCTCCCTTGCTGGATATGGAGCCCTCCTTCAGCTGCTTCTTGTACATGGCGTTCAGCTCCTCCTTAGTGGCCCCGTTCACGCATTCCAGCGCCTGGGTCAGGTGGGCTATGTCGTGCTTGGTGACCTTGTTGGCGGTCATTATGTAATATATGCCCTCCTTGCGGCCTATCATGAAAAGACCGTTGATGAGGCTGAACTCGGTCTGAAACTCTGTGCTGTGCTTCTGCATGTTTTGCAGGATCTCCACCAGTGAGTGGTGCACGCGGCGCTTCACCTGCTTCTCCTCATTGCTCTGCTCCATCTCCTCCTCGTTTTTCTCGGTAAACATCTTTACCACCTGGTGGGTGAATTTGCCAATGTATACCACCGAGATGCCATTGTCTATCAGCTCGTCGTAGAGCGACAGTACATTGTGCATGAAATTCTTGTCGAGCTCCATAGCCGGATTCCTTGTGCTCATATATCAAATGCGTGTTTTGTATAAATAATAGGTGTGTTAGTGTTTTGCCGTTTTTGCCGGGCCCTTTTATCTGATGGCATGCAAATGGCATGCCCGATTGCATCAGCCCTCGTGCCCGTCAGGCATTATATCCAGCGACTCCTTGATTTCCAGTATCATCTTCTTCATGTTCTGGAGAATCTTTATCACCTCGAAATTGGCCACTCCATCCTCTGTGGTGTGCGATTTCAGGTGCTTCTTGGCTCCGTCGAGGGTCATGCCGCGGTCCTTCACCAGGAAATGGATCTTCTTTATGTTCTCGATGTCCTTTTTGGTGAACTGGCGGTTGCCCTTGTTGTTTTTCTTTGGCTTTATGCTTGGAAACTCCTTCTCCCAGTACCTTATCTGCGATGGGTTGGCGTCAAACATCTTGGCCACCTCGCCTATAGAATAGTATAGCTTGTCGAGGTTCTTGATTTCCTCGTCGGAGATTATGTTGCCGGTCTGGCCCATCTCTGTGGTTTCCTGCGTTTCCTGATATTGATTTTCCATATTGTTGTAGTGCTTGCTGTTTTCGTCGTGTTGTGTATGTTCTTGTTCCATTTTCCAGTTTTTTTTGCCGGGCTGATGCCGCATCCCTAATCAAGGCTGAGGCCTATGCTCTTGGATGTCTCGTTCAGCTTCTGCCACTGTGCGGGCCTCAGCGACCCGAATGTGTGTGTGGTCGGGTTTACGGCCTGGCTCTTGTACTGTATCTCGTAGTGCAGGTGTGGAGTCAGGGATTTTCCCGAGTTGCCCACAAAGCCTATCACCTCGCCCCGGCGCACCCTCTGTCCGTATCTGGCCACATATCCGCTCAGGTGGGCGTATATTGTCTTGTAGCCGTTTTTGTGGTTTATCACAATGTGCTGCCCGTATCTCTGCTTGTCGCCCACATATTCCACAATGCCGTTGGCCGTCGCCATCACCTCTGTGCCGGTGCTCGCGGCAATGTCGAGCCCCTCGTGGGTCTCGGGTGTCTTGTATATGGGGTCGAGTTTCTTGCCGAATCCGTAATAGCCCAGCTCCACGTTCGGGTCTGATATCGGCAGTATCGAGGGTATCTCGGTGAGGTTTTCCTTGTAGTTGGTCAGCTTGTACTTCAGCTCGTTGAAGGCGCCCTCCTCGCGGGTGAGCATCTGCTGCTGCCTCTCTGTGATCCCTCTTACCGTGTCGGCCAGCATCTTGTCGTCGGCTATGGATTCAAACTTCTCCAGCTGCCCGTTGCTGCCGTCCCATCCGCTCATCTCGGTCTCGAAGATGGCCCTGTAGAGGTCCCTGTCGCGCTGCTGTATGTCGTTGAGCACGGAGTCCACCTTGGTGTATCTCTCGCTTAGCACGTTCAGCTCCTGCTGCATGGCCTCGTTCTCGCGCTCCAGCTTTTTCTGCCGAGGAGTCTTTATGGTATACGATATGGCCAGAAACACCACCACGCCTATCACGATGGCCGCTATGGCCTGCGACAGTATGGCTATCAGGAGCTTGCGCCCCTTTTTAGGCTCCTTTTTCTCGTATGTCAGGGTCTCCTGGTTAAATATGTAGTTTCCGTCAGGCATTGCTATCTCGTGTGCTTGTTTCAGTTATGGCCGCCTCAAAAAGGCACCCCGTTCTAAAATTTTACAAATGTATAAAAAAAATATAATTGCTGAAACATAAATTTGATTTTTTTTGATAAGTATTGCATATTTTTTTTTCAGACGGCAGCATTTTTTTTTGGAAAACAAAAAAATTATTTTGTATATTTGTGGCATAATAAATGCACTAAAAGGCAATAGCTGTGCCTGCATTTAGATAGGCTTATCACCTTATATATCTTTTATTATGGAATTTAGACTCAAGATAGACGATCCCAACAGGCGTTGCCGCGAGTACGAGGTAACGGGTGACATATCCATCCAGAATGTTGAGACTCTGGTTGATGCGTTGAAGGATTGCGTTGCGGAATGCGACGAGCTCAGTTTCTCCCTGGTGGGCATCACCGATTTCGACGTGGCTGCGTTTCAGCTTTTCATGTCGCTGAGAAACAGCTTTGTGCGCGACAAGAAGAAGTTCACGGTATCGTGCGACCTGTCGCCCGAGGTGGAGCAGCTGCTCTCCAACTGCGGCATCAGCAACCTGGCCGAGGCCCTCTCTTACGCGGCGTAGCGGCATTTTTTTTTGAACTGGATAATCAAATAAACTCATAAAATATACCAAATGGCAAAGACAATACTTATAGTAGACGATTCTGAGAGCATCCGCGAGGTTGTTAACTTTACGTTGCAGAACGCAGGGTTTGAAGTATTCGCCGCCGGCAACGGCAAGGAGGCTACCACTTTCCTCGACGGCCGGAGCATCGACCTCGTGATCACCGACCTCCACATGCCAGAGATGGACGGTATCGAGCTCATAAAGTATATCAGAGCTACTGCTGGATACAGCAGGGTGCCAATACTTTTCCTCACAACAGAATCGCAGCTTACAAAGAAACTGGAGGCCAAGGACGCTGGCGCAACAGGATGGATCATAAAGCCATTCGTGCCCGCCAAGCTGCTTGCAGCTATCAGTAAGGTAATCAGATAGCGGATTCCCCCTCCATTATTTTTCCCCCGGGCCATGGCGGCCCATAACACACTGGCAGAGAAATGGATAATTTTCAGAAAAAATTCCTCGAGGAGGCCTCAGACCTTATCAACCAGCTGGAGCAGGCCCTGCTTACTTTGGAGCAGGACACCGAGAATCCAGAGCTGGTGGACAGCATTTTCCGAATAATGCACTCCCTGAAGGGCGGTGGCGGCATGTTTGGATTCGACAACATTTCCAAATATACCCACAAGCTGGAGAATATGTATGACCAGGTAAGGCAGAAGAAGCTGAAGGTGACCCGCGAGATGCTCGACATTACTTTCGAGAGCGCCGACCACATTACATCCATGCTTAACGACGACGGATCCAAGGCTGAGGAGATTCAGCAGAACGAGCTGATCCTGAACCGGAGGATAGATGCTGTGATGGACGGCGACACCGATGCCGTGGCTGTGTCTACGGCAGATGTGGCTGAGGCCGGGAATGCCGGACAGTGCGCCACTTATTATATAAGGGTAAAGCCGTACGAGCATATACAGAACAACGGAACCAATCCATTCCTGCTCATAGACGAGCTTGTGGGCCTGGGAAAGGCAAAGGTCAACATTTTCCACAGCAATGTTCCCGATTTCGAGAACTTTGTGTTCGACCTCACATATATATGGTGGGAGGTGATACTCTGTACCGAACAGGACGAGCAGGCCATCAGGGACGTGTTTATCTTTGTGGAGGACGACTGCGAGCTTTCCATAGAGAAGCTGGCCGACTTTGATGTCCTGGTCATGGAAGGCATAGAGCCCCTCCTGGTGTGCAGACACGATTTCCCGTTCGACCTCGACAAGATACGCGAGGCCATAGAAAAGCACAACAAGCAGAAGACGGTTCAGGAGGCAGCATCGGGACCCGCCGCAAAACCCGCCGCTGGCGACGAGCATATCAAGAAATTCGCCAAGGAGAGTTCAATCTCTGGCATCAGGGTGGCTTCCGAGAAGGTGGATTCGCTGATGAACCTGGTGAGCGAGCTCATAACCACTCAGGCAGGCCTCAACCTCTATGCCGACCGCCATCCCGACGCCGAGCTTACACGCATCACCGAAAACCTCGAGAATATCTCGCGTCAGCTGCGCGACACCGCCTTCAGCATCACCCTTATCCCTATCGACTACCTGGTGGTACGTTTCCGCCGTCTGGTGCGTGACCTCTCGCGCGAGGTGGGCAAGGAGATTGCGTTCGAGGCCAAGGGTGCCGAGGTAGAGCTCGACAAATCGCTGATAGAGGGAATATCGGAGCCTCTGATGCACATTCTGCGCAACAGCATAGACCATGGCATCGAGTCGGCATCGGAGCGAAAGGCAGCCGGCAAGAATCCCGAGGGCAAGATTATACTCCAGGCATACTATTCGGGCAGCCAGGTGGTGATAGCCGTAACTGACGATGGCGCCGGAATGAACCCCGAGAAGATCCGCCGCAAGGCCATAGAGAAGGGCCTGATAGCTCCCGACGCCCAGATTTCCGACAAGGAGTCCATAGACCTCATTTTCATGCCGGGATTCTCCACTTCCGAGAAAGTCACCAACATAAGCGGGCGCGGTGTCGGCATGGACGTGGTAAAGCGCAAGGTCTCAGACATCAGGGGTACAGTGTCGGTGTCGTCCGAGCTTGGCGAGGGCACCACGATAACCATCAAGCTGCCGCTCACACTTTCTATTATAGACGGCATGCTGGTGAGGATTTCGGATGTGGACTACATTATCCCGCTGTCGGTGATAGACACCATATTTGCCGTGGAACACGAGAAGATAGCCACGGCATTCCAGAATGTTATAAACATAGAGGGCGTGCAGTACCCGTTCTACTACCTGCGCGAGGAAATGGGCATTCAGGGAGAGCCTCCGGCCAAGGAGGAGATCATCATGGTGAAATACGAGGACCGCAAGATAGGCATCGTGGTCGACAACATTACCGGTGAGTATCAGGCCGTGCTGAAGCCTCTGGGCAAGCTATACAGAAACCAGGACATCTTCTCTGGCGCCTCGATACTTGGAGACGGCACAGTGGCCCTTGTGCTCGACACCCACAAGGTGATAAATGAGTTTACTAAGTATAATGAATTGTAAATTAATAGTTTAAAGATTAAAGATTAGAGATTAAAGATTAAAGTTTAAGTTTTTTTTACTTTAAGCTTCCCACTTTCCACTTTAAGCTTTCCACTTTAAACTATTCTAAAAAAATATATAGCTATGAATATGGATCAGGAAACAGGCTCATTCTTGTCGTTTACACTTGGCGACGAGTATTTTGCCATCAATGTGGCAAAGGTGCTTAACATACAGCAGCTGGTGCAGATAACAAAGGTGCCTACCGCTCCCGACTACATGAAGGGCGTGATAAACCTGAGGGGCACTGTGCTGCCTATTATCGACATTCGCATGAAATTCGGCATGGAGCCTATCGAGTACAAGCGCGATACGGTGATTCTGGTGCTGAATGTGGAGATAGACGGCGAGGTGGTGAACGCTGGCATTCTCGTGGACGCCGTAAAGGAGGTTTTCGAGATCCAGAAGGATGAGATACTGCCGCCTCCGGGCATTGGATCCAAGTACAAGAGCAAGTTTATCGACGGCATCCACAAGATGAACGAGACTACTTTCGTGATGCTGCTCGATATCGACAAGATTTTCTCTACAGACGAGCTTGTGATGATGAAGGAGACTTACGACAGTCCCGAGTCTCAGCAGGCAGCTGTAATAGAATAAGTGTGTGACAATACGGTAATTGCTTTGGATGTATGGATATTAACCCTTTGTCGTATTACGACGCCAAGCTCTCGTCTCAGGATTTTGCCAGGCTGAGCAATTTCATCTACTCGCAGTATGGCATCAAGATGCCCGAGGCAAAGCACATAATGCTTCAGAGCCGGCTGCAGAAGCGGCTGAGGGCTCTGCATATCCCTAATTTTGCCGAGTACGTGGATTTCGTTTTCTCGCAGAGGGGCAGCGAGGAGGTGATACACATGATGGATGTGGTCTCCACCAACAAGACTGATTTCTTCCGCGAAAACCAGCATTTCGAGTTCCTGCTCGACAATGTGCTTCCCGAGATTGTGGTGGATCAGCATCAGAGCATCCTGAAGGTATGGAGCGCCGGATGCTCGTCGGGGCAGGAGCCCTACACCATCGCGATGGTGATGAGCGAGTTCGCTCAGAAGCAGCGTGGCTTCGATTTCCAGATTCTGGGAAGCGACATCAGCACCATAGTACTCGAGAAGGCGGTGCAGGCCATATATCCCGAGGAGCAGGCCGAGGTGATACCCTACGACCTCAAGAAAAAGTATCTGCTGCGCAGCAAGGACCGCACGAAACCCACTGTGAGAATGGCGCCCGAGATAAGGCGCAAGGTTTCGTTCTCGCGACAGAATTTCATGGACGATGTCTACGACGCGCCTGTGAATTTCGACATCATCTTCTGCCGCAATATGCTGATATATTTCGACAGGGCCACTCAGGAAAAGGTCATAAACAAGCTTTGCCGCCACCTGAGGAAGGATGGCTTCTTCTTTCTGGGCCATTCGGAGTCGGTTACCGGCATAGATGTGCCGCTCAAGCAGATAAAACCTACTGTATTCAGAAGGATTTGATTTTTTTATAGACTATTTTTATACTTGACTATATTATGGAAAACCAGACAACAAATATAAGCGACGAGGTTTTGCTGGGCGAGATCAGCAAGCGCGTGGAGAAATACAAGAACGCCGTCGACAACCTGAATATGATGAACAAGCAGCTGCTCGACCTCAATCAGAAACTGGCCGAGAGCGAGGCTATGAAGAGCCATTTCATCTCCAACATCACCAACGAGATGATGAACCCGTTCGCATCGATCCTGGGCCTCAGCAAGAGCATTGTGGATTGCCCTGATGCCGACGTGGAGCGCATGAAACGCATGGCCATGATGATAAACAGGGAGGCTTTCAATCTTGATTTCCAGTTCAAGAACATTTTTGCCGCCGCCGAGATAGAGGCCGGCTCCGTGGAGCCCAATATCTCCGTAGTGAATGTGGACGAGCTGCTCAGCAGCCTCATGGACAACTACTCGCGCGAGATAGAGCTCAAGAAACTGGAGAAAAAGCTCGTGAACAATTCCGGCACAAGCCCGCTGCTGTTCAAGACCGATGGCGACAAGCTCACCATCGTTGTCAGCAACCTGCTGTGCAACGCCATCAACTTCAACCGCCCCAACAAGGTTGTCGAGATAGCCTACGGCCTTACCGCCGAGGGCAATCTCTGGGTATCCGTAAGGGACGAGGGCATGGGCATATCGCCCGAGAATCAGAAAATTATCTACGACCGTTTCCGCCGTCTGGATAGTGGCATCAATTCCATCAACCGCGGCCATGGACTCGGACTTTCCATCAACAAGGCCTATATCGATTTCCTGGGCGGCACCCTGGAGCTGGAGACCGAGGAGAATGTGGGCGCCAAGTTCACCATCACCATCCCGGAATCGCAGATGGGCAGCAATGATTACTCCGACGAGGCCAACGAGGTTTTCTTTGGCGGCGAGGAGATTTTCTAATAAGTTGACAGGTAATTTTCAGTAGACGAATATGACAAGACATTTTCTATATCCTTCCACAATGTACGCATCGGCGCAGCCATCCGAGGTTACCACTATCCTCGGCTCATGTGTTGCTGTGTGCCTTTGGGACAGGTATCTTGGCATAGGCGGCATCAACCACTACATGTTGCCCACTTGGAACGGCATGGAGCTGGCATCGCCAAAGTATGGCAACATAGCCATAGAGAGGCTTGTGGAGCGCATGGTGCAGCTGGGATGCCAGAAGAAAAACCTCGTGGCCAAGGTTTTTGGCGGAGGCGAGGTGATTTCGGTTTCGTCGTCTTCCATGCACATAGGCGAGCGGAACGTCATGGTGGCAAATACTATGCTCGAGGAAATGAACATACCTGTGATAGGCCGTTCCACCGGCGGCAACAATGGCAGGAAAATCATTTTCAACACCCATACCGGCGAGGTGCTCCAGTGCTATATCAAGAGCCAGATGTCAAGGTAGGTGTTCAATAATAAGTTTATTATAAAAACAAATAAGTTATGTCGTTGGAAAACAAGAAAATACGTGTTCTTATTGTGGATGATTCGGCCGTGGTGAGACAAGCCATGTCGCAGATTTTGCAGACCGACCCCGATATCGAGATCATGGCAACAGCCTGCGATCCCTATATCGCGGCCAAGAGGATACAGTCTGAAGTTCCGGATGTAATAACATTGGACGTGGAGATGCCCCGCATGGACGGCATCACATTCCTCAAGAAGATAATGACTCAGCATCCGATACCGGTTGTGATATTATCCTCTCTTACCGACGAGGGCAGCCGCACCGCCCTCAAGGCCCTGGAATACGGCGCGGTGGAGGTTATAGCCAAGCCACGTCTCGACACAAGGCAGTTTATAGAAGAGAGCAGTCATAGGCTGATAGACGCTGTAAAGGCTGCTGCCCACGCAAGGGTGGTGCAGAAGACGTCTCAGATGCTCAGGGTGGAGCCCAAGCTCTCGGCCGATGCCATATTGGCCAAGCCTGTAATGCAGGGTGATGCGCCTGTCACCGAGATGGTTGTGGCAGTGGGAGCGTCCACAGGCGGAACCGAGGCTCTCAGGGTTTTCCTGGAGGCCATGCCGCCCAACTGTCCGGGCATTGTGATTGTGCAGCACATGCCTGAGAATTTCACCAAGTCTTTTGCCGACAGGCTCAACGACCTCTGCCGCATCACCGTAAAGGAGGCCCAGAACGGCGACCAGGTGCGTCCGGGTCAGGCCCTGATAGCACCCGGCAACAAGCACACACTGCTCAAGCGCAATGGTGTCAACTATTTTGTGGAGGTGAAGGACGGCCCTCTCGTAAACCGTCACAGACCATCGGTTGACGTGCTCTTCAGGTCTACGGCAAGATACGCCGGAAGCAACGCCGTGGGCATCATCATGACCGGAATGGGCGACGACGGAGCCCGTGGACTGCTGGAGATGAAGGATGCGGGAGCCAAGACCGCGGCTCAGGACGAGGCAACATGCGTGGTCTACGGAATGCCCAAGGAGGCTGTGAAACTGGGAGCGGCAGGTAAGATTCTGCCTCTCGAAAAACTTGCGGCATACGCAGTAAAGCCTTTCTGATATTTTTGGTATCTTAATTGCATACCATTGGGTATATAACGAAATTAACTAATATAATCAATACAATATGGCAAAATTGAAAGCATTGGTGGTGGATGACATTTTCGCCAATCAGTTTCTTCTGGCCTCGATGCTCGAGGAGATGGACTGCAACATACGTACTGCATCCAATGGCCGCGAGGTGTTCGACAGCCTGGAGTCGGAAGGCATGTTCGACATCATTTTCATGGATATAGAGATGCCCGTGATGAATGGAATAGAGGCTACCCGCAAGCTGAAGGCCGACCCTAAATACAAGAACATTCCGGTGGTGGCACTTACCGCCCACAACCTGGAGGATTTCCAGAGCGAGTTCGACAACGCGGGGTTCAATACCGTGCTCGAGAAACCATACACAGGCGAGGGCATTGCCGAGGTAATCGCAAAACTGGGCTTGTAAAAAAAATATGACAATTTATTTGCAGTATTGATTGGTTTTGTCAAAATTTTGTTCTACATTTGTAGACTTTTAGCGATACGCTGATGCATGCTGTATCTGACAAAATTACCAAATAATATTCAAGAGATTATGAAGAAGAAAACACAGATCAACGCCGCCTACTCGTATACCGTGATGGGATTTCTTATCGGTACGGGTCTGTTGGCTATTATTGTATTCTTGGACATGGCCTTTCAGGAGCAGTCCATCTCATTGGAGCTCGTGCTGGAGACTTTCCGCGAGAGCCCTATGATGTGGATTAATGTGGCCCTGCCTTTCCTTTTCGGAGCTTTTGGATATTATACCGGAAACGAGCTTCAGTCACGCATCAACGACCTCAGCCACGATATCAGCGAGGAGCAGAGCAAGTCCAGGATGATTTTCGACTTCGTGGAGAAAATCCGTCAGGGACAGACAGACTTCCAGTACGAGGTGCAGGAGGGCGACGAGATTGGAAAATCACTCATCAACCTGCGCGACGAGCTCAAGAGATCACAGGAGGAGGAAACAATCCGTAAGAACGAGGACGAGCAGCGCCACTGGCTGGCTGAGGGTCTTGCAAAGTTCGGCCAGATCCTGCGTGAGAACATCGGCGACCTCGACAAGCTCTCCAACGAGGTGGTTATGAACCTTGTGCAGTATGTCAACGCCCAGCAGGCAGGCTTCTTTATCCTGGCCAACAAGGACGGCAAGAAATATTTCAACATGACTGCATCTTACGCATACGGCCGCAAGAAGTATCCTGATACTCAGATTGAATGGGGTGAGGGCCTTGTGGGTGCATGCGCATTGGAGCAGAAGACTATATTCATAAAGGAGACCAAGGAAGACTACGTGAAGATTACCTCAGGTCTCGGAAAGGCCAATCCGCGGAGCCTCGTGATTGTGCCTCTCAAATACAACGACGATATTTACGGTGTGCTCGAGCTTGCTTCATTCATCAAGTACGAGCCATATCAGATAGAGTTCATAGAGCAGGTGGCCGGCACCATAGCATCCACCATTTCTACAGTGAACATCAACTTGCGTACCGCAGCCCTCCTCAAGGAGTCACAGGAGCAGGCCGAGGCAATGACCCGCACCGACGAGGAGATGCGCAAAAACATGGAAGCGCTCAAGCGTACCCAGATAGAGGCCGCTAAGCAGAGCGAGCAGTTCGTAAGCTTCACCAACTCGGTAAACCACACCATGATACGTGCCGAGTATACTGTGGATGGTTTCCTGACATACGCCAACAGCAAGTTCCTCACCAAGCTTGGTTACACCAATACTTCCGAGATAGAGGGCAAACATATTTCCATATTCATCTCCGACAAGGACCGCGCATGGTTCAACGACCTGTGGCAGAACCTGGCTTCGGGTGGAAAGCATTTCGAGGGCGATATGAAGCATGTCACCAAGTCCGGTACCGATGTCTGGACAATGGCAACATACGTTTCGGTGCGCGACCACAACCGCAAGCCTGTCAAGATTCTTTTCCTTGGTATCGATATCACAGAGAGCAAGAAGGAGAGCCTCGACTACAAGGGCCAGATCGACGCGCTCAACCGCTCCACCATGAAGGCCGAGTATGGCCCCGACGGACGCGTGCTCGAGATGAACCCAAAGCTTACCGAAGTGCTTCAGTACACTCCCGACGAGCTTACAAAGCGTACTATCTTCAACTTCCTTACAGCAGCCGATCTGGACGATTTCAAGCTGGTATGGAAAAACATCATAAACGGCGTGCCTTTCGAGGGCCGTCACAAATGGTTTACCAAGACCGGCGAGGAGCGGTGGTTCCAGGGCACATATACAGTAGTGCATGATATGTATGGCGAGCCCGCCAAGATTGTATTCATCGGAAACGATGTCACCGACCAGATACGTATCGAGGAGAAAAACCGCGAGTACATGGCTACACTGCGCGAGCAGGAGCAGAAACTCCAGCAAAACCAGGTGGAGCTATCCAAGAAACTCAAGGAGGCCCGCGAGGAGATGAAACTCCAGTACATGGAGGTCGAGATTGTGAAAAACCTTTCCGACAAGACTCTGGAGGGCATGCTCGACGCTGTGGTTACAATCAACCAGGACAACAGGATCACACTCTTCAACCGTGCCGCCGAGGAGCTCTGGGGTATCCAGAGAGCAGATATCCTTCAGCACGACATTTCGGACCTGCTGCCTTGCGACAACATAGGCGCCGACGAGAACTACCTTGGAAACTTCTTCAAGAATGGCGACAACACTCTCGTTGGAAAACGCACCGAGGTGTTCTTCGTGGACCATACCGGCGAGAGAATCAATATCCTTGTCACCATCGCCGAGGCCAACAGGGGCGAGCGCAACACACTTACAGCCTTTATCCAGAAGATTGAGGTAGAGCTTTTCTAAATGACTAATATAGAATTATATAATTATTTGAAGACCAGCCTTTCGGATATGTTTGAAGACAGTTCCGAGAGGCTGGTTTTTGCGCGCAGGATGTTTTCTTCCATTACTGGCTCCGGCAGTCAGGATATGGTGCTTAATCCCGGACGGGAAGTGGCGGCATCGGGCCAATTTGTGGATTCCGTAATTGAGAGGGCCCGCCGTCACGAGCCTCTGGAATACATTTTCAATTCGGCCCAGTTCCTCGATTTCGACTTCATGACCAATGGCAATGTGCTGATACCCAGGCCTGAGACCGAGGAGCTTGTGGTAAAGGTAAGGGATTATCTCCAGTCGCTTGGCCGCAGTGCCCATGTGCTCGATATAGGCACTGGCAGCGGCTGTATTCCCGTGTCGCTGGCCTGCTATCTGCCAGACTGCCGCTATTACGCCTTCGACATTTCGGATTCCGCGCTTGAAACCGCGCATCAGAACGCCGAAAAATATCACTGCGACATAGATTTTCGTCAAGTGGACATTCTGGAGTGGGAGAGGGCAGGAGACGCAAGCATCAGCCCGAAAAACAACTCTGGCAAATATGACGTCATTGTATCCAATCCGCCATACGTGATGGATTCCGAGAAAAAGGATATGCAGAGCAATGTGCTTGATTATGAGCCGCATAACGCCCTTTTTGTGCCTGATGCCGACCCATTGGTTTTCTACAGAAGCATCAGCAGGTTTGCAGCCCGTTTCCTTAGGCCCGGCGGACGGCTGTATTTCGAGATTAATGAGCAGCTGGCAAAAGAAACCGCAATCCTCATGGAGGATTGCGGTTTCGGTAATGTCTTGATTATTAAGGATCTGTTTTCTAAAGACCGTTTTGCTGTGGCAGAGAGGCTTTCCATTTAAGGAACATCGCTATGGCGAATACTCCGCTGAGGCCGCCTATTGTGTAGCCCACGCCGTCGGTTAGCAATCCCTTGAGGGCGTCTATTGCCCTGAAACATTCCGGAGCTATAAAGAGGTATGTAACGCATACTATCGTCATGTATACCGCTGGTATCATGGTGATTATCCACGGCTTGCGCTCGCGGGCCAGATATACCGTGATGGCCCATAGTGTGAATACCGAGAGTGCCTGGTTGCTCCAGCCGAAGTATCTCCAGATGATGTTGAATCCGTTGGGGTCGGCCAGCGAGTATACTATGATGCCGGCTGTCACCACAAACAGTGGCACGCATATCAGAAGCCTTTTCGAGATTGTTTTCTGCTCTATCTTCAGGAAGTCGGCAAGTATCAGCCTGCACGACCTGAGGGCTGTATCTCCCGATGTGATGGGCGCAAACACAACACCCAGCAATGCCAGGATGGCGCCAAACTGTCCGAGGTAGGTCTTGGTGATGAAATCCACGATGTTGGCGGCCTTGGTTTCCTGTGTGCCTATTTCCTGGAAGTACCAGATGGCGGCGGCGGCCCATATTATCGCTATTATTCCCTCGGCTATCATTGACCCGTAGAACACCTTGCGGCCCAGATTCTCGTTCTTGAGACATCTCGCCATGAGTGGGCTCTGTGTGGCGTGGAATCCTGATATGGCTCCACACGCAATTGTGATGCACAAGATTGGGAATATCGGTGTGGTTTCGGCGTTGGGATGCTGGTTGCTGATGCCGTCGGTAATCTCGGGGAGTGTGGCTCCGTAGCCTCCGAATATCAGCATTGCCAATACGCCCAAGGCCATGAATATGAGCGCGATGGCGAATATCGGATATACCTTGCCGATAATCTTGTCGATGGGCAGGAGGGTGGCTATGATGTAGTAGACGAAAATCACCACTATCCAGAATGTGGAGCTCATCCAGTCGGGTGTTATCTTGTCGAGGATTCCGGCCGGGCCTGATACAAACACCGCGCCCACCATCACCATGAGTATTATGGTGAAAATGCGCATCACCAGCTGAGCCTTGCTGCCAAGGTATTTGCCGATAATCTCGGGGAGGTTGCTGCCTCCGTCCCTAAGCGACAGCATGCCAGCCATATAGTCGTGCACCGCACCTATGAAGATGCAGCCCACCACTATCCAGATATATGCCGCCGTTCCAAACAGTGCCCCTGATACTGCTCCGAATATGGGGCCCAGTCCCGCAATGTTGAGAAACTGTATCATGAAGATTTTCCATGTGGGCATGGGCATGTAGTCTACACCATCCTGCATGGTGTATGCCGGGGTTTTGCGGTTGGGGTCGGGGCCTATTATCCTCTCGGCTATCTTGCCGTATACCAGGTAGCCCGCCACAAGCAATAGTATTGCTATTATAAAGGTGTACATTTTTTTTGTGTTTTTTGTTTTTTTATACTGATTGCAAATATACACATTTTGCAAAAAAATCTTTAATTTTTTTTCTATAATCATTTATTTTTATTAATTTTAACACGTATTTACTTTTTAGGTTTATGTCTATTGATTATGAGAATTGATTTTAGGCTAATAATATTTTTTGTTTTGTTGATTAATTCGTTGAATGCAAGGGTTTTTGCCCAGGGAGAGATTTTGTTCAAGTCAGGTACCGATTTGTCGTCAAGTCTCATCAACGATGTCTTCCAGGACAATAATGGCTTGGTGTGGATAAGCACCGAGGATGGCCTCAATATATACAACGGCGTATCTTTCTTTACAATACGCCATGTGGACGGCGATACCACTTCGCTGCTCAACGACTATGTGCGTCTTGTCTATCAGATGCGCAATGGCGATATCTTTGTGGGCACCAGCAGCGGACTCCAGTATTTCGACCGTTGCACCCAGAAATTCCACAACGTGCATGCTTTCTCCAACAGCGGATATTACCTGTCCGGAGTTTCTATCTCCTCTATATGTGAGGTGAATGACACCCTCACCCTCATAGGCAGTTCCGGATACGGACTGTTCTCGCTTATCAAGCTTGACCAAAGCCGCTATGAGATCCGCAAGGTTCCCTTTGTGCTGAGGGCCTATGTTGAATCCATAGTGAAGAGCACAGATGGACATATCTTTGTCTCATACATGGATGGCGGAGTCGCCAGGTTGGACCAGGCTCTCAATATGGTCGATTTTGTTGGTTTCGAACCGCCTGAAAACGTGCTCGCCATTACTCCGGATTCCACCGGGCATATTTTCATTGGCACCACAATAGGCCGCGTGCTTCTTTATGACCCAAATCAAGAGAACAAGTATCAGGAGATTGTATCTACAAGTCAGAATTTCCACAGTGTATACGATTTTTATGTGGACGACCGTGGTTATGTGAGCTTCGGCACCGATGGAGCCGGCATCAAATATCTGAAGCCTGTGCATGGCGGTGGATGGGAGCTCCACAACATGGATCTCGTGAGCCTGGATGGACGCAAACTGAAAGTGCATTCCATCATGCGTGACAATTCGGGCAATTTCTGGCTCGGCTGTTTCCAGAGAGGCATTCTCCTGAGACCTTCCGACAATCAGGTCTTCGAGTATATTGGTCCATCGAGCTACAGCCGCAATGTGATTGGCGACTGCTGTGTAAGCTCGGTGATGATGGACAGCCAGGACAATCTGTACGTAGGAACCGACAATGATGGCATCTATGTGATAGACAGTGATTGCCATGTGCTGCATCATTATCAGCGCGATAATGCGCAGAGTCTGGTGCCCAACGCAGTGCTTAGTATCTGCGAGGATTCCCACAAGCGTATATGGATAGGTGGATACAACTCGGGCCTGGTTTACATCGATCCAGCATCCAAGGTTATCAGACGTTTCGATCTCTCTGTCTACGATAAATCGAATCCCATGCCCAGCGTTTACGATATTGTGGAGGATGTGCAGGGCGGTTATTTGTATGTCTCGGCATCAGGAGAAGGTGTGTACAGGATAGATGTCAATACCATGAAGGTGAAACTCTATAATGTGCACGAGACATCGCTGCTACATGATTTCTCGCAGGATCAGATCAACAATACATGGATCAACTGCCTGATGATATCCAGAAACCGGAAGCTCTATATGGGCTCGTACTCGGGTTTCGGCTGCATGGATATCGAGACCGAGAGCTTTGTGAGTACTTATGGCCGCAATTCTTATCTGGAGGGCGTCATAATTCATGCGCTCTACGAGGACGACAGCCAGCATGTCTGGATAGGCACCAACAACGGACTTTATGATTTCGATCCCAGCAGCCGCTCTTTCAGGCATTTCGGACTGGACGATGGCTTGCCAAGCCTTTTTATATCTTCCATCACCGGCGACAACGACGGCAATCTTTGGATATCAAGCAAGGGCGGTATCAGCTGCTACGACCGCATGTCGGGTAATTTCGTAAACTTCCACGAGACCGACGGCCTCTACTGTCAGGAGTTCTCGCAGGGGGCTGTCACAAAGTCGGCAAACGGCAGGATATATTTCGGATCGCTAAATGGCGTGGTTGACTTCAAGCCTTTCAAGGGAAGGCCAAAGAAGAGCGCCCTGGATATAGTGCTCACCAATTTTGTGGTGAACAATACCCGGGTGTTCATGGGCATGATGTCGGGCAGGCATCAGATCATAGACACCTCGCTTTACGAGGCCAGGGAATTCCACCTCGACTATTTCGACAATAGTTTCGATGTCGAGTTTGCTGCCATGCAGTACGGCAATCCCGAGAGCCTGAGGTTCTCGTATAGGATGGACGGCGGCCCATGGATTCCCATCCCACGCCACAGGGTCTCGTTTTCCGCTCTGGAATACGGCAAACATACATTTGAGGCTTTCGTGTCTGACAATGTGCAGAATTCCAAAACCATTTCCTTTACTGTATATATCGACTATCCTTGGTACAGGAGCGGATGGTTCTACATTCTTGTGGTAATTGCAGTGCTGCTGATGCTTTCAGTGATAGGCCTGGTGGCATACAGGAGGTATCTCCTGAAGAAGAAGCTGGAGCAGGTGTCACGCGTAAAGGAGCAAAACGACGGACGCTTGGAGTATTTCACCAACATATCCCACGAGATACGCACTCCCATGTCGCTGATAGTAAGCCCTCTGGCCAAGCTGATGAACTCCGACCACGATGTGGAGCGACAGCGCAACTACAAGATCATCAACGTAAACGCCCAGCGTGTGCTCAATCTCATCAATCAGCTGATGGACCTGAGGAAGATAGACAACGCCCAGCTAACTCTCAAATTCCAGAAAGTGGATTTCGTGGCTTTCCTGCGCAATATCTATGAGAGTTTCGAGGTGCATGCGTCACAGCTTGGTGTGGATTTCGGTTTCGATTGCGCCATCGACTCGCTCGACCTCTATATCGATCCCCAGAACTTCGACAAGGTGATTGTCAACATCCTGAGCAACGCCTTCAAGTTCACACCCCGCGGACGCTCCGTCACCATTTCCCTTACACAGCTCGACCATCAGGTGGAGATTGTGATAAAGGACAATGGCACAGGCATGTCCGACGAGGACCTCCTCCATATATTCGACCTCTTCTATCAGGGCGACAACAGCCACCGTATCACCATGGTGGGCACTGGAGTGGGCCTCTATCTTACCAAGCACCTTGTGGAGCTGCACCACGGCTCCATCACACCTTATAATAATACAGACGGCACCAGCGGATGCTCATTCAGGATATTGCTGCCTATGGGCCGTGCGCATCTCCAGGATTCAGAGATACTGGCTCCCGATGTGGTTCCCTCAAATGCCGGTGGCCAGGTTGCTGATGCCGGCATGATGGCTTCCGCACCGGTGGATGACGAGTTCCTGAAGCAATATGCAAAGTCCAAGTTCCGCATCATGGTGGTGGACGACGACGAGCAGATGCGCAAGTACATTGTGTCCGAGATTTCAGGATTTTTCCACGTAACAGATTTCTCCAGCGCCGAGGAGGCATGGGGATCCGTGGTGAAGACCAAGCCTGACCTTATTGTGAGTGACATTGTGATGGGGGAGATGAGCGGAATTACCCTCTGCAAGAAGGTGAAGCAGAATCTGGAGGTGAACCACGTGCCTGTGATACTCCTTACGGCCATGGCACAGGACGAAAACCGCATCAAGGGCCTCGATGTGGGCGCCGACGCCTTTATCGCAAAGCCTTTCAATATATCGGTCCTGATACACACCATAACAAACCTCCTGAAGAAAAACATATCTCTGAAAAACAGGTTTATGGGGCGTCAGGAACAGTCGAAGAAACACGATTCAGACCTTAAGTCGCCAGATGAGAGGCTGCTTCAGCGTGTGATGAAGGTCATCAACGAGAATATCTGCAACCCGAACCTTACTGTGGAGACCATAGCAGCCCAGGTAGGCATCAGCCGTGTGCACCTCCACCGCAAGCTCAAGGAGCTCACCAACCAGAGCACTCTGGATTTCCTGCGCAATGTAAGGCTCAACCTGGCTGTGAAACTGCTGGAAGAGCACAAGCATTCCATCGTGGAGGTGGCTCAGAAGGTGGGTTTCGTGAGCACCACGTATTTCAGCACTGTCTTCAAGGACAGGTTTGGTCTTACACCCAGCGCCTATATGAACCAGCATTCGTCCGGCACCATAAAACCAGACTCAATCAACAAAAAAACATGATGCCGCGCTTAACAAATTCTTAACAATGGTTTTTGTTTTATATTTTTACTTTTGTTTCATGGTAAATGTCCTATTGATTTGATAATATAGGTCTTAACCCTTGTTTCTGTAACAAATACCTGGGTATTGTGTAACAAATGGAAGGCGTGAAATTGTAATTTTGTTACATTTGTGATATTTTATGTAACGTAAAAAATTGTTAATTTCATTAATATTTACTTAATTTGCATTGAAAATAAAGCATAGCTGCGAGTGCTTCCATTGCGGGAAGCCTGCCGGCCTGGCCGGAAGGCATTGCGGCGAATATTATTAACTTAATTTTTTAATTTTTTACCTCTAACAAATCATTTAATGAAATGAAAAGAGAAACAAATCAATTTAGGAAGGTGCTTTTGCTCCTGGCTATGTTGCTTGTCTCGTTCGATTTGCTGGCGCAAATCTCTGTAACGGGTACGGTAACAGACGAGACGGGCGAGGGACTTCCTGGCGTTACTGTGCTTGAGAAGGGTACCACCAACGGTACCATCACAGACCTGGACGGTAAGTTCCGTCTGGGTGTGAGCTCGAATGATGCTGTTGTGGTCTTCAGCTTTGTAGGCTATGACACTCAGGAGTTCTCTACCTCAAGCAGCAAGAATCT
The DNA here is from genome assembly GCA_045597465.1 of Bacteroidales bacterium. Classification (GTDB taxonomy): domain Bacteria; phylum Bacteroidota; class Bacteroidia; order Bacteroidales; family UBA3824; genus UBA3824. The sequence continues at coordinate 29,348 of JAZLKG010000025.1, read as the reverse complement.
TAAGGTAGTTCTCAAAGAGACTGCCCAGCAAATCGAGGAGGTTGTAGTAGTAGGCTACGGTCAGCAGCGCAAGGCTTCTGTAGTAGGTGCTATCACACAGGCCTCCAGCAAGACTATCGAGCGTGCTGCTGGTATCAGCGACCTTGGTACAGCGCTTACAGGTAACCTGCCTGGCGTTGTGGCTCAGGTGGCTGGCAATGGTGGTCAGCCTGGTGCTGAGTCTACCAATATCCGCATCCGTGGTTTCAACTCTTTCAATGAGGAGGCCAAGGCTCTCGTTCTCGTGGATGGTATCAAGCGTGACATGAGCTCCGTCGACCCAGCTTCTGTACAGAATGTTGCCGTTCTCAAGGACGCTTCTGCTACCGCCGTTTTCGGTGTGGAGGGTGCCAATGGCGTTATCCTTATTACTACCAAGCGTGGTCAGGAAGGCCGCGCGCAGATTAATGCTTCCTACAGCACTACTCTCAAGACTGTGTCGAAGCTCCCTGGCAAGTACGATGCCTATGATGCACATTTGTTCCGCAACATAGCTATCGAGCACGAGCTCAACCTCCTGCCCGACAACTTCGCCAATATCCGCACACAGGAGTACATCAACAACTACCGTCCTGCGGATCCTACTGCCCGTGATGAGTTCGACAACCTTATCACCGAGCGTTTCCCAAACATCGACTGGCAGGAGCTCCTTTTCAAGAAAGTGGCTCTCTCTCACAACGCAAGCTTGAACATCTCTGGTGGTAACAAGATTGTACGTTACTTTACTGCTGTTGACTGGGCAAAAGAGGGTGACTTGTTCGATATTCCTGAATCTGGCCGTGGCTATCGCTCAGAGTATAGCTACAACCGTTTCAATGTACGTTCAAATCTTGACTTCTCCCTTACCAAGACTACTGTCTTCAAGGTAAACCTCTTTGGTTCGCTTGGTGTTCAGAAGAGTCCTAACTCAGCCGGTGGTGAGTGGCAAGAGCAGCAGAAGTGGTCAGGCGCCTACAATATCGCTCCTGACGTTTACATGCCTATCTATGAGAATGGTGCCTTCGGTAGCGACCTTACCGGTAGGTATCCTAACTCTACCAACTCTATCGAGCAGCTTGCTATCGGTGGCCCACGTACCACCACCACTTCCAAGATTACAACCGACTTTATCTTGGAGCAGAACCTCAACGCATTGCTTGATGGTCTTTCTTTCAGAGGTTCGGTATCTTGGGACAACCAGTTCCAGGAGGTCAACCGTGGAGTGTCTGATCAGTTCAACAATCCAGCTTACTGTTTTATCGATCCTCTTACCGGCAAGATGGATATGAAGCCAGAGTTTGACAAGAACTCAGGTCTCTCTCCTGCATTGAACCCTGTAAAGTGGAATTCTAATGGTGGTCAATGGAACAACGGAGCCCTCAACAGGTCTGTCAACTATCAGCTGCAGCTCAACTGGAACAAGAATTTTGACAAGCACTTCATTACTGCTATGGGTCTTTTCCAGCGCAACGAGTCTACATACGGCGACCAGTACACCTACTATCGTGAGGACTGGGTATTCCGTCTTACCTACAACTGGAACGACAAGTACTTCTGCGAGTACAACGGTGCCTACAACGGTTCGGAGAAGTTCTCTCCTGACTACCGTTTCGCTTTCTTCAACTCTGGCGCTATCGGTTGGAACATCCACAACGAGAGCTTCATGAGCTACCTCAAGGAAAACCGCATCATCGATCAGTTGAAGATCCGTGGTTCTTATGGCCAGATTGGTGACGACAACGTTGGCGGACGCTGGCTCTATGTAACCGAGTGGGAGACAAGTGGTGCTACTGAAATGGATTCCAATGGTTCCGGCTCTCCCTATTCTAATTACAAGGAGAAGAAGATTGGTAACCCTGATATCCACTGGGAGACCGTTACCAAGATCAACCTCGGTATCGACTACTCTTTCCTCGATGGCAAGATAGCCGGTTCGTTCGAGCTCTTCAAGGACAAGCGTAAGGATTGTATCGTAAACAACCGTCCTTCTGTACCAGCTTATTTCGGTGCCACAGCTGTTCCTGCAAACCTCGGCAAGGTGGAGAGCCACGGTTACGAGTTTGATGTCCGTCTCAATAAGAGCTTCGGTAAGATTCACACTTGGGCAAACCTCAACATGTCTCACTCAGAGAACAAGATCATCTTCCGTGACGATCCAGAGCTCTATCCAGACTACCGCAAGCAGGCTGGCTACATGTATGGCCAGGTTCGTACTCATGTTGATAATGGCAATATCCTCTCTTGGGACGATATGTATGCTACTCCTGCTACCGACAAGCTTCAGGAGGAGCGCCTCATGGGTGATTACACTTACATCGACTTCAATGCTGATGGTAAGATCACCGACAACGACAACATTCCTTACGGTTATTCTCAGACCTCTCCTCAGAATTCTTACAATGCCACTCTCGGTGTTGATTATAAGGGTTGGGCTGTTTTTGCACAGTTCTACGGCGTTACCAACATCCAGCGTGATGTTGCTATGACTAACTTTGGCAATGGCCAGATGAACACTGTTTTTGATCAGGGAACATGGTATTCTGAGAATACTGACAACTTCGAGATTGCTACTCCCCGTTGGATGTCAAACATGTATTCTAATGGTACTACATTCCTGCGTGATGCCTCGTATATCCGTCTCAAGACCATCGAGCTCTCTTACACATGGCAGAAGCTGAATGTAGGCAACTTCACATTCTCTAATGTGAAACTCTACTTCAACGGCAACAACATCTGGACATGGTCGAGACTTCCCGATGACCGCGAGACCAACGGTAGCTGGTCGGCTGGTGGTGGTGCTTATCCATTGGCCAAGCGTTTCACATTCGGTATCAAGTTCAGTCTCTAATTTGTTAACTTAACAGAATTTTTATTAAAGAAATGAATATAATTAAGAAATTTGTGTATGCCTTGCCAGCGGTAGCAATGCTGGGGCTTGGCTCATGCACCAGTTATCTTGACAAGAGCCCTGATTCTGATGTAAGTGCCGAGGATGCATTCTCGAACTTCAGAAATTTCCAGGGATTTGTAGAGGAAGAGTATGGCAAGGTTCCTTCCATGTCGAATGGTAACTGGAATATGTCCTTCAACTACGGCGAGGACGAGATTCTATCTACCGGTGGTAATTCTCCGTATGTTACCAGTTATTTCGACAGAGGTGATTTCCGTTCCTATTATCAGAACTGGGGTGGTGGATTCACCATTATGTTCAAGACTGGCGGTCATCACAAGGGACTTGAGAATGGTGTACTAAACAATGGCTGGAAGATGATCCGCAAGGCCAATGTGGGAATCGAGAATTTCGGACTCCTTACCGAGGCTACCGAGGCTCAGAAAAAGGCCATCTGGGGTCAGCTACACTTCTGGCGTGCATGGTGGCACATGATGATGCTCGAGTACATGGGCGGTGTTCCATACATCGACAAGGTGCCTGATGCCAATGCTATCCTCAACGATCCTCGTCTCTCAGCATTGGAGACTGCTCTCAAATGCGCAGAGGATTTCCAGGTTGCCGCAGATAACCTTCCAAACGACTGGGACCGCAGCGATGCCGGTGATGCAACCTCTGGCCACAACGAGCTCCGTATTACCAGAGCAACAGCCCTGGCATACCTCGGCAGAATGTATCTTTACGCTGCAAGTCCTCTTGCCCAGTTTGGCCCTATGACTGGCGCCGGCGACAAGACTTATCAATATGATCAGGATTTAGCCAAGAAGGCTGCTGAGGCTCTCGGTACATGTATCTCCGAGATAGAGTCAGGTATTACTCCTTACCAGCTTGCAAGCTACGAGTACTCAGATATCTACGAGCACGAGGCAAAGGAGGGTGTTACCAACATCTATTCAGAGATATTCTTTACTCACGGTCTCAACTGGCTCCAGCCTGGCGGCAAGGAGGCTATGATGCGTGGCTCACGTGAGGGTACAAATTTGGCACGTTGGGGAAACGGCACCAACTGGGGTCCTAATGTAAATAATGCTTGTGATGGATCGTTTACTATCACTCCTACTGCCAACTATGTGAACTACGCATACGGTATGGCTGATGGTACCAGATTCGAGGATGCCCTCAAGGAGGATCCTAATGTTGCCAAATTCCCATTCAAGAACCGCGACAAGCGTTTCTACCACGATATCTGCTACGATGGTTGTAGATTCATTAATGCACCAACCGATAAATTCGCCGATATGGTGTATTACTCGCTTTACACAGGTGGTTTGATGAGGGATGTTCAGCTGGCCAGCCGTACTGGATTTTTCTGTCAGAAGTTCTATCCTCATACCTGCAACAGTTCAGATGGTGGCTATGATTACGATCCACAGCCTCAGTGCTATATTCCATGGCTTCGCGTAGCCGAAGTTTATCTGCTCTATGCCGAGGCCGGTGCCGCAATCTCTGGTCCTACCTACAGGGCCAGCACATGCTCCAAAACCGCTGTTGATGCCATCAACGTTCTCCGTGACCGTGTAGGCGTGGCTCATGTTTTGGGTAAGTATCAGGTAGACCAGAAGACCTTCATGGACGAGGTTCGCCGCGAGCGTGCATGCGAGCTTGCTTTCGAGGGTCAGCGTATGAAAGACCTCATGCGTTGGCTGCAGCTCACCGAGAAGCCTTGGAACATCAAGACTTCTATCGAGTTTACACGAAAGAATCCTAATTACGACTACGAGAACAATGCACCTGAGGATGCCGAGGTTGTAAATTACCACGAGGAGCTTATCCTCGAGCGCGCTCTCACAGCCAAGCACTACTTCTGGCCTTGGAGAGACGAGGATACTTACATTTACAAGGATTTCCAGCAGAATCCTGGATGGTAGTCTGATTTTATCTTTTTTTCAATTTGATTATTAACATGAAAAGTAACAAAATATTTACACTTATAGCTGCTCTTAGCGTCGCTGCCGGCGTTAATGCGCAGGATGTTGCTGATTCTGCCTCATGGGACAAGGATGTGAGACTCATATTCGGTTCCAAGAATTCAGCCGAGATTCTCGGTGGTGTGTCAACAATCGATATGAAGGAGATTGTCGACAAGAATTACACCACAGGAGCCTTGGACAACATCGAGGCCTATGTAAGCGGTTTCAATGGCAACTCTATCTGGGGTTATGGTGATGTCGCATACATGAGCCAGTACTGGAACCATCCAGCATATCTTGTACTCGTGGATGGATATCCCCGTGCTTCCAACAACCTACGTCCCGAGGAGATCGATCAGATCACTATCCTCAAGGGTGCTCAGGCTGTGGCAATTTATGGAGCCCTGGCTTCCAACGGCGCCATCCTCATCACCACCAAGCGTGGTCAGGTTCACGATATGAAGGTTTCTGTACGTGCCAATTCCGGTTTCGATGTGGCCAAGTCATATCCCGAGCTGCTGGGCGCCGCCGAGTACATGTATTACTACAACAAGGCTCTGGCCAATGACGGCCAGCCCGAGAAGTACTCTAATGAGCAGATCTACCTTACATCTACCGGTGATAATCCTTACATGTATCCCGATGTGAACTTCTATTCAAAGGATTACATCCGCAACTGGAAGAATTCCTCCAACATTGATGCTGAGATTGAGGGTGGAAACGATTTCGCGACTTTCTACACCAACATCTTCTTCAACAACAATACCGACTACTACAAGTTTGGCAATGCTGCCGACATGGGCAACAACACTCTTGCTATCCGCGGTAATGTAAACATCAAGTTCAGCGACAAGATCAGTGCCGAGGTGGATGCCTACACCAACATGTACAATGTTAGAAGCTGCAACCACCTTACAAATGATGAGAATAATCCTTATGGCGGTTGGAACTATTGGGATGCTGCCAAGAGTACCAACACTCGTCCAAATCTCTATCCTATATTTGTACCCGTTGATATGATAGACCCTGATGCAGCTGAGGCTCTTACTGCAGTAAACCACTCTAGCTTCATCATCGACGGCATGTTCCTCGGTGCCAGCAACGACAACAAGGAATACAGGTACAATGTTTTTGCTGATGCTTATGCTCTTGGACAGAAGAAGGAGAAGTCCCGCGACTTCCAGTTCAACACCAAGCTGCATTTCGATCTCGGCAACTTGCTTCAGGGACTCAAGTTCCATACCCAGTTTGGTATGCAGTACGCAACTGGCTATTCTACACGTCTCGAGAACAAGTATGCTACTTTCACACCTCAGTGGGGCAACTTCGGAAGCGGTGATGTCGTTACAGGTGTTATCAAGTCTCAGACCGAGGACCGTGTTACCGGTCAGCAGCGTCTTGCCGACTCCCGCAACGAGAGAACATTCGCTGGCTTGCTCTACTTCGACTGGAACCGCTCTTTCGGTGATCACAATGTAAGCGCACTGGCATCAGCAAATGGTGCCCAGATCGTTATGGCTACCACTTACCACAGAAGATCTCAGGCCAATCTCGGTTTCAATGCCACCTACAACTGGAAACACCGTTACTTCCTCGATCTTACAGGAAGCATCGCACACTCTCCAAGACTTGCTGAGGGCAACAGAAACCATCTTACAAAGTCTGCTTCTCTTGGCTGGAATGTAACCAACGAGGATTTTTTCAATTGTGATTTCTTCAACAACATCATGGTAAGCGCCTCTGTCACCGATATGAACGATGATATCGATATCGTACAGGGTAAATACGATGGTTTCTTCCTATATGAAGCTGTATGGAACCCAGGTAATTGGTTCGATGGCTCTTCATGTCTTGTATCGCCACAGGGTTCAAACCCAGCTCTCGACTTTGTTCACAGAAAGGAAATGTCGGCAAACCTGAAGCTTACCATGCTCGACAACAGCTTGTTTGTAGATGCCTCTATCTACAAAGCCAAGAAGACTGGCCTTGTTCAGGTTGCTCCCGCCGATATGTTCCCTGGCTATATGTCTCATGGTAATGGTGACGATAGAACCACCTACGCATCATACGTGAACTTCGGTGAGAACGAGTATAAGGGTTACGACTTCTCTATCAACTACCGTCAGAAATTCGGTGATGTTAAGATGCAGTTCGGCGTAAACGCCAACTACTGGCAGACAGTTACTTCCAAGCGTGATGACTCTGGTGTAGACGAGAGCACTCCTTGGAGAAAAGAATCTGGCAGAAGCTACACAGCCGTTATGGGTTACAAGTGTCTCGGAATGTTCCAGAGCGACGAGGAGATTGCTGGCTGGGCCGATCAGTCTACTCTCGGTGGTGGTCAGCCTAAGGTTGGCGACCTCAAGTATGCCGACCTCAATGGCGACAACATGATCAACGAGCTCGATCAGACAGAGCTTGGTGTGGGCGACGGATATTGGAACAGCACTTGGAACAAGTGGATCAGCTTCGGCTCTCCATTCACCCTTGGCTTCAACTATTCAGTTTCTTGGAAAAACTGGACTCTCTTCCTTCTCGGTACCGGCCGATTTGGCGCTACTGGCGTAAAGAACGGCGACTACTACTGGGTAAACGGCGAGGAGAAGTACACTGCTGTGGTACGTGACTGTTGGACAGAGGACAATCCTAATGCCAAGTATCCCCGTCTTACTACCGGTACTGCCGCAAACAACTACCAGACTTCTGATTTCTGGACTTTCAAGGCTAACAGATTCGATATTGCCAAGGTTCAGCTGACTTACGACTTCCCAGCCTCTGCTTTCGAGAGCGGTATGTTTAAGTTCCTCTCAGGTGCTCAGGTATACGTTTCTGGTGCTAATCTTCTTACCATTGCCAAGGAGCGCGAGCATTTCGAGCTGTCATACGGCTCTGCTCCTCAGACTCGCTTCTACAATTTGGGTTTCAAGGTTACTTTCTAACAACACAAATTTGACTTAATTTAAAATGAAGAAACATATTTATCTGGCTTCTCTGCTGGCTATGGGTGCATCGCTCTCTGCATGCGACGACCTCATAAACCCAGCTATCGAGAATATTAACTCGATGGAGAATTACTACTCTGACCCTACAAGCTCGTATGGTATTATGTCGGTAACATACAATTACTTCTCGTTCCCACATATGCCTGAGTGCGACTACGCTACCGATGATGCTGTTTCAAACGATCTCGACAATAACTGGCGCAAGACTGCTTTGGGTTCGTGGACTTCGCAAAATAATCCTACTTCCAAGTGGAACGATTATCTTTATTCTATCCAGACCATCAACATATTCCTCGAGAATGCGAATAATGTGAAATGGTATGGTGACGAGATTAGAAACAACCTTCAGCTCGACCACTTTATTGGAGAGGCTCACGCTCTTAGAGCCATCTTCAATTACTATCTTCTGATGCAGCATGCAGGCAAGGTGAATGGAGAGCTTACTGGTATCTTGCTCCACACTTCCTCTGAGGATGGTTCCACAAACTTCAACCAGTCGCGTGCTTCTTTCGCAGATTGCTACAAGGCTATTATCGAAGACCTCGATGACGCCATTACTCGTCTGCCAGATCATTATCAGGCTTCATGGAAGTCTAATGAGATTCCTGCGCGTCTTCTCGAAATGGGTGCTACTCCAGCTTATATGAACCGTATCAACGGTAGCTATTGTATTGGACACGTTGATGGCCGTATCTGCAAGGCCTACAGAGCTTTGGCTTCTTTGATGGCTGCCAGCCCAGCATACAATGCCGAGTCTTGGGAAAATGCTACCACCTATGCTCAGTCAATCTTGAACTCTGTTGGTGGTCTCGATGCTCTTTCCAAGCTCCATGTAGATTGGTTCGTAGACGATACATATCTCGCAGGTGCTTCTACTAAAGAGACTCCTGTTATCTCTATCTGGTTCAACGGAAAGTTCGACGACAACGGCGACGAGGGACAGCACTACCCGCCTTCTATGAATGGTCTGGGCCGCTGCAATCCTTCTCAGAACCTTGTTGACGCCTTCCCTATGGCTAATGGTTATCCTATCACTCATCCTTCTTCTGGCTATGATCCAAAGAAGCCGTACGACAACCGTGACCCACGTCTCGACCTCTATATCCTCCACGATGGTGCCCAGTTCCGCGGTACTACAGTTTCAACTGCTGTGGATGGAAGCAATATCGACGGTCTCAACTCAGATGCCAAGGTTTCAACACGTACAGGTTACTACATGAGGAAGCTCCTCAATCCAGTTGCTGATCCTACTTCTACCAATAAGAAGAACGGACAGCACCTTAGAAGCCGTGTTCGTACTATTGAGGCATTCCTCGCATACGCCGAGGCTTCCAACGAGGCTGCTGGCCCTACCGCCGGCTCTCCTTCTGCATACGATGTGATGAAGAAGCTCCGCGAGGTTTCCGGAATCACTGGCGGCGACCAGTATCTCGAGTCTATCAAGAGCGATCAGGCCAAGATGCGTGAGCTTATCCGCAACGAGCGCCGTATCTGTCTCTGTTTCGAGAACAAGCGTTTCTGGGACCTCCGTCGCTGGAATGCTATCGATGAATTGAAGGCTCCTGTAAAAGGTATGAGAATCACAGGCTCTGGTTCCAACAAGAACTACGAGGTATTCGAGGTAGAGACCCGCAACTACAAGGATTACCAGATCTATTGTCCAATTCCTTATTCTGAGGTGGTTAGATACTCTAATCTCAAGCAGAACGACGGTTGGAATTAATTTCTGATTTTTTCACTTTAATGAATATTATTTTTGACTAATCATGAAGATTACAAATAAATTCATGTCACTCTCTCTTGCAGCTGCTGCCTTAATGGCAGTCAGCTCCTGCAAGAATAGCGACATTTCGTTCCCTGATTTCGAGTACTCTTCTGTGTATTTCAGCAACCAGACTCCTATCAGAACTATAGAGCTGGGTGAGGACTACGAGGTTGACAATACTTTGGACAACGAACACAAGTTCCGTATCGGAGCCGCTTTTGGTGGTTCATATGGTACAAAGAATGTAACAGTTGATTTCGTTGTAGATGAGTCGCTCTGCGATGGTCTCTATCTCAACGACGAGTTTACAATCCCTGTTAAGCCTATGCCAAAGGAGTATTACCATATCGAGGGATCGCAGATCAAGATCAACAAGGACTATAAGGGGTTTGTGGATGTCACACTCAACCCTGCTTTCTTCGAGGATCCTATTGCATGCGCCAATATTGATGTCAAGCAGGTGGCTTCAAAGATGATGCAGCTGCCTCTGGGCTGCTACGTTATTCCTCTCAGAATCACTGGTCAGACTGGCGTTGACAAGATCCTTACCGGCGAGTACAATACCGAGGACCATCCAAATGGTGCTCCTTCTCGTGTGGCAACCGAAGATTGGACCGTTGCTCCTCAGGACTACACTCTCTTCGCTGTCAATTTCATGAGCAAGTATTCCGGAGCTTGGCTCCGCAGCGGCATTGATGTAATCAATGGCGTTGAGGACAAGAGCCGTAAAACAACCAACAAATATACCATCGATGACGAGGTAGTTTATTGCAACACTTTGGGTCTCAAATCTGTCAAGATGCCTGTATCTTACGTTTATGATCCAACTCTTGCTCCAGAGGAGTTTGAGATTGTGCTTACTTTCGACAACGACAACAGTGCCAATGCAAACTGTACTGTATCGGCTCCTGAGGGCGCCGCTTACACAGTTTCTGGTACTGGCAAGTATGTAGAGCATGGCGCCGGCAAGTACTGGGGCAACAAGGATCGCGACCTCATTACTCTCGAGTACACTATCAAGTCTGGTTCCAACGAGTACAAGACTTCCGACCAGCTCGTAATGCAGCGTCGTTGCCTTGTTTACAATACCTTCAGCTATTTTATTAAATCTGACAAATAAGTATTTGAAAAATGGTAAAATATACTAAATTTGTATTACCAACCATGTTTGGCGCTGTAATGCTCATGAGCTCTTGCGCCGAGGATCCAGTAGTGAAGACAGAGTTCCCAATGCCTAATTCACTCAAGGACAAGGTTGACTATACACAGTTCGAGAACCTTAAGGATGCTGTTGCTCCTAATGTTGTGGTCTCGGGTGTATTGCCTGCCACCGAGATTGTGGAGGGTGGTACTTCCAAGATTATTGCCACCAAAAACTTTTCTGAGGTTACGATGGCCGATTTCTCCCACAAGGCTTCGGTAAAGAAGGATGGTACCACATCATTCTCTGACCTCAAGAGCTTTGTAAAGGCTGCCACCAAAGGAGGTTTCTCTGTATACGGTGGTCCTATCATGGCCAATACCGATCTCAACAAGGACTACCTGGCAAAGGTGATCCAGAACAAGGTAGATCCCGATGCCGAGCCTTTCTACGAGGAGAAGGAGGTGGAGCGTACATTCATCAAGGTTGAGACTCAGGACAAGGTTTTCCAAAACTGGGATACTCAGTTCTGGATTGTTACCAAGGACGGTTTCAAGAAGGGTGACGATTTCGTTTTCACTGCCGAGGTTAAGGCTGATATTCCTGTTAGTATCGGTGCTTCTACCCACAAGATTGATTGCTACTACGAAGACTGGCAGGCCAACTTCACCGTTCCTTTCACCAAGGAGTGGAAGAAGGTGGAGTTTGAGGGCAAGTTCCTTGCAGACGGTGGCTCTCTCGCAATGGACCTCAATACAGAGGCAAAGGCCAACATTTACTACTTCGACAATGTTAGCCTGAAGGTAAACGGCAAGGAGCAGATCGACAACGGATCATTCGACAAGGGTACAGAACACGAGCAGTTCCGCAGAATCGCTCACTACACTGGCGCTGCCGATGGCCACGACAACGATCCCAGAACTCCAGTTCCTATCTCTCAGAGCAAGGCTGTGGAGAAAGTCGAGGTGCCTGCAGGTCCCTACACTCTCTACAAGAACGTTCTCGTAAACAGTGATCTCGAGGGTGACGTCCTCTCTGCATTTGTCGACAAGATCTATCCTCAGAAGGATCCTGCTGCTATGCCTGCAACCCACGTTGCCGATGACGGCAAAGATGGCAAGGGCATCAAGCTCGTGGTTCCTGCCAAGGTATCTGATCCTTGGGACAGCCAGTTCTGGATCGTTCTTCCAGAGGGTCTCGAAGTCAATTCTTCTGTAAAGGTTGAGTTCGACTACAAGGCAGATCAGGAAGCAAAAGTTACTGTACAGACACACAAGGAGCCAGGTGCCTACCTCGGTGGCGGTAATGGTATGACTGACTTTACTTGCAAAACCGACTGGGCTCACTACTCCGCATCATACAAAATTGTGGATGATGCTGCTTCTATCGCATTCAACCTCAATGAGGTAGATTTCGGCAACACTTACTACTTCGACAATGTAACCATGTCTATTGCCAAGGATACTCTCATTGGCGGCACACCTCTTACCCAGGAGGAGAAAACCGACACTCTTGGCAAGTACCTCGACGCCTACATTGCCGAGCTTATGGATGCTACTCCCGAGGTAAGCGCATGGGATGCTGTTTTGGATCCTATAGCTGCCGCTGATGCCGAATCTGTAGATTTCGACTGGATTACCAACTGTGGCGACGACTACGTGGCATTCGTTACCAAGTCTGCCAAGGCCCACTACGCCGGCACTGATCCTCTCAAGCTCTTTGTAGCTATCTCCAACGCTCAGGTTGCCGACAATGTAACCAACATTGCCGGAAACTTCGCTGCATGGGAGAAGAAGGGCGCCATCATCGACGGTGTAAACGCTCATGTAACTCTCGACCTCGCAGCAGGCAAGGATGGCATCGATGCTATGATCAAGGCTCTCGCCTCTACCGGCAAGAGCATAAAGATTACATTCGATGGTTTCTCAGAGGTGCTCGGTTCTGACCTCTCTGAGGCTGCATCGCTCATCAACTACCTGGCTCAGAAGTATACCACAGGTATCGACTCGGCCAAGCAGTATGGTTTTGCCGTTACCAACCTCAACACCACTGTTTGGGACGCCAAGTACGAGAGAAACGAGGTTTACAAGGGTCTTGTTCTCGGTCTCAAGGGCCAGGCATACACCAAGTAGCATCACACTCTTTATGATTTAATGTTCATACATTAAAATACCTTTTCATAGGCGGGGGCAATGTTTTTCGAGACTTATGTCCCCGCTTTTTTTATTTCCAAATTACTTAATGTTATGAGAATTATTTTTTCAAGGGAATTATCAGTATTGTCCATAATGCTGGCAGTGCTTATCATGGCGGCATCATGCGGCAAGGAAGAAACTGTCAAGAGCATTCAATTTGACGACGAGCAAGTCTTCGAGGCTGGTCTGGTGCCTATAGGGGAGCCTCTCCATGTGGACGGCAAATATCTTAAGGGACCCAACGACGAGATTGTAAACCTCCACGGATTTGCACAGACCTACAGCCCGTGGTTCAACCACAAAGGCTCCGAATGGCCTTGGAACAACTATGACGTGCAGGGCTGCCTCAGCTACAACAAGGGAATGATCCGCAAGGTGATGGACCGTGGATGGGCGATGGATTTCGTACGCCTCCACATGGACCCTCACTGGACAGTAACCAACAAAAACGACCAGGGCGGCGAATCCACCGCGCATCTCTATTACGACGAGGCCAAGTTCAAGAAATACCTCGACGAGGTATTTGTGCCGATGGCGGAATACATGCAGGACATGGGCCTTAGGGTTGTTATGCGCCCTCCTGGCGTGTGTCCAAGCGTGATATCCCTCAACGACCCCTATCATCAATACCTGAAAAAAGTTTGGAAAATAGTGGCCAAGCATCCCAAACTGAAGAACAACCCCAACGTGATGTTCGAGCTTGCCAACGAGCCTGTGGACTTCAAGGCATCAGACGGCAAACAGGGCCCGTCAGGTGGCTCCATCAACAAAGAGCTCAGCCAGTTTTTCCAGGAAGTGGTGGACATGATGCGGGCCGAGGGCTGCAACAATATCCTGTGGATACCGGGCACATCGTGGCAGCAAAACTACGAGGCCTACAAGTATTACCCCATCAAGGGCAAAAACATTGGATACGCAATCCACTGCTATCCGGGTTGGTATGGCAGCGACTGTTTCCAGAAAACCGGAGAGGTGGCTCCCGACCTCTGGCGTGGCAGCGAGGGCGGATACAAGGGCTTCAAGCGTTTGTTTACTGATGCTATCGTAAATACTGTGGCCAACAAGGCCCCAATCATAATTACCGAGATGGATTGGTCCAACAACATCTGGGACGTGCCATCGCCAACACCCGACAATCCAAACAACATGGCACGCCGTACATGGGGTTCTTCCATCACCGGTGTGGCCGGTGGCAAGGGATTTGGTGCCAACTTCAAGAAAATAATGGACGAGTGCGGAAATGTAAGCTGGCTAACATTTGCCGGCGACCGCGACCTGGCAGACTACAACCCAAAACATCCTGCCGACGCAAGCGACTTCGTTTACGATCCCGAATCCTGCATTGTGCCTATCTACAAGTGGTACAAGGAATACTGGGATGCGGCCACCGTACAGGCCGATTAGTTTTTTATTAATTGTTTTTATAAATACTAAAAATTATGAACAGAAAATATATAACAGGCCTTTTGGCCATATCATTGTGCATGTCCGCATTCAATTCCTGTGGCGACAAGGAAGAGGTAATCAGCATCGGTTTCGACGAGGAGCCCTCTGTATTGGACGACGGCAGCGGATGGCCCCTTTTGCAGCACCGTACCTACAAGACCGGCACATTCAGGGGCTCTGTCAATTATGAAGCCCATCCCCATTTCCGTGTGGCTTGCGGCATCAGCGCCAACGAGCTACTTAACCTCAACAATCCCGCATGCAAGGTAGTCCTTGAGCATTTCGACGAGGTTACCATGGGCAACGAGCAGAAATACTCGTCCATAGTGGATGACAACGGCAATATGAATTTCTCCACAGTGAAAAAACTCGTAAGCTTCTGCCGCCAGAACCAGATAACCCTCTACGGACACACTCTGGCATGGCACTCGCAGCAGCGCGACAAGTATCTGGCCAGGATAGCCAACCGCTACGACGACGATGCCGAAAAGAAAAAAGCACTCACCAAGGAGATGGAGCGCTGGATAGACGGATGCATGGAGGCAACCGCAGGATATGTAACATGCTGGGATGCCGTCAACGAAGCCATTGCAGGAAATGGCAACTACAAAAACAAGGGAATCTACGTACTCCAGGGTAATGGAAACACCGATCCAAACAACCTCAACAAGGAATCGGGCGTATTCTACTGGCAGGACTTCCTGGGCAGCGAGGACTACATTCCCATAGTCTTCAACACCGCAAGACAGAAATTCAAGGAACACGGCGGTGTGCCTGAGCACCTAAAGCTATTCATCAACGACTACAACCTGGAATCCGACTGGGACGGCAACAAGAAACTGAAGTCGCTCATAGAGTGGATAAAGATCTGGGAGGCCAAGGGCTGCAAGGTAGACGGCATAGGCACACAGATGCACATCTCGTATTACGAGGATGTCAACACGCTAAACAGCAAGAAGAAAGCCATCGAAAACATGTTCAGGCTCATGGCTAAGACCGGCAAGCTCTGCAAGATATCAGAGCTCGACATGGGTTACGTGCCAAGCGGATCCAAAAACGGCATCATGTACGATCAGCTTACCGAACAGCAGGCTCAGAAGATGGCCGACTATTACGAGTGGGTAATATCCAAGTATTTCGAGCTGATACCTCCTGCCCAGCAGTATGGAATATGCCAGTGGTGCCTCACCGATTCGCCAAAGAACAGCGGATGGCGCGGCGGCGAGCCTGCCGGATTATGGAAACTTAATTTCGAGGGCAAGAGAGCCATGTTCGACGGTTTCCTGAAAGGACTTCAGAGTTCCAGAAAATTTGATTAGCATGATTCTTTTTTGATTAATTTTTAGTTTTCACTTGTTTGGCATTTATTTTTTCCTTATATTTGCCATGCAATTTAATTCTTACACAAAACTATCAAAATATGAGAAGAAAATTTTTGACAGGCGTGCTTTTCATGGCATTGCTTTCAGCAGGATTTGTTTCCTGCGGCGACGACGATCCCACTCCTGCAGAGCAGGAACAGGAGAATGTAACACCTGAGAACCCTGACGGTACCGAGGATCCCAACAAGAATCCCGAGCAGGGCAACGAAAACGATCAAAAGCCAGAGGACAAGCCTCAGGAGCCAGAGAAACCCAAGACCGTGGAGACTCCTATTCCTGACATCTATCTCAAGGATATGATTGACAGGGAGAAGCATCCGAACTTCCTTTTGGCTTGCGGTGTGGCTGTTGGCAATATCACCAACAACAGCAGCATGCAGTCTAAGCTGATACCTCCCAACTATGACGAGATCTCTCCCGAGAACTGTATGAAATACAGCTCTGTTGTAAATTGGAACGGTCAGATAAACACCAACAACGTAAAGAACTTTGTTAATGCGGCCAAGAGCAAGGGCCTGAGGGCATACGGACATACTCTCGCATGGCACTCTCAGCAGCAGCCTAAATATCTTCTGAGCCTCATGGAGGGCAAGGAGACCGACGAGGAGAAGAAGCAGGCCATCATCGACGAGCTCGACCGCTGGATTGGCGCCATGATGGAGGCCACCGATGGTTACGTATACGCATGGGACGCCATCAACGAGGCTATATCGGGTGCCGACAACGATCGTGACGGAAAATACGACCTCCAGGGTTACAACCAGACTGCCGACCACAACTTCAACGTGGAGGGCGAGAACTTCTTCTGGCAGCACTGGCTGGGCCATGAGAACTATGGTCCTATAGTCATCAACCTTGCCAGAAAGCACTTCAAGGGAAATCCTGAGGACCTCAAGCTCTTCATCAACGACTACAACCTGGAGTCCTTCTGGGACGACAACGCCAAGGCCAAGTCTATGGTAAAGTGGATCGAGGTTTGGGAGAATAACGGCTGCAAGATCGATGGTATCGGCACTCAGATGCACATCAACTGCTACGAGAATGCCAACAACGAGAAAACCTCGCGTGAGCACATCACTAAGATGTTCGAGATTCTGGCTGCATCTGGCAAGCTCGTTAGAATTTCCGAGCTCGACATGGGCTTCGTAAAGGGCAGCAACATCTGGGGCGGAGGCTCGCAGTACAGCCAGCTCAACTACAAGCAGAAGAAGATGATGGCCGATAAGTACGAGTTTATCTACAAGGAGTACTTCCGCATTATACCTCCAGAGCAGCAGTACGGCATCTGTCAGTGGGCTATCGCTGATTCGCCTTATGGATGGCGTGGCGGCGAGCCTCTCGGCCTCTGGTCAAACACATGGAAGGCAAAGCCTGCATTCCTCGGCGTTCTCCGCGGTCTCTGCGAGGACGAGGAGAAGATGAAGGAGCTCGAGTGGCTCGATGGATGGGACAATTAGTAATGTCCTGAGTGATATGGGCGGCTTGCTGTTGATTCAGGTTGCTGATATCGCCTAAACTGAATATTCAAGGCGGCGTCTGGAAAATTTCGATTCCGGACGCCGTTTTTTAGTAACAAAACACATCATTTAAATTATGCGAAAACTTATACCCGCAATCGCACTGGCCGCAATCTCGGCCGCGGCTCAGGCCCAGAACCCGGTCATCAAGACCATGTTCACGCCCGATCCCGCTCCATACGTGCATGGCGACACGTGTTACCTCTTTGTGGACCACGACGAGGACGACGCCCTCTATTTCAAGATGAAGGACTGGCTCCTGTATTCCACCACCGACATGGTGAACTGGACATTCCGTGGAGTACCCGTTAACCTCGGGACCTTCTCGTGGGCCAAGCAGGGCGACAGGGCCTGGGCATGCCAGGCTGTGGAGAAGGGCGGCAAATGGTACTGGTACGTATGCTGCAACACCGCCGACGGCAAGGACGCGCTGGCAGTGGCAGTGGCCGACCGTCCCGACGGTCCATACAGGGACGCCATTGGCGCTCCCCTGGCCACAGGTTGCTCTTTCATAGATCCTTCTGTTTTCATCGACGACGATGGCAGGGCATACCTCGTATGGGGCAACAAGGGCTGCTGGTATGGCGAACTAAATCCCGACATGGTATCTTTCAGGAACGGATATCAGGAGATTCCCGGATTCCACGATCCAAAGTGTTTCGGCCCCGAGGTCACAAAGAAAAACTGGTGCAAGGGCGGTGTGGACGAGCTCATGACCGGCTATGAGGAAGGCCCATGGCTCATGAAGCGCGGCTCAACATATTACCTCTCGTATCCGGCTGGAGGTGTGCCCGAACACATGGCATACTCCACGGCCAGCAACATCAACGGGCCATGGACGTATCAGGGCCGCATAATGGACGAGGCCCAAAACTCATTCACTATACATGGCGGCAATGTGGAATACAAGGGCCACAGCTACATGTTCTATCACAACGGCATGGCGCCAAACGGCGGCGGATTCCGCAGGAGCACATGCGTGGAGGAGTTCAAATGGACCCCCGACGGCAAGATCCCATTCATCCCCTTCACATCGGAGGGCGTAAGTCCCGTGGGCACCATAAACCCCTATAATAGGGTAGAGGCCGAGACCATGGCTGATTCTTACGGACTAAAGACCGACCGCAGCGCCGGCCATGAGCACTATGTCACCAACATCAACAATGGCGACTGGCTATGTGTGAGGGCTGTGGATTTCGGTGCAGGCATCAGCAATGCCGACAAGATAACAGCCAGATTCCTCAACGTAAGGGCCAGGGATGCAAGGGTGGAATTCCACCTCGACCGTCTCGATGGACAGCTTTTCGCAAGCATTCAGGCAGGTTCCGGAAATTTCCAGTATTCCAGCCTCAGCGACAAGGACACAAAGCTCCAGAACGCCAAGGCTGTAATCTCTGACATCATGAAGGAAGTATCAGGAACCCACGATGTATACATACTGTTCCGTGGCGACGACGGTGAGCTCATGGATTTCGACTGCTGGCAGATAAAGAAAGACCAGAAGGTTTCCTACCGCAACCCCATCATCAATGCCGACGCCCCCGACATGGACGTGGTGCGCGCCGGTGATTATTACTACATGGTATCCACCACAATGCACCTGATGCCGGGAGGCCCCATCATGCGCAGCAAGGACATGATAAAGTGGGAGACCGTGAGCTACCTCTTCGACTCCATCACCGATGGCGACCGCTATTACCTCAGGGACAACAAGACATGCTACGGCCAGGGACAGTGGGCATCATCGCTCAGATACCACAACGGCAAGTTCTATTGCTGGTTTACAGCCAACGGCGCCCCGGGCAAGGGCTTCATATTCTGCGCCGACAAGGCCGAGGGGCCATGGAAGGTGATTGCAAGGCCTCCCCACATGCACGACGGATCGCTCTTCTTCGACGACAACGGCAAGGCATACATCTTCCACGGCGGCGGCACATGCACCATGACTGAGCTCACCCCTGACCTCCAGGGCATACAGGAGGGCGGAGTAAACAAGATTGTGGTGCCCAGAGACCCCGACGAGCCTCAGCTCCTTGAGGGTTCCCACGTTTACAAGCACAACGGCAAGTACTACATATCCATGATATCCATGGCCTGGGGCATTCCCGGACGCGTGCGCCGTCAGGTATGCTACCGCGCCGACAACATAGAGGGACCCTACACCGAGAAGAAGATCATACTCGAGACTCCGTTCGAGAGCTACGGTGGAGTAGGGCAGGGCGCCATTGTGGACGGCCCCGACGGCCAGTGGTACGCCCTTATTTTCCAGGACCGCGGAGGCATTGGCCGTGTGCCATGCCTGATGCCATGTACATGGAGCGAGGACGGATGGCCCATCCTCGGCGACAAGGACGGCAAGATTCCAAACGACCTCTCCAAGCATCATGAGGACCTGTCGGGAATCATCGGCAGCGACGAGTTCGCCTCCGACAAGCTGTCGCTCTACTGGCAGTTCAACCACAACCCTGTAACATCCTGCTACAGCCTCTCGGCGCGCAAGGGCTACATGAGGCTTACAACCCCCAGGGTGGCTGGCAACATATTCGTGGCGCCCAACACCATGACACAGCGCATGTACGGCCCCACAAGCACTGGAACAGTGCAGCTTGAGTTCTCCAAGATGAAGGACGGCGACCGTTGCGGTCTGGCTGCCCTCAACGGTCTGTCGGGCAACCTCTCCGTATGCAGGGACGGCGGAAAGTATTTCCTCGTGCTTACCCAGGAGGATAGCAAGCTCGACGATTCCAAAACTGTGATAGGCAACGACATCACCGAACTCTACCGCGTGGAGCTCAAGACCCGGAAGATACAGCTGAGGGTGGCCGCCGACTTCAATCCCGGAGTCGACATGGCCACATTCTCATACAGCATCGACGGCGGCAAGTCGTTCGTGACTATCGGCAAGAAAGTCCCTCTCCAGTTCGACTACCGCCGCATGTTCATGGGCAGCAAGTTCGCCATCTTCAACTACGCCACCAAGACCCCCGGAGGCTACGTGGATGTAGATTGGTTCCATGTGACTGACTGATAGGAAATGACACATTGTTGACATGGCATTATTGGACGTGCGTCTGCATCCTTTTTGTGGAGCCGACGCGCGTCTTTTTTTTGCTGTTTCCATATTTTTTTCTAATTTTGTGGTCGTAACCTTCATATTGCAATGCAGAAAATCATAATTTCCTCGGCATTCTTTGCCGTGGTGTACATCATATACGGATTTGTGCGCCCCGAGTGGTGCAATTTCCACGAGCAGTATCAGATGTTCCTCTTCGGATGGGATTATCTGTCGGACCACCTGTCCATACCATCCGGCACGGCCGACTATCTGGCCGAGTTTGTGGTGCAGTTCTTCTTTTTCCCCGGGCTTGGCGCCGCGTTTTGGGCGGCCATGCTTACGGGCCTGGGGCTGCTGGTATGGCGCGCGTCGCTGGCGCTGCGTCCCGGTTCGTGCGGCGGAGTCCATCTGGGGCTCGCATTTGTGCCCCCGGTTGTCATGGCCTGCTATTCCGGCGATTACAACATGATGCTAGCCTTCCCTATGTCCATGCTCTTGGCGCTGGCATTCTTCCTGCTCTATACCATTCTTGGGGACAGGCGCCGCGTTTATGCGCAGGCCCTTATAATTCCCATAGTGTATTGGATTGCCGGCTATGGCGTCTTTGTGTATGCCGTGCTCTGTGCCGTGGCTGATGCCCGCCGTTTCTGGGGCAAATACCTTCCCGGACTGATGCTCGCCTCCGCCTATCTGGCCTGGGCGGTGCTCTGTGTGCTGATGGCGGGCTACACAATATGCCGGCAGTATCCGTTCATCGACCTCTATTGCGGCATCAATTTCTACCGCGACCGCCTTGTGATACCATCCATGCAGCACATTGTGGCAGTTTCCTTCGTGCTGATGCCTGCCGTCCTGGCCCGGATCCCCGCTTGCGGCAAGTTCCTGACCTCGGCCGAGGCTGTATTGGCGGTATCAGCCATTCCGCTCCTGATGCCTCTGTCTTACGACAAGGTTGTCTACACCCTGCTCAAGATAGATTATCTGGTGCGCCTCCAGCGCTGGAACGACGTTATATCATTGTGCCAGACCTATATGCCGGAGGATTACATGGCATGCAACGGCCTCAATCTGGCCCTCGCCAAGACAGGTCAGCTGCCCGAGAGAATGTTCGAGTTCACCCAGATGGGGCAGAACGGACTGGTGGGCAATTTTGAGCGCAATGCCGTGTCCGCGGTTATTACAGGCGAGATTTTCTATCATCTGGGCCTTGTAAACCAGGTGCTCAGGGTTTACTTCGATTCCCAGGCATCCATCGTGAACTGCAACCGCAGCGCCAGGTTCACCCACCGCATAGCCGAGGCATACCTGCTGAACGGCAACTACGACATGGCAGCCAAGCACATACGCATGCTGCAAAAGACATTGTTTTATTCCAGATGGGCCGATGAGGCTCATGGCTACCTGGGCCATCCCGAAAAGGTGTATGGCAGCAGGCGGTGGAATCAGCTGCTGCGCCACAAGCTTCAGGACAAAGTGCTCTACACCGTCACCGACCTCAACGAGCTGCTGCTGCGCCTCTACGCCAAATCGCCCGACAATCAGCTGGCATTGCAGTACTCACTGGCCTGCGACCTCCTGAACGGCGACTTGCAGCATTTCATGAAGATACTCCCGCTCTCGCAGCCCGGCAAGTCCCAGATGAAGGAATATGCCAATGTGCCCAGGTCGTATCAGGAGGCCGTGGCCTACGTTCTGCTGTCCCAGGGGGGCGACCAGAAGGCGCTGCCGCCATTCGTGTCGCCCGGCGTGCGCAGCGATTTCCAGGATTTCGACCGCATGATGGTTTCTGGGATGCAGCCTTCCGGACGCCTCATGTCCACTTACTGGTACTATCTTGTATCCAACAGATAATCAATAAAGTACACTATCATGAAGAGATTTATATATTTGCTGATGCTTGCCCTTGTGGCATCGTGCTCGCAAAGTCCCGAAAACGCCGTGAAGGTGGATGGACTGCCGGAGATGTTTCCAGACTATCAGGGAGTAACAATCCCAGTCAACATAGCGCCTCTCGATTTCGAGGTGGTGGGGGCTGAGTGCGTTTATGTGGAGGCGCGCGGAGGCCGCGAGGGTGTTGTGACGGCATCAGGAAAAACATACGCCGATTTCGACATAGACTCCTGGCACAGGCTTACACAGCAAAACCGTGGTGACAGCATATACGTGGGTATCAGCGCGATGGCCGGCGGCAAGTGGACCCGGTACAGGCCTTTCGGTATTTTCGTGAGCCCCGATCCGCTCGACGAGTATGGCGTCACCTACCGAAAGATAGAGCCCGGATACGAGACTTTCAGCAAGATAGGAATCTTCCAGCGCGACATACACACCTATGACGAGTTCGCCATCGTGGACCATACGGCATTGCAGGGCGCCTGCATGAACTGCCATGTGGCCAACAGATGCGATGCCAACCAGTTCCAGCTGCATATCAGGGGCCAGAATCCCGCCACTCTGATTCAGGTGGACGGCAGGCGCACTCTGCTAAACACCGCCACAGACAGCACCATAGCCAACTGCATGTATCCATACTGGCACCCATCGGGCAGGTACATTGCGTATTCGCTCAACCTCATAAACCAGTGTTTCTTCGAGGACACCACCAGGACCATAGAGGTTTTCGACCTGGCATCCGACGCCCTGGTCCTCGATCTCCAGACCAACGAGCTGATACTCTCGGACCTGCTGATGACCAAGGATTTCGAGAGCTATCCCGCATTCTCGGCCGACGGCAACACTATATATTATTGCACATCGCGCCCATGGATGGACCAGGGCCTCTACGACAGCATCAGGTACGACCTCTGCTCCATAGATTTCGATGCGGCCCACGGCAAGATAGGCCGCAATGTGGACACCCTGATACATGCTTCCAGGATGGGTTTCAGCATAACGCATCCGCGCCCGAGCTATGACGGCAGGTTCCTGCTCTACAGCACCAGCCGCTGCTCTGTGTTCCCGATCCACCATCCCGAGAGCGACCTTTGGCTTATGGACCTGTCCACCATGGAGACCCATCCCCTCAGCCAGGCCAACAGCGACGGCCCCGAGTCGTTCCACAACTGGAGCACCAACAGCAGGTGGATCCTCTTTTGCAGCAAGCGCCACAACGGCACACTCAATCTCCTCTATTTCGCCCATGTGGATGCCGACGGCAATGCCTCCAGACCTTTCCTGCTGCCTCAGCGCGATCCCAAGTCGTATTACGGCAACCTGATGCACTCATACAACGTGCCCGATTTCACGACTCAGAAGGTGGAGCTTGATGTCAGGGCCTTTGCCGGAGAGGTCTTCAACGAGCCCAAGATCCAGGTGGGGGTCAGGAGGTGATTTTTTCTATTGAACTTATATACATAGTAATATGAAGAACTATATATCTACAATTGTGTTTTTTGCCGTGGCATTTGTCACCTACGGGTTTATGTATCCCGAGTGGCTCAATTTCCACGAGCAGTTTCAGCTCTTCCAGTTCGGATGGGAATACCTGAGCGATCGTCTTTCCATTGTGTCAGGTTTCGCCATATACGTGGGCGAGTTTTTCGTGCAGTTTTTTTATGTGCCTATGCTTGGCGCTGCTGTGTGGGCATTGGTGCTGGTGGCTCTGGGGCTTCTGGTCCACAGGCTTTCTGCAAGGATTTCGGGAGACAGCTCCCGTCCGCGTATCCTGTCATTGCTGGTGCCATTGCTGGTGATGGTGTATCAGGTCGATGAACACGCCATGGCCGCATATCCGCTGTCAATAATCCTGGCCCTTCTGGCCGCCTGGGGCTATTCTGCCATAAGGCTGCGCTGGCGCGTGTGCCTGAATCTGCTGGCTGTACCTCTGCTGTATTGGCTTCTGGGATATACAGTGCTGGTCTACATACCGGTGGCCCTGGCTTTCGACCATGTGGATTACAAGGTGGGCATCAGGAAATCGCTGATGCTTGGCGCCGCGGGGGGTATGCTCTATGTTGTGGCTGCTCTGGTGGTGTCGCGCACTGTGATGCTGCATTTCACCTACAAGGACATCTTCCTGGGTATCGACTATTACCGCCTGCGCATGGTGGTGCCTGTAATGCAGCATGTGCTGGCCTTGTTTGTGGTGCTGATGCTGCTGTTCTCGGATAGGATTCCCCTGAGCCACAAGTATGCCAAGCCGGCCCTGGCAGTCGCCATGGTGGGAGTATGGTATGTGTGGTGTATCAGGACGTACAGCAACGACCCCTGGTATGCGACTATATACGTGGACCATCAGGTGCGCAACGAGAATTGGGACAATGTGATAGAGTACTGCGAGAAGAATCCCGACAAGACCACTTTTGTAACGGTGAATGCCGTTAATCTGGCCCTCGCGATGAAAGGCCAGCTGGCTGAGCGTATGTTCCAGTTTCCACAGTTTGGACAGGAGAGCCTTATCTCCTCCTTCGACAACGAGGTGTATTCTGCCCTCATCACAGCCGAGGCCTGCTACCACGTGGGGCTCGTAAACACCTCGCTCCGTTTGTTCTTCGATTCCCAGCAATGTGTGAAGGATTACAACAAGACGGTGCGTTTCTACAAGCGTCTGGCCGAGCTTTATATGCTGAACGGCAATTATGAGGTGGCAGCCAAGTATTCCGATCCATTGTCCAGGACCCTGTTCTATTCTGGCTTTGCCAAGGATTGCGAGGCCTGTTATGCCGATCCCTCCAGAATTAAGCTTTATCCCAAGTGGGCCCAGATCAGCCGCTTCCGCATCGATGGCAACTGCATGTACAATTCGCTTCATCTCAACAACATCTTTACTGGATTGTATCAGATGAATCCGGACAACAAGCTGGCTCTGGACTATGCCTTGGCTCTCGACCTTGTAAATGGAGATTTCGAGCATTTCCTGAAGAGGTTTCCTCTCACCCAGGGGGGGCGCTCATCTGGCTTCGTAAATGTGCCAAGGGTATATCAGGAGGCTATAGCCTTCATAATATTCCAGCGTACTGGAGATGTGTGGGACATGCCTCCATACATCTCGAAAGATGTTTCCTCCGACTTCCACAAGTTTTTGACAATATGGGCTCAAAACCCCGACAGCGAGGAACTTGCCTCGGGCCCTCTCTCAAAAACATACTGGAGATATATTTCAACACGTTAATTTTTTCCCGTATCATGTCTATTACCAAGAATATCTTATTGTCAATACTTTCGTTGACACTTTTGGCCGCATGCGGAGGCCCCAGGCCTGAGAATGTGGCAAAGTGCGATTATATTCCGCCGGTTTTCCCTGATATCGACAGTATCACCATCCCCGTTGATATTGCGCCCATCAACTTTAATGTGGATGGAGCCCAGTATGTATACGCCACAGCACGCGGGTCGGTTTCCGGTCAGTTGGAATGCGATGGCAAGTGGGCCGATTTCGATATAGAGCCGTGGCGCAGCCTTACCCGAGACAATGCCGGTGGAGCCATTTCCATAGAGGTTACCGCCCTTGGGGCCGACAACACATGGAGACAGTATGCCCCGGTTACCATTTTTGTGTCATCGGACCCCCTGCCCGAATTTGGAGTGACCTACCGCAAGATCCGTCCCGGATACGAGGCTTTCTCAGACATAGGTATATATCAGCGCGATCTCCATTCTTTCGATGAGTATTCCATACTTACTCACCGCACCCTCGAGACCGACTGCATGAACTGCCATGTATCCAACAGGTGTGACGCCAACTGTTTCCAGATTCATGTGAGGGGCAACCACTCTGGCACCATTTTCCAGAAGGACGGCAGGCGCGAGATTGTGGACACCAAACACGATTCCACCATAGCCAACTGCATGTATGCCTACTGGCATCCTTCGGGGAAATATGTTGCCTATTCCCTCAATCTCGTGCATCAGAGTTTCTGGGAGGACCCTTCCAAATATATCGAGGTATACGATCTGGCTTCTGATGCCTTGGTCCTTGATGTGGAAAACCACGAGCTGATACTTTCGCCTTTGCTCAATACCAAGGATTTCGAGAGCTATCCTGCATTTTCGGCCGATGGCAAGTATATTTACTTCTGTACATCCAAGCCATACGTGGAGCGCGATCTTCTCGACAGCATGCGTTACGATCTGGTCGGCATAGATTTCGATCCTGAGACTGGAAAGTTAGGCGATCATGTCGACACCATTATCGCGGCCTCGAAGATGGGCAAGAGCATCACCCATCCGAGGCCCAGCTACGATGGCAAGTATCTGCTGTATTCAATAGCGGACTATTCCATATTCCCTATTCACCACAAGGAGTCGGAGCTGATGATGATGGACCTGGCCACAGGCGAATCCCGTCTTTTGCATGAAATTAATTCTGCCAGCGCCGAATCTTTCCACAACTGGAACACAACTTCCCGATGGATAGTATTCTCCAGCAGGAGATACAACAACAACAACAATCTCCTATACTTTGCCCATTGGGATGGAAACGGACATGCTGGCAAGCCTTTCATGCTGCCCCAGCGTAATCCTCGCGAATTCTACCACAAGATGATGCACTCATACAATGTTCCCGATTTTACTCTTCAGAAAGTCGACCTTGATGTGCGTGCCGTTGCAAGCGAGGTACTCGATGACGACCATATTCCCGTTGGGCTTAAGGAATAAGAATACACAATTTTTTAATAAAAAAGATTTTTTTGTATCGGCTTTTTTTATTAACATTGCAAAATTTTTAAAAATCCAAAACCCAAAAGGTAAAATCATAAAATTATGGCACATATCATCAACGAAATTTCCAGGACTTTCAACGAGTACCTGCTGATTCCCGGACTTACAACCAAGGATTGTACCCCCGGCAATGTAAACCTCCAGACTCCCCTTGTGAAATTCAAGAAGGGCGAACAGTCTGCCATAACTCTCAATGTTCCTTTCACTTCCGCTATTATGCAGTCGGTATCTGACTCCGAGATGGCAATCGCCCTTGCCAAGAATGGCGGTATATCATTCATCTACGGCTCGCAGTCCATCGACGACCAGGCCGAGATGGTGCGCAAGGTAAAGAAATACAAGGCTGGTTTCGTGGTAAGTGATGCCAACCTTACTCCAGAGAACACCCTGGCTGATGTAATGGCTCTTAAGGCCAAGTCTGGTTATTCTACAATAGGAATCACCGAGGACGGCACTCCACACGGCAAGCTCCTGGGCCTCGTTACCAGCCGTGACTACCGTCCTTCCCGCGATGCCATGGACAAGAAGGTGAAGGATTTCATGACCCCATTCGACAAACTCGTTTACGCCAAATACCCAATAGACCTCAACGAGGCCAACGACATTATCTGGGAAAACAAGGTGAACGCCCTGCCTATCATAGACGACGAGCAGCACCTCAAGTTCTTCGTTTTCCGCAAGGACTACGATTCCCACAAGACCAACCCATTGGAGCTTCTCGACAGCCAGAAGTCGCTGCTCGTGGGCGCCGGTATCAACACACGTGACTACGCCGAGCGTGTTCCAAAGCTCGTGGAGGCTGGTGTCGACGTTATATGCATGGACTCCAGCGATGGTTTCTCCGAGTGGCAGAAGGAGACCATCAAGTGGGTGCGCGAGAACTACGGCGAAAAGGTAAAGATTGGCGCAGGCAACGTTGTGGATGCCGAGGGCTTCAACTACCTGGCTGAGGCTGGTGCCGACTTCATCAAGGTAGGTATCGGCGGCGGATCCATCTGTATTACCCGTGAGCAGAAGGGTATCGGCCGTGGCCAGGCTACAGCAATCATTGATGTGGCATGTGCCCGCGACGAGTATTTCGCAAAGACTGGCGTCTACATTCCTATATGCAGCGACGGTGGTCTTGTACAGGACTACCACATGGTATTGGCCCTTGCAATGGGTGCCGACTTCCTGATGATGGGTAGATACTTTGCCCGTTTCGACGAGTCTCCTACCAAGAAGGTTATGATCAACGGATCATACATGAAGGAGTATTGGGGCGAGGGCAGCAACCGTGCCCGCAACTGGCAGCGCTACGACATGGGCGGCGAGACAGGCATGAAGTTCGAGGAGGGCGTTGACTCTTACGTTCCATACGCCGGCAAACTCAAGGACAACCTCGGCGTAACAATCGCCAAGATTAAGTCAACAATGTGCTCTTGCGGTGTAACAACCCTCAGCGACCTTAAGCAGAACGCCAAGATCACACTCGTATCTTCTACATCAATTGTGGAAGGCGGCGCACATGACGTCGTCCTCAAAGAGCAGAAGCAGTAATATTATTACGTAGACAATAAATCCATAAATCCAGAAATCACATTTGCTTGGTTTCTGGATTTATTTTACCAACTATTGTCAATACGTAAATCACTTATCCTCAGCTTCAAGAAAAATATTTCAAAAAAACATTCAAAAAGATTTTGCAAACCCGAAAAACCTCCATACCTTTGCATCCGCAAAACGAAAGATAAGCACATTGACAAAGCGGTTACAAAGCGAATGAAATGCATCAATCTTACAACCCCAACGGGGTTGAAGCATTGGTAACCGAGGGTTCAAAAATTGAGCGGAGCGAGAATTTTTAACCCCCGGCTAAAAAAACTCCAAAAAAAATTGGAAGTAATCACAAAAAGTTCTTAACTTTGCACCGCAAAAGAATCGCGAGATTCACTAAGTTTTCTCAAAGAAAACGACGCTATTTGAACATAATGACAGCAAGCACAAGGCGTAAAATTAATACAAGGAACAATTAATCGGCGCGAGCCGGTTAATGTACGACCCCTGAAACAGTCAATCGTTGGAAATCCGAAAAATAAGAATTTATACAACGAAGAGTTTGATCCTGGCTCAGGATAAACGCTAGCGGCAGGCCTAACACATGCAAGTCGAGCGGCAGCGCGGGAGCAATCCTGGCGGCGAGCGGCGGACGGGTGAGTAACGCGTATGCAACCTACCTGTAACACGGGAATAGCCAACCGAAAGGATGATTAAAACCCGATAGCATTTCCTTAAGGCATCTTTTGGAAATTAAACATTCATGGGTTACAG
>JAZLKG010000024.1:0-16553 GCA_045597465.1 Bacteroidales bacterium | reverse complement strand
GAATGCCGCCGGAACTTCTTCCAATGGGGCTACGTTTCTGGCGCCAATCTCAAGCATCTTGTTGCTCATCTTGTCGAGTTCCTCGGTGGTGAGGCCAGCGGTCACATTAATCTGCGCCATTCCCTTCTGCCAGTCCATCGCCGAGGTTACGGCGGATTTAACGGCCGAGCCTATGCTTACAACAGCAGTTACCAGCGCACCTATCGGATTGCTCAGGAACTTGCACGCCTGGTCGAACAGCGGTATCTGCTCCCTCATCTCCCTGAAGGCGTCCACCCAATAGGTCTTTATGCCTGAGAGTTTTTTCCTTATGTTCTCTGATGCCTCCGATACAGCAGCCTTGGCCTTGTTGAGCCCGGCGCTGATACGGTCCTTCAGTTCGAGGAGCATCTCTATCTTGGATTGTGCCATTTTAAATGTGTTTTAAGTATTGTTTTTCCTATTCCTCATCCATCACGCTCCAGCTGTTGGCGCTTGAGCTCGTCAGGAACTTCTCATTCACAGTGTCCCACATACCTACAGTCCCCACGGCCTTCTCCTTGCCGTCGTAGGCCATATCGGCAGGCAGATCCTGCGTGGCCTTGGCTGGTATCAGGCTGCTGAAGACTGTGCCGCCAGCGATATACTCAAACCTCGCTATCTGTCCAATATAAGCCTTGTCGCCAAGCACCGTGGCAGAGTGCAGCACCGCCACCGTACTCAGGTTCTGTCCACGCTCCTCCGCCGTCTTGTCGTAGGTCACTCCGTTTATGGTCACGCTTTTCTCCGTTCCCTCTATCTCCAGAACAGAGCCAAGGCTGTACGATCCGAAGAACTCCTTCTCGTTGGTAATTGGCTGACATCCAAAGTAGCCCACGGCAAACCTGCCGTCCTCCAGCTTCTTCAATGCGATGCTCAGATTCCTGTACCTCACATCGCCGGTCATCAGGCTTGCGCCGCTTACGCCATTGATATCTCCCTTGGTACTCAGCTCATCCACCTTCAGCACTGCCCTCAGCGTGACATCCGCGCTCTTGTAGGTGTTGCTGCCCGGAATAGGTCTGTACGCCGCAATGCTGTTGGTGCCGTCGCCTTTCAGCCAGTCGTAACCCTCCAGATACTCGTTTATCATCTTGGGATTCTCCGGCACATCAGGAATCTGAGGTGTATCCGGCACATCCGTACCGCCGCCATCCTCCGTTCCGCCATCCGTCCCGTCAGATATCGACAGCCTCTCCTTGATTATGCTCACATCATCCCTTATCTTCATCACCGCCTCTATCAGCGCCTGATAGTCGGCCTCGGTGGGATAACAGCCTTTCCTGAATTTGTCTTTGAGATTATCGTCCATATCATTGTCTTTTTATGGGAAAGGCCCGCAAACCTCTTGCGAGCCTTTGATTTATGGTTGGTTTTGGGTTGGTTAGCCGATCACGTTCATTACGTTGAGAGGTATCCAGGAAGTTGTGTGAATTTTGTCAGAATCTATCATATATTCAAAAGACAAATCTCCAGAATAACTCTCGCCGCTTGCTTCTCCAACAATCATCTGATCGAAATCATATCTACCATCACTTCTGATCGGTATCATACAATAAATAAAACCGATAGTTTGAACATCAAAAGCCTTATGATCAGACTCTCTAAATACCAAAAAAGAAAGAGCCGTGCCTTGAGATCCAGACATTACTTGACTATTGCAAAAACAATCGTAACCAACAGTATTCTCATACTGATTCAGCTTTTTATCATATCCAATTTTTGAATAGCAATAGCCGTCTCTAGCTGTCAAACCATTAATGCCGAGAGAAGCATCTACCTTAAGTGCGAAATATTGACGGTCATTATCGAACACTAAATATAGGTTCGACTTGCGTACTTTTGTACTTGGTAGCAAATAAGATACACCATTTACGGTCTCCTTAGACCAATATTTGGAAGAAACGTTTTCACCGCTAGGCACTAATCCTCCTCCCTCACCCATCTTCTCATAGATGAATCCGTGAGTGTACTTATCGTTAGTTGCGCCTGTGTAGATAGCCACGGTGCCCTTTGGAGCGGTGCTTGCATCAAGATCCGCAATCACCTTCACGCAGTCGGGCTTGATCTCGTCCTCCTTCAATGAGATCACGCCATCCTCAGAGATATCGATGCCATCGCCTGCGGTGTACTCCTTCTGCTCGGGAATCTCGTCGAGAATCTCCTGCTTCAGGTCAGCCAAAAGACCGGTCAAGGTCTCGGTGTCGGTGATGCCGGTGAGGAAACTCTCAATCTCCTTCCACTTGTTGATGGTGGCGTCGGATGCGTCGGCGTCCTCGAGGAAGGAATTTACTTTTGCGATAAACTCAGCCAGGCCCTCAGGGAGCTCTGGAATCTCAGGAAACTCGTTCTTGGCTGCCTCCACTGCCTCCGTTACGGTTGCCTCCTTAATCTCCTGAAGCAACACTGTGAGAGTCTTACTTCCGTTCCCGGTAGTCACATTCTCAATGTCGATGCCGTCGTCCTTGTGGACGTAGCTGTCGAACACGTTCGCGAAGTCCCCCTCAGTGGGGAACATTCCGCGCTTGAACCTCGCCTTGAGGTCCGCAATTGTTGTCTTTGCCATGTTGTTTGTTGTGTTGGTTAGCAATAATATACAGATTACGTAATCATCTTATATTTTCATTATGTATGCCAGCGCATAGTACGGTGGCATGTTGTTGTGGGGATTGCTGCCGCCGGTGTATCCGACAGATGCGGTATGGGAGTGGCCTCCGTCGTAGGAAGTCCATCCTGTTATGGTTTCAAGGTCTACTCTCTGGTTGGAGCTGCCGTCTCCATGGGCCGACTTGCTACCATTCGGGAGTGCAGCGGAGATACTGAAGGCATGATTGTGGCTTCCTCCACTCACCGTTGCTGTGTGTTTGTGATACGGCATCTCGTCTGTAGACAGCGTGTGTCTCTCCTCACCGCCCACGCTGCCGGCCTTGTACTTTCCGCCTGCCGCTATCACAAATCTGTCGATAAGGTTGGGCGTGCCATTCTGTCCGTCGCACAGCGCCCATCCACGAGGCGGTGTTGTGCCGCGCCACATGCAGATCACACCTTTGGGCACAGCGTCAGCCACCAAGTCGTCTATCTGTTCCTGAAGCGCCTCGTCGGCATTCTTGCGCTCATCGCTCTCCGCAGCTATCAGCTCCCTAAGAGTCACGTTGCTCACATCCTCAATGTGCGTCATCTCGTTCCAGTCGCCTCCGCCAGGATACACATCAGCTATGTACCTTATGCTGTACAGCTTGCTCAGTGGCGCGCCGTTCACAGTCATTGGCCTTACCTCGCTGAAAGCCGGGGCGGTGCTGTCTGTCACGGTCCTTATCTGCCAGCCATACCTGCTGTCTGCGAAACTCCTCGGATGGTAGAGTATCTCGCCCGTCACAGGGCGTTCCTCTGTCCGCATCCATACGTAGCCCTCGGTGCGGTAGTTGCCTTCCAGCTTGCAGCCGCAGAGTATCAGCCTGGTGTCCTTGTCGGTGGCAATGTTTGCCAGCACCGCCATGAGGTCGGTGTTGTTTTCCAGCGCCTTCAGGGTCTCCTTGTCCAGCGGAAAACGGCTCTGCTCCATATATCCGCCCCTTACAATATGATTGCTGTACATAATTCAGTATTTATAGTTAGTAGTTAGCGTCCACCTCTTGCCGGGCATCTTGTACCTATCCACTATCGTCCTGAGGCGCCTCTCGGTTCCGTCAGGCCTCAGTACCGTCTCCGGCACCTCCACCACGAAATCATAAATCGTCTCCGAGATTGCGTCCCGGCTCTCCAGCCATACAACAGGCTCCTCGCCGCGTCCGCCCGGCATATCAGTATAGTCGGCCTCGCGCACATACAGATAATAAGGCTCCGAGCTGGTCATCTGCCCGTCCACGATCCTGATGCGCCTCTCCTCTGGGTCAAAGAGGTCGTTGAGGCAGCGCTCCATATTGCAGATCTGCCCGTTGTAGCCCAGGCGCTCTATGGTATCGCCACGCCATTCGGTAAGCGCCGCCAATACCTTCTGCATCGGCATTACGAGCCACATCGCAAGCGCCATCATCACAGGCTGCCTCAGCGCCGTAGGCAGCAGCATCACCGCCAGTGTCCCTATCTTGGTCTCCAGTATCCTCATTGTTGGAATGTTTTAATGTTCCGCCATAGTCAGCTCTATGTTCCCGGGATTGAAATACCCCGCGTATGGTCTTACCCTCGCATCTATGGTGATCTCCTCGCTCTCGCCGCTTATCACATAGCTGCACTCACGCATTTCGGCTATCTCCACGCCCTTCACCCTCTGGAGAGCGTCTATCAGCGCCATGTTGCTGTACTCGCCATTGAAGGGCAGGTTCCTCAGATAGTCCTTTATCGCATCACGGCAGGCATTCTCCACGGACTTCGGCTTCAGCAGCGGGTCGTACCAGATATCCACCTTGCAGTTGTAGGTGTCGCCCTGCTGGTTTATCAGCATGGTGCGCACCCCGGCATATTTTATCCTCTGTATGTAGGCGTCTATCTGCCTCGCCTCGCCATCGCCCAGGGGACAGCGCTCTCCGTTGTCCTCACCGGCGATCTTCAGCACCAGCTTGCCCGTTATCACATCGTCTATCGCCACGGCGTGCTTTATTATCCTGAGCCTCTCAAGCTCATCGTCGCTGAGGTCGCCCTCCAGGATGAATTCCCCGGTGTCTGGATCCCACTCCACGCCATTGAGATATTCCCTCAGCTTGCGGGCATACCAGTCGGCGCGGCCGGGGCTCAGCCTGTTTACGAGGTCCTCTATCTCGGACTCCACCTTGTCCAGCATATACTCTAATGCATAAGTGCAGTATGCCACAATGTATATGAGAAGGCTCTCCACGCTCGCCTTGCCGAAGTGATCGCCGAAACTCTCGCCGTCCTCAATGCCATACAGCACCTTCAGACTCGGATGCCCCATAAAGGCCTCCTGCAAATCCTGTGTAATCTCTTTAAGTGTCCTCATAGTTGTTTTTTAGCTTACCACAAAGTCGATCTCGATGCCCATGTAGTTGATTCCGCCAAGCTCCAGAGCATCGTCCACTCCGGTGGCGGGCATTATGTTGTTTACAGTGTAGTACTGCGCCATTGCCTTGTTGCCTTGGGTGTCGGGCAATGTGAGTGTGGCGCCAGGCTCCAGGTTGTCGCTCAGGCTTATGCCGTTGGCAAGGGCTATGTCTAAGGCCGTTTCTGCCGAGCCAGTGTGTTGGAGTGCGATATCCAGCAGGCTCTGAGAATTGCTTACTATCATCTTATGTCTATTTTTAGATTGCCGTTCTCTATGCTTGCAGTGCCTTCCAGTCCTGCGCTTCTCAGTTGTACTTTTACTTCTCTCAGCATCGCCTCAGTTTGTCCACTGTGCAGGTAGTGTATCAATCCAGCACCAAGAAATGGATGCTCCTTCCATTCGCCTTTTTCGGTGGATAATATCAACAAGGCTTCCTGCTCTCTGGTCTCACCAAGTTGCAATGTACCGTTCTTTACTTGCAGGTCAAGAGTCTCGGTCAATAATATTCCTTTCATTGCTAATGGATTATTTGTGTGTCCTCGTAATCGCTGACGCTGAATCTCTCGGCGCTTGCAGTGCTTGGCAGGTCTGGTGTTTTACTTGGACCTCCTGGCGATGCGCATATATGTGTATGTGCGTTAAAATCGTCTTTAAGTTGGTTCACTGTCTCCACCAGGCTGTTCAGTTTCTCCGTAAGGTCGTTTATCTTTATCAACCCTCCATTCTCGCCCTCGTTCAGTTTTATCTCCTTTGCTACTATATGGTCTATCTCCGAGAATGCCATACAGTAGCAGGTGGTCAGGCTCTGGTCTATTGGGATATAGATTACGGCGCTGCCTACTTTGGGTACTATGGTTAGTCCTGTTTCGCCCTCGCCTGCTATGGCGTTCAGCCTTACGTTGTAGATCTCCAGGTCGCCGTCTTTTATATCAATGGTCTTCTCCTCTAGATCCACACCTACTACCTCGCCCACGCTTGCCGTAAGGTTGGTGTCACCCCGTCTGCGCGCCAGTTCAAGCAGCCGCAGCAGGTTGTTTTCTGTCTCTGGTCTCATTTGATTTTGTAACTGAGTTCACACTCCCTGCGGTAGCCTGTATTGATACCGTATGATATCTTGACGCTCTTGACAAGGAACGTGCCTTGGCGGTCGGGATTGTCAGGATCCACAATAGCAATGCTGTCGCCAGCACATACGCGGGGACGGCCGAAGCCTGTAATTTTACCTTCATATCCATCGAATACTAGTCTTTTAAGTTCGTCCTCCGCAAGTTTCCTGAGTTCAGCCTCGCTCTTGGCGGAGAATGATAGAGTACGTTTCTCTGCATCGTTGCCATTGTAGCCCACCACCACCTTTATCACCTTGCCCTTGGGGTCTTTGCCCTGAGCCGTGAACTGTATCCTCGATGAGTCCTTGGTCACATACTTCAGGTCGTTTTTGGCCACATTCTGCTTGAATGTGTAGGTGTGGGTGTTGGTTCCCTGCATCTTGTAGGGATAGTGGGCTGACACTGTCTTATGGGCATCATCCACTGTAACCGATATTCCGGCCGATTTGCTTAGAGAGTCCACCACCTCGTATGGTGTGGCGTTCTTTATCACATAGCCGGTGGAGAGTGTGGCGTCCACGTTGTCTTCTATGGTGTATCCGCCGAAAACAAACTGAAGTACCTCTCTCACAGTAGTGGATTTCCACGACTTGGTGATCTGCGGTGCGTGCTTGTATTTGTACCAGTAGTTCTCGCATTGCACCACCAATGGGGTGCCAGCGCCTATCTCGGTTACGTAGCCGGTAAACTCCGTGTGCATCTCGGGCTGATAGCCGAGCCGGATGATTACCTCGTCGCCAGTCTTGATGATATCAGTAAGCCGTGAGCCATCCTTGCGCTTGAAATTTCGTGGCAAAGTAATGGAGGCTGATCCTACGGCCTTATCCACGCTCTGCTGTATCTCCAGTGACACTATGCCGGTATTGTCGCCATAGAATTTCTGTTTGCCGATTGTTACTTCTGATTTTGGTACTAAAAACATTTTCTGTATATTTGCGTTATACTTTAAAACCGATTAAACAACCCTTAAAACACAGATTCTATGAAGAAGTTTTTGCTCTCATTGGCGCTCATCGGCGCAAGCCTCCTCTCTTTTGCCCAGGATGTCACCATCAACAAGGAGGAATGCACCATCGCTAAGAACGACAAAGTTTACAAACTGCACGGCAATGTGCGCATAGTAGATTGCGGCGAGGATTTCCGTATAAGGCTTGTAGACTGTTGCGAGGATTTCAGCATACGCCTCCGCGACTACGAGCCCAGCGACTGCCTTGAGTTCCGTGTAGTGGATTACGAGTGCGGCCTCCGGGTTCGCATTGTGGATTGCGGAGAAGATTTCCGTGTGCGCATTGTGGATTGGTCGCCGGAATTCAGAGAGTGAGCTCTGCCGGCTTAATGCTCTTGGCCTTAAGCGTGTATTTAGCGGTGTCGGGAAACTCCTTAAGCATTTCCAGCTTTGTCAGGTTCTCGAAGTAGATTGCAAATATGCCGAGGTCGTGCAGCAATGTGCACTCCACTACATCGAACGTAGTATTGTACTCATACATCTTTGCGAAGTCCACGATTTTCTGCTGAGGATAATCGTGGCTTTTTGTATCTATCAATATGCCTTCCATCGTGATAGTCCACGGCTTAATGCCGAAACTCTCCACCACCACGGCATCGCTGCCATCTATGCTTGTGGTTATTATGTTCTTTCCCCGCTCAAAGCTGAGCATTGGCGGTGGAGCCAGCACACTGTCGTCTTCTTCGGTAATAAAGGAACTCTTGAAGGAGATCTTCTTGCCATTGTCTGTGTTCTTTAGTACCAGGTCGGCGAATTGCTTGCTTTTCACGAATACGCCCACCTCGTTCAGCTTGCCTTGTATCAATCCTATGTTGGCGCGTCCCTTTCCTGCATTGTTGATAGCCGCATCCGCTCGTACTGCTTCAATGCCGACCTTCAGTTTCGCCTGGTCGGGCATATTGCACACATGGCCAAATGCCGCCACCATCCTTTGGTTTATGTCTATGTACAGCATTATGGATTATTGCTCGTTCATTGAATGATTCTTGGCTCCCAGCAATCCCTTTTCCGCCAGCCACTGTATCTGACGGAATTTCTCTATCCATATTTCGTCGGGTAGGTCTTCGGGAAATGGGATATGGAAGTAGAGGCTCATCAGAGCATCTATCTTCCTAACCTCATTGGTAAGTTCCTGTATATAGTTACCCTCCTGGAGACCGCTGTCTATCTGAGGGTAACTCTCTACAAGTTTTTTATGATAGCAACTCTGTAGGGGAGTATCTTGCTCAGCGCATCAAAGGCCGCCATAAAGAGGCCGTCATCTGCCTTTGCCTCGTCCTTGTGGCTAAGTACGCAGGCGTTTACAAGAATCTCCTTGGCCTTGTCGGGGTTCTTGTCCAACCACTTCTCGAACTCGCCGAGGGTCTTTCTGTCTGGCACGCGGATTACCACTTCCAGATACTCTGTGTTCTCGTCGTCCTTTGGCAGCTGCGCCACCTTTACCTTGCTCTCGCCGTAGCGTTCTTTCCAGGCTTTCACCATCTCTGCGGTTACGCCTTCCGGATATGTCTTTTCCATATTCTTTAATCTTTAAACTTTACTCTTTACTCTTTAAACTTTACTCTTTAAACTTTACTCTCTCGCCTTACACATCGAACTCGATATCGAGGCAGAATAGCTCCATATCTGTCTCCACCGTGTCGCCGTCGCCTACCGACTTGCCGGTCTTCTTGAACTTCACAAGAAGTTTGTCGATGATGATCTCGTTCTCGTCGTCCACGTAAGTCACCACAATGGTGAAGGGCTTTATGGAGAGAAGGTCGCCGCCTGCCGCCTTCTCTATCTGGGAGAGCGACTTCAGACGCATTGTCATCGAAGCCTCGTAGGTTTTGTTGCCGAGGCTGTAACTTGTGGGCGA
Source organism: Bacteroidales bacterium (assembly GCA_045597465.1). Taxonomy (GTDB): domain Bacteria; phylum Bacteroidota; class Bacteroidia; order Bacteroidales; family UBA3824; genus UBA3824. Next base: position 7,569 of record JAZLKG010000024.1, on the reverse strand, counting down.
TGCAGAGCCGAGGCTGTAGTTGGCCTTGTGTTCCTGCGATACTGAGTAACTCAGTTTGGTGATTTCGTAGTCGATACTGCCGAGCATCGCTATCTGTACGTCGGCATTTCCGTACGACTTTCCGTTTTTTGTTATTGCGCTCATATCTACAATGTTGTTTTCAGGTTGATAGTTCCTTTTATCTCGTCGATCTGTCCGGTTGGCACTACCACAAACGACACATTCAGTACTCTTGGTATTGATAGAAGGTCGCTGTTGGCGTCCACCGTTGTCTTTCCCCTGCTGATCTCTCCGTTGGCCTCCATTGGGCTGAATACTGCCTGGTCGGCAATGGCCTCGAAGTTTGTCACGAGAGCCTGTGGCAGTTTGCCTGTCTGTGGATCCACGGGCTGGGTGCTCTTTACGTATGGGAGAAGGGCCTTGCGGAGTCCGCGCACACACTTGTCGAGCACTCGGCCGTAACTGATTGTGCACTCGTTCAGGTAGCCGTCCTTGTCCTTCACCGCCTTGGTGCAGGTGTAGTCGTTGTTCCAGAAGTAGCCTGCCGTGCCTGCGTAACTGATTGCGAAGATGAATCCGTGGTCGTCGAGTGTCTCCAACTGGCGGTCCCACTCTGAAATCTTCTTGCCGTTGCTGAGGCCTGCCACGGTCCATTTGCCCTTGGCGGCATCGGCTATGTTGCCTGTGCCTACCTCGCCAATGTTCTCGTTTACGGCCTTGGCGCTTATGCAGCCGAGCATTGTGCCAACGTCAGCCATAGTGCGGCGTGCGTCGCTGAACTGGCTGGCGTATGCGTAGTCCTGACCAACACATACCGATACCTTGAATGCGTCGAGTTCCGACGAGCCCACCTTCAGGTTCTTCAGGTCGTCGGTGGCTGAGGCTGTATCGCCCTTCATTCCGTTGTACTCCAGTACTACCTGGCAGGGACGGAATGTCTCGAATGTCCAGTCGTAGAATGCCTGTGCCTTGGCTACGAGTGCGCTGATATTTGTTTCGTCAGCCTCAGCGCCTGGTGTGTGGGCCACTGCCAGTGTGCGGATCTCGCCGTTGCTGTCTGCTATGATCCTCTCTGCCGGTCCGTCATCTGCGAATACGCTCTCCTGTGTGCCCTTGTAGGTTTTCAGGTAGAGAGTGTTGCCCTCGCCTGCCATACGGAAGAACTCCGATACGTGGCGATACACTGCGCAATGGTTCTTTACATCGTATTCCTCGGTGATGCCCAATGCCTCAAGGTCGGCCATACACATAAGTTTTACGGTATCCATCTCCACGCCACTTGCAAGAAGTCCGCAGATGCCATCCTCGTTGTCGATAGTGCTTGGTCCTATCTTGCCTCTTGTAATGTTTACACCTTTCAATGATGCCATAATGTTTTCTATTTTTGATTTTTAAACTTTAATCTTTCTACTTTAAACTCTCTTTAAAGTTGATTTTTCTCCTCATTGTAGAGGGCAGCCCTTACCGGGCATTGTGCGGAATGCTCGCACTCAGATATGTGCTCTATGGCACGCCGTAGCCGTCGCATTTCCTTTTGTGTCTCCTTGAGTTCGTTTTTCAAGGGCTTTACAATAGCCTCCTGCAAGAGTTCCGAGCCTGTGCGGAAGTTGTCCATCTCTATCTTGTCGGTGTTGGCAACAGCCTCGTCTTTCTTCGCCTTGGCTGTCATCAGCATCAGAAGACCTCCGCCAAACAGAAGATTGAGCACCAGCGATACTATTTCTATCCAGTTCATAATTATGTGATTGAAGTGATTGAAGTAATTGAAGTAATTGAATTGATTGAAGCGTTCAATTATTCAAACACTTCTACACTTCAATTACTTTGATTGTTTCGGGTGGCGATATCGCATCGCCAATGCCGGATATGTACTATCCGCCACAGCCATTCGTAGAGATGCGCCCTTGGCACGGCTCCCCGGCTCCCGAATTGGCCACTAACCGTGGCTCAGGTTAGGCAGTGGTTACCTTGAAGATACCTGCCTTGTCGTTTCTAATGGCGGTGCCACCTGCCAGAACCTCCGCAGAGATTACGTCACCGAAGAAGAGCGCGTCCTTGTCGTTCTGGAAGATCTGAGTGTTGCCGAGGGCTCTCGATACTGCGCCATCGTGCCAGGCAAAGGCTGATACTTTGCTGGAGGCGGCGGCGTCCACCTTGGAGCGCATATAAACATCGAATCCGAAGATAGTGCCAATGGTGCCGCGCTGTGCGTTGGCCGATGCCGAGAATGCGTACTGCTCTGCCGCCTGGAGGTCTGCGAACAACTCGCTGTAGGCGTCAGGTGTCATAATGATGCAGCGTCCGTTCTGTGGGATATCCTGCTTGTCGAATGCCAACTTGATAGCAAGGAGTGTGTCTCTGTCGAACTTGGCGGCTACTGTGCTGTGGCCTGCGCCGGTGGCCTTGGCTATCCAGTTGCTGAGCACCGAGAGTGAGATCTCCTCCTGGAGGGCGCTCTTGGCGTTCATAAGCACGGAGTTGATCTTGTCGTAACTCAACTGAATCTGCTCCACGTTCTGCACGAAGATTGGCTCGGTGCGGTAGGCGTCGATAGCGTAGTTTACGTCGGCATCGGTGCGCTGTGATGCCTGCATTGGAAATGTAGTGCCGTTCTTGGTGATTGCAGGCTTGGCGCCGGCGTTTGGCACGTGAACCTTCTCGCCATCCACAAATGCGCTGTGGTTGATGCTTCGCGAAACAAACGAGTTGTCTGCGAAAAGGTTCTCAATAAGGGTGTTTTCCCAGTGTTCTTTGATAAGGTTTGCCATAGTATTTCTATCTTTAATCTTTTTCTTTACTCTTTACTCTTTACACTTTAAACTTTAAACTTTCCTTACTTGCCGAATCTCTGCTTGTAGAGTTCGTCGAATTTTGCAGGATCGTTTTTCTTGAGTTCCTCCAACTTGCCGGCCCTGAAGAGTGTGTCCCAGTCCTGTGCAGTCTCCTGGGTTTTGCCGTTCTCGGTCTTCAGCATTGCGGAAATGCTCTCAACTCTACTCTCTCCACTTTCCGCTTTCTTGGGATATGCGGCGAGTACTGTCTTCAATGCCTCCACGCTTACGTTCTTGCCGATGCTGGTGTAGGTCTCAATGTTGTCCTTGCTGATGCGGCCGTCGTTGATAGCATCGTTTACAAGTGTTGCAATTGCCTCGTCCTGTGCCTTCTCGGCCTCCTCCATAAGCGCGTCGGTCATATCGGACTTCGCCTTGGTGTGCTTCAGCTCTCTGATGAGCTCCTCCTCGGTGGCGTCCTCTGCCATTCCGAGCACTGCCGCCATAAGTGCGACAATTTGTGTGTGGTTCTGTGTCTGTTCCATTTTAAAAGGGGTTTTAAGTGTCTTTAAACTTTCGTCGGATGCGTAGCGCAATGTCACGTAGTCGCCTACTTTCAGTTCTGCGTTCTGGTCTATTGCCAGTGCGTCGTCGTTGGCTCCTATATCCACGATGCTCACCTCGGTGAGTTTGCAGTGCGTTACTGTGGGCCTTGTCTGTCCCGGCTTCCAGTTCTTGGGGTCGTCGTCGATGCCGGTGATGCTGATTCCGATGCTCGCCATACGGATAAATCCGCGCTCAAACTTGCTCTTGATCTTGCAGGCAAACTCGTCTTCCTCGTCGAATACTGGTGTGCCTATCAGCTTGTCGCCATCGCGCCTCAGGTTGGCCATCATACCTATAGGCATCGGGCCTTGTCCGCTGAACCCTCCCAATGGCCGGGTGTGCATAAAGAGGATTATCGGGTTCTTCTGGTACTGCTCAATGTCGATGCCGTCGGTAAGGGTTACATAACCGTAACAGTTTACGCTCTCGTTGGTTAGTACTATTTCCTTGCTCATTCCTTTATTCGTTCATTGGTTTCTGAGAGCAAAATTATGGCGTAACTCATTGTATTGCAAAAAGGTGTGCAACTCTTGCCGACATTTTTTTATTTCGGCTGTCTTAGCCATAATTTTGCACTGTACTAACTACTAACTACCATCTACTAACTACTATAAATATGGCAACCAAGGCAGAACTTGAGAATAAGAAAACCATAGCCCGCACATTGTTTATGCAGGGCAACCAACAGAAGGAGATATCTGAGAAGATAGGAGTATCGGAGGCCACCGTGAGCAAGTGGGCAAAGCAGGAGTGCTGGGCAGAACAGCGCGCCGCCAAGAACATCGATCGTCAGACTCTCGTAAACAAGTGCCTCGCATCACTCGACAAGATTGTGGAGGCTTTCAACCGTAATATGGAACAACAGGACGAGGTGGACGTGGCGCAGTTCTCCAAACTGAGCGACGTTATTGTCAAGACCTCGGCCGCCATAGAGCGTCTGGACCGCAAAAACGGCATCGTGGATATCATCAATGTATTCACCGCATTCCTCAACTGGCTGAAGATACGTATGACAATAGACAGCGAGGTGACTCCCGAACTCCTGAAACTGATAGCCAAGTACCAGGATCTGTTCATAACTGAAAAACTTTCAAACAACCAGGAGTAATGGAGACCAACGCAGAACGCAAGCAAGCCATCGAGAGGTTCAAGAGGCTTTGCGACGACATACAGTCTTCCACTTACATAGTGGAGGCCGAGACTCCCGACGCCAAGTTGAGGCGCATCGCCAAGGTGCGCTCCGACTTCGCATACTTCGTGGAGTACTATTTCGGCCACTATGCCAAGGATCGTGAGACTGGCGAGTACATAAAGCCCGCCAGATTCCACCGAGACGCCGCCAGGGAGATCCTCCTGAGCCACGACCTCCGCGCCGTGTTCCAATGGCCGAGAGGCCACGCCAAATCCACATATATGGATATCATAATTCCTATGTGGCTAATGGCGCAGGAGAAACGCTCAATAAATGTAATGGTGCTTGTGGGCAAATCCGAGGACAACGCCATCACACTGCTGGGCGACCTTCAGGCCGAGTTGCAGTTCAACAAGAGATTCATAAACGATTTCGGCGCCAAGTTCAATGCCGGCGACTGGCAGGAGGGGCAGTTCGTAACCTCCGACGGCGTGGCTTTCTTCGCATTGGGTAGAGGTCAGAGCCCCCGAGGCCTCAGATACCGCAACAACCGCCCCGACTATATAGTTATCGATGACCTTGATGATGACGAACTCTGCCGAAACGAGAAACGTGTGCACGACCTCGCCGACTGGGTAAAGGAGGCTCTCTTTGGCTGTTTCGGTGCAAGTGGAGGCAGATTCATTATGGTGGGCAACCTGATATCCAAGAACTCGGTGCTCAATAATATGATGAACACAGAGGGCGTGTATGTAAGCAAGGTGAACATCAGGAACAGCAAGGGAAAGCCATCGTGGCCCGAGTGCTGGAAGGAGGAGCGCATCAGGGATATGGAGCGTTTTATGGGATACCGTGCATTTCAGAAGGAGTATATGAACAACCCCATCACCGAGGGCGCTGTATTCAGCCGCAAGGATATCCGCTATGGCAAGGCCCTTCCGCTCCACAAGTACACCCAGTTGGTATGCTACACCGACCCATCGTTCAAGAACTCCGCCACCGCCGATTACAAGGCAACGGCGCTCATCGGCATCACCAAGGAGGGCGAGTACCATATCCTGAAAATGTATGCAGCGCAGACTTCCGTTGCGGAAATGGTGCAGTGGCATTACGACATAATGGCCTACATCAACGGCGCCGTGCCTTGCCGATACCTCATAGAGGCCAACTTTATGCAGGACCTCCTGCTCGATGAGTTCAAGAAGGTGGGTGACCAGCGCGGTATGCAGGTGCCCATCATTGGCGACAAGAGGCAGAAGGGCGATAAGTTTGCCCGTATAGAGGCTATGCAGCCATTGTGGGAGCGTGGCCTCGTAATCCTGAACGAGAAAGAGGAGAAGTCGCCCGGTATGACTGTGCTCGTGGACCAGTTGCTTGCCTTCGAGAAAGGATCGCGCGCCCACGACGACGCTCCCGACGCCGTAGAGTCCGCCATCTGGCAACTGAACCGCTCCAACAAAATAGACCAGTTCCCATTGATCACCCATTCAAGAAAGGAACTCACCAACAAGAATAGGTTCTAAAAACTTTAAACTTTAAACTTTCCACTTTAAACTTTAGACTATGTTTATCCTCGATACAGATTTCGACGTGCAGATACGTCAGGAGATTCTTCAACTCCTCGACAACTCTGATGAAAAATCGGCCGTGGCGCTTGCTGAGAGAATGGCCACCGACCAGATAAGACAGTACATCTGCAGCCGATACGACTGCGACACCATATTCAGCGCCGAGGGTGAGACCCGCGACCACTTCATCGTGATGATCACGATAGACATACTGCTCTATCACCTATGGAGCAAGAAGGCGCCGCGCAAGATTCCCGAGTACCGCAGTACACGCTATCAGGACGCCCTCGACTGGCTGAAGGCCGTAGGCTCAGGCGAAATGGACAGCGCTCTCCCACAACTCCCGGCCGACGACTACCAAGGCACAGTGCGCATATCAAGCCGTTACGCGCCAAACAACCACAAGTTTTAAATGGGTTTTAAATCAAAAATCGAAAATCGAAAATCAAAAATGAAGACTTCCATATCATCTTCCATTATAGAGGGTTTCAAGGATACCACAAGGGCCGACATTATGAAGTGGCGCAATGCCCTGAAAATAGCCCAGCATCCCACCGACCCTCGCTCACACTATCTTCAGGACCTCTACGACAACCTGGAGAGCGACGGACATTTCGTGGCTCAGAAGGAACTCCGCAAGGGTGCCACTCTCGGCTACGACTTCTCCATAGTGGACCGCAAGAGCGGAGAACTCAACCAGGAGAAGACCGACCTTTTCCGCGAGGAGTGGTTCTACAACTTCCTCTCTATGGCACTCGACAGCATATTCCGTGGATACACCCTGATAGAACTCACCGACACCAAGGTCCTGCACTTCGAGCGCATTCCATACCGCAATGTGGTGGGCAAGAACTCCAGGATATATCCCGACGTAATGGGCAACAAGTTCATCGACTACTCAAAGGGTTTCGAGAGTACTCTCATTCAGATAGGCCAGCCCGACAGTCTCGGCATTATGGCTGATATCTGCGGTCAGTTGATATGGAAACGCAATGCCCAGCAATCGTGGGCGGAGTTCACCGAGAGGTTCGGTATGCCGCTCATCAGCGCCACCACCAGCAAAACCTCCAAGGCCGACATCGAACAGATAGACCAAATGCTTGCCTCTCTCGGCGAGGCTGCAAGGGCGGTTCTCCCAGAGGGCACCACCATCAGCATACAGCCTTTCACCGGTGGCGACTCCTTCCAGGTGTTCGATACTCAGATAGAGCGCATCAATGCCGAAATCTCCAAGCCTATTGTGGGAGGCACTATGGTATCCGACGACGGAAGTTCCCGCTCCCAGAGCGAGGTGCACGAGCGAAACCTCGACGACAAACTCTCCGAGGCCGACCGCCGTATGATCTCCTTTGTGGTGAATGGTCAGTTGATACCTATGCTCGCCAAGTGGGGATTCCCCGTAAATCCCGATTCCGACAAGTTCCAGTTCAACCAGTCGTTTGAGTTGGACCTCACCCAGCACTGGAACATCGTAAACCAGATGATATCGCAG
>JAZLKG010000023.1:0-6069 GCA_045597465.1 Bacteroidales bacterium | reverse complement strand
CTTGTCGTCCTTTTTGCGTGTTAGGTTTCTTACAATCTGATGAGTCCAGCCCGAGAAGGCCAATACCACCACCGTGCTCACGAGCGTGGCCATCACGATGGGCCAGAACTCCGTCCTGATGATATCGAAATACAGCATCAGCGACACTCCCGGCGGCACGAAAAAAAGTCCGAGATTGTCCAATAGGAAGGCGCTTATCTTGCTGACCCAGCGCTCCTTTATCCAGCCCATTTTCATTGAGAACGTAAGCATCAGCATACCTATGATGCACGACGGGAACTTGATGCCCGTAATCCAGACCACGAGCTCGCCAAGGGCCAGGAATCCGAAAATTATCAAAAGTTGCAGTATCATTTGCTTTGCGATTTGTGTGGGGTCAATGGAATTAAAATCTGTGTAATCTGTGCGAAACCTTAATTTCATCGAACTCACTTTATTTATGTGTCTGCAAAAGTAAATATCAGACGTTAATAAATTGTTATAGTGTGGTGTAGTTTGAGCGAATTTTTTGTAATTTTGCATCCCAGAACAGATTTACAAGATATGCCAGATTTAGCAGAAAAATACAATAAGGCCAAGGAGTTTGTGTTCCGGGATATCTGGAAGATGGATATGAGCGGCCTCAGCATCAGGAAACAGCGCTTCTATAATGCTATGAAGGTGTTGATAATCACCATAAAGGGCTTTGTGGAGGATAGGTGCGGCATCAGGGCCAGCGCCCTCACTTATTACACCCTGCTCTCTGTGGTGCCCATTATTGCATTGGCCTTTGCCATTGCCAAGGGTTTCGGCCTCGAGAATCTTGTGGAGGATATCATCCGCAATAGTTTTGCCTCCAGCCCTGATACTGCCAATTATCTGATATCCTTCTCGTCGAGCATGCTGGAGAACACCAAGGGCGGCATCATTGCCGGCATTGGCGTGGTGATGCTGCTCTATTCTGTGTTTAAGCTGCTTAGCAATATCGAGGAATCGTTCAACCACATGTGGAATGTAAAGAACTCGCGCAGCCTTCTGCGACAGGTTACCGACTATATCACCATTATGATTTTCACGCCCATAATGCTGATAATTGCCAGTTCGGTAACGTTTTTCCTGCAAACACAGGCCAGCGCGTATTTCTCCGATTATCTGGGCCCGCTGCTCTTCGTGCTGGTGAAACTGGTACCCTATATCCTTATGGCAGTGATGTTTACCATTCTGTATCTGATAATGCCGAACACCAAGGTGGATGTGTCGAGCGCGGTGATAGCCGGCAGCGTTACGGGTGTGATATTCCAGATCTGGCAGTGGATTTTCGTTACATTTCAGGTGGGCGCCAGCGAGTACGGAGCCATCTACGGAAGTTTTGCCGCGCTGCCGCTGTTCCTGATGTGGGTGCAGACCTCGTGGATAATAGTGCTGCTGGGCTGCGAGCTGGCCTACTCGGTTCAGAACGTGAGTCTCTACACCACCGAGCGCACGGCCGGCAATATGAGCGGACGCTTGCAGAAACGCATTTCGCTGCTGATAATGTCGAAGATAATTGGAAATTTTGCCGATCAGAAGCCTCCCTGCCAGGCATCGGTATGGAGCACCGAGCTTAAGATATCGCAGAAACTTTTTGTGTACATTGCACAGAGGCTTCAGGAGGTAGGTCTCCTGGCCGAGGTAAAGACCGACAATCCCGGAAATCCAGTCTTCATACCAGCTATGGACATATCGAAAATATCAGTGGACACCATCTGGAGCCGTCTGGAATCCTACGGCGACGACGAGGATTTTCCTATGATGACCACCGACGAACTCAAGCGTATGGACAGCCTTATTGCCGATACCGAGAGCACATTCAAGCAGAAGCTGAAAAGCATAATGCTCAAAGATCTCTAATCTTTAAACTTTACGCTTTCAACTTTACTCTTTAAACTTTACACTTTCAACTTTCAACTTTAAACTATAATGTTACTAGAACTTATTGACGCAGAGCCGTTCCAATACGGCATAGAATTCAAGAACAAGGTAAACCTAACGATATACCGTGGCGAGAATCCCACGATAATAGGCAGCAATGGTGCCGGCAAAACCAAGCTCGCCGAGATGATAGCCGGAAAAATCATAGTCCGCTCCGGCGAGATGAATCTCTCGTTCCTGCCCAAAGGCGTTCATTATCAGAAGGGCGCCGTGGTGAAGGCCGGTTTCGAATCCGCCTACACAATGGCCGACTATTCCAATATGTATTATCAGCAGCGATTCTCCGCCACCGAGAACGAGTGGGACGCCGTGCAGAACACCCGCCGTCCTACCATCGAGAATCTCTTGGCAGATATCAAGGGAGACAACAAGCAGTTCTGGATAGAGAAACTCCGTCTCGACAAGCTTTTCCCAAAGACCATCCTGATGCTTTCGTCGGGAGAGTTGCGCCGCTTCCTTATCGCCACAATACTTATCCAGAAGCCCGAGATTGTGATTTTCGACAATCCTTTCATCGGCCTTGATACCCAGACCCGCGCCGACCTCAACAGCCTTTTCCGTGACATTGCCGATACCCAGCAGATGATTTTCCTTGTGCCTGATGCCAAGGACATTCCGGAAATCTCCAAGTCGGTGATTCCCTGCAAGAATCTTGAGTATTTCCCAAAGATGAGCAAGGAGGAGTTTTTGGCTGATAGCGGTTTTCAGAAATTCCTTTTTGAGCAGAATTACACCGGAAACCTCACTCTTCCAGAGCCTTTGCACAAGGAGGAGCGCGAGTTCAATTACGCCGCCGAACTCCGCAACGTAAGCATAAAATACCCTACCAGAACTCTTTTCGAGAATATCAATTGGAATATCAGGAAGGGAGACAAGTGGAGCCTCTCAGGCCCAAACGGAAGTGGAAAATCAACATTGCTGTCGCTGATAACAGCCGACAATCCAAGAAGTTACAATATGGATATCTCCATCTTCGACCGCAAGCGTGGCACCGGTGAGAGCATCTGGGATATCAAGAAACGCATAGGCTATATTTCGTCGGAGATGCACCTCTATTTCCGTGAGAATCAGCTCTGCAAAAAGGTGGTGGCATCAGGACTCTTTGATACTCAGGGACTTTTCCGACAGTGCAGCGAGGAGCAGTACGCCAAGGCACAGCAGATAATGGACACATTCGGCATAGGTCACCTGGCCGAGCGTCCCTTCCTGAAAACCTCCGACGGCGAGCAGCGTCTTGTACTCCTGGCCCGCACGATGATAAAGAATCCCGACCTCCTGATACTCGACGAGCCTCTCCACGGCCTCGACGCCATCAACAAGGACCGCGCCAAGTACCTCATCAACCAGTACGCCGCCCAGCCCGACCGCACCCTGATACTCGTGACCCACGATCCCGACAACATTCCGGAATGCGTGGATAAGAGGTATCAGCTCTGACGAACATGTGTATGGGTATCCTGATGCTTAACAAAAAGGTAATACTGATGTGGGCGAAAATGTTGTATATTTGCGCCCGAAACAATCAATATTAAAATGTCAGACAATACCAAGGAATTCGAGACCAAGTCTATTCCATCGCTGCTGCTTCAGTATGCGTTGCCGGCGGTTATCACTCAGGTGATAGCCTCTATATATAATATATGTGACCGTGCCTTTTTGGGGCAGTATGTGGGAGCCGCAGCCATTGCGGGATTGGCGGTCACCATGCCTATCATGAATATCATCCATGCGTTTGGATCGCTTGTGGGGGCGGGAGCATCAGCCCGAATGAGCATTGTATTGGGCAAGCGCGATGTGCCATGGGCCGAGAATATCCTGGGCAACACCATGCTGCTCACTTTCTTGTTTGGAATGTTGTTTGTGCCGGGCTGGTATATCTTCTCCGACGAGATTCTGGGATTGTTCGGAGCATCAGAGGCCACCATATCATACGCACGTGAGTATATGGACATTGTGTTGCCGGGCATGTTCCTCACCACCCTTACGTTCAATCTTACCGGACTTATCCGCGCCACCGGCTATGCCAACAAGTCAATGTGGATAATGATAGGCGGAGTGCTGGTGAATATACTGCTCGACGTGGTCTTTATCTGCCTGATGGACATGGGAATAGCTGGCGCCGCCTGGGCCACCACCATATCCATGGCATTCTCGTCGGTGCTCAGCATAATGCATTTCGTAAGCCCCAAATCGTTCATCAAGTTCCGTTCCCACAGCTGGAGCCCCAAGCTATACATCTTCCGCAATATCCTGGCCATAGGCATCAGCCCCTTCGCCATGAATTTGGCAGGATCTGGCGTGGTGGCCCTCCTCAACAGCCAGCTCATAAAATACGGCGGCGATATGGCCGTGGCTGCCAATGGAGTGGCCAATTCCTTTGGCCCGCTCATCATAATGCTGATACTCGGCATCTGCCAGGGCATGCAGCCTATAGCTGGCTATAACTACGGCGCCGGCCATATCTCGCGTCTCCGTCAGGTGTATGTGCTCACCATGAAGTGCAATGTAGGAGTCGGCATCGTAGGCTCCATCCTGGTAATCACCATCCCGCGCTATCTTGCCATGTGTTTCACCAGCGATCCCGAGCTTATATCCAACAGCGTGCTGGCCCTGCGCCTCATACTCGTAATGTCGCCTTTCATAGGCTTCACCATCACCAACTCGCAGTTTTTCCAGAGCATCGACAAGCCCATCATCGCCATCATCACATCGCTCTCGCGTCAGGTGCTGATGCTTGCTCCACTATGTTTCATCATCCCGCCCATCTTTGTAGACATGGGCTTCGATGGCCTTACCGGAGTTTTCTCTGCATGTACCATCAGCGATGTGCTGGGAGCCGTGCTGGCCGCCATATTGCTGAAGCTCAATATAAAAGTGCTCCGTCAGCCCGACATGGTTCAGCAGTAGATTACATCGCCCGTTCCAAACACCTCAGCACCGGCCATTGCGCGCAGCCTCTCTTGGGCTATCTTTCCCGTGCAGTGTCCGGTGTATATTTTTCCTATTTTGTGGCTGATGCTCAGAGATTCCATGTCGTCCTCCCCGTCTATCAGGTGCAGGCCTCCCACAAAAGTGCTGCATTCCAGTCCTGTCCTCTGGCGGGCGCACTCTATTATATTGTCAAGCCCCGAGTGCGAGCATGGCGATATTACGGTCATCCTGCCATCCTCCACCACTGTTGTCACCAGTTCGTCCTCACCGTTGTAGGGCATTCCGTTTGCATGCAGCAGCCTGTTGCCTTTGGGCCTGATGCTTCTGTCATTGTCGCATGCTCCTGCTGATACTCGGTTCTGCCCGTCCCTCAGCTCAAGCAAGTTGCGCCCAAGGAACACGAACCGGTCCTTGTTTTCCATTATCAGCTCCCTGTCGGGATTCAGAGAGTGTCTGATGCCGCGGCTGTCAGATGTGTAGTCCAGCCCAGTGATTTTATTGCTGCTGATGATTCTGCCATTCCTGTTTTCCATAAGGAAACGCCACAGCCCTCCGGTGTGGTCATTGTGTCCGTGCGACAGTATCAGAAAATCCACTTTGCTGATATCCACTCCCATTGCCTTGGCATTGTCGAAAGCCTTGCCGGAGAGTCCTGTGTCTATAAGAATTTTCTTGCCGCAGGCCTCCAGGTACATGGATAATCCATGTTCGGAATGCAGCGCGCAGTTGGCGTCCGGCCTGTTGTCTATCAAGATTTTTATAGTCATCATCTATATTGATTAAAAGAATATGCTTTTCCGCACATATTCTAACGTTATGTAAAATACTTATTATCAGTATTAATGATTTTTTTTTGAAAAAACATTCAAAAAGATTTGGAGATTGCATCAAAAAGTATCTACCTTTGCATCGCAAAAAGAAACAGACGCACATTGAAAACCGGGATTTCAAAGTTAAAGAAAACTACTTTTGAAAGCAAATTAAAATTGAGAAAAAAATAAAAAAAAGTTTCGAAAAAATTTGGAAGTAATCACAAAAAGTTCTTAACTTTGCACCGCAAAAGAATCGCAGGATTCACTAAGTTTTCTCAAAGAAAACGACGCTATTTGAACATAATGACAGCAAGCACAAGGCGTAAAATTAATACAAGGAACATTGGCTGAGTAAAATCAGCCAAGTACGACCCCT
>JAZLKG010000022.1:0-16749 GCA_045597465.1 Bacteroidales bacterium | reverse complement strand
CCATACTCACGGTGCGCAATCTCAAGAGCCTGCCATACGTGCAGATGACCATAGACATAATCAAGAAATTCGGCGGCGAGATCCAGAACGAGGATTTCAAGGTCTTCAGGATCAGGGGCCGTCAGCATTACACCGCCACCGAATACGAGGTGGAGGGCGACTGGAGCAGCGCCGCGGCTCACTTAGTGGCCGGCGCCACCAGCGGAAAGGCCGTAATCAAGGGTCTGAATCCCGATTCGCTGCAGGCCGACAAGGCTGTATTGGAGGTGCTGCGTGAGTGCGGTGCCGGGGTCAGCATATCAGCTAATGGCATTATTATTACCCGCCATCAGCTGCGGGCCTTCGATTTCGACGCCACCAACTGTCCCGACCTTTTCCCGGTACTGGCATCGCTGGCCGCAAGCTGCGAGGGCGATTCGCACATAAAAGGCGTTACCCGACTGGCCCACAAGGAGAGCGACCGCGCCAACGCCATCAAGGACGAGTTCCAGAAGATAGGTATAAAGGTTTCGCTCGATGGCGACATAATGACCATTGCCGGCGGAAAGATCCACGGCGCCAAGGTATCGAGCCACAAGGACCACCGCATGGCGATGAGCATGGCTGTATGCGCCCTCAATGCCGACGGCACCATAGAGGTGGACAATGCCGAGTGCGTGGGAAAATCGTATCCACGTTTCTGGGAGGATTATGAGGCAGCCTTGAATTCGTAATTCGGATTTCGTAATTCGTAATTAATTTAGATGTTACCAAAATATTCAAATAGGAAATACATTATAGGCGGAATTTTCGCAGCCATAGCGCTTACCTACATCATAAAGCTGTTCAGCATCCAGGTGATGGACAGCCGCTACAAGCTGTCGGCAGAGAGCAATGTGTTCAGGAAGGTGATAGACTATCCGGCGCGCGGACTGGTTTTCGACCGCAACGGCAAACTGCTGGTGCACAACGAATCGTCGTACGACCTGCTGGCCACTCCAAACCGCGTGCCCGAATTCGATACGGCAGACCTCTGCAACATACTGGGCACAACAGTAGAATCTTTCCGAAACGAGTTTCAGAAAGCCGTGAAATACGCCAAATACAAGGAGAGCGTTATCTTCAAGCAGATACCCAAACACAGATACTCGCTTCTGATGGAAAAGATGTACAAGTTTCCGGGTTTTGATGTCCAGAAGCGTACCGCAAGGCGATACGAGTATCCGGGCGCGGCACTTGTACTGGGCTACGTAAGCGAGGCCGACAAGGACTATATAAAGGAGCATCCGTACTACAAACCCGGCGACTATGTGGGCAAAACCGGTATCGAGAATGCCTACGAGGAGGTACTGCGCGGCCAGAAGGGAACCAAGATATACGTGGTGGACGTCAAGAACCGCATCCAGGGAAAATACAAAGACGGTAAGTACGACACTGTGGCTGTGGTGGGCAAAAACCTAACCTCCACCATCGACATCGACCTCCAGATGTATGGCGAGAAACTGATGCAGAACAAGATAGGCGCCATAGTGGCCATAGAACCCAAGACGGGAGAGGTGTTGGCCCTGGTATCAGCCCCCGGATACGACCCCAACCTGCTCGTGGGATCCGACATGGCCATAAACTATCCCAAGCTGAACACCGACAAATACAAGCCAATGTACAACCGCGCGCTGATGGCCAGCTATCCCCCGGGCAGCACTTTCAAACCCATAAACGCGCTTGTAGGCCTACAGGAGGGTGCCATAGACCTAAATACAGTATTCCCCTGCAACGGCGGATTCAGGCTCGGCAAACATACCGTAAAATGTCACCACGGAGGCGGCCTCGACATTGTGGCTTCCATTCAGGGATCGTGCAACGCATGGTATTGCCACGAGTTTACCAGAATAATCGGTGACAAGAAATACGGACGCGCCGATTCGGCCTACAGCAACTGGAGACGCAGGGTCCAGGCTTTTGGACTCGGCACCAAGATGGGCAGCGACCTCACACAGGAGAAGGCCGGCATTTTCTACACCAAAGACTATTACAACCGTTTCTACGGCGAGGGCCACTGGAGCGCCTACACCATAATATCGCTCTCCATAGGCCAGGGCGAGCTGTGTTTTACCCCGTTCCAGATAGCCAACGCCTGCGCCACCATAGCCAACAGGGGCTACTACGTGATTCCCCACATCGTAAAAGGCATAGAGGACGGCGACATTGACCCGAAATTCTACGAGCATCAGGAAACCGGAATAAAGAAGGAATACTTCGAGACCGTGGTGCAGGGCATGTACATGGTGTGCGAGGCAGGTACGGGACATTCGGCCAAGGTGCCCAACATACAGGTGTGCGGTAAAACCGGAACCGCGCAGAACCCCCACGGACGCGACCACTCGATATTCGAGGCATTCGCTCCCAAGGACGATCCCAAGATAGCCATTGCCGTATATGTGGAGAACGGAGGCTTTGGCGCCACATACGCTGCCCCAATAGCCGGTCTGATGATAGAGAAATATCTGACTGACACAATAACACGCCCGTGGGAGGAAGACAGGATAGTAAAATCCAACCTCCTGAACCCGGGCACCAAATATAGCAATAGTTTGTAATTTTGCAAAAACCACGTCAATAAATCATGAAACAACGAGGAGCCAACATATTCTCATCCCTGGACTGGCCCATAATGCTGCTGTATACGGCGCTGATATTCATGGGCTGGTTCAACATATATGCGGCCTGCTACGACGACACGCATCAGAGCATCTTCGATTTCTCCATGCGATACGGCAAGCAGCTGGTGTGGATAGGAGTGGCATACGTGATAATAGTGCTGATACTGGTATCAGACTACAAGATATACACGGTATTGCCGTACATAATATATGGAGGATTGATTGTATTGCTGCTGTTGGTACTGGTGGTGGGCACCAAGACCAACGGCGCGCGATCATGGTTCGAGATAGGCCCGCTGAAGATACAGCCGGCGGAGTTTGCAAAATTTGCCACGGCATTGGCCCTCAGCAAGATAATGAGTGAATACGGCTACAAGATAGAGCTGAGTGCCAAGGGCATTGCCGATTTTCTGAAAGCCATGGGCATAATACTGCTGCCATGCGCGCTCATAATACTACAGCCCGACATGGGATCCATTCTCGTGTATTTCAGCATGATATTCGTATTCTACAGGGCCGGATTGCCAGGATTTTTCCTGTGTCTGGTGGTGATGGGCGTGCTGGTGTTTGTATACACGCTTACGAGCCCGCTGGTGTGGGTGGTGGCCGGCATAATGCTGATATCTGGATTCTGGTATCTTTTCCTTGGGCGCCGCAGCATCGTGGAGGTGCTAATAGGCTGGGGAGCCATGGCTGCAATGTCGGGCCTGATATGGCTGGTAAACCATTTCCTGCTTAGCGACAGGCTCGAAATGGTATATGTGCTGGTACTCAGCTGCGCATTGCTGCTGATACCTACCGTAATATATTCCTACATCAACAGAAACTGGCTTGCAACCTTCGTGATGCTTGGCGTAATAGGCTTCATAATAATGATGTTCAGTGTGAACTTTGTTTTCAACGACATCATGACCGACCACCAGCAGACACTCATACGCGTGTTCCTGGGATTGGAAAACGATCCCCAAGGCACGGGCTACAATGTGGAGCAGAGCAAGATAGCCATCGGATCGGGCGGATTCTGGGGCAAGGGCTACCTACAGGGCACCCAGACCAAATTCAACTTTGTGCCCGAGCAGGCCACCGACTTCATATTCTGCACCGTGGGCGAGGAATGGGGCTTTGTGGGCTCGTCGGTGGTCATCATTATGTTTGTAGCCCTCTTGTGGCGCATCATATATCTGGCCGAGCTTCAGAAATCCATGTTTGCCAAGGTATACGGCTATTGCGTGGCCAGCATCCTCTTCTTCCACCTTGCCATCAACGTGGGCATGACCATAGGCCTGGTGCCAGTAATCGGCATCCCGCTTCCGTTCTTCAGCTATGGAGGCAGCTCGCTGTGGAGCTTCACCATACTGCTGTTCATATTCGTAAGGATGGATGCCAGCCGCGACGAGCTGCTCTAGCGCCTGTAAGTTATCAGCCAGTTGTCCCTGATGCTTTCTCTAATCACTGAGGCGCAGTCAGTTATCTCAGCGGCCTTGGTGCCGCTGCCCAATACTGTGGACGACACGAAAACCCTGGCCTCGTCCCAGAGACCAGACTCTATGAACATCCTGTGGGTGGCGGCACCGCCCTCCACAATCACGCTCTGAATCTTCATATCATTTAGCGAGGAGAGAATCTTCATAGGCTCTCTTTCCGCAACCACCACGGTGCGCGCCTCGCCGTCGAAAATACGGAACCTGTCGCCAAGCACTCCATTTGCATCCAGCACCACGCGCACGGGATTCTTGCCAGCCCAGAGGCGGTTGGTGAGGCTTGGATTGTCACGGAGAGCGGTGTTGGTGCCCACAAGGATAGCGTCTTCCTCGCTGCGCCATTTGTGGTTGAGGACTTCGGTCTCGTGGTTCGAGATTCTTACGGGCGCAAAATCCTTATCGATGAATCCATCCACACTCTGAGCCCACTTCAGGATTACGTAAGGGCGTTTCAGGTTTACGCTTGTGAAGAATCTTTTGTTCAGCTCCTGACACTCCTTCTCAAGGATTCCGGTCTCAACCTCGACGCCGGCGGCGCGCAGTTTCTGAATTCCCTTGCCGTCCACCTTGCTGAACGGGTCAAGACAGCCTACGTAGCATTTCCTGATTTTCTTCTCAATGATGAGGTCGGCGCAAGGCGGAGTCTTCCCGAAATGCGCACACGGCTCCAGACTCACGTAAATCTCTGATTCCGGGAGCAATTCGGGATTTTTCACGGAGTTGATGGCGTTTACCTCGGCATGCGGACCGCCGCATTTCCTGTGGTAGCCCTCTCCTATTATCACTCCATCGTGCACCACCACGGCGCCCACCATCGGATTGGTGCTCACATTGCCCGCACCCATCCTAGCCAGCTCTATGCACCGGCGCATATATTGTTCTTTGGTATTATCCATAAAGTTATTAAATTGCGGACGCGGAGCGCCCTTGGTTTTATCCGAAAATTCAAAGAATTAAAAATAAATTTAAAGAATTAACTCAATAAAAATTCTTTTGATTCTTTTCCTTTCTTTTAATTTTCCGATATAAAAAAGCAACCGAAGGTTGCCCCGGCTATATTCCGAAAATTTTCTCGGAATTCTCTGTGGCTATGCGGATTACCTCCTCCACGTCGATACCTTTCAGCTCGGCTATCTTGTGGGCCACGAAACGGAGCAAGGAGCTGTCGTTGCGCTTGCCACGGTGAGGCACGGGCGCAAGGTAGGGAGCATCAGTCTCCAGCACAATCCTGTCCATAGGGATTATGTCCTTTACAATCTGAGCCACCGTAGCGCCCGAGCTCTTGAATGTTACCACGCCGCCGATGCCGAAATGGAATCCTCCGAAATCGAGAACGCGCCTTGCCTCATCGGCATTGCCGCAGAAACAGTGGAAAATTCCGCGAACCTTGCCACGATATGGCTCCAACACCTCGAAAACCTCGTTGTAGGCCTCGCGGCAGTGGATGATTATTGGAAGGTTCAGCTCGATGGCCTTGCGGATCTGGATATCGAAAATGCGTTTCTGAAGCTCCAGATTGTCCTTAAGGTAATGGAGGTCGATGCCGATTTCGCCAACGGCAACGATGGGAGTAGAGAACTCGGTGCTGAAAATCTTCTCCAACTGAGCATCAGGATCGTCGTCCATATCCTCGGGATGAAGCCCCAAGGTAGGGAAACAGTTCTCGGGATAGTTTCCACAGAGATACTCTATGCCCACCAGCGACCTCGGACTGCAACACGGAAGAACCATTTTCTGAACTCCGCTCAATACGCACTGAGCCACCACATCGTCGCGGTCCTCATCAAACGCCTTGTCGAAAAGGTGTGTATGTGAATCTATGATATACATATTTTTGTTCCTAAATTTTTTGCAAATGTAAGAAAAATTTGGTAAGTTTCGTGCAGGAAATACAACAAATCGCCTACGGCGATTTTTGGGGTTTATACAAAAATTAAAAGAATGGGAAATTAATTGAAAGAATGCCTTCGGCTTTCTTGGAAAACACGAATTGCCATAAATTATCACGAATTATCAAAAATATTTTTTTGATTGTTTTTTATTCTTTTGATTTTTGGATGAAAATTAAGTATAACAACATTAAATGGATAAGATTATGGAAAAGAAATTTATGATGAGAGCCATTGAGCTTGCCAAACAGAGCATCGACAATGCCGGCGGTCCTTTTGGCGCAGTGATAGTGAAGAATGGCGAGATTATAGCCGAGACCTCCAACTCGGTAACCAAGGACAACGACCCAACAGCACACGCAGAGGTTAACTGCATCCGCATGGCCTGCAAGAAGCTGAACACCTTCATGCTGGACGGATGCGAGATCTACGCCAGCAGCGAGCCCTGCCCAATGTGTTTCGGCGCCATCTACTGGGCCCACATCGACAAGATTTACTATGCCGGCACCCGCGAGGACGCCGCCTGGGGCGGTTTCGACGACGACTTCATCTACAAAGAGATAGCCATCGCCAACGAGCAGCGCCGCACCCCATCCATCAACATCCTCCAGCCCGAGGGCCGCAGCGTCTTTGAGAAGTGGAGAGGCAAGGTGGACAAGATTGACTACTAGCAAACATAAAAAAAAGCCGGAAACTTTCAATCTAAGTTTCCGGCTTTTTTCACCTCAATCCTTCAAGCATCCAATTGGGACAACAAACACTCCATCCTTGCGAATGTAGGCAAAATTACCTATGCCTGTCAGTACCATAAGGAAAGACGGGGCCTTCATTTTATCAGTATCAATTTTGCCTGCCAATGTCTTGAGTGTTTCAGCGCCCTTGCTGATATTACTGTCACCGCCTATCTTGATTTCAATCAGTCCATAATCACCATTACGCAGATGAAGCACTGCATCACATTCCAAACCATTCTTGTCGCGGAAATGATATAGCTGCCCATCAAGAGCATCTGCATAAACACGAAGATCCCTTACCGCCAAGGCCTCGAAGTAGAAACCAAAATCCAACAGATTGTTGATTAAATCGTTTGGTCCCAAGCCCAACGCTGCCGTAGCTATACTTGGATCCACGAAATACCTTGTATCTGAAGTTCTTACGGCAGTCTTGCTGCGAAGGTTGGGATTCCATGCAGGCATATCCTCTTCAAGGAAAATCTTTTTGAGAACCTTCACGTAATCATCAATAGTATCAGTACTTACCTTCTGATTCTCGTTTTGCAAAATATCTGCTCTGATTGTGGAGATTGGAATCTGCTCGCCCTGATTCCTCGAAAGACTTTTTATAATACGCCCCATCAACTCAGAATCTCGCTTCACGCCATCCAACTTGCTTATGTCGCTATTCAAAACAGCCTTGAGGTATGCTTGAGAAACGCGAAGCGCAGCACTATCTGTCAAGGAAAGTGCTCCTGGCCAGCCACCCCTGCATGTGAGAAACGCCAAACGGTTCATATCAATATTAGACTCTCCATCTGGTGCCTTACCGGCAAACAAATCTGCCAAAGACACTTCTCCCGTGCTGTCTCCAGATTCCCATAGCGACATAGTACGCATAGTAATCCAATCGAAACGGCCTGCACCACTATGGAAAATCTTTTCCTTGTCCTTATCTTTTGGAACGGCGGAGCCAGTGAAAATGAATTGACCATTATGAATATCTCTGTGGTCGATCTCGAAACGTGCGGCATCCCATAATTGCGGTGCCAGTTCCCACTCATCTATTACACGTGGAGTAGCACCCTGCAGAAGGCGCTTAATATTGGTCTCTGCCATTGACAAATTCTGCTCCTTAGTATCAGGATCATCCATATAGAGCACACTTGCTGCATGATGGACAGAGGTTGTTGTTTTGCCGCACCATTTGGTGCCTTGCACCAAAACTCCACCCAATGCTTCCAAGCTATTTGATAATAATTTATCTGCTATTCTCGGTCGATAATTTCCCATAACTTTGATTCCTTTGTTTCAAGGGACAAATATATGCAAAATATCTGAAAAACAAATATAAAAGCACAATAAAAAAGAATCTATTCCCAAAGTTGGCCAAGTTTTGTTCCTAAAGTTGGCCAAGTTTTATTCCTAAAGTTGGCTAAAATCTATTCCTAAAGTTGGCCAAGTTTTGTTCCTAAAGTTGGCCACAAAAAAAGCCGGAAACTTCAATCTCAGTTTCCGGCTTTTCCGTTTATCTCTTCATAACGCTCAAGATGCCGACGGCGCAGGTGGTCTTGGGCGAGAGGGGCATTATGTGCACCCAGTAGACATCGGTCTTGGGGCAATAGAACGTGAACTTGAAATCCTGACTGGTGTTGGCCAGGATATTGTTGTTGCTATCGTAGAGCATCAGCATGGAGTTTACCTTCTGGCCTGTCGACTTGCCGCCGTTGGCCTCGAGATACTGCTCGTCGCTGGGGTTGCAGAGCTGAAGGGTATACATGAATCCCTTGTTGAGAAACACCTTGTGCTTCTGTATCTTGCCCGATGAAAACTTGGTGTTGAATTCCTTAAGGAAAATCAGCCCGGGGTTCTGCAACGCACAATCGTACACAAAACGCTGCTTGCACTGGGCGCCGGCGTTGTTGCACATCAGCACTGCCATCATTATTATTATTATCCTGATAAGTCTCATGACAAATATTCTCGTTTTTTAATTTTTTTACAAAAGTAATGTTTTTGTATTAATCGAAACAAAAAACAATCCAAATTTTTCATTAATTCTTTTTTTGATGAAAAAATAGTAATTTTGCAAGCGTAAAGAATTACGAAATCCGAATTACGAATTACGAATCACATACCCGTAAGACAACGTAAATCAGGGGCTCGTAATTCGGATTTCGTAATTCGTAATTATCAAATAACAATGGCTACTTTTTTATTTCATGAGCTGATATATGGGCCCATCCATTCCAGAAGGCTGGGCAACTCGCTGGGTGTAAACCTTTTGCCCACCGAGAAGAAGTACTGCAACTTCAACTGCGTGTACTGCGAGTGCGGCAACAACATTCCGGGCGGCAAGATAGACCTGCCCAAGCGTCAGGACATAGCCAAGGCTTTGGAACTGAAGCTTCAGGAATGTAAAAACGGCGGCATCAGCATAGACTCCATAACCTTTGCGGGCAACGGCGAGCCTACCATACACCCCGATTTCCGCGGCGTGATGCAGGATACCGTAAGCATCAGGAACCTATATTTCCCCAAGGCGCAGATATCGGTGCTCAGCAACGCCACACGCATAGCCAACGCCGCCGTGGTGGAGGGCCTGATGCTGGTGGACAACAGGATCCTGAAGCTGGATTCGGCAATACAGGACACCGCGCTGGCCATAGACCGGCCTGTGGGTAAGTATCAGGTGGCTGATACTGTGGCACTTCTGAAGAAACTGAACGGCGATTTCACGCTTCAGACTATGTTTCTGGAGGGCAACGTAAACGGCGTGCACATCAACAATATGACCGGACCGGAAGTGGAGGCCTGGCTGGGGGTAGTATCAGAAACCAGCCCCAGAAAGGTGATGATATACACCATAGACCGCGACACTCCCGAGCAGGACCTCCGCAAGGCCACTCGCGAGGAGCTGGACGCCATAGCCGAGAGGGTAAGGCAGATGGGCGTGGAGATTTCGGTGTCGTACTAGCAAATTACGTGAAACACGTAGGATGCGTTTCGGCACATTTTTGATACCTTTGTATTTTATTATAAACAACAAACATATAGAAATGATAAATGTTGCAATTTTTGTATCGGGAGGCGGAACCAACTGCGAGAGCCTGATACAGCGTTTCAAGAACAGCGACAAGTACAAGATGGCCCTGGTAGTAAGCAACAAGAGCGACGCCTACGCCCTGGTGCGCGCCCAAAACCACAATGTGGATACCGCCATTATGCCCAAGGCCAAGCTTAACGACCCCAAGGAGTTTATGCCGCTGATGACCAAATACGGAATACAGTTTATAGTTCTCGCAGGATTTTTGCCTATCGTTCCCGACTACCTGATTGAGGCCTACCCCAACAGGATAATAAACCTGCACCCCGCGCTGCTGCCAAAATTCGGCGGCAAGGGCATGTGGGGCCACCACGTGCACGAGGCCGTGAAGGCCGCCGGCGAGAGCGTTACCGGAATGACGGTGCACTATGTATCCAACGTTTGCGATGGCGGCGAGATTATAGTGCAGCATCAGTGCGAGATACTGCCGACGGACTCTGCCGACGACATTGCCGACAAGGAGCACGTGCTGGAGATGACTCACTTCGCCAAGGACGTGGAGATGATTCTGGACAGGACTTTCTGATAAGACAAAAAAATACGGCCTTGAGTGGCGGATACCACTCTTGGCCGTTTTTTATCAAAAATTCACCCAAAATAATAATAATTACTATAATCAAAATATTTCCATCAAAGCCATCTGGAGCGACCTGTTCTCACACAGGATGCGCAGGAACTCCTTGGTGGCTCCCTTCATATACGATCCGGTCCTGAAGTTGAACGCGCCCTGCATCTCGGTGCCCTTGCCGGATAGCGGAATGGACACCACGCCGGTCTTGTGGGCCACTGTGGCCGACGACAACACCGTAACCAGTTTGCTGGCGCGCACCAGCGATATCAGTACCGACACGTCATTAATCTCGAGCTTTACATCGAACTTGCGGTCCAGCATCTCTGTCATACCGTCGAAAATGGTGCGGGCCATAAGACCCTTGGCCGGAAGTATCAGGGGATACTTCTCCAAATCGGCCATCGTAATCTCCCGCTCCTTGGCCAGCGCGTGGGTGTCGCTCACTATCACCGCCAGCTTGTTGTCGAATATTATGTGCGACTCAATGTTGGGATAGTTGGTGGTGGGCTTGTAGCTGAGTGCCACGTCGATTTTCTCGTGCTCCAGCATCTCCATAAGCTTCTCCACCGAATGGCAATGTATATTAAGTTTTACACCCGGATACTGCTTCATAAACGTGAGCACCGTATCGCGCAGCATTGGCGCAAATGTGTATGTACATCCGATGCTTATTTCTCCGGCCTGAAGCTGCATCACATCCCTCATCCTGCTGATGCACGAGGCTGCCTCGGAGAGCGTGCGCCTGGCCGACGGCAGCAAAGCCTGTCCCACGTCGGTAAGGTACACGTGGCGGGTGTCCCTGACGAAAAGCTCGCCGCCAATCTCGTTTTCCAACTGCTTGATCTGCTGCGAGAGGGTGCTCTGCGATATGCAGAGACTGCCGGCCGCCTCAGAGAAGCTTCCGCACTCTGCCACCTGGCAAAAATATTTTAGCTGTCTAAGTTCCATTTCGGATGCAAAGGTAGATAATCCTGACGAAAGATTTATTATTATTTATAGTATTTTTCGATAGCACTTATCGAAAACAGCGATAAATATATCTATAAAACCGATAGGTGTGATAGAAACAAACCATAAAAAAAGCTTATCCGTAATGGAAAAAGGGTGTACTTTTGTATCAGATAAACAAAACGATTATTAACATTAAAAACATTATAAAATGACAGCATCAATCATCTGGGGCGGCATAGCCCTCGCAATCGCAGTAGCTCTCTACTTCGGCACACAGGACAAGAACAACGACGTTAAGACCAACGGCATCAACGACAATTTCCTGGTAAGAGACTAATCTACCTTGTATTATACCCAGTTTTCTTATCAAAACCCCTGAAGTCAGGAAACACTTTCCTGATTTCGGGGATTTTTTTATCCCAGTATCTTCTGCAACTGCTCCAGAGTAGGAATCTCTTTCTCGATATTGAAGATAATTATGGAATCATCCTCCTCCAAGATAAACATACCAACCTCCTTTTTTACAGAACCCACAGGCAAAAACAATGCCTTCATTTTCTTTCTGAATTACCAATTTTTTCAATTCCTTTACTACAAAAAAACACTATTCGTTACCCACCCAGCCTCTCAGGGTCAGCTACATAATATGGACAAAAAATTTGCGGGGATGGAAAATATTTCGTTAATTTGCTGAAAATAAATAATAAAATCAACTGTAAGATGAATAGACTTATAAATTTCTTTGCCGCTGTGGCGCTGATGATTTCGGTGGCGGCGGGCAATGCGCTGGCGCAGGACGTGGCGCCAAAGTTCACATCCAAGTTTTTCCCCGGCTCAAAGGTTTCGGCGCCCGTTTTGAGGTATGCCGAGCAGAGCGGCAGAAACGCCGTTTACCTCTGGGTAAATCAGCCTCAGGACATCGTGGCCCTCATCCAGGAGAGGGAAAAAATTGACGACGAGGGCGTTTGGGAACAGCAATACGGATGCAACGTCGACTTCGCCAACATCCAGCTCGACTGCAAGATAGACGGCGGCAACTACCAGTATCAGCCCTCGTGGGACAAGAGCGAGTTTCAGGAAGACATCCCCTACGACCTCCTCTTCCGCACACAGAGCGGCGAGCAAAACACTGCCGAAACCTTCAGAATGGGATCGGCCATCATGGACGCAAGCTACAGCGGCGAGCAGCAGGGCTTTATGAAAGAACTCATCAGGCACGACGGCGACGAGGACATCCTCGACCTTGAGAACCACACCGTAACAATCCGCGGCCGCTACATCGTGAAATACCGCAACGACGATGGCGAGAGTTTCCTCACATCGGCCTGGAGCAACGAGATATCGTTCGGCAAAAACGGCACTCAGAAAACCCTTGAGGCGCCATCAAGAATAGAGGCCCCACAAATCTCCGAATTCAAGTACGAGAGAGGCTTCACCAACGACGCAGGCAACCGCACCTCCGAATGGACCCTATACGTAAAATACCTTGAGAGTCAGCACAATGCCAACATGTATTACGCCGTAAACGGACATTCCGACGCCCTGGCAGCAGTTACCGAATACCGCGTAAACGGCGGCGAGTGGCAGGAAACCTACTGGGGAAATCCCGACTGGCTCACCACCGGCTACAAGCATTTCTCCACACCCGACACCAAGGAGAGCGACAAGATAGAATTCCGCGTACACCTCGAGAACAGGGCCGACGACAACCTCCAGGGCGAGTACTCACAAATACTTGTGGCAAAGAATGGTAATGTAGCTGACTATGTTCCCGAGGAGGCCATGGGCGAGGAAGGCACAGCAAAACTGGAGAGCCACAAATGCAAGGTTTGCGGCATCTGCCCCATCCAGCCACTCGGAATCTGCCTCTTCATCTGGATAGCCATCATCCTTATTATCATTATCTTGATAGCCGTAATGATGAGAAAAGGCAAGAAAGAAGACAAATAAAAACCCTATCCGAGAATCGCCTTAAGATCCTCCAGTGACGGAAGCTCCCTCTCGATATCCGGGCTCAGCAAATCCACGCTGTCGCCATACGATACATAGTCTATCAGCCAGCTGACCCTATGTCTATTGATAACTACCGCGAGAGGGGGATTTCCTCCACTGTCGCGCCTGTCCTCGGTGGCGTAATAATAGAGAATGCGCTCGGCCTTATCCATCTGAGCATCAGAGATAAGTCCGCGGCCAAGGATTACGGGCACAATGCACTTCAACCCTCTGTGATACAACACCAAATCCACATTCAAGGTATCGCTGCCAGTGTAGATTCTCTCCTGCGACGTCATGAAACAAAGCCCCTTTCCATATTCCAAGAACCTGGGCCAGAGATGATTAATAAGATCGGCCTTCTTTGTGGGAAGAGAGGCGGTTATGGGAATGAGAAATGATTTTCGCATAGTCTTTAGGGTTTTTATAAATTACAACTATACCTCGCCAGCCATATATAGCGGCAAATATGTTACTCCATTATCTACCTTGAGATCAGCAGTATGCAGCACGTATGGAGTGGAAAGATAATTGGCATACTTCTGAATGCATTTCTTCAAAGAGTTAATCGTATAGCGCTTGCCACTCTTAACCTCGATAGGAGAAATATTGTGACGAGAAGAAACCTTGTCCTTGGCAATCAGAAAATCCAACTCCATTCGGTTTTCTGCCTCCTTGCTGGGATTGCTGTAAAAATACAATTTGTGACCACTTGCCACAAGCATTTGAGCCACAATATTTTCCATAAGCATACCCTCGTTTACCTCCAGCTTGTTCATCAGCAATTTCTGATAGAGCTCGGCAGGAGTCTTTCCCTTCTCGTCGAAAGCCATACTTATCAATAGGCCGGTATCGCCCATATAGCACTTAAGCGTGGTGCGCTCCATATTAAGACGCAATCCAATATTAGGTTCGGTGCAATTATAACAAGTATTGATAATGCAGGCGTCGTTCAGCCAGAAAAAAGCGTCGGAATAATCGCGATACGAGGCGCCCTCCTTGAGGGTCGCAAGCCTGAATTTCTTCTCGTGACGCGACAGCTGAGACGGAATCTCATCGAAAATGCTTGTAACCTTGGTCTCCACGCTTGTGGCATATTTCTGGATATCCTCACGATATATTTTCAGAATAGAGCGTTTCACCTTGTCAACCGAATCAAAATCCCTTGACTCAATAAAACTAAGCACTGCCTGAGGCATACCGCCCACAATCATATATGTACGGAAATAATCCATAGCCCTGCTGTGGAAATCGCCCATAGGCTGTTTCTTGCTGAATTTCTGACGGATATAATCCATAATCATCTCGTCGCCATTGGCCCAGAGAAACTCCTCAAAATCCATAGGATACATTTTCAGAGACTCCTCCTCGGAGGGTATCAGGATATCCTTGACATTCTTCTTGATAGAGATAAGCGAGCCGGTCTCAATATAATGGAAACGTCCGTCAGCCACAAGGTATTTGATAGCGCTTCTGGCCCTGGGACACAACTGCACCTCGTCAAAAATTATGAGCGACTTTTTGGGTTGCAGTTTTTTGTGATACTGAATCTGAAGATTCATCAGCAAAGTATCAAGATCGTCAAGATAATTATTAAACCAATCCCAAACTATCGGCGCAGCCTTATTGAAGTCTATCAGCAGATACGACTCATACTCATTCTTGGCAAACTGTTCCACAATGTAACTTTTGCCAATACGGCGGGCGCCCTCCACCAAAAGAGCAGTACTTCCATTACTAACTCGCTTCCATTCAAGAAGTTTGTCATATATTTTTCGTCTCATTTCCATAAAACTTACAACTTTTCGAGGTTAACAACAACGCAAATTTACAACTTTTCGAGATTATCAGCAAATTTTTCGCAAAAATTTACAACTTTTCGAGGTTAAGGAGAGGGCAAATTTACAACTTTTCGAGGTTAAGCCCACTTACCCCCTCGGCAATCGCTACCTCAAATGTCTATTTGTTGGACAAGACCTTTTAATATAGATTAATTCCCAACACCACCACGAAAAATCCACAAACGCACTCCTAATCCAAAAAAAGACGGAAAATTTTGGATTAGGGGATTTTTTATGGACTGTCAGAAAGTTATGAAGGTGAAAAATTAGACCTAAAACAGCCATTTTTTTCAACTTAGACTGCAATATTTTCAAATTATTGCAGTGTATGCAAGGCAATATTTCGAAATTATTGCAGTGTAATTTGATTTTTTTGTATATTTGCACCAGAAACAAAACTTAGGGCTATGGAAAAAAGTACAATAAAACAGATAATTTTAAGACAACAGGAACTGATATCTCAGATACAACTCATAGAAAGGGATTTCCTGTTTGAACCTGCAATGAATTATGTTCTTGTAGGAATACGCCGTGCAGGCAAAAGTTTCCTCTTATACCAGTATATCAAACAATTGATAAAAGAAGGACATTCAATCGAGGAAATACTTTTCATCAATTTTGAGGACGAACGTATCAACGAAATCAAGAAAGATGAACTTAATATCATCATAGATTGTTACCGTGAACTATATGCACATCAGCCAATAATATTCCTCGACGAGATACAGAATGTGGAGGGTTGGGAACATTTCGCAAGACGACTCGCCGACGAGAAATACCATACCCTGATTACAGGCAGCAACGCAAAAATGCTGAGCAGCGAGATTGCATCAACCCTTGGCGGCAGATATATGCTCAAGGAGGTGTATCCTTTCAGATTCGACGAGTTCCTTAAATTCAAGAACTTCGACATCCCAAAGAATATAGATTTCTCGCCCAAGAAATCAGACGTGGTAAGGATGATGAACGAGTATCTCCACAATGGTGGCCTGTCGGAAAGTTTCAACATAATCGACAAAAGAGGCTGGCATCAATCTCTGTACGACAAGATATTACTATCGGATATCATCATCAGAAACAACATCAGAAACGAAAGAAGCTTCAGAATGTTGGTAAGAAAACTTGCAGACAGCATTGAACAGCCTACTGCCATAAAAAGATTGCAGAACATTCTACAAGGCGACGGCACCAAGATAAGTCGCGATACAATCTCCGATTATCTGGAATACCTAAATGGGGCTTTCCTAACTTTCAGCATATCAAACCACACCGATTCGCTGTCAGACAAAGCCACGATAAAGAAACACTATTTTTATGACAACGGAATACTAAATCTGTTTATCATAAATCCGGAGACCAAATATCCCCGCAAATTCAAAAAATACTCCCAAAATAATTCAAAAAATACAAAAAAAAGCCTTATCTTTGTATAGTTAACAAGGAGGTGATATGGCGTTTAGATCTACTTTGAGAAGGGCTGAGGCGGTGAGGAGGATTGTGGAGGAGAAATACGAGCCGGGGAGACAGGATAGATGCAAGCTGTGGGTCTTCAGGACCTTTATAGAA
>JAZLKG010000021.1:0-46575 GCA_045597465.1 Bacteroidales bacterium | reverse complement strand
TGGGGTCCTGGGTTCGAGCCCCAGCGTGGTCACGTTTTTTTGTTTAAAATATTTATTGTGGGAGACCACGTAGCTCAGCTGGTAGAGCACATCCCTTTTAAGGATGGGGTCCTGGGTTCGAGCCCCAGCGTGGTCACTTTTTTTGTTTAAAATATTTATTGTGGGAGACCACGTAGCTCAGCTGGTAGAGCACATCCCTTTTAAGGATGGGGTCCTGGGTTCGAGCCCCAGCGTGGTCACTTTGTTTTCAATTTCTACCTAACGCAAATTTTCCCCTATATGTCGAAACTCAATATCAAGATATCAGGACGTGATGTACTCAAGCACTCCATCATTATCGCAATTTCAATAGCTGCCATCTGGGCTTTCAACAAGTTTTTCCCTGTACAGTACATACCCAAGGATTTCATCTTCAAGACAGCTGTCTACATGCTCATATACATACTGGTGGCGCTTGTGGTGGAATCCATTTTCCGGAAGTTTCCGCCCAAGGACAAATAGCGTCGCTACTTGTCCCCGAGCTCCTTCTTGGCCTCGCTGATATCCACCCTGGCATTGCCTCTGGTGGCTATCACGAATGCGTCCTTTATCTTCTCGCGGGTCTCTTTCTGTATCCTTACAATCTCGGCGAAATCCTGGGTCTTGCCCACGGTGTATTTGTAGACGCCGTCTATTCTTATCTCCTCCACGTTGGCCAGTCCCTTGAATACGTTGCTGCCAAGCGGAATCCTCTCCGCGCTGGATTTCACCTGCACTCTATAGTAGGTCTTGGCGTCAGAGGCAGCATCAGCCTCTTTTTCTTTCTTGGGCTGATTCTTACTCTCTACAGGTTTGTTATCCTGCTGACTGACAGATGGTTGTACAGGCTTGATGCCTTCCACCTCGGCCTTGTATTCCTTGAACGCGCGGTATATAGCCGATGCCAGATAAGCCTGTCCGTCGTCGGTCATCATGTATTTCTCCTCGTTGGCATTGCTTATGAAACCGCACTCTATGAGCACGGCCGTCATGTTGGCGCGCCACAGCACGGCAAAGTTGGCCTGCTTTACTCCCAGGTCGCGGCGTCCGGCCCTGGTCCTGAACTGGTTCTGTATCTTGCCGGCCAGCAATGTGGAATTGGCGTGGTTTTGTTTCTGGATATTAGCCAGATAGATATAATCCTCGTCCTTGAGGTCCTCGCCCCCGTTTTCCTGGCGCTGAATCTCGAGGTTCTCCTCGTCGCGGGCGTTTCCGCTCACGTATGTGCTTGTGCCGAATGCCCTGGTGTTCTTGTTGGCATTTATGTGTATGGAAATGAAGACGTCGGCACCCCACTCGTTGGCCATCTCGGCGCGGCGTCCCAGTTCAATAAACCTGTCGGTTGTGCGGGTGTATTCCACCTCCACTCCCGGCACATTCTGCTCTATGTAGTTTCCTAATTTCTTGGCTATCTGGAGCGTCAGGTTTTTCTCCTTGCTCTTCTTGCCCAGGGCGCCGGGATCCTTGCCGCCGTGTCCGGGGTCTATCATCACCTTCTTTATCTGGTAGTTGGAGTTTTGGGCTGATGCCTGGGTATCAGCCATCACCACCACCATAATGGCCGACAGCAATATCAGCCAGATTGTATTTCTCATTTTCGTTCTCTTTAATGTTAACGCCTATACCTCTTTCAAATACTTTGCAAAACTATTCCAAATGCGGCAAAAAAATTAGTTATTAAATGTTATTTTTATGTTTTATTAGTATTCAGTATATATATTATTCCGCAAATTTGTTTAATTTTGTGTCGTTTTTCATAAAATAGAAGTTTGAAACCTAAGACGACATA
This sequence comes from Bacteroidales bacterium, assembly GCA_045597465.1. Taxonomy (GTDB): domain Bacteria; phylum Bacteroidota; class Bacteroidia; order Bacteroidales; family UBA3824; genus UBA3824. Next base: position 44,768 of record JAZLKG010000021.1, on the reverse strand, counting down.
AGTGAAGAAAATATTATTTTTGATATTGCTGTTAGCCATCTCGCAGGCTGTAATGGGCCAGCGCAAGGCCCATCGCGACTCGTTGCGACAGGCCGAGAGGCTGCGCATGGATACATCAATAGCTGCCCTTTCTGATACTTCGGCACTACCATTGGATTCTCTGGACTTGCAGCCCCGCAAGCCCAAGTCTATCGTAGATTTCCCCATCGAGTATCAGTGCTCCGATTCCATGATGGTGAATTTCGACGACAAGCTGGTGTTCCTATACGGCAAGTCAGAGGTAAAGGCCGAGCAGATGCAGCTGTCGAGCGACCACATGCGCATCGAGATGGACAATAACTCGATATTCGCCGAGGGGCGGGAGGACACCATAACCCACGAGCGTACAGGCGACCCGGAGTTCAAGGACGGCAACGACGAGTTTACAGCCCGAGTCATGAAATACAACTTCAAGACCAAGAAGGGCCATGTACTCGATGTAGTCACCGAGCAGAACAATGGTTTCCTACATGGCCAGGTCACCAAGATGCATCCCGACAGGCAGATACACTTCAAGGGAGGTCAATACACCACATGTGATCTCGACCATCCTCACTTCTATCTACAGCTTACAAGGGCCAAGATGCTGCCCAACGACAAGATAGTATCAGGTCCCGCATATTTCGTATTTCTGGACGTTCCGGTATTCGCTCTTGGCCTCCCATTCGGAATTTTCCCAAATTCCAAGAAGACAGCCAATGGTGTTGTGGTGCCCAGATATGGCGAGGAGAGCAGGCGAGGATTCTATCTTGAGGATGGTGGTTACTATTTCGCCTTCAGCGACTATGCCGACCTCAAGCTCGTGGGATCATTCTACAGCCGCGGATCGTGGGGTGCCAAGGCTGTATCCCAGTTCAAGCTCAGATACAAGTTCTCGGGAAGCCTCGATTTCCAGTTTAGCCGTAATGTGTCGGGTCTCAGCGAGTTCCGTGACGCTAAATCTTCCGACCTCAAGTACCTCAAGTCCAGCTCTTACCGACTAAATTTCAGCTTCAATATGGATCCCAAGGCCAATCCATACAGCTCGTTTGGCATCAATATCTCTTACGACAAGCAGAGCTTCGACAAATACAACGCAAGGTCGGTTCAGGATTTTGCCAACAGCAACACCTCTTCCAGCATCAACTACCAGCGTCGTATGTTCAATGGCAAGGCCAACCTCAGTATTGCAGGAAACCTGAACCAGAACCTTTCGGACAGCACTGTCTCCTTTACTGCGCCCAATATGTCTTTCTCTGTAAACAGGTTTTTCCCATTTAAGCGCAAGGTCCAGGTAGGCGCCCAGAAGTGGTACGAGAAAATCGGTAGCTCATTCAGCATGAACTTGGAGAACAGGTCCACCAAGATGGCCGATTCCCTGCTCTTCAAGAAGGAGATGCTCGACTACATGAACTACGGTCTCAAGTACTCCATACCCCTCAGCACATCGTTCAACATGTTCAAGTACATACAGGTGTCTCCCAGTATCAGCTACACCGGACGAGTATATCCCAACTACCTGAGCCGCCACGCCAAAAACACCTACACATTCGATGGAATAAGCGACACCCTGGTATCAGCCTACTCATACGAGACCGATACCATAGACGCCATACGCCACTGTTTCGATTTCAGCACCTCGGTAAGCGCATCCACCAAGCTCTATGGTGTTTTCCAGTTCAACAACGCCAGGAGAATCAAGGCTTTCCGCCATGTGATTACTCCAAGTGTGGGTCTCAGCTGGCGACCCGACTTCTCTGAGGAGTTCTGGGGATTCTACCGTACCGATCCTACCAATCAGGAGAAGACCTATTCTATATATCAGAACGGATTGTACGGATATCCGAGTGCGGGAAAGAGCGCCGCAATAAACTTTGGTCTGGGCAACAATTTCGAGATGAAGGTGAAGCGCAAGACCGACACCATAGAGGGACAATACACCAAGATTAAGATTTTGGAAAACCTCTCATTTTCAAGCAGCTACAATATGGCCGCCGATTCGCTTAAGCTTGCGCCCATCAACATGAGCGGAAGCACACGTCTGTTCGAAAAGATGCAGATAACATTCTCTGGCACATTCGACCCATACCAGATAAATGATTCAACCGGCCAGAATATCAACCAGTTCATGATAAAGAAGGGCAAGCTGGCCAGATTCACCCAGGGTAGGATTAGCACTGGATTCGGATTGGATTCCAAGACTCTGGGCAAGAAAAAGATGGATGAGAAGGAGCGCGCTGCCAAGGAATTCGGCGACATGGAAGCCGAGGCCGAGGTGGACGACGAGGGCAACATAATAGCCACCGCCGAGGAAGTGGAGAACCGCCGAAAGGACAGCAAGGTCTCTCAGAAGGAGCGCAACGGAGAGTTCGACTATTATTCAGTGCCTTGGAATATCAGGGCCGACTACTCCTTTAATTATTCCCATGTAGGCAACAAGCCTGCTACAATACATCAGACACTTAACCTATCCGGCTCGGTTACATTCACCGACAAGTGGAGGATGAATGTGACTTCGGGTTACGATTTCGACGCCAGGAAGATGACTTCCACAAGGATTTCTGTAAGCAGGAATCTCCATTGTTTCGATCTCAGCTTCTATATTATTCCGTTCGGTAGGCTCAAGAGCTACAATTTCACTCTGGCAATCAATTCATCGATGTTCCAGGGCGTAGAGTACAAGAGAACCCAGAGCTGGCGCGACAATTAATAACTTTTCTCCAATGCACGACCTATTCTTCTTCAATCCCGGATGCGAGATAGAGGTGGCATCAGGATTGCCAAACTACAGCCTGCAGAAGCATCCCGCAATGCTGGAGAAGGATCTCTCTGTATTGCCAATGTTTCTGTCCGCACCAGGCGATTATGTTGTTTCTGATACCAGGGACCGCGGTTTTGTGGATTTCTGGCACGACCGCTATCCATGCACATTTGCGGGATGGGGCATGCAGGCTCTGCGTGCCGAGAGTTTCGGATCGTACCGTCCCTGGGGCATATCCCCGCGTGCGCTCCACCTTGCCCGCGGTCTGCAATTCTCAGGTCAATACACACAGTCTCCTGTAAGCCATTTCTCTGATGCCCACCGCAAACTCTTTTCGCGCGAGACCTCGGTGGATTTTTTCCGGAGGCTGATACCCAATAATCTTGTAACCTCTGCCATGACGACTCCCTCAGCCGACATGCCGGTTGTTGCGCGGAGCGTGGACGAGGCTGCTGACTTTTTCTCCAACGCGGCCAGCAGCAGGTTCCACGGCACGGTTTTCAAGGCGGTGTTTGGGTCCAGCGGGAGAGGAGTCAGGATTCTGCGCGCCTGCCGTTTTACGCCCAACATCTCCAGCTGGGTTTCATCGTGCATCAGGGCGCATGGATCGTTGGAATGCGAGTATCTGTTCGACAAGGTCAGCGACTTCTCCATGCATTACGATATCCGCGACGGGAAGGCGCATTTTGTGGGTCTCTCGTCGTTTTCTACTGCTGATACTGGCGCATATCTGGGCAGCCTTGTAAGGAAGCTTGATTCCATTCCGGAGCTTCCAGGTTTTCCCGTAAGCGGTCTTGCCGACATGCATTTGCAGGCTCTCAATGATTCAATATATACAGAAATATATCAGGGCCCACTCGGCATTGACTGTATGGTATACCGTGACGGCGGATCCCTGATCGTGAATCCCTGCGTGGAGATCAACTGCCGCAATTCCATGGGAAGGCTGGCCATGGAGCTTTCGCCAATTGTAGACAGTGGCCGCATGGCCCATTATTACGTCTATCAAAAGAAATGGCCCCTGCCCGGAATGGAGCAGAGGCCTGTATTCAGTAATGGGAAACTTGTTTCCGGTTTCCTGCCGCTCACTCCCGGCGATACCGTGATGTTTGCGGCCGGCATTCTTATTTCTTAGGCTTGTCTTTGTCTTTGCCGCCGAATATTGCCAGGTTCACATATTTCTTGGGGTGTTTCTCGAAATCATCGAGCAGGAAGTTTATCTTCTGAGTGGCGGTCTCGAGGTTTCGGTACAGTGTGTCATTGTTCAGTATCTGTGCTGCCGTGCCGCTGCCGTTGTTGATGGCGTCCAGGGCCTGGTTTACATTGTTGAGGGCTGTCTGGGCGTCCTTGAGGGTCTGACCCAGGTTCATGGATGCCAGGGAGTCGCTTATTGCGGCAAAATTGTTGATTGCGCGGTCCATGTTCTCGCTGTTTTTCCCGAGCATGTTGCTGGCCTTGCCCAGGTTGTCGAGCATTCCGTTTATGTTGGCAGAGTTTGCCGCCATCATGTCGGCCATCTTCCTGAGGTCGCTAAGCGATTGTGATAGGTTTTCCATGTTGCCGGTGTTCATGAGGCTGTTTATGGAGCACATGGCTGAGTCGGCGCCCTTTAGCAGGCTTCCCAGGTTGTCCCTGAGCGGCGCCACAATGTCCATGGCCATATCCATGATTCCGCCGTCGAATCCAGCCATGATGGTGTCTCCGTCCTTATGATAGCCGTCGTATTGCCTTGGACGGGCTATCTCCACACCCTTGGTGCCCATTATGTCTACGCTTACTATATTAGCCACCGAACCCTTGGGTATTTGGAAACCGTCGTTTACCGAGAGGTTGGCGATAATGTTGAGCTGATACCCGTTGTCGATGAATTTCAGGCTCTTCACCGAGCCTATCCTGTATCCGCTTATCATTACGGGGCTGCCTTCCGACAATCCCTCCAGCCTGTTGTAAACGGCCACATACTCGTTGCCCTTGCTCAGCAGGTTGCCTCCCTTCAGGAAGCTGAGGCCCCATACCAGTATTATGGCTGCCAGCGTTACGTATATTCCTATCTTGATAATGCTCTTTTTTTCCATTTATTAATAAAGTGATGGTTGATTGTTTTGCAAATATAGTCATTTTTCCACAAACGAAAAAACGATAACCACATTTCTGCGATTATCGTCTTCGAACGTGACCCCTGCAGGATTCAAACCTGCAACCTTTTGATCCGTAGTCAAATACTCTATTCAGTTGAGCTAAGGGGCCAATGATTTTTTCTTTCGATTGATTTCCGATTTCCAGATATTGACCTTTACTTTCATAATCATCAATCTCCTTTGTTTGTGACCCCTGCAGGATTCAAACCTGCAACCTTTTGATCCGTAGTCAAATACTCTATTCAGTTGAGCTAAGGGGCCGTTGTCCTTATTTTTCGAGTGCAAATGTAAAGCCTTTTTTTGTAACTTCCAAATCTTTTGCCAACTTTTTTTGGATTATTTTGCTATTCCTTTGTATCTGCTTGTTTTACATAGTGATATCTCTGTCGTTGTCCTTGTCGAGATATGCGCTTAATGCAAACAGCGAGTGTTTTTGGTCAATATTGTAGAAGTTGTAGTCATACTGGTGATGGCTTTTGTTGAGGATTGTTACATATCCGATACCCCTGAAACTTGCGTTCTTGCTAAGCTCGTTGCGGGTCTCGCGGTCGGTCTCGTTTATCTCCTTCAGCATTTTGCGGAAATCCGGAATCTTGCTGTTTTCTATGTGGTTGGCTGTGGTTATCTTCAGGTGCTCCCTGTCCTGGCGTATGTAGAACATTCCGAAACAGCCGTTCTGGCAGTCGCTCTCTTTCCTGTATGCGTGCTGCAGCACGTTTTGGAGCAGTTCTATCATCACGTTGTGTATCTTGGTTTTGAGAGCCTTAGATGAGTTTAGCTGGCGGCTTAGTATGTTCAGCAGGTTTTTCAGGTTGGTCTGATTCAGCATTCCGCTGAAGTTGAGAACCACGTTGTAGTGCCTGAGTATCTGGTGATACTTCTGGGTGTTGTCCATTATCAGTTTCTCGTCGTTGGTGGGCACTACGTAGTCTTTTTGTATCGGAATCTCTATGTTTACATAGAAAGTGGAGTAGCCGTATTTGGCGGGCACAAATCTGTATTTGAACTTGCTTCCCGATTTTCTGGCCATCTCTATTAGTCCGAGTCCGGCGCCGCCCTTCTTGGAGAATGAGCCCTTGCTGAGCACCTCGCGGGCATACTCTTTCAGCTCCTCGGCATTCTTGGAGTTCACAATCTCGAGTTTATGCCTCAGGGTGTCTATCTGGTCGTCCTTTATCAGGTTTCCCGAAGTGATGGAGTATGTGTTGTTGCTTCGTCTCAGGATGAAGAGTCCGCTCTTGTCGAAATCGGGGTCGTCGAAAAATTCCTGATGCCTTGTGATATTCTGGAGTGTCTCTACCATTACAAAATACACCTTCTTTCTCACCAGGAGCTGCTCCTTTACGTCGCTGAAGCTGCTCTCGGCAAGTGACAGGATGTCTTCCACCACGGTGGAATCTACCACTCCCCTGTAGGTGTATTCCAGGGTGTTGCCCTGAAACTCCCTGTAGAGGTCGTAGGCTATGTTCGAGTCCTGAACTTTTACGTCTCCTGACATTTTGGGTGTTTTTGTGAAATAGTTATTACCACTCTTATAACGAAATTCCCTCGGAAATGTTTGTCTTTTCCCAAAAAAAATTCGTTTCACCTGTAATATTTAATATTAAGACTATCCGCCCTGTGCAAAAAGCGTTGGGGCCGATAGTCTTGATTTTTTTTATTAGAGATATCTGTCTTTCAGAATCTGCTCCAGCTCCTTGTAGTCGTTGTTTATCTTTATCGACTCCTTCTTTTTGCCGAGACAGGCCTTGAGTGCCTCAGGAAGCTCTGGGGTAACCTTGGTGGCGTCCTGCACCACGTCAATGAACTTGCAGGGGTGTGCGGTCTCCAGGAAGATGCCTGGTTTGTTGCCTGATGCCAGCTGTTTCTCTATTCCCAGCATTCCCACTGCGCCATGAGGATCCAGTATGTAGCCATACTTGTCGTAGGTTTCCTTCATCTTGGCACGTGTCTCGTCGTCGCTGAACGAGTAGCTGGAAATGGTGTCGCCGAATATCTTGCTGCTGTGGCCGAATATCTCGTTAAGACGCTCAAAGTTGCTTGGATCTCCAACGTCCATGGCATTGCTGATGGTCTGTACCGATGGCTTGGCTGTGTATACGCCGGTCTTCAGGTACTGAGGCACTGTGTCGTTGGCGTTGGTGGCAGCCACAAAGTGCTCCACAGGCAGACCCGACTTCAGGGCCAGGATGCCGCCGGTGATGTTGCCGAAATTGCCGCTTGGCACACAGATGGTGGAGTCGCCACGCTTTATCTGCGCAACAGCATAGTAGTAATAGAACGACTGCGGTATCAGCCTTGCTATGTTTATAGAGTTGGCTGATGTCAGCTTTATCTTGTTCTGGGTGTCGAAATTCTGGAAGGCGGTCTTTACGAGGGCCTGGCAGTCGTCGAACACGCCGTTCACCTCCAGGGCTGTGATGTTGTTGCCGTTGGTGGTAAGCTGTTTCTCCTGAATCTCGCTCACCTTGCCGCTTGGGTAGAGTATTATCACGTCCACTCCAGGCACATTGAGGAATCCGTTGGCTACAGCGCTTCCGGTATCGCCCGATGTGGCCACCAGGATAACGGTCTTCTCGTTTTTCTGGCTGCTGAAATATCCCAGGCATCTTGCCATGAAACGCGCTCCAACGTCCTTGAAGGCGCATGTGGGGCCGTGGAAGAGCTCCAGCGAGTAAATGTTTTCCTTTACCTGTACCAGGGGAATGTCGAAATTGAGCACCTCGGCGCAAAGCTTCTTGAAATCGTTTTCAGGAATCTCGTCGCCCACATACTGTCTGCCTACCTGGAAACCTATCTCGGGTAGGCTCATTCCATTCAGGTTGGCCCAAAAGTCTGCGGGCATCTTTATGAAGTTCTCAGGGATAAAAAGACCCTTGTTGGGTGCCAGGCCCCTTTTTACGGCCTGCTCGAATGTCACCTTCAGGTTTTTGTCCCTTGTGCTTATATACTGCATATCTTTTCCTTACCTTATTTTATTAAGCATTGAAGAAAGAATCGTGGAGCACATTGAGCGCCTTTACAGAGTCATCCTTCTTTACCACTATGGATACATTGATCTCTGTGCTGTCCTGAGCGATGGCGTGGATGTTGATGTTGGCTGCTCCAAGCGCTGTAAAAGCCTTGCCTGTAAGGCCTGCCGCATTCTTCATGCCTTCGCCCACCATTGCGAGTATCGAGTACTCCATCTGGGCCTCGGTCTTGTCGATGGTGCCCTTGCGGATCTCGAAATCGAACTCCTCGTTGATGGCCTTTACAGCCTTGCCGGCGTCCTTGGCGTCTATTACGAGGCAGATGCTCATCTCGCTGCTTGCCTGGCAAATGATGATGATATTAACATTGTTGCGGCTCAGGGTGTTGAACAGGCGGCCGGCAATGCCGGTGGTGCCTACCAGGCCGGTGCCCGAGAATGTTATCATGGCTATGTCGTCCATTGTGGAGAAAGCCTTGATAGGCTTGGCTGGATCGGTCTCTGTGGTCACCAGTGTACCCTTGTCGTCGGGGCGGAATGTGTTGAGGATTACCATAGGTATGTTCTTCTCGAGAACAGGCTGGATGGTGGGGGCGTATATCACCTTGGCGCCGAAATTGCTGAGCTCCAGGGCTTCCTTGTAGCTCACCTTCTCCAATGGAGAGGCTGTTTTTACCTTGCGTGGGTCAGAGGTGTAGATACCGCTTACGTCGGTCCAGATCTCGAGCAGCTCGGCGTCCAGGGCAGCCGCGTATAATGCAGCTGTATAGTCGGAGCCGCCGCGGCCCAATGTTGTGGCGTATCCGTTCTCGCTCTTGGATATAAAGCCGGGAGCCACTGTTATCTTGAAGTTGGGGTCGTAGTTGTCCTTGATATTCTTGTAGGTTACAGAGCGGTTTACATGCTCCTTGCCGTTCACTGTGCGTGTAATGATAATCTGGGATGAGTCCAGATAGCCCACACTTCCGTTGTGGATCTTCAGGAAACGGTAGATGATGGCGTTGCTCATCTTCTCGCCGAAGCTTACTATGATGTAATATGCCCTTGTGGAAAGCTCGTTGAGGAAGAAGATGGCCTCCAGCACCTTCTCCAGGCTTGCGATATTGGTGTGGATTATGTCCTTGAGGTCGGCCTGCTGGCTCTTCTCGATAAGCTCGTCGATAAAGTCGTAGTGGCGCTTCTCTATCTGGTTGCAGATTTCCTTGTAGCTGATATCGCCAGCTGCTGCCTTTTCGGCTGCCTCGGTGAGCATGTTGGTCACCTTGCTGAGTGCCGAGCATACAATAATCTGATTCTCAGTACTTTTCTTGAGAATATTGCTAATGTTGTTTACTGTTTCTACAGAGGATACCGATGTTCCTCCAAATTTCAAAACTTTCATCTTGTATTGTGTTTTTCTTAAATTTCAGTTTTTCAAAATCCGTTACAAAGATAGATTTTCTTTTTGTAATATTTTAACAAAAACTGATATTTTTTTTATCAGTACAACGAAAAATGTCTTGTAGTCATTTTGTGTCTGGTAAGATCGTTCTGCGCCTGTTTGGCCAGTCTCAGGTATTTGTCACCTATTTTGCTCTTGAAAGTGTCCTTCAGTTTCTGCGCGTATGTCGTGGTGGTGGCAAAATCCTCTATCACATACGACAGCGCGGCAATGTTTTTCAGGAGTTCCTCCTTTCCCTTGCTCTCCTCGGCCTTGGTGTCCGAGAGTTTGTCTGCGGCTTCCTTGAACTTGTTTATCCAGCCCTGTATGGCGGGCTTTACATTTTCGATACTCTGGTCGGCAGTTATCTTGGCCAGCTCCTGGGGCAGGTGCGAGTATGCGTCCTTCATCATAGCCAGCATGGGGCAGTTTGGCTCCAGCAGATACGATATGCTAATCTCCTCGGTTTTGGACCCGGGCACAAACCTGGTGAGCGCTTTCGAGATCTCCTCCAGCAGTGCGTTGCAGTTGTTTTTCACAACGGTCTTGTTTATCTTGTCCAGATTCTCGTTTATGTATTTGTCGGCCTCGGCCTTGCTGCTGAATGTGCCTGATACCGGGATTTTCTGATACTCCTGGTTTACCGGCACACTGCGGCATTCCACACTCTCAAGGGTGGTCTTTATCAGGGCCTTGGCTGTAAAGACGAAGCAGAGTGTGGCTGCCCAGTGGTGGTGCACCACTATCTCGCCGTCTTTCCTGTGGTCCTCGGTGGGGCTGTCTTTCCAGATGGTGGACATTTTCTGGAGACCTGGCAGGGTTATGGTTATCACAACATTGGCATCCCAGGGCTCTTCCTCCTGCCATCCCGGCATGTCAACTCCCAGGCTCACATAGCTGTCGTTTACTAAATTGGGCACACTGTTCTTCACATCTATGCCGTAAGTGCGGTTTTCCTGTCTGAAATAGTATTTGGGCAGTCCCATAAAGTTTACTTTGTAGGTTTCTTTGGTTGCCTTGTATTGGGCCATAGCATCGCAGCATAATGCCAACAGCAATATTGCTGTTATTAATGTTCTGATTTTCATTACTTTTGGTTTTGTATATAATGTTATAATACTTTATCGGACTATGTCCTGTGTTGTTTTTTACAGAAAAAATTGCGCCAAAGTTACAAAATGCATTCAAAAAATGTAATTTTTAATTCATTTTTTTTAATTTTGCACCAAATAGTATTGTTGTATGAAACGTAGCCTTATATTTATAGTATTCTTTTGGGTCCTTGTGGTGGGATCTGGAATGTCTGTTGCCCAGCCACCTGCTTTCTGCAAAGTGGTTCCTGTGTCAGGGTCGCCGGCTTTGTTTCAGTTTAATACTGTGGATGAGCTGACTGCCGGCAAGAGTCTGTATTATTCCACCTGTCTGGCTTTGCAATTTACTCAGGAGCCCAAGGAATGGTATTTGCATCTGAGGCCTAAGTCTGAGTTTTTTGACGGCGCTCAACCCAATTCGCTCAGTTGTCAGGTTATTAATGTAAAAGTGGAGCAGGTTTGTCTAAATACTCCCGGCAATGTCCTTGGCGCGGGTATGCGTCAGAAATACAGTAGCAGTGATATTTCTTCGGGTCTTTCTCCCGTAGACAATACTGTGGCCAATGGCTGGTTTTCGGGGGGCACCAAGGTGGATGTGTTTACCATATATGTGTATCTCCGTTTCGAGATAAGGCCCAAGGAGTATGATGCTGCAAAGCTTGTGGACAAGCCTTCCGGTTATTATCTTAACGAGATTGATGCCTACGTGGAGATTAAATGATGAAGTTTTTTAAGTACATATCGTTTCTGATGCTTTTGCTGTTTTTCCGTCTTGGCGATTTGTTTGCCCAGATGGACGGCAATTGTCATGTGGATGTAGTATCAGGAAGTCCTGTCCTGTTTCAGCTTGGCACTATGGACGAGTTGAATAATGGCAAGACTATTACCTATACTTCGGTGGTGAGGGCTTTTTTCGTGAAACCGATTCAGAAATGGACTCTTCACGCCAAGTCTGTGGCGCCGCTTTTCGATGGTCCAAGCGATATTGATGTCTCTACTGTGCGCTTGCAGGTGAAGCAGCTTACCATGAACAGCGATCTTACCCTTGAACCTGGCAGCAATGATATATACTCTTATACAAATAATGGTGAGATGGAGCTTAGGGCTGATGATGTCGTGCTATGCTATGGCGATGTTAATCCTGCTAACTATGCAATTTACAAAAACTATTATCTTATATTTCATGTTCAGTTTTCGCTTAAGGCGGATAACTCTGATGCTGCAAAATCATTTACCGACAAGATATCGGGTTATTATGCCTCGCAGGCGGTTTTCTGGATGGATTATTTATAAAATTCTTCTCTAATTCCTTGCAAAATTCATCAAAATTTTTCGCAAATTTTTCGCAGTTTTTTGCAGTTTTCGAAAAGTTAAGTATCAGAATGTCAGCAAAATAGCATTTTGTAACCTCTGTTGAGAGTTGGCTAAATCGATGAAATTTTCGTCGATTTAGCCAAACTTGAATTCAATAATTCAGCAGATAATCCACCCTTCTCTGAATGAAATCCTCAATTGCCTTCAGGCGTTTCTTGTCGAGATTGTAGCGGGAGTGGCGCTTGAACCTGAAGCCTATCAGCTTGCGGAGCTTCGATTTCTGGGATGGGCCGAGGAAGTTCTTTATGATATCGTCCCATGTGAGATGATATGGAGAGGTTCTGTGGTTATAATATGTGTCAATATCCTTGAAGTCACTTTCCATAGCCTCGCTGAAAAGCGAAATTCCGTGGTCGAACAATGGCGCGAACTGCAAAATCTCGTTCGTCCTGCTGTCTACCAGCAATCCGAAGTTTCCGAAATGCCGGTCGGTGTTGTGGATCAGCGTATCGAAAATCAGCATATCGCAAAATGGCTCATAGTATTTCTCGCCCAACGATTTCAGGAAATCGTTGATTGTAGATAGGTCTTGTTTCCTCACAAACTTGTGTATGGGGACAAACGAAACCTCCTTGCTTGTAAACAGTTTGCAGGTGGAGCATAATGCACCTTTCCATTTGGCAAGGTTGTATTCGATGTGTGGTATTCCCATTTTCCCTGCAATCTGTGCTGCGTAGAATTCGGAATAAGGCTCGTTGCCGGAGTTTGCAAATTTTGAAGTGCCGCCTTTGTAGAGATAGATGTCACCGTCGATTCTTCGCCAGCATTTTTTCAACATTCCGTTTGTGGTGTATTCGGGAGAGGACGTAAAACCCTTTTTGGTGTTTGATCCATATCCGGTGTATGCCACCAAAGCCAATGTGCGTGTAAAATTGTTGTCGTAAAGATTGTATTTCTCGAAAGTTCCTTCAAACCCTTCTTCTGTAATCCAGTATGAGTCGTTGAGCGAAAGACCTTTGCAGACATTGATGATTCCAATGGTATCGCCCAATATAAGACCTTGAGTTGCAAGAATCTCATCCACAAATTCCCTGTTCTTGGGTATTACACGTGATTTCAGGAACGATTCCAGACCTTCGTTGCTGACTTCCATTCCTATTGGCAGAAGTTTGGTCTTGCTCTCATCAAAATCCAAAAGGGTATAATCCACCCTTCCAAGATTTCCTTTCTCAATCTTGAACTTCAGGATCACCTCGTCGAATAGTCTAAGCTCGTATGCCATGGTCTGTTTTTTTCGTTTCCGCAAATATAATCAAATTATTTGTAAAACTCAAAAACAAAATAAACTCCCGAGCCTTGGCCTAAGGCAAGTCCGGGAGCTTACTAGTTAACGTTTTTGGGGTTCTGGATAGTTTTCTTCAGGAAACCTTGTCGCAAGTATTGCCTTGATGTCCTCTTCAGGGGATCTTAGACAAGTCTCCTCGAACTCTGGCCAGCTGTCGTAATAATCTTGTACAGTAATAGGTTTATAGACGTAACCATATTCACTGTAATATATATTGACTCTTTCTGCCCATTCGTTTTTTTCTTTTTCGAAGAGTTCCTTGCATTTAGCTATTACATTGTCACTGTCCGGATATTCGCTTCTATAACACTTAAATTCATAAACGAGCCAATTACACTCGCGTATGTTGTAGTCGCGGTGATACTTGTCAATCTTTATCAGTTTTAACCCAATGAAATAATTGAATGCGTGTTCCCAAATCAATCCTGCACATTGGTATTGCTTGTAATTCCTTCTTGTGAAGTTTATAAGCAAGTGCAGGAGGTTTGGGTATTTCCTGAGGTTTTGTGTAGTACGTTTTATCCGTTTGTGATGTTTCATAGTATCATAAAAAACTCCCGAACCTGCCAATGCAAGCTCGGGAGCTTGTTAATTATTCGCGATAATCCTCTTCTGGAAATTCTTTTTCTAAAAAAGAATAATCCTTTTGCCTTTGGCTGTGTAGTCTTATATATTTTTCCAGAAAGGGCCATTCTCTTTCGATATCCGATTTTGTGAATTTTCCTAGTTGAGGGTATCCATTATCAAGACAGAAATCGTTCACGTGGTCAAGCCAATTTTCAGGAAAATCGTTTTCGAAGGCTTTTCTTGTCTTTTTCAGAAACTTCTCAATATCAAAGAACTTGTGACGTTCCATATCATACGGATATTTCCACAGCATCTTGAGGCAGAAATACCTGTGGTTTCTGTCAATCTTTTTGCTCCGCAGGAAAAGAATGTGTCGCATTATGTAGTGCATCATGCTTATATATTGATACTCATCATAATGGCAACAGTATATTATCGGCAACAGATACCCATACTTCCTCTCATTCTTGAAGTATCTTGTTTGTGTGCGCTTCTTCTTCATAAATTGTAAGGATATTTTTTTTCCATAGCTTTCCTTGCTTCCTCTGGTGTACTGAAACTGAATATCCAAATCAACGTATCCTTGTATTTCTTTATCGATTCTTCAGTAACCAAGTTTTTGGGTTGCTCTTGAATGCACCTTGGATGTTGGTATTCTTCTGCAAGTTTTTTGACTATCTCTGTTATGCTTTTTTTAGTTAGCTGACGGAAATAGTGCTCTACTATTGCTTCGGCATCTCCTTTATCCTTTATGCGTTGCTTGATTACATGAGAATACCATGATTCCAATTCATCATGGTGATGTTTCCATTGGCTCTGGTAATCAATTTTCATATCCATGATAAATAGATGTGATATTATACAGTTGATATTTCCTCCATTATTTTTTGCGTTTTGTTGGTCAGTAAATAGTTTTTCCTGTTCGATAAGTTCACTCTCGTCTAAATTATTATTGTTGTACGACTGAACTTGCTCATTGTCTTTTGTTAATCTTTTTAGTCTATATGTAGCCATTTTGTTATTAATTTAAAATTTTTTTTAGATAAAAAACTCCTGGAACGGCATACACCATCCCAGGAGCCAGAGTAAAAAAGTGTGAGTTATGAGTGTACTGATTTATGCGTACAATCTCCTTCCCTCATGAGGACTAGAGCTGTGGACCAGCGGCAACGAGAGCCTTGCCAGCCTCGTTTGTGGTGTACTTAGCGAAGTTCTTGATGAAGCGGGCTGCGAGATCCTTAGCCTTCTCCTCCCACTTAGAGCGATCCTGGTATGTATCGCGTGGATCGAGGATGCCCCAAGCACCGCCGTTGAGCTGAGTTGGAACTGAGAAGTTGAAGTAAGGAATCTGCTTGGTAGGAGCATTGAGGATAGAGCCATCGAGGATAGCGTCGATGATACCACGTGTATCAGGAATAGAGATACGCTTGTCGGTACCGTTCCAACCAGTGTTAACGAGGTATGCCTTGGCACCTGACATGTTCATCTTCTTAACGAGCTCCTGAGCGTACTTTGTTGGGTGAAGCTCGAGGAATGCCTGGCCGAAGCAAGCAGAGAAGGTTGGAGTAGGCTCGGTGATACCGCGCTCTGTACCAGCCAACTTAGCGGTGAAGCCAGAGAGGAAGTAGTACTGTGTCTGCTCTGGAGTAAGGATAGATACTGGAGGCAATACACCGAATGCATCAGCTGAGAGGAAGATTACGTTCTTGGCAGCTGGAGCAGAAGAACCTGGCTGAATGTTGGCGATGTGGTTGATTGGGTAAGAAACACGTGTGTTCTCAGTAACTGACTTGTCAGCGAAGTCGATCTTGCCGTTGGCGTCAACAGTTACGTTCTCGAGAAGAGCGTTTCTCTTGATAGCGCCGTAGATGTCTGGCTCGTTCTCCTTAGAGAGGCCGATAACCTTGGCGTAGCAGCCGCCCTCGAGGTTGAATACGCCCTCGTCGTCCCAGCCGTGCTCGTCGTCACCGATGAGTCTTCTCTTAGGATCGGTAGAGAGAGTAGTCTTGCCTGTACCTGAAAGACCGAAGAAAATAGCTGTCTCCTTGCCCTCCATGTTGCAGTTAGCAGAGCAGTGCATTGAGGCGATACCCTGGAGTGGGAGGTAGTAGTTCTGCATAGAGAACATACCCTTCTTCATCTCACCACCGTACCATGTGTTGATGATTACCTGCTCACGAGTTGTGGTGTTGAATGCAACACAAGTCTCAGAGTTGAGGCCGAGTTCCTTGTAGTTCTCAACCTTAGCCTTAGAAGCGTTGTAGATAACGAAGTTAGGCTCGAAGTTGGCGAGTTCCTCAGCGGTAGGCTGGATGAACATGTTTGTTACAAAGTGAGCCTGCCAAGCAACCTCAACGATGAAACGAACTGCGAGTCTGGTGGCCTTGTTGGCGCCACAGAATGCGTCTACTACATAGAGGTTCTTGTTAGAGAGCTCCTTCTTGGCGATGTCCTTTACTGAAGCCCAAACAGCCTCCGACATTGGGTGGTTGTCGTTCTTGTAAGCCTCTGATGTCCACCATACCTTGTCGTGTGACTGAGCGTCATCAACGATGTACTTATCTTTAGGTGAACGGCCGGTGTAGATACCGGTCATTACGTTTACAGCGCCGAGCTCTGTCTCCTGGCCTTTCTCGTAGCCTTCGAGTGCTGGGTTGATCTCAGCCTTGTAGAGCTCCTCATAAGAAGGATTGTGGGCGATCACGGTAGAACCGGTGATGCCGTACTGGGTCAAATCTAATTTGCTCATTTTATATGTATTAATAAATTTAAGTGTTTCGTTTTTTCACTACGGCAAATTTAAACCAAAAAAATTAATTCTGATAATTTTTCTGACTTTATTTTGCAAATTTAATGTTAATTTTTTTTAATATTAGAAACTGAATACATTGCCTTTTCGCCAAGTGCTTACGGCCTTGTCCCAATATGGCTTGTACTCTGTGCTGCGTCTCAGCACATATTTTGCCCCGCACAGGCGCGATTTCTGCTTGCGGAATGTGAACTTCACCATCTGTCCGTTACGGCTGTCGCGGTAGGTCCACACCTCGCCGTCGCTGGTGATGGCCAGAATCTTGGGAGGCCCCAGCACGGTGTACAGCATTCCGCGGTCGGTAAGGCAGCCCTCGCGGTAGTCGCTGAAATACATGTTGGCGTATATCGCCCTTGTGTAGTAGATCTTTATCTGCTCCTTGGCTTTCCTGATATCGCGGCTGTTCTGATACCAGAACTCGTCCACGGCCAGCTTCTTGGTCTTGGAGGCCGCCATCTGGCTGTATTCCTCGGGCGTGCACAGAAAGGCCAATGGCCTTATCATGTCCTCGGGAGTGTCTATGTTAGGGAAATCTCCGCCAAAACAGGGCATCACCATGTTGATGGCCCAGCTTGTGTCTGCCGTGGTGGCGTACAGTCCTTTATGCTGAGGCCTCAGTATATAAGACTTCCCCCTCTGCTCTATATTATAATAGTGTGATGTATCCTCCACTGCGGGGTCTGATGCGTATGGCGACAGCGTTATCTGAGGCTCAAGCGGCCTGATACCCGTGTTTGTGATATCTCCCTCGCTGTCGTTCAGATAGTCTATCCTAAGTGCCGATCCCTCAGCTATGTAGTTATAAGGATACGGCTGCATGTCCCTAAGGTCGGTAATCATGTAGTTGTCGGCCGAATATGGATTGGTCTTGTCCACATCGCAGAAGTGCATGCTCATCCTGCCGCGGATAAGGTCGGTGACCGTAGTCTGTACCACAAACTTGTCGAGCTCCACATTCTTCAGCCTTATCTTTATGGCGTAAGTCCTTGGTTGGTCGCTCTTTCCCAGAGTTATCATCTGAGCGCTGCTGTCCACCAGGGCAGTGTTCTCGTAGCTCTCCATTATCTTGTAGAATATCCTTACACTTGCCACGTTCGCTTGCTGCGCATTGGCCTTCGAGTATAGCAGCTCGCTGTCGTTTATCATCACATACAGGTCTATCGTGCTGATGCCGCTTTTCTTCACAAACACCTTGGGGTGTATCGAGGTGCTGTAGGGATTGTAGATGAGTGCAAGCTGCTCAGATCCAGCGCTTATCACCGACTGATACTTGCCCTTTCCCTTGTTGTCGTCAATGTCGGAAAGGCTGCTGCCGTTTTTGCCCAAAATAGAGCAGCCTGCGCATAGGGCTGCAAGCATCAGAGCTATAAGTATGTTTAACGTATTTCTCATTGTTGTTTACTATAATGCTATTTGGGAGCAAATTTACAAAAAATGATTGCAAAAAAAAAGCGCCAGCGTAAAAAATACCACTGGCGCCCAAAATTAACCAACCTAACCTAACTATTTAACTTTTCTTTTCATACGCTTTTATTTCAATTCCTGTGCCGAAATTTGAAATTTTTTGTAATTTTGCGAAAATATTTTTCAGATTACTTTTTATAATGAGACTTTTACTTCACGCATGCTGTGCGCCATGCAGTGCGCCCATTCTCGAATACCTTGATAAACAAGGCATTAAACCCACTATATACTATTACAATCCCAATATTTATCCATTGGAGGAATATCAGAAACGTCATGACGAGCTGCATCAGTACGCCGACAAGATAGGAGTGGAGGTGATAGACGGGCCCTACGAGCACGACGTCTGGCTCGATTGCGTGAAAGGTCTCGAGGACAAGAAGGAGCGTGGACCTCGCTGTCCGGTATGTTTCAGGATGCGCCTCAGGGAGGTGGCCCGCAAGGCCCAGGAGCTCGGCTTCGATATGATAGCCAGCTCACTTTCGTCGTCCAGATGGAAAACCCTATGGCAGATCGACGAGGCCGGAAACATTGGCGCCCAGCTCTTTCCGCCCGTAAAGTACTGGGCCAAAAACTGGAGAAAGGACGGACTTCAGAAGCGCCGCTACGAGCTCATCGAGGAAAATAATTTCTACAACCAGCTCTATTGCGGTTGCGAGTTCTCATATTCATATCCCAACTTCGCTTTATCTAAACTCGAAGGAGAATAGACGTTGGAGGCGCCTGCCGGCGCTTTTTTTATCCGAAAATGGAAAGAATTAAAAATTTATGGAAAGAATTTTTTATTTAAAATCTTCGGTGTGTTTATTCATTTCCAATGAAATTTCTTTTAATTCTTTCCTTTTCTTTCAATTTTCGGATAAAAAAAAAGAAGCGCCGTCAGGCGCTTCCCATATACTACATATTTCTGGAAATTATCTCTTGGGCGAACTGGATCTTCCGTTCCATGGGCAGCCTTCCGTCTATCCAGTAGATTCTCAGGCCCATGCGCTCCATGCGTCGGTACCATGTCATCTGCCTTTTGGCAAACTGGCAGATGGCCACATAAAGCTGTTCCACCATATCTTCGAGACTCAGCTTGCCCACGGCGTGCAGCGTCACATACTTGTACTCAAGTCCATAGTATACAAGGTCTTCCTCGCTGATGCCGCCGTCCATCAGCTTGCGCATCTCGTCCACCATGCCCTCGTCGAGGCGCTGCATCAGGCGTCTGCGGATTTTCTCGCGCTCCAGTTCGCGCGGGTTCTTTATGCCGAATATCAGCGAATCTATCTTGGGATACTGAGGCACAATCTTGGGATTCTCCTTTACGTAAGTCTCTATCTCAATGCCTCTTATGGCGCGTTTCTTGGTGTCGGTGTCGGTGGTGTTGTGCAGGGTCTTCATCTTTGCGAGCATCTCCTTGAGCTCCTCAAGCGAGTATTTCTCCAGGCTGATGCGCAGTTCAGGATTTGCAGGCACATCCACGAGCTGATAGTTGCGTACAATGGATTCCAGGTAAAGGCCTGTGCCTCCGCACATTATGGGAGTCTTCCCCTTGGCCTGTATATCGGCATAGGCGTCAAAGAAGTCCTTCTGATACCTGAAAACGTTGTATTTCTCGCCGGCGGGCAGTATGTCCACCAGATGGCACTTTATCTCCTTGCCGTTTACCGTGTAGTCGGCCATATCCTTGCCGCTGCCAAGGTCCATGCCTCGGTACACCTGCCTGGAATCGGCACTTATAATCTCTGTGTCAAGACAATACGCCAGGTTGGCCGCAAACGGGGTCTTGCCTCCGGCCGTAGGCCCCAGCACTGTTATCAGGTTCATAGTCTTTTCTGCTTTTCTAATAGTATCTATTGGCTTTGCATTTTTTTGCAATCACAAAATTACAAAAAAATTTCCGCCGAAAAAAAATATTGCGTTTTTTTTGCTAACTTTGCAGCATATTATCATCATTCATCATTATAAATTGAGATTAGAGTTTTTCATAGCCAGCCGTCTTGTATCCGGCATCAGGGATAATGGAAACCGTGTGTCGGCTCCCGTGATAAGGATTGCCGTGGCCGCGGTGGCCCTCAGCGTGTGTGTGATGCTGGTGTCGCTGGCAGTTATCATAGGCTTCAGGAACGAGATCATGAACAAGGTGGTGGGTTTTGGCTCGTGCATCAGCATCATCAACCGCGAGAGCTCCGCCAACTGGGAGACCGTCCCTATAAGCGAGCATCAGGATTTCTACCCTTCCATGGAGACCGAGCAGGGCATATCGCACATACAGCGCTATGCAATGAAACCCACCATATTCAAGTCCGGCACCGATATTATGGGAGTGGTCCTCAAGGGAGTGGGGCAGGAGTACGACCTCGGATTTATTCAGCAAAACCTGGTGGAGGGTGCCGCCGATCTGTCCACCGACAGTCTCCACAACCGCAGGTCGATAGTCATCAGCCAGAAAATGCAGACAACTCTGGGGGTTTCCGTGGGCGACGACCTGGTGGCATATTTCGTGCAGGATCCGCCCAAGATGCGCAAATACCATGTTGCAGGTGTTTATTCCACAGGACTGGAGGACTGCGACAAGATTTTCGCCTTCATAGACTTGGCGGAGGTCCGTTCCGTAAACAACTGGTCACCCGACCAGATAACCGGTTTCGAGGTGATGATAGACGATTTCGACCAGCTGGACGAAATGACGGACCTTGTGCGCGACTATGCCGGCTTCAAAATCTCGAGCGATGGCTCCATGTTGAGGGTGTCGTCGGTAAAGGAGACCAACCGTCAGCTTTTCGATTGGATAACTCTCGTGGAGATGAATGTGTGGGTGATACTGGGCATCATGTTTTTTGTGGCATTTGTGAACATGAGCACAGCATTGCTGATTCTCATCTTCGAAAAGGCGGCCATGATAGGCCTCATGAAGTCTATTGGAGCTTCCAACTGGCTGATACGCAAGATTTTCGTAATCAAGAGCCTTTATATTTTGGTAAAAGGTGTGGCGATAGGAAACATTGTGGCCCTTGCTATTATATGTGTGCAGCATTTCTGGCATGTTATTCCGCTGGATCCGTCGTCATATTATGTGGACCATGTGCCATGCGACCTCAGGCTGTGGTATTTCCTTGCCGTAGACCTGGCAACCGTGGTGGGCATGTCGCTGATGCTTCTGTTGCCAAGCATCGCCATATCCAGAATGCAGCCGGCCAAGGTCATGACATTCAAATAGCCATGTCGCTGAGCTCGAATCCCCACAGCGATATGTCGTCGCGCTGCTCTTCCAGCCCCTGCCAGTTCCTTATCATGCTGTTGATGAAGAATTTCTGGTCGCGGATATCCTCGGTCTGTGTCAGCATTATCATCTTCCTGAGGCGCGTGCTTCCAAATTTTTTCTGTATTACGTTGTTCTGGTCCTTTAGACCGTCCGACGTGAGGTAAATCCTGTCGCCATTGCATAGGCGGAGGTCCTTGTCGGTAAATCTGAAATTCTCAGGCATGGTGCTCATGTCGCCGCCCAGACTCTTGCGGTCGCATTCCACGCTCTCGCACTCTGTCTCGTGGCTGCCTTTCCTTACTATGTATATCGGCTGTTTGGCCCCGGCGTACCTGAGGTCCCAGTCATGGCCATCTGCTTGCGACCTGCTCAGCCTGCATATTGCAACGTCCATTCCATCGTTGTTTTCGGTAATGTCCTGTTTCAGCGACGATTGTATCTTCTGGTGGAGGCCCATGAGGATTTTCGATGGGTCGGTGAACCGCTGCTCGTTTATCAGGTCGCCCAGTATTCGCATGCCTATCATGCTCATGAAGGCGCCCGGCACTCCATGGCCCGTGCAGTCGCCCAATACAACGTAGGTGTAGCCGTCCTTTTGCGACAGCCAGTAGAAATCGCCCGACACAATGTCCTTGGGCCTGAAAATCACGAAATTGTCGAAGAAGCTGTTCAGCTGGTTTTCGTCGGGCAGCATGGCCATCTGTATGCTCTGAGCGTATTTTATGGAGTCGGTTATGTATCTTGTCTTGGTGACAATCTGCATGTTGCGGTATTCCAGCTCTTTGTTTGCGGCCTGAAGCTCCCCGGCCTGCGATTCCAGGGTGGCGCGCTGTTCCTGCAATATGTCGTTCTGCTCCTTGATGCCGGCCTGCTGCACCTCCAGCTGGGCCGTTATCAGCGACAGCATCTCGTTCTGCATCTGAAGCTCGCGCTGCTGGTTCTCTATCTTCTCGCTGGCCTCCTTCATGTTCGATATATTGGAAATCGTTCCGCATATCAGCTCCTTGTCCTTCCTGAAAATCTTGGTGAACGTCACATGCAGCCAGTATTTTACTCCGCCCAGGCTGGTCTCTATCTCGCAGTGAGTGGCCCCGCCGCTCTCCATGCACGTGTCTATGGCGTGCTGGGCGGTCTCGAAACCCGTAATAGTTTTTACGACTGTTTCAGGATTCTCGTTGCTGAGCATCTCTATGCTGCCTATGTTGGTCCACATGA
Source organism: Bacteroidales bacterium (assembly GCA_045597465.1). Classification (GTDB taxonomy): domain Bacteria; phylum Bacteroidota; class Bacteroidia; order Bacteroidales; family UBA3824; genus UBA3824. Next base: position 22,405 of record JAZLKG010000021.1, on the reverse strand, counting down.
GCTGTTTTTGCCCGTCTATAAGAAACACGGGCGAGTTGGCCGCCGTGGCCATCTCTACAAACAGCTTGCTGTTGGTGATGTTGTTTTGTATGCTGAGCACGAAATATACCACCGCTGAGCTCGACGCCAGGCATATCAGGTCTATGAGTATCATGTAGCGGTCGGAATACCTGCTTCTTATGTAGTCGGCGATGCTGGGATTGCCGCAAGTATCAGCATAAAACCCCCATTCCCTGTACAACGCTATTATCAGGGGCAGCAGCAATACCACCACCACCATCACCGACAATAGCTTGCCAGAGTTCAAGTTTATCTTGTTGTTGGGAGTCCTGTTCATCTTCATCTTCTATTTTTTCCAGGGCTGCAATATCGTGGTATTGGGCGAGCTGGTGTATTTCTGTGTAGGCGGATTCAGCAGGATAGGATAGCGGCTCTGGTTCATCACGAACTTCGCCACAGAGTCACACCATGCAAAGGCCGATTCCGGTCTCGGGTGGGCGCCGTCGGCATAGCGCTTGAATGTCAGGTCCTTGCTTGGGAAATACCTGCGCACGCCTACATGTTTTACAATCATCTCGTTGATTCCGGTGTCGGGCTTCCAGTTTGGAGGTCCCACCCAGATATAGGGAATGTCGCCTATCTGTTCCAGTATGTGTTCCACGTATGGAGTGCGCTTGTTTATGATATCGCTGACAAACAGCTCGTTGGCGCCAAGTATCAGCATTATGTAGGTAGGCTTCTCCTTCCTTATGTAATATGCCAGAGTGTCTGATGTGCCATACCATTCGGTCTGCGAGCTGTACCAGATTACAGACGCCATCTCGTGGCCGTTTTCACGGCAGTAGTCGCGCAGCCTCCAGCGGAACTGCTCCAGCATGGAGTCGCCTATCAGGAGGATCTTCTGTTTGGATGTGTCCACACCCGTGCGGGGCTTGTATTCGCTCTCGTATACGCCCATGATGGTAGGCACCACGGAATCGCCCATCACAAACTCCTCTATGCCCGATTTCTTGATTTCGGTGCCGCCCACTGTCAGTTTGGTCCTGCAAAACGAATAGCTCGTAAGCGCCAGCGCTGCCACAGCTATTATCAGCAGTATCTGATATCTGTATTTCATCTTTTCTTTATTATATAAGGTGTTTAATTCCTGGAATTGCCAAGCAGCCATTCCAGATTTTCGTAGTTGCTGTATACCTTGTCCCATATCAGGTGGCCCAGCCCCTGAAACTCGGTATATTCAATTTTTGTGCCACCGCACGCCCTTATGGCCTTGGTTATGTTCTGGGATCTGGAAACCTTTACCAGCCTGTCGGCGCTTCCGTGGAATGTCCGCACCGCCACTCCCTTTATCCTGCAGGCCTTGGTCTCGTCGGCGCCGCCGCATATCGGCATTGCCGCGGCAAACTTGTTGGGGTATCTGCAGATGATGTCCCATGTTCCAAAGCCGCCCATCGACATTCCTGTCACATACAGCCTGTTGGCATCGGCCGTAGGCAGGGCCGCTATGCTGTCCAGCAGCTCGTTGGCGGCGCTCAGGTACAGCGACATCCTCTCGGGCATTGCATGGTAGGGCAGAGTCCAGTCGGTCTCGCACCATCTGAAGTTCTCGGCACACTGTGGCACAATCACATAGCACGGATGCTCGCTCTGCAGCCTTTCTGCGGCAAACACCTTATCTATATATGTGAGGTTGGCCTCGTTGTCGCTGCCTCGCTCGCCGGCGCCGTGCAGGAATAGGATTACGGGGTATTTGCCACCCCCTCCAGATGGCACATACAGGCGGTATGGCAACACTGTGCCCACGCTGTCGGTAAAATATGCCTTGATGAATTTGTTGCGCGCCGCCATATCGGTGTTTTGCGCCATTGTACTGATACTCAGTGCTATCATCAATATCAATATAGAAACTTTATTCATTTTGTACATGTATTTGCTACAAAGATACAACAAATTGTTTACATCATTTGCCATAATTGCAAAAAAAATGGTATGTTTTTTGATTTTATTGTCAAAAACCGACGGGTGGAAGATTTCTCTGAAAAAAATGAAAAATAATTGTAAAAAAATTTGTAATTTACAATTATAATTTCGTAACTTTGAGAAGAGAAATTCAAAGCTTGTGCTTGAGATTTTAGATTTTGTTAAATATCTGATACATAGCCTGATGCATTTGCGTGGCTATGATGGTATTGCAAAATTGACCAAAGCACGCTCAATTTGGTTTGATTATTGTTTTTGCAATAAAGCATCAAACCGGTAGTAACAAATGAACATTTTTCATTGATATGGAAAGCGAAAACAAAATAAAACATAGATCCATCGACAACGTAGCTATCAGTTACACTGGTATCTTCGATACGGAGATATTGTCGATATTGGCCAAGGAGATCGAGGTCACGCTTTCTGCCGACGACAAGATCAACAAGAAGGTGTTCAAGATTTTCATCGAGCTGGCCCAGAACATTTCGTTCTACAGCCTTGAGCGTCAGATAAACGCCGAGGGAACCGACATGGGGGTAGGAACGATGATCATCAGGGATTTCGGAAAATATTTCGAGTTCTCCACCGGCAACAAAACCACCATGGAGAATATTATCCCCGTGATGGAAAAATGCGACAACATAAACTCCATGGACCACGACAAGCTTCGTGAGTACCGCAGGCTGCAGCGAAACATGCCCGCGGGAGCCAAGGGAGGCGGCAACATAGGTCTTATACAGGTGGCCCTTACGGCCAACAGCAAGATTGAGTATTCCCTCATCAAATGCGACGATGGCGCTTACTTCTACATTGTAAGCGTCAGGATAAGCAAGGAGCCAGATTCCGAGGAGGAGAGGCCGAGGCGCAGGGCCAGGGAGAGAGCCGCAGAGTAATTTTTCATTAATCAGTAACTAAAATCTTATTTGGATGGAAGATATTCACATAAAAGGAATGCATGAGGCCTACTTTATTCCTTCTGTAGATTTCGAGGTTGCAACAGGCAGGTGCGAGATTGCCGGCGAGTCTTACCTTGAGGAGACCACCAAATTCTACACACCGATTTTCGAATGGATAAAGGAGTATACCGAGACTGTAAAAGGTCCACTTACATTCGATTTCAAGCTCAGCTACTTCAATACAAGCAGTTCAAAGTGTCTTGTTGACATTCTCGACATGCTAAAGAAGTATCAGAAGGCCGGCGGCCAGGTAACTGTAAACTGGTACTACGAGGATTCCGAGGAAGAGCTCGAGGAGGTGGAGGACTTCATAATGGAGACTGGCCTCGATATCAACAAGATTCCTATCGAGGAAGACTAAGCTTATATTACGGATTAATACTTAAAATTACATTAACTTAATTAATAAACTGACAATCGTAAACTTTTTAAATATATATGGAAAAGATAGACGATAAATACGATTTCAGTCTCTATGAGTACCACAATCTTCTGCATCAGAACATTCTGGTATCCTACAAGGGACCTATCGACGAGAGGATTATGACTGTGATTGGTGACAATATCGAGATTGTTACCAACGACGGCAACGACAAGGCACGCAGCAAGATTTTCAAGATCTTCATGGAGCTTGCTCAGAATGTATGGCTCTATAGTGCTGAATCCTGCCAGACATCATCGGGTCGCAGACTCGGTATGGGTACCCTCGTGATCGGCGAGTTTGGCGATTCGTACACATTCGTAACAGGCAACGTGGTCCGCAACACCGACATTGAGCCTGTTATCGAGAAATGCGAGATCATCAACTCTCTCGACCGTGAGTCGCTCCGCGAATACCGCAGGGAGCAGCGCCGCCTTGCAAAGGATGGCACCAACAAAAACTCTGGAAACATCGGACTCATCCAGGTGGCCCTTACCGCCGAGAGTCCTCTTGATATAGAACTTACTCCAGTTAACGACGAGGAATCATTCTTCTCGATAGCTGTAAAAATCAAGAAATCTGCCGCCAAGTAGTCATATAAATAGGCTTGCACAGATTTTTATTTAAACAATACATTTGGTCAACATAAAAAAACACTAAATTAGTCGAATATGGAATTGGAAGATATTGTGATAGAGGGTTCACACAAAAACTTTTTCACACCCTCGGTAAACTTCAACGCCAAGACAGGAATCTGCGAGCTTTCGGGCGAGTCGTTTCTGGAAGACACTCAGGAGTTTTACAAGCCACTCATCGACTGGCTCGATGAGTATACATCAAAGATCAAGAAGCCGATAGCTTTCATCATAAAGCTTACTTACTTCAATACAAGTACCTCAAGATGTATCCTCGACCTTCTTAATGTGCTCAAGGACTATGAGGACGATGGCGGTGATGTAACAGTAAACTGGCACTTCGACGAGAACGACTCCGACATGGAGGAGGATATTGAGGACTACAAGATTGATACTGGCCTCAATATCAACATTATACCTTTCTAAAAGGTGTGGTGTCTGGGAGCTGTGCCCTATTTTACCTAATGAAAATCAACCGCTATTAATTTGCAAAAAATGGAAGACATACATATCAAGGAAATCAAAGATACCTACATTCAGCCCGGAGTCGACTTCTGTTTCGAGACCGGTGAGTGCTGTATTTCGGGAGAGTCTTTCCTTGAGGAGTCTGGTAGATTCTACACTCCTTTGGTACAATGGATTATTGAGTACTTCAAGCATAAGAAAAACATAGTTTTCAATTTCAAGCTCACGTACTTCAATACCAGCACATCCAAATGGATACTCACAATCCTGTCGGAACTCAAGAAAACCCAGGACGACGGGGGGGATATTACCGTATACTGGTATTTCCACGAGGACGATGTAGATATGCGCGACGATATTATCAACTATATGGAGGACACCGGTCTCAACATTAACCTGGTGCCTTTCGCCAACGAATAGTAAATTCCTTTTCGAGATAATTTTAGTATTCCCCACTTGGGGGAGAGCCAGTTTCCCTAATTTGGCCAAATGTTTGGGAAACTGGCTTTTTATTTATACGAAATCCACTAATTTTTGTATCTTTATATTTGTTCCTTTAAGATTTTTTTCCTAATTTTGCAGCGTTTTTCTAAGACTATAAAGTTTTCGGAATTTTAACTAAAACACTATAAGAAATTATGTTTATTCTAATGATTGTGGTTTTTGTTCTCGGCTATGCGGCCATAGCCTTGGAACATAAGCTCAAAATTGACAAGGCTGCCACAGCTCTCATGCTTGGCGCCATTATGTGGATACTTTTTGTAATAGGAAAGGACAATATCCTGAATCAGACCAATACCGAAGGCCAGCTTTCAAACGTGGGCTGGGCCGAGTATGTGGCCGAGCATCAGAACGATGCCGGTTTCGAGATCTCCGAGGCTTCGTCGAAATATATCATCGAGGAGCAGAGCCTTCATCATCTTGGCGAGACCTCCGAGGTGCTCTTCTTCCTGCTTGGCGCCATGACTGTGGTGGCCATCATCGACAAGCACAACGGTTTCACAATTATTACAGATCAGATCACTACACGCAGCAAGAGCAAGCTGCTCTGGATGCTCAGCATCCTTACATTCTTCATGTCGGCAGTGCTCGACAATCTTACCACAACCATTGTGATGGTAACACTGCTCAATAAGCTGGTAAGTGACAAGCACCTGAGATGGATATATGCCGGTATGATAGTATTGGCGGCAAACGCCGGAGGCGCATGGAGCCCTATCGGCGATGTAACCACCATCATGCTCTGGATTGGTGGCCAGATAACAGCAGGCAAGGTTGTGGCCACATTGCTCTTGCCAAGCCTTGTTTCCATGATAGTGCCTCTCATCATCCTGAGCATCCAGCTCAAGGGTGAGCTGGAGCGTCCTCAAGTTCAGGCCGCTTCGCTTGCAGTGCACGACAGGCAGCTTCAGACCTTCTGCCTCTACTGGGGTGTTGGTTCGCTGGTGATGGTGCCTGTTCTCAAGACTCTTCTCCACCTGCCTCCATACATGGGTATGATATTGGCCCTTGGCGTTTTCTGGCTTATCACCGATATCATTCACCACAAGCGCGGCGACCACAAGGACAATTCAGTTATCAAGATCCTCACCGATGTTGATACACCAACAATACTCTTCTTCCTCGGTATCCTTACAGCTGTGGCTGCATTGCAGACCTCGGGCCACCTTACAGGCATGGCAGGCATCCTCGATTCTGCTTTCAACAGCAACTCATACGGCATCGGCCTTACCATCGGTGTGCTCTCTTCCATAGTTGACAATGTGCCCCTCGTGGCAGCATCCATGGGTATGTATACCATAGATCCAGCATCTGTCGACCTTATGCAGGATGGTACATTCTGGCAACTTCTGGCCTACGCTGCTGGTACAGGTGGATCTATCCTCATCATTGGCTCGGCAGCCGGTGTGGCAGCCATGGGCCTCGAGAAGATAGAGTTTGGCTGGTATCTCAAGCACATAAGCTGGCTGGCCCTTGTAGGCTATCTGGCAGGTGCTCTCTGCTTCTGGCTTATCGAATCATGTTTTTAGCGGGCTGATGCTTACTGAAATACTCTGAATCACAGCGGGAAAACCATCTCAATGATGAGTTTCCCGCTGTTCTTATTATAATATTTTCATATTCTTTTAGTTATTCCGTTTTTTTTATATATTTGCGGGCAAAACACAGTTTATGAGATTTTTCCTATACCTGATACTGCTTCTCAATATTGTCCCGCTCAGCGTCGTGGCCCAGGTTGCCGACTATGATGAGCTGAACAAGCGCATATCCATGTACCACAATCTCAGCGACTCTGATACTTCCAAGTTGACGGTATGTTCCGAAATTGTACGCAACCATCCAAATGTAGATTCTGTTCTCATGTGGGCTCACCGGATGCTCAGTATTGCTTCCATACAGGGAAACAGCGGCTGTATATGCAGTTCGTATGCGCATTTCGCCTGGGTATGCTATTATCAGAACAGCCTTGATTCAGCCCTCCATTTCTGCTACCGCGGACTTGCCTTGTGCGACTCGCTTGATGTGCAAGGCGACAACAAGGCATATCTCTATTACCTGCTCTCGGGTGTGTATTCCTCGATGCTCTACTACAGGGAATCTGAGGCCGCTGCCAAAGAGGCCATCTCGATATATACCAAGCTCAATGACAAGGCAGGCGTGTCCCGGTGCTACAAGGAGCTTGCATCTATCTATCACAACATGATGGCACAAGACATGGCCGAGGACGTCCTGAAGATGAGCATCAAGATAGATTCGGCATCATCGAATTTCAACGAACTGGTGTCCGACTATAATATGCTGGCAGAATTCAATATCTCAAGGTATCTGCAGGCCTTCAATGATGGCGACATAGAGTGGATATCCAGGGCGCAACGTTATCTCGGCAATGCTGTGGCGCTTCAGTCCGATAATATCATGGATATTGTGCCAACATATCAGTATATTGTGATGGCGCTTTTCCACGAGACCGCTTACTACAGATATTCTGGCAGCCAGCTCAAGACAATGGCCGACAGTATATATTCTATTTGCCTGAAACTGGATTCCATTGCCGGGATTCAGGATTTGGAGGATGATATCTTCAATGCCTCGCTCAGCTGGGCTTGCTATAAGTCTGTGGCAGGTGATTATTCCGGAGCCAGGCTTATTCTGGATTCACTGGCAAACATTCTGGATGGAGACTGCAATATTTATCTGCAATACAATCTCTCGTCGGTATTCAGCAGAATCTGCGATATGCAGGGTGATTACAAAAACGCACTGTATTGGAGCAATGTATTCTCCAAGCTTTGCATGGATCAGTTTTCGCCCGCTGATGCTGTTGAGTTGACCCAAAACAGGGACCAGCTCGAGTTTCAGCAGGAGCGGCGCAACATGGAGATTGCCCAGGCCAAGCGTCAGACATATCTCAAGGCATTGTTCCTGTTTATAGCACTGGTGCTGATATCGTTGGGATGGGCATATTACCGCAACCGGAAACACAATATGGCCCTTAACTTCAAAAACCGTCAGATAACCGACTCCATAAATTACGCAAGCCTTATACAGCAGGCTGCATTGCCCAAAGACGAGCTTATGGAAGAGCTTTTCGGCCAGTACTTTGTGTTTTTCCGGCCATTGAACACTGTGGCGGGCGATTTCTATTGGGCCAGCCATCAGGGACGTTTCGATTTCCTGGTATGCGCCGATTGCACTGGCCACGGTGTGCCTGGTGCCTTTGTGAGCATGCTGGGGGTAAGCCTGCTGAACGACGTAACCTCCAATATAAGCGATTCCACCACGGCAGCCGAAATACTGGACTCTCTGCGCTACAAGCTCATGAAATCGCTCAATCAGGACAAGGACGACTATAAAAAGGGGCTCAGGACCAATATGGACGGCATGGACCTCTCTATGGTGATGATAGACCGCTCAAGCATGAAATTGCAGTACGCGGGCGCCTATCGTCCGCTGCTGATATGGCGCGATGGTCTTGTCACCAAGTATCAGCCCGACAAGATGCCAATAGGAATATTCCCGGGCCAGGAAAGAAAGTTCAAAAATCACAGCATCGACATTCGCCATGGCGACGTGCTGTATATGTATAGCGACGGCATTCCCGACCAGTTCGGCTATCTGGACGACGAGCAGAAAGACTGCAAGCAATTCGGAAACCAGCGCCTGCAGGACCTGATTGCCGAGATAGGCGGCATGGAAATGGCCATGCAGAAATCGAGGATAGAGAGCGAGGTGGATTCCTGGAAAAACGGATACAAGCAGCTCGACGACTGCATCATGGTGGCGGTGCGTATACGATAGGTTTTTTATTTTTGGGGCATATCGGTTTTTTTCATATATTTGCCCCATGTTAACCATAAAAAAATTACGATTATGAACGGAAAATCCACATGCAACGCGCTCAAGCAGATACGCAAGGAAATAGCTGATGCCAACGGCATTGCCTATTCCATAGATGAGTGCAACTATATGGGCGAGTGTTCAGGCACATGCCCGAAATGCGAGAGCGAGCTCCGGTACATTGAGAACGAGCTTATGAAACGCCAGGCCCTGGGCAAGACTGTTGTACTTGCGGGACTGGCCACCAGCCTCACTGTTTTCTCAGGATTCAGCTGCGGCGTGGGGCGTCAGATAGAGGGCGATGTGGCGCGTCAGCCTCAGGACACCATTGAGGATTCTCATGTATGCCAGCCCTCCGACACCACCGGCGCCGACGACAGCTATTGGCTGGAAGGCGACGTGGCCATGCCAATAGAAAATGCCGACTCCACTCAGCAGCAGGAGTAGCTGCCGCATAGATTGATTAGCGCAGCAGCTTGTAGATCTTGAAAGTCATGGGGGGAAGATTATCAGTAAGCTTGGTGATCTTCTCCCCATTTGCTGTCATGGACCCATTGTGAGGTATTATCCTGGTGGGATTGTCGAGAGTGTTCTCTGCCTCCATGTTGTCGGTGTGCAGCGTAATGGTCCTTACATTGTGGCTGCCCCTCACTCCATTGAAGTTGAGGGCTATGAACTGGTCTTTCTTGCTGGTGTTCACCACCTTTACGATTACCTCGTTGGTCTTGTTGTCCACCACTGCCGATGCAAACAGTCCGTCCTGGTTGTTGTCGCCGGCCACGGTTTTCTTTCCTATAAGCAGCGGCACCATGTGGGTGCCCTTGTTGGTGGAGAACATCTGCTGCACATAATAGCTGCATGTGCGGAACGACCTCATGTTGTCGAACCAGATGGCGTCGGGCCTCCACTGCCATCCTTCCACGTGGGCAAACAGCGGCGCGTATGTGGCCATGTGTACCACGTCGGCGTTGCGCTCCATTCCAGTCATGAAAGCGGCCTCGTATATTGCGGATTCGAACCTGTTGTATTTCTTGCCCTTGGCGTGGCATGCGTATTCGCCGGCAAAAACCTTGGGGCCGCGTCGGTCATACTTGTCGTAGCGGTGGCCCTGTGTCAGGAACCATTTCTCGGGGCGGTAGAAATGCTCGTCGTAGAGGTCCACGCCTATGGTTTTCATCCTCGGCTTCAGCATGTCGAACACCTGGCCCTCGGAATCGGGGCCTGTGCTGCCTATCAGCTTTATGTCCGGATACTTGGCGCGTATGGCGGTCACAAATTTGCGCAGTCTCTCGGTGAATACAGGATTGTCCTGATAGTCCCATTGCTCGTTGCCTATGGCCAGGTATTTCAGCTTGAATGGCGCGGGGTGACCCATGTCGGCCCTTACCTTGCCCCAGGTGCTGTTCCTGTCTCCATTGGCAAACTCTATGAGGTCCAGGGCGTCGTCTATGTATGGCTGTAGGTCATCCAGGCTGCAGTGCGCCTCCATGTCGGGCTGTCCCTCCTTGTTGTTCTGGTTTTGGAACTGACACGCCAGTCCGCAGCTGACAACCGGCAGTGGCTCGGCGCCGAAATCCTCGCTAAGCTGGAAAAACTCGTAAAATCCCAGTCCGTAGCTCTGGTAATAGTCGGGGAAAAACCTGAAATCGAATGTGTAGTGCCAGCGGTTCTCGTTCAGCTTGCGGTTCTCGACCGGGCCCACCGAGTTTTTCCACTGATACCTGGTTTCAAGGTCGGTGCCCTCCACAATGCAGCCTCCCGGAAAACGGAACACACCCGGCTTCAGCTCATAAAGGGCCTGGGCCAGATCCTTGCGCATTCCGTTCTCGCGTCCGCGCCATGTGTCGACCGGAAACAGCGATACGTGCTCCAGGTCGGTGGTGCTGATGATTCTCCTATCGGAAGCGCGCAGGAAAATCCTGAGGCTGGCCTTGGCGTTGGTCACCTTGCCCTTGAATGTGGTCTCGTATTTCTTCCACTCGCGGCCCTCTATGGTAATGCTGCACGATGCCTGTTCCTGGGTCTCGCCCATGCTCGCATTGTCCACTATCTGGACCTGTAGCACTGATTTGCCGCCCTCGGGACAGCGTGCCCATACGCTGAATCTGTATTCGCTGCCCTCCTTGATGGATATGCCGAAAAATCCCTCGTTTTCCAGACCGGTGGGTTTTTGAGGATGCCCCGAGTATCTGAGGCGCACATAGTGGGGATTCTTGTCGAATAGTCCGTCCTTGCGGAGGTCCACCTTGCCGAAGGTGCGCCATCCCATTAGGTTTTGCGGAAACTCAAACGAGCGGTTCTTTATCATCTCGGCATACAGGCCTCCGTCGGCGGCAAAATTGATATCCTCGAAGAATATGCCGTACATGGTGCCCTGTATGGGTGCCACTTCCTTGTTTACGTTTATATCCATTACGTGGCTGCCCTGAGCCATGGCTGCAAGCGAGGTGGCCAGAGCCAGAGCGCCGCTCAATATTATCTGTCTCATATTTTCAGTTGTGTGTTGTTTGTTGTATATCTGGCACACAAAAGTATATTTTTTTTGCGAAATTTATTTATGTCTTTGTTTCTTTTTTATGCAAAATATGCTTAATTTTGTGTTCTGCAAGCATCAGCCCCCTGATGCTCCACCTTATTTATATAGCAAAGATGATGAACAAGGATTCAAAGATATACGTGGCGGGACACCTTGGAATGGTGGGCAGCGCCATTGTACGGGAACTGGGCCGGCAGGGCTACAGCAACATTATAGTGCGCACGCATCAGCAGCTGGACCTCATACGGCAGGACCAGGTGGAGGAGTTTTTCGAAAAGGAGAAACCCGAATATGTTTTTCTGGCGGCTGCCAAGGTGGGTGGAATAATAGCCAACCAGAACGCCCTGGCGGATTTCATGTATGACAACATGATGCTGGAGATGAATGTGATACACGCCGCCTGGAAAAACGGATGCAAGAAGCTGGAGTTCCTGGGCTCGTCGTGCATATATCCAAGAATGGCGCCTCAGCCCATGACTGAGAGCTGTCTGCTTACTTCTGAGCTGGAGAAAACCAACGAGGCATACGCATTGGCCAAAATCTCAGGCTTGAAATACTGCGAGTTCCTAAATCGTCAGTACGGCACAGATTACATTTCTGTAATGCCGACCAACCTCTATGGACCAAACGACAACTATCATCCCGAGCATTCGCATGTACTGCCCGCCCTGATACGCCGTTTCCATGAAGCCAAAGTATCAGGAGCTAAAGAGGTTACCTGCTGGGGCGACGGATCGCCTCTCAGGGAATTCCTCTATGTGGACGACCTCGCCAATCTCTGTGTATTCCTGATGAACAACTATTCAGGCAACGAGACTGTGAACGCCGGAACTGGCAAGGAGCTTACCATCAAGGCGCTTACCGAGACTGTGGCCCGCATTGTAGGGTATCAGGGCGAGATAAAATGGGACACCTCGCGCCCAAACGGCACACCAAGAAAGCTGCTTGATGTATCGAAGGCCGAGAAACTCGGTTGGAGATACAAGACTGAGCTTGAGGAAGGCATCCGCCTCGCCTACGACGATTTCCTCCACAACCCAATGCGCGCAGAGCGATAGCCAGCCCTGCTGGCGAACATTCCAAGCATTTAATGTATATTATATATGAAAAACATTGCACTTATCACCGGTGTTACCGGACAGGACGGCTCGTACTTGAGCGAGTTTCTTTTGGACAAGGGCTACGAGGTCCACGGCATCATCCGCCGCAGCTCGGTAGATTTCCGCGAGCGTATCGCGCATCTGGAAGGTAAGCCACATTTCCATCTCCACTATGCCGACATGAGTGATTCCATGTCGCTGGTAAAGCTTGTGGGCAGGGTGCAGCCAACCGAGATATACAACCTCGCCGCCCAGAGCCATGTTCAGGTTTCGTTCGATGCTCCGGAGTTCACAGCCGATGTTGACGCTGTTGGCGTTCTCCGAGTCCTTGAGGCAGTGCGCACAAACCACCTTGAGAATAGCTGCAAAATATACCAGGCCTCCACTTCCGAGCTTTACGGCAAGGTGGAGGAGGTGCCTCAGAACGAGAACACTCCATTCCACCCATACTCGCCATACGCTGTGGCCAAGCTTTACGGATTCTGGATTGTGAAGGAATACCGCGAGGCCTACAATATGTTCTGCTGTTCGGGCATACTCTTCAACCACGAATCGTAGCGCCGCGGCGAGACCTTCGTCACACGCAAGATTACGCTGGCGGCAGCGCGCATTGCCCAGGGAAAGCAGGAAAAGCTCTACCTCGGCAATCTGTCATCGCTCCGCGACTGGGGCTATGCCAAGGATTATGTGGAGTGCATGTGGCTGATACTTCAGCAGGATAAGCCTGAGGATTTCGTGATAGCCACCGGAGTACAGCATTCAGTGAGGGAGTTTGCGTATTACGCATTCAAGGCCGCCGGCATGGAGCTTGTTTTTGAGGGCGAGGGCCTGCGAGAGGTGGGAAAGTGCGTATCAGGACCACAAAATCTTGTTGGTAAGGTTTTGGTGGAAGTATCAGAAGACTTCTACAGACCAACCGACGTTGTAAACCTATGGGGCGATCCAAGCAAGGCACGTGAAAAACTGGGCTGGAATCCTCAGAAAACCTCGTTTGAGCAGCTTGTGTCGCTGATGGTGAAGCACGATATGGAAAAAGTAGCCGCTGACCATGTGGCATCAGTAATGCGTACCAACCTGGCCGAGTATCTCGAAAAGGGAGTGGTAAAGTAGGAAGAAAAATTGCTGAAAACTTTTGGCTATTTCAATTTTTTTCTCTACCTTTGCATAGTTGAAAAAGCAACTATTAACGAAAAATTAACATAAATTTATGAAACTAAATTTGGAAAATAAGAAAATTTTGTTAGCAAGCAAACAAGCAAACAAGCAAACAAGCAAACAAGCAAGCATATCTTATGTACATTTAGTTTCTTATTTAGAAAATATATACACAATGGGCGCAATGCGCAGATTGCAGAGTCTTCTGTAATCTGAGCATTGCGTTTTTTTTGTGCATATTCCGCATCCTTGCGACTGCGTTTGCGGAAAACCGATGTCTCTTTATGGTTCTTATTGAAGAAGCACTCGGTGCGAATAGCAAAACCCAAAGTATTGGAAATCTTACCAATACGCCACCCGGAGGGAAAACGACACCTGATGGGCAGTCGGTTATTTATACCCAGATTTTTCACACTCCTCACTGGTATCCAATACGCGCCACAAGGCAGAGGGCGCTCTCGGTTTACGAGCAGATAAGGAAACTCGATTTCGATGGCCGCACATTTGAGCCATATCTCCCTCTCCGCCGCCGTATTGTATATTCCAACGACGATTTCAACAATCCCACTCAATATATTCAGGATTCGCCATTGGACGATGGTCTCCTTTTCGTGAAGACTGTCCACAACGATTTCCGAGCCATGCTGGAACTCGATATAAAGGGCTCGACACCTTTTTATGACCATTTCTCACTGAATGAGTACGGCACCAACAATTACCTCACCATTCCCGAGCGTCAGATGCAGAGCTTCAGGATTATTGTGGAGTCACGCATCCAGGATATTCTCCTCGATCAGAACGAGGCGCCCAGTTTCCTGAAAGGTGATGAGGTGGTGGTGATAGGTGGTCCATTCGCAGGAGTAGAGGGCAAGGTGCTGAGATTCAGGGGACAGAAACGCGTTTTCGTGGAGCTTCCGGGCTTGGGAATTTTCGGCACTGCATACGTGCCGTCGAAATGGCTGCGGAAAATATAGACTTTTTTTATCCAAAAATGAAAAGAATGAGAAAGAATAAAAGGAAATTTATGCAGATAACAATTCTTTTCATTCTTTGATATTCTTTTAATTTTCGGCTAAATAAACAGCCTCCGTGAGGAGGCATCCAAATATAAGCATTTATGTATAAGTGGTTTCTGATACGTGCGGTTTTCAACAAGTCACGGCAGGTGTATGACGCCATCTGTGCCTTGGACTCTGCCGACAAGTATGAGCCATTTATGCTGATACAAAACGGCGAGGAGATATTCCCTGGGATGGTCTTTGTCCGCTGCTCTGATAGCGGTTTCCGCCGTCTTCTCAATATGAAGATTCCAAACCTGACCGCATATTACAAGGTATCTGACGGCAGAAAAACGTTCGTATCATTCCCTGATGCCGATATCAGGATGCTCCGTATAATTGCGGATTCAGGGCACGAGGACCTGATCCTAAATCAGGCGATTGCTCCGCAATCTCCCTGCGGCGATTCAGTATCAGTAATCGACGGCTCCTTCGCCGGAGTCTCTGGCAAATTGATGAAATTCAAGCATCAGAGAAGGGTGTTCCTGACTATAGCCGGCTTAGGGACTTTTGGAACGAGTTATGTTCCGAAGGACTGGGTGAGACTGGTAGGTTAGGAGGGAGTAGCACGAGTGGATGTCCGCAGGCTCTCAAGCGTCGCCATATCCGCAAACTGCGCATGCGGTTATGCATAGCGACGCCTCTTCGGGGCTTGGGGTATTGATGTGGAGTTTGTTAGGGCAGCTCATAATTATTAATTGTTAATTCTTAATTGAACACAATGAGAGATTTCAAGGATATAAAGATTGCTGTGGCTGGTACAGGCTATGTTGGCCTTAGCATTGCAACACTATTGGCTCAGAATCATCAGGTTACAGCCGTTGATGTGGTTGCCGAGAAGGTGGAGAAACTCAACAACAAGATTTCGCCTATTCAGGACGATTATATTGAGAAGTATCACGCTGAGAAGCCTTTGCAGCTGACTGCGACTCTTGACGGCGCAACGGCCTACAAGGACGCCGATTTCGTGGTTATCGCCGCGCCAACAAACTACGATCCTGTCAAGAACTATTTCGATACCACTCACGTAGAGGAGGTTATAGATTTGGTTTTGGAAGTGAATCCTGATGCCGTGATGGTGATAAAGTCAACAATCCCAGTAGGATATACAAGAAGTCTCTATCTTAAATACGCTCAGAAGGGCGTTAAGAAATTCAACCTTCTTTTCTCGCCTGAGTTCCTGAGAGAGAGCAAGGCATTGTACGACAATCTCTATCCATCAAGAATCATCGTTGGATTCCCAAAGATGATTGACAATCCCGAGTTTGCCGAGGAGAATGAGGCAATTAAGAAGATTGCCGATGTAAGTTTCTTAGAGTCTGCTGCAAAAACTTTCGCCGCTCTTCTTCAGGAAGGCGCTTTGAAGCCTGATATTGAAACTCTCTTTATGGGAATGAAGGAGGCTGAGGCGGTTAAGCTTTTCGCAAATACTTATCTCGCTCTCAGAGTCAGCTACTTCAACGAACTTGATACATACGCCGAGGTAAAGGGTCTTGACTCTCAGGCGATTATTCAGGGAGTTGGCCTCGATCCAAGAATCGGAACACATTACAATAATCCATCGTTCGGCTACGGCGGTTACTGTCTGCCCAAGGACACCAAGCAGCTTCTCGCCAACTATGCCGACGTTCCCCAGAACATGATGACAGCCATCGTAGAGAGCAACCGCACCCGCAAGGATTACATTGCCGACGCAGTTCTCCGCAAGGCCGGCTGGTACGACTACAGCACCAATAATCAGTTTCAGGGTCAGCTGGCTCCTGTAACCATCGGAGTTTACCGTCTCACGATGAAATCCAATTCCGACAATTTCCGCCAGTCAGCTATCCAAGGCATCATGAAACGCATCAAGGCCAAGGGTGCAAATGTGATCATCTATGAGCCTACACTGGAGAATGGCAGCTCGTTCTTTGGAAGTTTGGTGGTGAATGATTTGGATTCTTTTAAGGCTCTATCGCAAGCGATTATCGCCAATAGGTATGATGAGTGTTTGGCGGATGTGAGGGAGAAGGTATATACGAGGGATATATTTGGAAGGGATTAGGAGAGAAAATTATTTTGATAAATAACAAAAGTTTTTTTATTTTTGCAGTTGGTATCAATAATTGCATATAATGAAACGTTTGATAATCCAAAATATAGGACCTCTTAAGAAAGTTGATATTGAGTTTGGTAAACTTAATGTTATCATCGGTACTCAGAGCTCTGGTAAAAGCTGTGTGTTGAAGCTTGCATGCTATTGCTCATGGGAGGAGAAAATGATAATGCTCACAAGATTTAATGACTCTCAGTTTTCGGGCAGTGAGTTTATTGACAATTTTGTGGAATATTACAAGATGAATGGCTATGTAAGAGATAATTCCTCGGTATCATACGAATCTCCTTTTATTGAATTATCGTATAAGCATAAGGATAGACGTTTTCAGTATTCTCTCAAGAACAATTATTGGAGGTATGTGCGTCCTGTAATATCTTATATTCCTACTGATAGGAATATTGTGTCGCTGTTTTCCGGTTTTCAGAAGTTAGAGAATTTGAGCAGTCATCTTCAGGATTATGCCAAGCAGTGGGACAATGCCAGAAATTCTTTCGCACAATCTAAGATTCTGAATCTTGGTCTTGAATACCATTATGACAAAAAAAGAGACCGCGATCTTGTTTCCAATACCGATGGCTCAGAGATGGATCTGTCCTCCACTTCAAGTGGTGTTCAATCCTTTTTGCCTCTTTACATTTTAGTAGATTATCTAACAGGTCACATATTTGATAGTGTTGATGGGTGTACCACAAATCTCAGTATAAGCAAGGCGAAAGAGGTGGAACAACTTCTGGAGTTTTGGTATGACAAGATTGCCATTTCCAGACAAAGCAAATCCAATAATTACATTACCAAGGTAAAGATTAATTCCAAAGCCGTCAGCTATTCTTTTGGCGACGACAAGGAAAGGACAAAATTTCTTGGTTATGTAGATCGCCTCTTGCATAACGACCATTCTGAGCTTTTCATAGAAGAGCCAGAGAACAATATATTTCCGCCTACTCAGGCTAAATTTATTGATTGGCTGCTGGAAAAGGTATCACAATCGTACCGCAACGATCTTGTATTTATAGCTACTCATAGTCCATACGTTTTAACCAGTCTTTTGGAGAAAAAGGATATTGATGTTAATTTGTTCTTTACCTACTCCAAAAACGACAAAATCTATGTGAAAACTGCATCAAAGGATGATATTCAGGATATCTATGATTTTGGTGTGGACGTATTTTTCAATTATGATTCTTTGGTTTAGAGTATGGCGGCAAATAGATTTTTCGAGATTATACCTGAGTGTTATGTTGATACCAATCTGATTGGTTATCTTGTGAAAGGCGAGGTTAACCATCAGAAAGGCTGTAATCATGTGGCCTGTGCCATGCAAAAAGCGTCCCAGCAGTTCAGGGTAGGTATTATCGATGACGATAAGAGAAAGAATAAGTATGTAGATGAATTTCAGATTATTGCGCAATTGAGTAATCTTGAATTGCGAAAGCATCCCAATCGTCATCATTATTTCATTATTGTGAAAAAAGCCGCAGAGGACTTTATTCTCAATGTGGCTCATAATAGTGGTGTCAATTTATCTGAGGTTGGCCTTCCTGATGATCTGGAAGGCTTGAAATTATATACCAAAAATTGTGAGGCCAATAAGGACGCTCAATTACAGAGTGCTTTCAAGTTGCTGAAAAATACTTTTGAGATTCAGGTCCTTAGGAATGTATTGAGGTATCTTGTAGAGAATCAGTATAATTCGGATGTTAAGGTTCTGAAGGCGTTCTTTGGGTAGGGGGGAGAGTCCACATATCAAGTTCGATGCTTATTTTAAAGGCATCGGCTTTACCAAACAGCTAGGGTGGAAATGCCAATTGAAAATTTAATGATTTTATTATCCATTTTCATTTTTCATTTTTCCATTAAATTATTGGGTTATAGAGTTAAACCCTAAACTTTTTCAATGTCAGCTGATAATCAAGCAAATAATAAGAAGATAGCCAAGAATACGCTCGTATTGTATCTGCGAATGCTCTTCTTGATGGCGGTGAATTTCTATACTTCACGTGTCATTCTGGAGGCGTTGGGTGTTGATGATTTCGGCGTTTACAATGTTGTTGGTGGTTTCGTGGCTATGTTTGCAGTGCTCAGCAAGAGTCTTTCGAGCGCGTGCAGCCGTTTCCTGAATTTCGAGATGGGAAAGGGCAATTTCGAGAAACTGAAAAATGTTTTTTCAACTGCTGTCACCGTTCACTGGGTTTTGGCATTAATAATTGTTGTTCTCTGCGAGGCAATCGGAATT
Source organism: Bacteroidales bacterium (assembly GCA_045597465.1). GTDB lineage: Bacteria > Bacteroidota > Bacteroidia > Bacteroidales > UBA3824 > UBA3824. The sequence continues at coordinate 3,430 of JAZLKG010000021.1, read as the reverse complement.
TGGTTTGTAAATCACAAGATGGTGATTGCCCCTGAACGTCTTGAAGCAGCAAACTGGGTTTTCCAATTATCAATTATCACATTCTGCAGCACATTAATTACAGTTCCTCATAATGCGGCCATCATCGCTCACGAGAAAATGAAGGCTTTTGCATACGTGGGCATTCTTGATGGACTTGGTAAATTGGGCATTGCATTTGCGATAATGGCCTCGCCGATCGACAAGCTTGTTTTTTACGCCGCTTTGATGTGTGCGCTTCAGTTTGCAATTCAGTATATTTACCGATGGTATTGTAGGAAGAATTTTGAGGAGTGTAAGTATAAATTCATTTATGACAAATCCCTTCTCAAGGAAATGCTTGGTTTTGCCGGCTGGAATTTCATTGGGTCTTCTTCGGCAATTCTAAGAACACAGGGTGGAAATGTATTGGTCAACCTTTTCTTCGGTCCAGTTGCCAATGCTGCAAGAGCCGTTTCTGCCCAGGTTTTGCATGCTGTAAATAGTTTTGTTGAAAGTTTTATGATTGCAATGAAGCCTCAGATTACTCAAAACTATGCAAGCGGAAATTATGATTATATGATGAGTCTGATTTTCAGGGGGTCAAGGTTTTCATATTATTTGGTTTTGTTGTTCGCTTTGCCGATTATTTTGAATGTTGATTTCATTCTTGGCATTTGGTTGAAGGAAGTTCCTGAACATACAGGGTTATTTGTGCAGCTGACTTTGGTGTTTTGTGCAATAGAGGCGATATCAGGACCGTTGATAACGGCTATGCAGGCTACTGGAAATATTAGAAATTATCAACTAATTGTTGGTGGAATTCAGATATTGAATTTGCCTATTAGTTATTTGGTTTATAAACTGGGTGGCATTCCTGAATCTTTCGTTATTGTGGCTATTGTATTGGGATTATGTTGTTTGATGGCTCGATTAATAATGCTGAAGCCAATGATTAATTTACATTTTTTAGATTTTGTAAAAAGGGTATTGTTTAATCAGTTTTTTGTTACGTTGATTTCTGCTTTGGGTCCAGTTATATTATTCTTCAATCTGGAACCTTCTGTTGCTAAATTTATTATTGTTGCATCTGCTTCTTTATTATTTACTATTTTGTCGGTTTTTTATATTGGCTGTTCCAAAACTGAAAGAGCAAAGATAATGGAACAAGTTTCTAAGATTAAAGGAAAACTTTTCAAATAATGATTAATATTATCAATCCATCTGATTGCTGTGGATGTACTGCATGTGCCAGTATTTGTCCTAAGAAAGCAATAAAGATGGTTCCTGATGCTTTAGGTTTTTTGTATCCTGAAGTGAATATAACTCTTTGTGTGGATTGTGGCCTTTGTGACAAGGTTTGTGCTTTTAATGATGACTATGATAAGTCATTGAATTTTAAGCAGCCTGAAGCCTACGGTGCAAGGCATAAAGATGTTGATGAAGTGATGAAATCACGCTCCGGCGCCGCATTTGTAGTTTTGTCGGATTATGTGCTTGGTCAAGGTGGTATTGTTTATGGAGCAGGTTATGCTGATCATTTCCGTGTGGTACATAAACGGGCTGTTAATAAAGAACAACGTGATGAGTTTAGGGGATCGAAATATGTGCAAAGTGATCTGACAGGAGTTTTCGAATCTGTAAAAAATGATTTGAAAAATGGATTGTTGGTTTTGTTCTCAGGCACACCATGCCAAACCTCTGGCTTGAATAGTTTTTTAGGTCCAAAATTGAGAGATAATCTTATTTTGGTGGATATAGTTTGTCATAGTGTACCCAGTCCTAAGGTTTGGCAGGATTATATTACAATCTTGGAAAAAAATAACAATGCAAACATAGAGACTGTCAATTTCAGGGACAAAGGTTTTGGATGGAATTCACATAAAGAATCTTACGTTTTCTCTAATGGGAATAAGTTGGTAACTAATGATTATACCCAATTATTTTCCAAAGTTTTGATGATGAGGAAATCTTGTAATTTCTGTCATTTCTGTAATACTACAAGACCTTCTGATATAACAATTGCAGATTTTTGGGGATGGGAGAAAACTGATCCTGAAATCAATAAAGATAACAGGGGGGTGAATTTGCTGTTGGTGAATACAGAAAAAGGCAAGTCGTTACTTAATTTTGTATCTAGTGATTTGAATTTAGTAAAAGCTGAATTGGAGAGTTGTCTTCAGACACATTTGAAGAGGCCAACAGACATTAATCCAAATCGCGATGAGTTTGAAAACTTGTTTTGTGAGAAAGGGATTGAGTATGTGATGAAGAAGTATAGGGATGGCTTTTTTGACTCTTTTATGAAACGAGTTAAGAAATTATTGAAACGATTGTTTTAGTATATTATAAATGAAAATTGGTATCTTAACATTTCATAGGGCTCATAATTATGGTGCCGTTTTACAGTGTTATGCTTTACAAAATGTGTTGTCACATTTAGGAAATGAAACTTATATCATTGATTATCGGCAGCCAGTAATAGAAAAATATATAACACCTTGTTATTTGCCATGGTTGTTTAAAAAAATTCTAAAGCCTTGGTTGTTGCCCCAATTTATAAAAAAAGCTAAATCTATTCGGCGTAAAGAATCTATGTTCGATTCTTTTAGAAAAAGATTTTTAAACTTGACATGCAAATGTTCTGAAAATAGTATTCCTAAAAATTTTGACGTTTATGTAATTGGAAGCGATCAAGTTTGGTCGAATATATGTTCAGAATATTATGACAAGGTCTATTCGGGTTTTTTTCATAGAAATTTGAATTCTAAACTATATGGTTATGCTATTAGTACTAATTTGAATTATTTACAAAATTTGAATACTGATACTTTAAAATGTATTTGTAATAATTTTGATTATTTATCTTTTAGAGAGACTGCTAATTATGAATATCTTAAAAAATTTTGTACTAACAATTCTGGGGTTCATTTAGATCCAACTTTATTAACAGACTCTTCTTTTTGGGATCCTATTATAAATAAAAATTGGAATAATAAGAAGTATGTATTATTATATCAAGTAAGACCTTATGAAGGTTCTTATGATTTACTTTATAAAAAAGCCAGCGATTTTGCAAGGTTAAATAATTTGGAATTATTTGATTTTACGGATATGTCATATTCCGTTGACGATTTTGTCACTGCTCATAAATTTGCTGCTTGTATTTTTACAACTTCTTTCCATTCTACTGTTTTTTCTATAATATTTAAACGTCCGTTTTATTCATTTTGCCATGGTACAATTTCTGATAATAGGTATGTGAATTTGTTACGTGAACTAAATTTGGATAATCAATTAGTTAATATGCATTATATACCTGATGCTATTCCGCATATTGATTATTTAATTGTTAGTGCAAGATTAAATTCTCTTTCAATAAAATCAATTAATTATTTGTCAAATTTTTAATTATTATGTTACAATTATTATT
>JAZLKG010000020.1:0-3589 GCA_045597465.1 Bacteroidales bacterium | reverse complement strand
TAGTCGCCCTGCTCGGCTGGACGCACCTCAAACGACACGGGAACGGTCTCGTCGGGAGCCACACACGTCTGCCCGTTCGTGGCGATGGCCGTAGTGGAATCGGTGGGAGCCTCGTCCGTCGGCATCAGATAGACGCTGAAGTCCGTCACCGGCAACGTGCTGTTGCTGGTGATGTCCACGGTGACGGTGTTGTCGATCTGTTGGTACAGGGTCTCAATGCTCAACGGCTCGGCCGAGATGTTGAGGTGGTAGGGGTGGATGTCATAGATCACGTCTTGCCACTTGCAGTAGCCGTTGGCACCCGTCTTCAGATCGATCGTGTAGTAGCCGTCGCTGCTGCCACCCCAGCCGAAGTTGAAGTGCCACAGACCACCTTTGGCATCGTAGCCGTCGAGGATGAAGCCATGACCACCGCCTTCCAGTTTGTATCCGCCATAGAGCATCGGACGGCCCTGTATCAGGTCGTTGTAGAGTATGGCTTCCCAGTCCTCCTGCGGCTCGGAGTCTTTACGCTCAATGTACGTGCCCGTCAGTCCGTAGAAGTTAGTCATAGCCTTCACGGCATCTCGGCTGGACGTTCCGGACGAGTGCCAGTAGCCTGTATGGGCACAGGCGCCAAAGGTATAGCACAGCAGCGCCACAGCCTGCTTGATGTCTTCCGGTTCGTTGCCTGAATAACTGTCGAACATCAGGTCGTACTCGATGGGCGTGCCCTTGGGGTAACTAACGGTCACGTCGCAACAGGTGCTGCTGCCGCCGGAATAGGTGGGCGTGGTCTCCTGCAGTTCACGGGGCAGATCCTTGCGGAAGTAGTAGAGTATCTGTGTAGCGGCCGTAGGCACGCAGCCCACCACTGCCCGTCCACCGTCGTCGGAACAGATAGGACAGAGGTCGTTGTATGGCCCGTTTTGATGCCAGTGCGACTTGACGAAAGGCTCAACGGAGTGCCAATCGGCACGGAGCGTTTTGGGCTCACGAGCCGGCAGGTGGCTCTTCTGCGCTGCGCGCACGGCTTCCTCCACGCAGTCCAGGATGTCCTGCAGGGCGGGCGGGAGGTTGTTCTCGTCGAAATTGCCATGGTCGGTGTAACCGATGATGCTGGGCAGGGCGTCATCGCCGCTCACCAGCACGAAGCCCTTGTCGTCACCGCGCGAGATGACATACAACGGCGCATTCTCCTGCTCGACGGTGGGTGCTACCCCCCTCATGCCGCGCACACGCTGCGGCGTTAATTCCTCGCCGAGGAACTCCTCGGCAATCTGCAAGGCCTGCGAAGGCGTGACCACATTGGCCATAGTCGGAAGAATCAACAACAGCGATATGACAATTAAACTAAGCGACCTTCTCATGATAGAATAATCCAATAATCTGCCTACAAAGATAAAAATTCCCCGCGGATAGAAAAAAAAAAAAATAGGTTTTCTTACTGAAATAGGACAAAATTATCGCGATTATGGTACTTTATTGATATGGTTTTCTACGAAAACGGTTATGGGGTACGGTTAACGGTTAACGGTGCGGCGGGTAGCTTTGGCGTTGGCGATTGCGGGCTGGCGCATGGAAAAACTTCCAAAGCTAACTCCAAGGCCAAAGCTATAACAGCCGAGGACAGTTCTCCAAAAATCTGTGTATTCTGTGGTTAAAAAGAATCGATATAATATATGTAGTACGTTTATCTACACTATCTACACAATATAACTTATTTACCTAACATAGTGTTACTTGTGATGTGTAGATAGGTGTTTTATCTACACGTTTTCTACACATATTTGGTATTATCTACACGTAATTTAAGGAAAAATGGAAGAATAATGGATATTTTGGCAAAGAAATAGCGTGGAAAATGCGAATAATGGGGCAAAAAGTGCATCTACGATTTGGATATTTGAAAAAAACATCGTAAATTTGCAACGAAGGAATACAGTATATTATGTTAAAGAAAAATGCCGTTGAAATGGAGAATACGTCCCAACTATCACCAATGATATCGCTTGTTATGCCTATTTTATCTCCACAAAATATCATAAACGTTCCAAAAACGTGTAGAAAGAGTACTAAAATGTGTAGAAAACGTGTAGATATAATGTCTATCTACACATCCCAACTAACATACAATCAGGAGAAAAGGCAAAAACGTGTAGATAGTGTAGATAAATACAAGTACATATGAAAGAGTTACTAAAGATTAACTCTATTTATAAACATGCCCCATGATTATATAAACAAGCCCCACGTTTATAATCGGCAGATGCCGGTGCTAATCCGTGTTCAATAAACAGATCCCCGCACACCCCATAAAGCCCCTCTTTCCGTGGGAGGGAGGGAGAGATGGCTTTGAGGTGTATCGTTTTTTTTGATTTCCGATAAAAAAACAACGGCATTCCTCCTTGCATTCAGAGATAATCTCTATATTTGCACTGAAAAATGGCCTCATTTTTCGTCTAATACCTATTTAATATGGATGAAGACTCAACAAAAGAAAAAAGAATGTACCTTCGCATCCGCAACCTGTGCGGACTGTTGGGTATGGTGTTACCTTGGATAGCCTTGTTCTCCGCTGGCCTTGCCGAGCACCCGAGCAGCGAATGGTGGTGGAGCATCTCAGCCACATACTATCTGAGCCCGGCTCTCGTTGGCGTATTGGTACCTGCCGCCCTCGTGCTCATCTCGTACATCGGCTATGAACCGATTGATGACACGCTCACCACGTTGTGCGGATTGTTCGGCCTCTGCATCGTTCTCTTCCCATGCAAGGTCAGTTGGATCCCCGACGGCACCCGCGTAGGATTCTTCCAGATTCCCATCGAAGCGTCCCACATCATCCACACGGTCAGCGCAGCGATTTTCTTCCTTCTTATCGCACTCAACAGCCTACTGCTCTTCACCAAGACAAATCCTGACGGCGTAATGACCTCTCGCAAACGTTTGCGCAACACCATCTACCGCATCTGCGGATGGGGCATGATTGGCATTGAAGCCATTTTTGCTGTCCTGCGATTAACCAATGCACCGGGCTACACGACGATGATACTTGAGATTTTGCTCCTCAGCCTCTTCGGCTTTGCCTGGCTCGTTAAAGGTTCGGCCTTCCCTTTCTTCAACGACACAGAAGATATCGTTCTTACCAGCAATGAAACAAACAACATCCAAACACGATAACAATGAATATTAATTATCCGTCATAGTTATACATTCGCTATCGCTTAACGTGAATTGCCGTAAATTGAACGTAAATTATCGTGAATTTTTATCTTGCCAGAATGTAACATGGCCGCGGAAACGGATAATTTTCGATAATTTACGTCAAATTTCCGATAATTTACGTTTGCCGAAGGCATAAAAGCCCACATATAAAACATGGCCGCGGAAACGGATAATTAAGGCTCTCGCCTTTTCCTCCTCGTAGGAGCCCCTCCTAAATCCTCCCCCGTAGGGAGGACTTTTGGCTGCGCGAAAAAGGATTTAAGCCCCGATTTTTGCATGATTTATCATCAGATTCAAGCGAAGCGCCTTTCTATTAATCGTCCTAATCATTTCTGCGTAATTTATCACCAGATTTACGAGCGATTTAAAATCCCGTTGTAAGATA
>JAZLKG010000019.1:0-49582 GCA_045597465.1 Bacteroidales bacterium | reverse complement strand
CTCCCAGACACGGCGGTTGGTTGTGTATACCGTGCCTGTCCAGTAGTCATGGCCCATATCACGCACGGCGCCCGATGTCGCCCTCAGCAGGCTGAAAGCCGGCAGCGCTGGCACCTCGGGGGGCATGTACTCGTTGGATGTGCCCTCGCCCCTTATGGCCGCGATGGGTATTATAATGTCTCCAAGCTTGTTCACCTTCTTGAGGCCTCCACACTTGCCCAGGAACAGCACCGCCTCGGGCCGTATGGCGCTCAGGAGGTCCATGATGGTGGCGGCGTTGGGACTGCCCATGCCGAAGTTTATGAAAGTGATGCCATTGGCCGACACACTGGGCATGGCCTTGTCGAGCCCCATGATGGGGGCATTGTATTGCTTGCTGAACAGCTCCAGATAATTCTGGAAATTGGTGAGGAGTATATACTTGTCGAAATCCTCAAGCTCGCGGCCCGTATACCGAGGCAGCCAGTTGTTTACAATTTCTTGCTTAGTTCTCATTGGCCTGTCGTTTTTTTTTGTTATTTTTGCGTTGTTTTTTATCATATATCTTGTATGGAAACTCTCAATCTGCCCGTGCACGATCTCAGCATCAGAACCGAGGCACAAAATAAATATATTTTCGACATAATACGAAAAAAATATTTGGTACTCACCCCCGAGGAGTGGGTCAGGCAAAACTTTGTCCATTATCTGGTGGAGGACCTCGGATATCCGGCGTCACTGATGCGCACGGAAAACGGCCTGAAGCTGTACAACACCCAAAAACGCTCCGACATAGTGGTTTACAGCCGCAATGCCGAGCCGCTGGCCGTGGTGGAGTGCAAGGCCACAGACGTAAGGATAACCCAGGAGACCTTCAATCAGGTTGCAAGATACAACATAAATTTCAAAGCACCAATTATTATTGCAACAAATGGACTAAATCATTACTGCGCACGCTACCACAGGGGCGAAAACCGCTACGAGTTTTTGCGCGGCATACCATCATACACCCAGATTATCAGCTACAATGAAGACTATACAACAGATAAATAGAGAGATCCTGGCCCTATTGCCGCTCATAGAGGCCGAAAAGAAAGTGGAGGTAGACGAGTTTGCCCAGAAGGTGAGCGAGCAGCCCCTCACAGAGCAGCGCAAGAACGGAATGTGCAGATTCCCCATGCGCATCACCGACCAGCTGTTCAACCGCGGCGAGCACCTGATGGTAAAACTGGTGCAGGACGGAGGCCCCGACGATGCGCCCAAAAGCGGAAACCTGTTCAAGAGCGGACGCACCATAAAGCTGTTCCAGAAAGACAGCCCCGACGACGACTATGTGACCGGAGTGGTGAACAACAGCGAGAAAGACCAGATAACCCTGACCCTCAACACCGACTGCATGCGCGACTGGATGCTGAGCCGCGGCCTGTGCGTGCAGCTGGTATTCGACAGCACAACCTACAAGGAGATGGACCTGGCTGTAAGGAAACTGGCCGAGAGCGACGACGAGAGGCTGTGCAGGATAAAACAGGTGCTGTATGGCGACATGCCGGCCGAGTTTGTGGAGGACACACCTTTTATTAAGGACCTGAGGCTAAACGAAAGCCAGAACGAGGCACTGCGCATGATAAACGCCGCCCAGGACGTGGCTGTGGTGCACGGGCCTCCCGGCACAGGCAAGACCACCACACTGGTAAGGGCCATCATACAGACCATACGTACAGAGAAAAGAGTGCTGGTATGCGCCCCGTCAAACGCCGCAGCCGACCTGATCACCGAGAAACTCTCGAAACTGCTGGTAAACGTGGTGCGCATAGGACAGCCCGCCCGCATCGACGAAGAGGTGCTGCAAAACACGCTTGACTACAAGATAGCCGCCCACCCCAACTACAAGGACATCAAGAAGATAAGGCGCAAGGCCGAGGAATGCCGCAGGATGGCCGGCAAATACAAGCGGAACTTCGGGCTGGAGGAGCGCAAGCAGCGCGACATGCTGTACCGCGAGGCCAAGAGCCTGAGCGAGGAGGCCGACAACCTGAGTTTCTATATCAGCAACGACATAATATCCAAGGCCGAGGCCATCACCTGCACCCTGGTAGGGTCGGTATACAGGGAGATAGCCGACCTGGGATTCCGCACCGTATTCATCGACGAGGCCGCCCAGGCCCTGGAGCCGGCGTGCCTGATACCCATACTAAGGTGCGAGCGCGTGGTGCTGGCCGGCGACCACTGTCAGCTGCCGCCAACGGTAAAGAGCCGGGACGCGATAAAAGGAGGCCTCAGCCACACCCTGTTCGAGAAAGTGATGCGCAAGGACGGATTGTCTGTGATGCTGAGGGAACAATACAGGATGAACAGCCGGATAATGGAATTCAGCAACAGGCAGTTCTACAACTCGGAGCTGGTGGCAAATTCCAAGGTGGCCGACATCTGCGTGATAGAGGGCGACAAGCCTATGGAGTTCATAGACCTGGCCGGCACAGGATTCAGCGAGCGCACAGAGCCCAAGACAATGAGCACCTACAATGACGACGAGGCCAACATCGTGGTCCAGTACCTGAAGAGCTTCATGGAGATAGTGGAGATGACCTCCAACGCCCACCACGTACAGGACATAGGCATAATATCACCATACAAGGCTCAGGTGGAGACCATAGCCAGATACCTGAGGCACAGCGACATGCCGGAATACATAAAGGCCATCACCACAATAGACACGGCCGACTCGTTTCAGGGCAGGGAAAAAGACATCATAATAATAAGCCTGGTACGCGCCAACGACAAGGGCGAGATAGGCTTCCTGAACGACACGCGCCGCATGAATGTGGCCATGACCCGCGCCAAGCGCAAGCTGGTGATTTTCGGCGACAGCGCCACCATATCGCACTCCAGATTCTACGAGGATTTCGTGAAGTTTTGCGAGGACAGCAACTGCTACCGCAGCGCATTCGAGATAATGGAATATTAGGCCGCGGAGTATTCATGGCAAAAAAAAATGAATTCATGGTGTGATTTTGTCAGATATTAATGCTATCTTTGCCAAGCCATACAGGGATTGCTTGTTATTTATTTGCACCACTGATAACTAAGCCAGATCCATGGCATGGCAAACTCTTAAAATACACTATACCATCAACTTAAATTCAAAGTGGTGCTGAATATATCATGAAAAATATACTCAAGTACGGATTGCTGGGACTCGCGATAGCTCTCAGCGGATGCTCGGGCTCTGGCTCAGGCACAGACTCTCCCAACCAAAAACCTGGAAGGAAAATCGAGAACACAAGGACCAAGGGAAATGTAACAATGAAGAGGGTGTCAAAAAAAGACATCTCCAACGCCGACCTCAGCGAGTTCACTGAAGGCGACGAGTCAGCAGAAAATTTCGGACAAGGAAACGACACACGAAATATCGGCTCGTGCAAGAAGCTGGAAGGCAACATCTGCGTTGTAAAACTATTCATAGAAATAGCCGGCAGCCCGTGGTCCAACGAGGACATCACGGCATACAACAACCGCATCCAGAAAGCCGAAAACTGGATAGTCAGCCAGGCCAAACGCTACAACAAGGATGTACAATTCACCAACGTACAGCTCTACCAGAACAATCCATACAAGCTCGACGGAATGCCCAGCGAGGAGGAATGGGAATACACAATGGTGGAAATCCTGAAGAACTCGGGCTACGACCACCCCAAAGACCTGGTTGCGAAATGCAAGCAGCAGGGATTCGACGGATGCCTGCTCTTGATGATTAACAGCGGCGCCGGAAGGTCATGGTGCATGAACGTATCCAAATCGTACCTGAACGAGCTGGAAATGACCTCACCCCTTGAGTTCGTGAACCTCCACCGCCTCGACGACGGCGACATGAAGATGGAGCGCAGCGGAACCATCGCGCACGAGATCCTCCACACATTCGGCGCCTGGGATATGTACGATGTTACCGACCAAGACAACACGCCACTGGCCCAGGCCTTCAACCAGAACTTCCCAAATTCCATCATGCGCGACTCATACATGGACCTCAACCAGCTGGAAATCGACTGGGTAAACGAGTACATAGTGGGCCTCACCGACAATTACAATCCTGAGATTGCACAGTGGGAACAGAACCGCGAGAACGGTACCGAGACTATGGACTACGACGATGACTACATGGAGTACGACGACTACGACTACTACAGCGAAGACGAGTACTACGACTACGACTACGACGACTGGGGCGATGGCTACAACGAGGACGACTATTACGACGACGATGACTATTATGACGACGATGACGACTACGACGGCGATGACGACGACTATTATGACGACGATGACGACGACTATTACGACGACGATAGCTACGGCAACTGCAACAACCGCGGCCGCGGCGGATACTATTAATACAACATACATTTAATCCCCTATACAAAGCGTGCGGGAATATCCCCCGGAAAACTTTCCGCACGCCTACAAAAAACAGCAGACAATATTATTACCAATTTATAAACCATAATTAACAACCGAGAATATGAACAACAAATTCTTGATTTCAGCATTAGGTATTATGCTAAGCGCAAGCAGCGCCATGGCTCAGATAAATACCTACGATGCATTTCCTATTCCGGAGGGTACCAAGGCCATATCAGCAAACATATCGGCCAACGGACTCCACGCCATAGTGGGAGTACAGGAGAAGGGTGGCGCCATAAAATACCTCCTGTTCCAGAAAAGCGGCAGCTCGTATGCGGCATCCACCGATGCCAATCCGCTCAACGACCTCATAGGCAAGAGCATAACGCCTCTTAGCCCGTCTCAGAGCAACGACGGCAGCCGCATCTACTTTGCAGCCGACAACGGCGGCAACACTGATATCTACATGATAGAGAAGCAGGGCAGCAAGTGGAGCGAGCGCAAGGCGCTTGGCGACAGCATCAACACCCCGGGCAACGAGCAGTATCCCGCAATATCGCCCGACGGCAACACCCTGTATTTCACCAGGACAAAGGACGGTGCGGCTGATGCCAGGTGTGGCGTCATCTACATAAGCAAACGCAAGGCCGACGGCACATGGAGCACCGCAAAGGATGCCCCCGAGCCTGTAAACCTGGGATGCGAGGCCGCTCCATACGTGGCCCCCGACGGCAAGACAATATACTTCTCGTCCATAAGAGAGGGCGGCAAGGGCGGCTTCGACATATACTACACCAAGCGCGCCGACGAGAAATCGTGGGTGATTCCGCTTGGCATCGACACACTGAACACCAAGGAGAACGAGATGTCGCCCACATACGACTATGCAGGCGGACAGATGTACCTCATAAGCCGCAACCAGAAGAAAAACGATGCGGTAAACAAGGCCGACATTGGCGGCAACTTCAGGCACGAGGCCGTTACACGATACTACGGCAAAACCATCGACAAGGCATCGCAGAAACCAATGGGTACCGACATCGAGGTAAAGGACGCATTCAGCTCCATGGTTTTGGCCCAATACAAGAGCAACGACGTTACAGGCCAATACGACTTCTTCCACAACGGCAGCACATCGATATTCATCGACTTCAGCCATCCGGGCTACTCGCACACCATACTGGAGACCGTGCCCAACAAGCAGGACAACAAGCAGGACTACCAGCTGTTCCAGAACATAAGCCTGCAGCTCAACGTCTTCGACTCCGAGATGTTTGAGGCCCTGAGCTCCAACATCGACATAAAGGCCGATGGCAAAAACGAGGCTATCAAGATGGACGAATTCAGCAAGGGCCGCTACAAGATGACCCTCGCAATAGGCAAGAACTACGACTTCAACGTAAGCAAGGACCTCTACAACGACTACAAGTTCAATCTCGACCTCTCCCAGGTTGTCATCTTCGACTCCTTCGAGCGCGATGCCGAGCTTGTGTCCAACAAGAGCAAGGTGGATTTCCAGGTGAATGGACTGGAGCCCGGCATGACAGCCGATATCGACATCGTGGACCTGTCGACAGCCACCAAATACTCCACCACCATCACCACCGACGGAAACGGCAAGGCCTCGATAAACCTCCGCAAGAACGACAAGTATCAGTTCTCCATAATAAAGAAGGGCTACTCCATGTTCCAGAAAACCGAAGTAGTGTCGGAGCCTGAGCACTCTGTAACAGCCCAGATCACCAAGCTTCAGGAGAACGTGAAGATAGAGATTCCTGATGTCAACTTTGCCACAAGCAGCGCTGTGCTCGACCCATCGTCATACGAGTCGCTCAACAACGTTGTATCGCTGCTGAAGATGAACTCCGACATAAAGATAGAGCTCTCCGCCCATACCGACAACGTGGGACAGAAGGCCTACAACATGAAGCTTTCGGACCAGAGAGCCGCCTCGGTGGCCGCATACCTCATCAACAAGGGTATCGCCAAGAGCAGGATAGAATCCAAGGGCTACGGCATGGACATGCCTATTGCCGACAACAAGACCGAGGAAGGCCGCGCCAAAAACCGCCGCGTGGAACTCAAAATCTTAGGAACCGTTACCAACCATTAAAATCATACGAAAATGAAGAAATTATTGTTACTCCTGATGGCCGGTGCGGTGTGCACCGCTGGCTATGGTCAGAGAGCCGTAAAATACAAGGACATATACAGCAATATAGGCCAGGAGCCTGCCGAGCACTCGCTTCTGAAACTCAATGAGTATCAGAAGATAGCCCCCGAGTTTGCCAACACCTACGTGCAGAGCGGACTCATACAGTGGAGCTGGCTGCAGAACGAGGACCCATACCTCAACTACGCCTACGTACAGACCCTGATATACAACACCAAGCTGTATCTGGGACTGGCTATCAGCAAGATAAAGAAGGACGACAAGGAGGTGAAGAAAAACAAGGCATTCTACACCAACCTGGGCCTGGGCACCAATCCCGACGAGATAAAGCAGGAGGACGTATTGGCCGAGCTGCAGCGCCTGATGTCCGTAGTAAATGAATACGAGGAAAATGTCACCAAGATAATCACAAACTTCAACAAGACCATCGAGAAGTACAACGAGTGTACAGGCATTTTCAACAAGATAGTGGGTCTGCAGAGCAACTACAAGCACCTGCTGCTGACCAACAGCAAGGACCTGCGCGACCAGATGACCGAGCTGTCGCAGAAGTACGACAGCGTAAACACATATTTCGCCCAGTTCAAGAGCGCGCAAAACGCCTACAGGAAATACAAGCTGCAAAACTACAACCAACAGACCAAGGCAGTGCCCATAGCGACCTACCGTCTGGAGGGCCTCACTTCCAGCAATTTCATCAATCCCGAGATTCCTATCTGGGATTACCAGAAATGGGTAAGAGAGGCTTTTGCCGAGATGGACGGCAACATTGCCCTGCTCAAGAAGAACACCGACAAGGAGATAAAGAACCTGCGCTACAGGGTCGAGAACCTGGAGAAATCCAAGGCCGAGACCGACAGCATCCAGGAGATCGTGGCTCCCAACAAGCTGGTGAACCTGGTGGAGAAATACGACTACGAGTCGCTCCTGTCGGCCAGTCTGAGATACGAGGCCGCCATCGCCAACCTGAAGATCGCCTCCATGAGATCGGCCAACAACGTGGACAATCCTGAATCGTTCAACGAGGACTACTTCCAGAAGGCCAACTACTACTACGACCTCTACCTGATGGCCCAGGAGGCCAAGAGCGCCCTCGACGCACAGGCATCGCGCATCAGCGACAACAACCTGACCATGCACGAGGAGATAATCAACAGCCTCTATGGCGGCAAGAGCCAGATGCAGAACGGATACAAGGACAAGCAGGCCGCCGGCATTGAGGCCATAATGGACCGCAACCTCCACAATTTCGGCCTATACACCATTGCCGCGCTCTATCCCGACAACATAGAGGTGCAGCATGCAGGAGCAGCAATATCAGGACGCCCATATTCCGGCACATTCGACCAGGCAGCCGACGGCGCCTACGTCACCATGAGCACAGTAAGGGACAACATGGGCAACCGCTACATTTGCGGCTACAAGAAAACCGGAGCCAATGCGTCCAGCGGCTTTGTGGCCAAGCTGGATTCCGAGAACAGCCTGCTGTGGGTAAAGGACGTGAACGCCGCACAGGGCGGAATCAACAAGGTTGTGCAGATACTGCCATCCAAATCGTCGGACTTCGTGGCAGTGGCATCCAACATCAACATGGGCGCAGTCAAGACCGTGGCCCTGAAGATGAACGCCAGCGGAATACAGACAGCCAAGGCCGACATGAAGTCAGCGCTGCATCCTACCATGAGCTGCTACAACGAGATAGAAGACAAGGTGACCACCGCATTCAAGGGAATGGGCGGCAACGAGAGCATCAGCACCAGCGACAAGGTTGAGGTGGAATCGGCCACATTCTCGCAGGCAGGCGGCTACACCAGCCCATCGTTCGAGCTCAAGGGCCAGGTAGCCGACATTGTGCCCGCCGGCAACGGATACATGGTGATATGCAACTACACAGACATAAACGCCGCCGGCAAGAACCTTAAGTCGGCAGCCAATGTGGCAGCAGTATGCGTGGACGGCCAGAACATAAAGGCTGAGGCCCTGGAGGCCGGCAAAAACGCCAAGGCATACCGCGCATTCCAGGTAAACGCCGAGACCATCAGCGTTACCGGAGCATACGACAAAATCGACGCCGAGATTTCGGCAAGCCAGAAGCCTGCCTACATGACAATTTCGACCGATGGCAAGTTCACTTACCACAACTAAGACCTGCCCAAAGGGCAAACATTATTGACCCAAACGCCACTCCAGGCCATCACAGGCAGGGAGTGGCGTTTTTTGCGTAAGCATCAGCAAAAAAATTAATGTAAAATATTATGTATTTTTGGAATAAATGGTGTTTAATTTGCAATAAATTTATTAATTTTACACACGAAAAAAATAACAACACGATATGAAACTGATACGCATATTGCTGATAATAACCATATTGACATTTAGCTACGAGACATTTGCGCAGCTGAACAGGGTAGGTATGCCCTATATGAGAGAGCTTCAGGTAGCGGGACACGGCGGCGCCAAGCAGTCGTTCGACATAGCCATCGACAAATACGGCAAGGTTTTTCTGGCCAACACCAGCTCGGGAGTATTTGTCTTTGACGGATCCAACTGGACTGCCATAAGACCCGAAAGCCAAAGCACGGTATTGTCGATCTGCATCAACGAGGATACCGACAGCATATACGTGGGCGCCTACAACGACCTTGGAGTGCTGCGCAACACACAAAACAACGCATACGAGTTTTGCTCGCTGGTGGACACGCTGCCCGAGCACAACCAGAATTTCGGAAAAATCAGCAATATACTGTATACCAGAAGGGAAGGCGTAGTGTTCCAATCTCCGGACTACATATTTACGCTGAAGGACGACAGCATAAGCGTGATATCCGGCAGGAAGGCAGAAGTGGGTTTCAGCGACATTTTCAAGTGCGGCGACAGGATATTCCCCATACACCCCATACTCGGAATCAGGGAGCTTAAGGACGGAAAACTTGTGGAGCTGCCCGGAATTGAGGACGCCGGAGTTCACATAAAGTATATGTGCTACAGCGATGGCAAGATTGTGATGGTAAACCAGGACCACGGAATGGTTGAATACCAGGACGGCAAATGCAAAATAGTGGAGTGTGAGTTTTCGGAATTTCTGAAAGCGAACGCCCAACACATCGACAAGGCGCTCCGCACACATGACGGCAACTACGTATTCGCCATACGCTCGGTAGGTCTGGTGGTAACCGACAAAAACTACAACGTGATAAAGACCATAAAAGGCAAAAGCAAGGTGCACAGACTGCTGGAGGACCGCTACAACCTGCTATGGGTATGCGAGGACGCCGACGTAAAGGTGATAGACCTGTACTCGCCATACTCGTATTTCCCCAATTCGGCCACAGGAATCATAGGAAGCGTAAAATCCATGCTCCGCAAGGACGACAACCTCTATATTGGCGCCGACGCGGTATACCAGTCGGGACTGAGCAATCTGAGCACTGAATCGTTCCGCGAGCTCAAGAACGACAAGGGCTACACCGGAATATGGAGCATCAGCAACATCAACAACCAGATAATAGGCGGATCCAACAGGGGATTATTCCTTATAGACTCGCTGAACAACTTCATCAACATCGACAATATAAACGTTTCGAGAAACATCTTCAAGGTAAAGAGTCCTGAAGACCGGCCCGACCTGATTATAGGCGTGGGCGGCACCAACGGATTGTCGTCGTATCAGCGCGTGGGCAACACATGGCAATACCGTGTGGGCGTGGACGGAGGCCCCGACAGGTTTGAGACTCAGAGCAGAAACATCGAGATAGACGAGGACGGATACTACTGGGTATCGCACTACTCGCAGGGATTGTACAGGCTAAAGTTCAACTCCACATACGACACCCTCGTAAGCGCACGCGAGTTCACCATGGAGGACGGTCTGCCATCCAAGACCAACAACTACATATTCAGGGCCGACAAGGGCATCTGCATAGCCACGCCAGACGGCATCTACAGATATTCGAAGGAGGCCGACAGCATTGTGGAGGACACCAGGCTCAACAAGGTGTTTGGCGGCAAGAAGGCTTTCGACATGATCTACTACAATGAGGGAAACCTTTGGGTGAAACACATAATCACCACCAGAAAGGGCGGCTCGGAAACCAAATCCTGGTATCTGGAGCAGTATGTGCTCACAAGCGACAGCACCGCCGACTGCATCTACAACCAGTTTCTGCCATTCAAGTCAAACATCGTCTCGTTTGGCTATATCGGCGACGGGAAATACGTGATAGGCAGCGGCGACAGGTTCACCACCTACGACCAGAGCATCTCCAAAGACTTTTCAGCATCATACAAGGCGCTGATACACAAAATAGAGAACCTCTACACCGACACTCTGATATACGGAGGCAACTTGGTGGACGGCAAACGGCCCAAGATAGTATTGCCATACGAGGAACACAACATCAGAATAACATACGCTGCGGCCTACTACGAGAGGCCCGAGGATACCAAGTTCAACACCTATCTGGAAAACAACGACGACAGCTGGACAGGATTCCGCAGCGAGAACTACAAGGAATACCCCAACCTGCGCCCCGGCACCTACACCATGCACGTGATAGCCCAAAACTGCTATGGCGTGGAGAGCGAGGAGGCCACCATCACATTCCAGATACTGCCGCCATGGTATCTCACCAAGCTGGCCATAGTGATATACGCGATACTGTTTGGATTGCTGATGTGGCTTATTATAATAATGTACACCAAGAAGCTTATCCGCGACAAGCAGAATCTTGAAAAGATAGTGGAGGAGCGCACAACCGAAATCCGCCAGCAGAGCCAGCTGATCATGGCGCAGAACAAGTCGATAACCGACTCCATCAACTACGCCAAGCACATACAGAGGGCCATGCTGCCGCTCGACGAGAAGATTGCGGGAGCTCTGCCAAACCACTTCATATTGTTCAGGCCCAAGGATATAGTATCAGGCGACTACTACTGGTTTGCAGAAACCGACAAGTACATAATAATAACCGCCGCCGACTGCACCGGACATGGAGTGCCGGGCGCATTCATGAGCATGATAGGATCGCAGATACTCACCGAGATTGTCGGCGAGGGAATCACATCGCCCGACCTGATACTCACCAACCAGAACCGCCGCATCAGGAAGGCCCTGAAACAGGACACCACCGAAAACCACGACGGCATGGACATGGCCCTATGCACCATCAACAAGGAGACCCACCTGGTGGAGTTTGCCGGCGCCAAAAACCAGCTGGTGGTGATAAAGAATGGCGAGCTTACCGAATACAAGGCCGACAAGCAGGGTATCGGAGGCAGCCAGCTCTACGGCGACGACTTCCAGTACAAGAAGACCTCCATAGAGCCCGACGGCAACACATGGTTCTACATGTTCTCCGACGGATACAAGGACCAGTTTGGAGGCCCCGACAACAGCAAGTTCCTCATAAAGAGGCTGCGACAGCTGCTGCTCGACATCCATGACAAGAGCCCTGAGGAACAGCGCAAGATCCTTAACGACACCATCCAGGAATGGATAGACGCCGGCAAGGGCGAGCAGACCGATGACATAATACTTATGGGTTTCAAACTGTAGGTAAAGTGGAAAGTGGAAAGTTTAAAGTTTTATAAACTATGAAAAGGAAATTAGACGAGGCACAGGAATTTGCCAACGACTTGATAGATTTCATATCTTACAGTCCCAGCACATTCCATGTAGTAAGAAACATAAAGGCCGCGCTGCTGCGCAAGGGATTCAAGGAGCTGCTGCTTACCGAGAGCTGGCAGATAGAGAAGGAAGGCAAATACTTTGTTTCCCAGAACGACACCACCCTGGTGGCTTTCGTTGTGGGTATGGGGTCGCCAGAGAAAGACGGCTTCCGCGTGATAGCCGCCCACACCGACTCTCCAACCATCAAGATAAAGCCCAATCCCGAGATTGTGGTGAACAACGGCTACATAAAGCTGAACACCGAGGTTTACGGCGGCGCCATACTGAATACCTGGATGGACCGTCCGCTATCCATTGCCGGACGCGTGGTCCTCAAGACCAAGGACCCATTCCACCCCGAGGTGCGTCAGCTCAACATAAAGCGACCGCTGCTTCAGATCCCGAACCTGGCCATCCACTTCAACAGGGCAGTAAACGACGGCGTAAAGTTAAATCCCCAGAAAGAGCTTACACCGCTGCTGGCCTGCATAAAGTCCCCGCTTGAAAACCAGAACTACCTGGCCGACATCATTGCCCAGGAGCTTAATGTGTCGCCGGACGCCATCATAGATTTCGACCTCTCGCTCTATGACACCGAGAAAGGATGCCTGATAGGCGCCAACAACGAGTTCATATCCAGCGCCAAGCTCGACAACCTATCGATGATACACGCCGGCATGGAAGGCCTGTTCACCAGCCCCAACATAAACGCCACACAGGTGATGGTATGTTTCGACAACGAGGAGGTGGGCAGCCGCACACGCCAGGGCGCCGCATCGCCATTCCTGAAAAACGTGCTGGAGCGCATCATCATAAAGCTGAACGGCGACAAGGAGGAATACATGAGGGCCATCTACAACTCGTTCATGATATCCGCCGACCCCGCCCACGGACTCCATCCCAACTATGCCGAGATGAGCTGCCCCACCAACCACCCGATAATAAACAAGGGCCCGGTCCTGAAATACAACGCCGACCAGCGCTACTGCACCGACGCCGAGAGCGCCGCAGTATTCGCACAGCTGGCCGCATCAGCCAACTCGCCGCTCCAGAGATTCACCAACCGCAGCGACCTGGCAGGAGGTTCCACCCTCGGAAGCATCAGCACGAGCCAGACCGACTTCAAGTGCGTGGACGTGGGCACCCCAATACTGGCAATGCACTCCATAAGAGAGATATGCGGTGTATACGACCACCACAACATGAAAAACATATTCAGCACATTTTTCAGCTTGCAAGCATAAGAAACAACACGGAGCAAAGTACAATTACATAAGGATTCCGGATGTTTACTATAAAAAAAAGCAAAAAACAGAAAAAAAATTTGTGCACATAAAAAATTATGCATAAATTGCGCTGTTGAAAAATACGAAAACAAAAGATCATCATGGAAATCAAGAATCATAGAGTAGTAGGAATAGATTTTGTGGAGGCCGCGGCATACACCAAGACCGGCACAATCAATCCTGACGCAATCATCATCCACTACACAGCAGGCAACAGCGGAGCCGCCACAGTAAAGCTTTTCGCTGCCAAGACAGCACAGGTATCGGCCCACTTCGTGGTACACGAGGACGGCAAGATCACCCAGATGGTGGATATGAACAAGAAGGCATGGCACGCCGGAAAATCCAGCTACAACGGACGCTCGGGCTACAACAGCCTTTCCATCGGCATCGAGATATCCAACCCCGGATACCTCCAGAAAATCGACGGCAAATACTACACATGGTGGGAGGCCAAGAAAACATCTGGCCGCATTGCCACACCAGAAAGCATGGTATACACCGGCAAGCACCGCAACGCCATCACCAAGATGACATACTGGCAGAAATACACCGACGCCCAGATAAAGGCCGTAAAGGAGCTTTGCCAGGCCATCTGCAAGACATACAAGATTATCGAGATACTGGGTCATGAGGAAATCCTGCCTGGACAGAAGTGTGACCCGGGTCCAGCGTTCCCACTCGACGCCATGAGAAACGAGCTCCTGGCCAAAAACGGCACACTGAACCTCTCTGAGCTATTCTCCAACGCTGTAAGCCAGTCGGCAGCAGCATCCCTTGTAGTGGGCAAGACCACAGTAAAACTGAACTTCCGCCAGCACCCAAGCACCACAGCTCCGCTCAAGAGCAATCCTATGGCTGCGGGCACATACATATACATCATCGGAGAGGACGACTCCAAGGAATGGTACAACATCCTCCACGAGATTACCGGCTGGATAGAGAAGCAGTACATCACTCAGGACACTTCGGATTCCGACTATGACGGCATCCTGAATTCCGACATGGCCATGATATACAGCGACGAGAAAAAGACACGCCGCATGGTATCAGACCTGAAGGCCGGCACAAAGTTCAACCTTCTGGAGCAGCAGGAAAACATGTTCCGCATCAAGGCTGTGGTGGAAGGATGGGCTTGCGCCAAATACATCAAAAAAGAAATTTAATACGGTTTTTTATTTTGTTAGGCGGCGGCTCTGGATTTTCGGGTCGCCGTTTTTTCTATTCAGTTATCACCTGATCCATAACCACATCGTGGGGCTCGCACGGAATATGGTCCAGATACTGGAAGCCGAAACAGACCCCCATCCTTGAGGCGTTACGCAACCTCGGCAGCATACGGTCGTAATAGCCCTTGCCGCGCCCAAGCCGGTGGTTGTGAGAGTCGAATCCCATTCCCGGAATTATGGCCAGCTGTATGGCATCATAGTCAGTAAACAACTCACCAGTAGGCTCCTGTATGCCAAACGCGCCCACAGCCATGGCGTCGGGGCTGTAGACACGCAGTTCCAGATCGTCGCCCACAACCACGGGCAGCACAACCCTCTTGCCTCTCTCATACGCCTCATCTATGAGCGGCCTTACATCCACCTCGTCGGGCAGCGGATGATAGAGCAGCATGGTATCAGCGTCCTGATACTTGCCATCCTGCAATATGCGCCTGCAAATAGAGGCCGACATAGCAGCAAGCTCACCGGGCTGATGCTTGCCCTTCATGGACCGCACAATGCTGCGGAGCTCCTTCTTCCCCATCATGGCACAAGCGTGTTGATGCCAATCTCGTAGATATCAGCATTAAGTTTCTCGCAGACCTCGAAAGCCTCATCCATCAGCCTGTCGTACAACTCGCACTCCTCTGCCGAGAATACCGGATCCTGGGTTTCGCTGTCCAGATACTTATCAAACATGGAATCAGGCTGCAAAGGAATATTGCGCTCCCTTACGAGATACTTGAAAAAAGCCTTGATGTCCTTTACGGACGTTATGTGTGACTGTTGGTTGTAAATCATTTCTGTAAATTGATTATTTTTGCCAAAGTTAAAAAATATTTTCAACAAAAAGTCAGATTTCTCAAAAATTATAACTATTTTTGCGGTATTGTAATAATAATATCCAAATAATAGCAAAAACATGTTTGAAAGTTTATCCGAGAAACTCGAACAGTCGTTCAAAGTTTTCAAAGGCGACGCGAAACTTACCGAAATCAACGTGGTACAGGCGTTGAAGGAAGTACGCAGGGCATTGCTTGATGCCGACGTCAACTACGATATAGTAAAGGAATTCACCAACAAGGTAAAAGAGAAAGCCCTCGGCACCGAGGTAGTGGGCGAGCTGAAGCCAAACCAGCTGATGATCAAGCTTGTACACGACGAGCTCATCACATTGATGGGAACATCAGAGACCGAGGTGAACCTGAAGGCCAACCCAGCCATCATACTCATAGCCGGACTCCAGGGTTCCGGAAAAACCACATTCTCGGGCAAGTTTGCCAACTTCCTCAAGAAAAACAAATCGAAGAAGCCATTGCTCGTAGCCGGCGACGTATACCGTCCTGCCGCTATCGACCAGCTGAAGGTATTGGCCGAGCAGATCCAGGTGCCGGTATACACCGAGGACGGCAACAAGAACCCCGTAGCCATAGCCAAGGCCGCCATCAAGCAGGCCAAGGAAAACGGCAACGACGTGGTAATCATCGATACAGCCGGACGTCTGGCTGTCGACGAGGAGATGATGAACGAGATCTCGAACATCAAGAAGGAGACAAATCCTACCGAGATTCTCTTCGTGGTAGACTCCATGACAGGTCAGGACGCTGTAAACACAGCCAAGGCCTTCAACGACCGCCTCAACTTCGACGGCGTGGTACTCACAAAGCTGGACGGTGACACCCGTGGCGGCGCCGCGCTCTCCATCCGCTATGTAGTCGACAAGCCTATCAAGTTTGTATCCACAGGCGAGAAACTCGACGCGCTCGACATATTCTACCCCGCCCGTATGGCCGACCGTATCCTCGGCATGGGTGACATAGTATCCCTGGCAGAGAGACTCCAGGCCCAGTACGACGAGGAGGAAGCCAAGAAGCTCCAGAAGAAGATCATGAAGGATCAGTTCAACTTCAACGACTTCCTGGCCCAGATACAGCAGATAAAGAAGATGGGTAACCTCAAGGACCTGGCATCGATGATTCCTGGCGTGGGCAAGGCCATCAAGAACCTCGACATCAGCGACGACGCAGTCAAGGAGATAGAGGCCATCATCATGAGCATGACTCCATTTGAGCGCGAGCATCCCGAGGTGATAAACGGCAGCCGCCGACGCAGAATAGCCGATGGCTCGGGCAGCAACGTGGCCGTGGTAAACCGACTGCTGAAACAGTTTGAGGACACCAGAAAACTGATGAAGATGATGAGCGGCGGCGGCGCACGACGTCTGGCCGGCATGATGGGAAACCTGAGAAGAAGATAAAAAATCAAAGATTTAATGGACAATGAACAATGGATAATGGACAATGGCTCTCAGCCGAAAGCTATTGGTCATTGTTTTTTCAACAAGCCACATTATCCATTGTCCATTATCCATTATCCATTAAACAATAATTTATTATGGTTTTAATCGACGGAAAGAAAACCTCGGCAGAGATCAAGCAGGAGATTGCCGACGAGGTAAAGAATATGGTGGCAGCCGGCAAGAAGGCTCCACTTCTGGCCGCTGTACTGGTGGGCCACGATGGCGGCAGCGAGACCTACGTTGCCCACAAGGTAAAATCATGCGAGGAGGTAGGCTTTGGATCGCGCCTCATCCGTTTCGAGGACGACATCACCGAGGAACAGCTCCTGAAGACTGTTGACGAGCTCAACAACGACCCCGAGGTGGATGGTTTCATAGTACAGCTACCACTCCCCAAGCACATCAACGAGCAGAAAATCATCGAGGCCATCAACCCTGAGAAGGACGTGGACGGATTCCACCCAACCAACCTCGGCAAACTGGTGGCAGGCCTCGACACTTTCATATCAGCCACTCCAATGGGCATTGTGGACCTCATCAAGAGATACAAGATAGAGACAGCAGGCAAGCACTGCGTCATCATAGGCCGCAGCAACATCGTGGGCCGTCCCCTCAGCATCCTGATGAGCCAGAAGGGCATCGACGCCACAGTGACAGTATGCCACTCGCGCACCGGGAACCTCAAGGAGATCTGCAAGAGCGCCGACATCATAGTGGCAGCCCTGGGCCGTCCCGGATTCGTGACAGCCGACATGGTAAAGGAGGGCGCAGCCATCATCGACGTGGGCACCACACGCGTAAAGAGCGACCAGACCAAGTCGGGCTGGAAACTAAAGGGCGACGTGGATTTCGAGAACGTGGCTCCACTCTGCTCATACATTACTCCAGTGCCAGGCGGCGTAGGTCCTATGACAATATGCTCGCTCATGAAAAACACACTGAAGGCTGGCAAGCGATAAGTCAGCCAACATACTATCCATATACAGAAAGCCCTCCGGAACCACGCAATGCGGTGCCGGAGGGCTTTTGTCATGCCATGAGACTCCGAACTAATGCTTTTCGGGATAACGGGCCCGCTTGCCCAGCGAATCCGTCTTGGGAAGATACTCCTCCATCAGGAAATTGCGCATCTCTGTCCGGCGGTGGTCCAGGATGGAATTCACGGAAGTCTGCATATTGTCGAGCTGTATCTTTGTCTTGCTGATACCCTGCTCCAAGCGGCGGCGTATCTCGTTGAGGTCGGCATTCTCGCTCTTGAACTCCTGCAGCAGCAACTCCAGCTCTATGGTGTTGTTTTTCAATGTGGCCAGCTCCAGCATCAGGTCCTGAAGCTTCTTCTCCAGATTGCTGTTGGCAATGCCCTGCAAATAATAGTTCTGATGCGACTTCTCCAGCAGTTTCTCGTAATCCGCCACCACCTTGTTGCGCTGATAACGGAAATAGAAAGCCAGTCCGGCAGTAATCAGCAGCAAGAGTATTATGGCCGCAATGGCAATGGCCGACCATGCCTTGGCGCGGCGGCTCATCTTCTTGTAATACGCATCAATATTTTCCGAAAGTCTGTAAACCATAACAATAAATGTATATTTGATGAAAAACAATAACGCGGATCCCGCACTCAACTAAAGATCCAGATATTCCTTTGGTATAAAGTTGCTAAGCTGGAAACCGCGCGCCGTGGTGTGCGAGAAATGCCACCATTCCGACGTAATGGCCTTGAAATGGAACTTGGTGATATTGTCGCTGAGCAGCTTGCGGTTTTTCCGGGCCTGAGAGGATATTGTGGTGCACGACGGGTAAGCCTCCACTCCGAAATAATCGAAATCGGTGCCCATGTCCAGATCGTTGCCATCGGCATCCACCAGAGTGATGTCGGC
The DNA here is from genome assembly GCA_045597465.1 of Bacteroidales bacterium. Classification (GTDB taxonomy): domain Bacteria; phylum Bacteroidota; class Bacteroidia; order Bacteroidales; family UBA3824; genus UBA3824. Next base: position 30,694 of record JAZLKG010000019.1, on the reverse strand, counting down.
AGCTCCTCCCCTGTTGTGGATGCTTCCCGTGTTGGGATTTGCCACAAACCTGGCATCAGGCACTATCTCCCACATCTTGAACTGTACATCCCTGGGGCGGTAGGTGTCGAAAACCTTTATCCTGTATCCCATACCGGCGAAATGGCGCGCCGCATCCAGGAAATCCCTGGCGGCAACGTACCTCATCCAGGCAATGGGCTCGGGATACAGCCTAACGTGGGCAAAATTGTTGTCGGTATTGTAGCGGATATCAAACAGCAGCAGGCTGTCGAAATTCTTCAGATTCAGGAAATCCATCTCCAGACCGTCGTAATACATATCCACACCCAGGCCCGGCACCGTAATCTGCTGGCCATTAAGGTAGAAACTGGCATCGCGGCCCTCCATCAGCGAGTCGGAAGCCTCCAGCACATGCAGCTTGCGCTTCAGGCTCTCGTCCTCATAGAGATGTCCGCGGACCCACTCATCGCAGCCCTTGGTAATGTAGACATCGCCCTGAGCCGAAATCCTTATGGAGAAACTGGCGCTTGGCGTCACGTAGCGCACTGTGCGGTTCAGCAGCGATCCGTCCATCTTGCCGGCATACAGGCGCTTGAAATCTGAGCTGAAGACAGTGTCGCCTTTTGCCTGGGGCTGATGCGGCTCTATCTCTATAACGTATGGCACGGTGTCGCGGTAAAACTCATGGCGCACCTGCGGACCGTTTACCGGAATATGTATATTCACATGTATGTGAGTATCAGCACCCTGATACAAGGCCTCCTGATGCGGGGCCACAGAGTCGGCTGGCTGCTGCTTCTGGGCGGCCTCCGCGCCGGGAGAGCTGGAACAGGCCCACAGCCACAATGGAATCATGAAAAACAAATAGGCAAAAGCTTTCATCTATACCCAAAAAAACGCAAGCCCTGGCGGTTTGGTCCACCGCAGGGCTTGCCATATAATAATCATTATTATCCTTGGAAAACTGTGGCCTACTCCATAGGAGCCTGGTCGGCCTGCTGCATAGGTCTCTCGGCCTGAGAGTCGGCAGCCACTGTCTGCTTGTCGGCCATCTGCTGCTTAAGCATGTCGAGGTCAGAAACCGAGTTGGCGCTTATCGCCTTGGCGTCCTCTACCGAAGAGGCAATAGCCTTGGTCTCGCTCATCTTGGCCTTCAGTGCAGCCAGGTCGCTGCTGGCCTCCACGCTTCCGCCAAGGGCCTGGAGAGCGCTCTCTATGTCGCGGTCGGTGCCCTGGGTCTGCTCGGCAATCTCGAGATAAGAATCAGCAAGAGCCTCCTGCTGGTCCACCTTCTCCTTCATGCGCTCCAGCATGGCGATTGTGTCTGTGGAATCTATGCCGGCCAGCTGCTTGTTTACATTAGCTGTGGCCTCGCTCACCTTGCTGCGTGCCTTGAGCATCTTGGCCTCGTTTTTCCACTTATCTATCTGAGCCTTGAGCTGTTTTACCGAGTTCTCCAGTTTTTCCACGGCAGCCTGATACTTCTCGTAGTTTTTCTGGAGCATTGGCAGCTCCTGATTCTTCTGGCTCTTCTTCTCAAGACACTGAGTAGCCATTCTATCGGCCTCGTCCTGACTCAACTTGCCCATCTCTGCGGCCTTCAGGAAAGTCATAGCCTTGTTTTCGTAGTCAACAGCCTCCTGACGCGCCTTGTCGAGGTCACGCTTGGCTGTTATGCTGCTGGCCTTTACACTAGCCAATGCCTTGATGCTCTTATCGAGATCCTGCTCCAAATCCTTGATGCCCTGGTCGGCCATCTTTATTGGATCCTCGAGGGCTTCCATGGCGCTGTTGGCCTCAGACTTGCCCCAAGTGAATAGTCTTGAAAAAAATCCCATATCGTTTGTGTTTTTTTTATTATTTTTGCGTGGTCAAATATAATGTTAATTTTTAACTAAATCAAATTTTTTATGTCTTTTTTTGGTCAAAACATGAGATTTTTGCGCAACAGGGCCCAGCTTAGTCAAGCAGCCTTTGCGGAGATATTCAACCTGAAGCGGTCGGCGGTGGGCGCCTACGAGGAAGAGCGCGCCGAGCCCAAGGTGGAGGTTTTCGTAATGATAGCCAGGCACTTCGGGGTTTCGGTAGAAGACCTCGTATGCCGCAACATGCAGCGCGACGGAGTGCCCGCCCGCAGGATGGAGATCGATATCGAGGGCCTGGAGGACAACGCTGCAATAAAGATGGTGAAGATGGGCGGCGTCTCCATGGTTGTACGCGAGCTGCCGTCGCTGCGTGATGCAGAATCCATGCCCGCAGGCAAACTCCTGGCCCTGGGCGGCAACGGATACTCAGCATGGCAGAGCATCAGCCCCGACAACATAATGGCCGCCTACGAGATACTATATACTATAAGGCCGTATCAGACGCAGGATTTCACCGACCTGATGCTCTGCCAGATTTACCAGAAACTGGAGGACATGACGCTGCAAAGGCCATAGAACTACTTGGCATACAACAGATTGCAACCGCGAGTGTCGCTGTTGTCGAAACGGCCCAACACCTTGAATGAGCCGTCAGCATACCTGATGCCCAGGTCCTTGGTCTCCACAAAAGAGCACGAGTATATGTTGGCCAGGTCTATCACATTGATGCCGCCCGTGCAGCCATCCGGCACATACAAGAGTGGGTCGGTGGTATCGCGCACAAGCACACGCATTGTGGCGGTCTCGCGGTAAATGCCATGCCCATGGCTGTAGGCCTGCGAGAGCAGCTCGGTCATGCCGTATTCGGAATGTATGCAGCCAACTCCCAATGCGCTGCACAAAATCTGATGGACCTCGTCGCGCACAATCTCCTTGCGGCGCCCCTTCATGCCGCCAGTCTCCATTACTATCACACGGTCGCCGTATTGCCGCTGATACTTCCCGGCAAAATCAAGCAGGGCAAAAGTAACTCCTATCAGCAGTATTTTTTTCGGCGAGGCCGATGCCAGCTCATCTATCTTGCGGGCAAGCGACTCAAAATCATAGAGATAGAATCCGTCGGTACCATTGCCGGAGGCTTCCATGAATTTTTCCACCATGGTGACCAGCGAGCTGCCCGTCCGCTCCAGGTATGCCGGCAGCAGGGCCAGCACGTGGTAGTCCCTGATGCTGCCGTAATACTGCTCGAAACCCATCATCAGCGATCTGTAGTACAGCTCGGGCTGCTTCACGTAATGCCGGCTGGTGTTGGTCCCGGTAGTGCCGCTCGATGTAAACACCAGAGCCTCCTCAAACTGGGTGGTCTTTACGGTAAAATTCTTGAAAAACTCAACCGGCATGAATGGGATCCTTTCCACGGCATCCACACCTGAAGGGTCCACGCCCAGGCAATCCACATAGCGCCTGTACACAGCATTATTGAGATACTGATACTCAAACAGTTGCAGGGCCAGCCGATCGAAATCGCCGCTGCATGACATCTCGAAAATACGCTGCTCGAAAAATTTTCCGTCCATATCTGAAAAAAAATCTAAGAAAAAAATACCGCGTGCCAGATTCTCCAGGCACCATCGGGACGCAAAGGTAGTCTTTTTATCCCAAAAATCCATAAACATCAGGGCCAAAATGTCCTATTTTGTCATTTTGTCAGTATAAATTCAGTATAAACCCGCCATTTTGACACAAAATAAAGATCAAAACACCCAAAAACGGCATTGGCACCAAGATTGATATACCATGGGTGCATGACGGCGATGATAAAATCCGGCATACAAAATAAATTTATATGTTCAACAAATAAAACTTTCAACAAAAATGAGAAACTTCAACTTTTTCAACAGCCCATTCCTGGGCGACCACGACTGCTTCGCCCACATACCACAGATGCGCATCCACAAACCCGGCCACGGCCACGTGCCCATGCCATCGGTGCCTCCGGTAAACATTGCCGAGACCTCCGACGGGTTCAGCATCGAGATGGCCGCCCCTGGCTACACCAAGGCCGATTTCGTGGTGAGCGTCGACAAAAACCTGCTCACTGTATCGGTAGACAAGGCACAGGAGAATCCGGCCGAGGCTCCCGACTCCGACTCCGGCAACAGGAAGGTGTACCGCAGAGAGTTCTGCTACGGCAGCTTCAGCCGCTCGTTTACCCTGCCCGACAATGTTGACACCAGCAAGATATCAGGCACTTACGAGAACGGCATCCTGATACTCGGCATCCCCAAGGCCGAGGCCCGCGACACAAGGCTCTCGGTGGAGATAAAATAAGAGAAGCCAACAAAAACACCATAATTTTGCAACAGACCCCAGGCGCAGGCAGCCACAAAAGGCAGCCCGCGCCTTTGTATTTTTTATGGCATCAGCCCTTGCATTGTCCAAAATAATAGCTATCTTTGTGCTAACATAAAAAAACAAATCGGCCATGAGCAGAAGATTATCAACTATTATACTGGTGCTGATACTGGCGGCCACACAGCTGCACGCGCAGGACAGCACAGCCCTATGGAGGGCAGAGACACAGATAGCGCAGGCGCTTGACAAGAGCCTGAACGCCAGCGACGACGCCCGCAAGACCGCATACGCCGCCGAGGCGGCCAACCTGATGGAAGACGCGCTGAGGCTCTCGCTGGCATTCGACTACGACTTCCCGCTGCTGAAGCAGGTTTCGCAGCTCAGGAGCGCAAACGGACTGGCAAGGGTATTGACATTCGGAGTAGGCATCAGCGGCGGCAAATACATATACCACGGTTTTGTGATGTACCGGAGCGACGAGCTGGACGACATCGTGACAACACGCCTGAAAACCGGCAAACGCCCCGAAAGCGATCCCGAGAACGCCAACATGCAGCCCGACAACTGGTTTGGAGCCATATACTACGAGATTTCGGAGTTTGGCAGCAAATCGAGGCCCGTATACGCCCTGTGCGGATGGGACGGCCACGACCAATACACCAACCGCAAGGTGGTGGAGCAGATGACCTTCGACGACGAGGGCACACCCGTGCTCGGCGGCCTGTTCCAAAACGAGAAGGGCAACGGCCTCAGCAGGCTGATATTCGAGTTCAACGAGAGGGCCGTGATGACCCTGAAATACAACCCCAAGCGCAAGATGATAGTGGGCGACCACCTGGACACCCCCGTAGACCTGCCTCAGCACAAGGGCAAGCCCCGGTTCATGGGCGCCGACGGCAGCTACGACGGTTTCTACTACAAGGACGGACGATGGCACTATGTGATGGACCTGGACATAACAAACGGAAGGACACAGTAGGGAGGCGGCATTAGCACGAAAAAAAAATAACAAAAAAAATACAACAATAAGCAAAATTTACTAACTTCGCAAGGCATAAAACAAGCATGACTACACCTATGAAAAGACATCTACAACTGATATACATCATAACACTGTGCCTAACAGCCATGCTGGCATCGTGTGGGCCCGTAAAGGACTGCGACGAGGTGGGACAGAATTTCTACCAGAGCCTGAGGGAGGGCGATATTAACAAGGCGCTGCAATACCTGGACCCTGAGGCGCTCAACCAGACACCCGAGGACATCTGGCGGCAGGGGCTCATGCAGAAATCGCAGGACCTGGGCATGATACTGAACATAGAGAGAAACGATTTTGAGTCGGAGACCAGCAACAATGTAACCCATGTGACCATAAAATACAAAATCCACTACTCGAAAGCAACAATGTTTGAGAGGCTGGAGTTTGTGGAGCGCGACTCCAAATACAGGATTACATTCTACAAATACGACGAGGACTCCACAATGGTAAACTAACATGACAGAAGAAACCGCAAAAATACTACACAAACTAATGGTGCTGTGCTCCCGGACCGAAAAATGCGAGAGCGAGGCCTACAAATACATGACAACCAGGGGCGCCACCAACGGGGAAGCCTTCGAGGCTGTGGAATATCTCACAGAAAACCAATACGTTGACAACGAGAGATACGCCAGAAGCTATGTGGCCGACAAGGCAAGATTCAACAAGTGGGGCAAGGACAAGATAGTAATGCAGCTGAGGATAAAACAGATTCCCGACTCGGTGATAAACGGGGCGGTAGAAGAAATTTTTGACCCAGAAATGGAAAAAAACACTGCGCAGGCCGAACTGGCAAAAAAATTGCGGGGGATAAAGGAAAGCGAGCCCAGGCAAAAGGTATGGGAAAAGCTGATGCGTTTTGCCGCCGGACGCGGATATTCCATGGAGATATGCAGCCCCATAATAAGCCAGATGCTGAGCGACAGGCAAAAATGACAAGCATGGCAGACAAGCAGAGCACATATCAGCAGGGCGACCTGGAAAGCGCCATAATGAGCGCCGTGGTGGCAGCCGAGGAAAGGCAGCGCACCATGCTCGCGCAGGAGCTGCACGACGGCATGGGCGCCACTCTATCGAGCGTAAACATTTACCTGAACCTGATACTATCGGGCGGAGTGGAGGTGGAGGAGATTTTCAGGACCGTAAGGCTGGCCAAGGACCTGGTGGGCCAGGCGCTGGAAAACGTGAAGGAGATAGCCAACAACCTGCACCCCGTGATACTCAGCCGTTTCGGACTGGTGGCCACCATAGCCAACATGATAGAGACCATGGGCCAGCAGAGGCTGCTGAAATTCGAATTCCACCACTCGGAATACACCGACATAGACAACAAGGACCTGGAGCTGACGCTGTACAGGATAATAAACGAGCTGATAACCAACACACTGAAATATGCCGAGGCCCAGAAGGCCAGCATAGAGCTGATGCGCGGCGGCGGCATGATAACCATGCGCTACAGCGACAACGGCAAGGGATTCGACCCCAGCCTGCCCGACAGCAAGCCCTCCACAGTGGGAATGGGCATCAGCAACATACACGGCAGGGTAAAGGGCTATGGAGGCAGATGCACCATGGAATCGGAGCCGGGACGCGGCATGAGCGTGCTCATAGAGATCCCATACACAGAGCAAGGCCCTGACGCCGCATAACAACAAGAAACAATAGATCTATTATAATAAACAAATTTTTGGATATGAAAGTAATACTGGTAGATGACAAGATTGTTTACAGAAACGCAATCAAGACACTGCTTCAGAAACTTGGCGACGTGGAGATAATAGCCGAGGCCAGCAACGGAAAGGAATTCCTGGCGCTGCTCGACACCTGCGATCCCGACCTCGTGTTCATAGACATAGAAATGCCTGAGATGAACGGAATAGAGGCCACAAGAGAAGCCCTGAAGATAAACCCGTCGCTGGTGATCATAGGACTCTCCATGTACGACAACAAGAAATATGTAAACGACCTAATAGAGGCAGGCGCCCGCGGATACCTGCTGAAACTAAGCGACAACTCACAGATATTCAGGGAGATTCTGAAAAACCCAAGAGCCGAGGTGTTTTTCAGCAAGGAGATATCGCCCAACAACGGGGCCGACGACAACTCCAAGAAGACAATCCTGATAGCCGACGACTTCGAGAACACCAGGTTTGTGATAGAGTTTACCCTGAAGCAGGCCGGATACGAGGTGCTGAAGGCCAACGACGGCCAGGACGCCCTGAAGTATTTCGACGGACGCAAGATAGACCTGCTGGTGACCGACCTCAACATGCCCAGGATGAACGGACTGGAGCTGGCCGAAACTGTAAAGAAGATGCAGGAATACCGCAGCATCCCCATACTGCTGCTCACCACCGAGATAAACGAGGAAAAGAAACAGAAGTCGAAGCAGATAGGCATCACCGGATGGATACAGAAACCATTCGTGATCGACAAGTTCCTCACTTTCATCAAGAAGGCGCTTCAATAAACAAAGAAACAAGTATATACCCAAACATTCTCCTAAAGAGGCTATGCTAGAACAGTTTAAACAAAAATACCTGGACGAGGTAAACGACCTGCTGAACGACCTGGAGGGCGCCATGCTGGAGCTTGAGAAGAATCCGTCGAGCCTGGAGGTTGTAAACGAGGTATTCAGGGTGATGCATACCATCAAGGGCACCAGCGGAATGTACGATTTCAAGACCGTGGAAAAGGTAACCCACAATGTGGAGAGCATCTACGGCAAGATCCGCGACAACCACCTCCCGGTATCCAAGGAGGTGAGCGCCATCACCCTGGAATGCATAGACCTTCTGCGCAAGCTACTCAACCAGCCCGGCGATGGCGACGACAGCCTCGTGGAATCGTTTCTGACCCAGCTCGACCAGCTGGGGGACAAGAGGCCCGAGAGCCCAAAGGAAGAATCCGCAAGCCAGGACGGAGAGATGTTCCTCCAGGACAGCAGCCCGGCCACGGAGGCCACATACCATGTGCTGTTTGCCCCAGAGGCCGACATCACAGGGCGCGGAGTAAACATCAAGGGTATACTTTCTGATATCCAGAACATAGGCACCGGGATAACGATGACCAGGTCGTGGCCCGAGAGCCAGGCCGACAACGGCAAATTCTACATGTATTGGGAGGCCATATTCAGCACCAGCAAGCGGAAGGCCGACCTCGACGAGATTTTCCTCTTTGTGCCCGACGAGGTGCAGATTACCAAGCTGAGCGACAGCAACCTGTTCATGAACGAGGATTTCGTGGCGCAGGTAACAATGTATCAGTCGGTAGAGGAACAGATAGACATAAACGAGCTGAAGGCCCTGGTGATGATGCTGGAACCCGCGGCCCCGGCCCCGGAACAAGCCCCGGAAGCATCAGCCCCCGGCATACAGGCACATGAAGCCGCGCCCAAGGCCGCCGACATCTCTGGCGAGGAGAAGATTGTGGCCAAAAACATAGAGGCCAGCGACACCAAGACCTCCAGCATAAAGGTGGAGAGCGACAAGCTCGACGAACTCATGAACCTGGTGTCGGAGCTGGTGACCACTAAGGCCGAGCTGCAGCTGATGGCCGAGAAATACGACATTCCCGAGCTGTCCAACATCTGCGAGAAGGTCGACAAGCTATCCAACAAGTTCAAGGACAACGCACTGAGCATACGCCTGGTGCCCATAGAGAGCATGATGCTGAGGTTTCAGCGCCTGGTGCGCGACCTGGGCAAGGAGCTGGGCAAGAAGATAGATTTCGTGACCGACGGCACCGACACCGAGCTCGACAAGACCATAATAGACAACCTCACCGTGCCGCTGATGCACATTATCCGCAACAGCGTAGACCACGGAATAGAGCCGCTGGAGCGCAGGCGCGAGCTCAAGAAGCCCGACCACGGCACCATAAAGTTCACCGCCTTCTATTCAGGCAGCAATGTATTCATACAGGTGCAGGACGACGGCGCCGGCATGAATGTGGACTACCTGAGGCGCAAGGCTGTGGAAAAGGGTTTCATAAAACCCACCGACAATCCAACCACAAGGCAGCTGTACGACCTGGTGTTTCTGCCCGGATTCTCCACGGCGCAGAAGATTACCGGAATATCGGGCCGCGGCGTGGGCATGGATGTTGTAAAACAGAATATCATAAAACTGAGGGGCGAGATAGAGATGGACTCGGAGAAAGACCTGGGCACCATCACAACCATAAAACTGCCGCTCACGCTAAGCATTGTGGACGCCCTGCTGGTATCGGTGGGCAGCACCCTGCTGCTGATACCCGTATATATAATAGACAACTGCACCCAGATAAGCCGCGCGCAGCTGGACAGCGGCAAGGGGCGTTTCGTATACGAGAACGAGCCCACACCCGTCATAGACCTGCGCAAGGAGCTGGACATAAGCGGCGAGGCCTCCGACGAGGGCAACGTGGTATTGGTGAAATACAAGGACGGACGCGTGGGCCTGGTGGTGGACAGGATTGTGGGCGAGCATCAGGCCGTGCTGAAATCCCTGGGCAAATATTTCGCCAACCAGGAATACATAAGCGGAGGCAGCATACTGGGCGACGGCAGCATTGCCCTGGTGCTGGACACCAACAAGCTGATAAAACAGCTGGGCAAGGACAACGCCCGCGCTTATCAGGAAAATCAACTCTCATAACAGCAAAATATGGCAAACTACAGCGGAGCCACACCATATCTCTCGTTCTGGCTAAACGAGGAGCTCTTCGCCTACAGGGTGGAGGACGTGATAGAGGTACTGGAGATGCAGAAGATTACTGTTGTACCTCAATCGCAGCCATACATCATGGGTGTGATAAATTTTCGCGGCGAGATACTGCCCGTGATAGACGTAAGGAAGAAATGCGGAATGGATGCCGGCAAGGCCTTCCATCCCACCGACAGCGTGATAGTGGTGCTGGATATCTGCAAGGACGACCCTGACAACCGCATCACCGTGGGCTCCATAGTGGAGAGCGTGAGCGACGTGGTGCAGGTAAAGCCGATAGACATAAAGCCCGTGCCGGAGTTTGACTCCAAGATAAACGCCGGACTTACAGAGGGCATCTTCAGCCATGGCGAAAAATTCATCACCATACTGGACGCCAACAAGATTTTCTCATTAAGTTACACTTCAAGCAGCGCAAAATGAATATAGGCAAGGTACTGAACAAAGATATGTTCACCCACAAATCGATAGTGGGCAAATATCTGAAGATAACAATGTTTGTTGTGGCAATCACCATAATAGCCGTCTTCATGGGAATATTCTATTTCCATGTGAAAGACCTCATGGAGAAAAACGGCAGCGACAGGCTCAGGCAGATGTCGAGCGCCACCGGAGGATTGACCACCACAATAGCAACCAACTGCGTGGGGCTGGACGAAACACTCGCCAATGCCATGGCACTCAGCAAGAGCGACTCGATGCACATAAACTACACGCGCGACAACATAAAGAACCTCCTGAAGATGGGTCTCAGCAAGATGCCCGCCGCAGTGCTGCAGGGCGTATACTGGGAAAGGGACGGTTTTGACGGAAGGGACGAAAGCTGCGCCGACATGCCCGACTACGCCAAGTACGATGGACGCATGTGCTACTATTACACCAAGATGTCCAATGGACCTAAAGATATTGCCCAGATACACCCCGACATCAACTACGAGTTCGACGAGAATCTCTACAACGAGATGAAGAGGCGGAAGGAGGCCACCATCTTTGCCCCGATGGAGATGACAGTGAACAGCCACAAGTCTATGGTGCTTCCGGTATTTGTGCCCATAATGGACCGCGGCACCACTTACGGATGCGTGTTCTCGCTGCTGAAACTCGATTTCGCCTACGGCACCTGCATGGGATTGCGCGACAGCGTGAAACCCGAGGCCGATATAGTGATAATAGACGACAAGCAAAACATCATAGCCGGCACCCAGGCCAACGACCTTGCCGGCAGGAAGTTCAACGATGTGTATGGCGATGACCTCAGCCTCGACAAGATAATGGCCAGCCGCACCCATGTTTTCGACAAGAGCCTGGTGGCCATCAACATTACCACCCAGATAAAGAACACCAGCCACAACTGGCACGTGATTTCCTTCATGCCCAAGTCGGAGCTCTCCAAGGGCATCATAGGCAAGATGGGCATCAACCTCATAATAGGCATCATACTTCTGATACTCTCTGTAATAGTGGGCATCAGCATGGGATACCGCATAGGCGACCCTATCAAGAACATGCTGGCGGGATGCAGCCAGTTTGCGAAGGGAAACCTGAATGTAGCCTTCAAGCACGGCGAAACGAATACCGACACTGAGATCACCCAGCTTTGCGACCTCATGAATGTCACTATCAAGAATATCCGCAAGATAGTAAGCGAGGTGAAACAGTCGGCCGCCAATATCAACAACTCGGGCAACGAGCTTGCGCGCTCGGCATCGCTGATGGCCACTGGAGCCAACGAGCAGGCCTCGGCAAGCGAGCAGGTGGCTGCGGCCATGGAGGACATGACCACTTCCATACGCAAAAACGCCCACAACGCCCAGCAGACCGAGGATATCACCAACGGCGTGGTGGAGAGCGTGATGACGGCCAATGCCTCTGTGGGACAGACTGTGGACGCCATGAAGACCATCACCGACAAGATAGGCATCATAAACGAGATAGCGGGCCGCACCGACCTCCTGGCCGTAAATGCCGCCATAGAGGCCGCACGTGTGGGCGATCTCGGCAAGGGATTTGCAGTGGTGGCATCAGAGATCCGCAAGCTGGCCGAAAAGAGCCAGTCGGCGGCCAAGGAGATAGACGAGCTTACAGCAAGCGGTGTAAAACAGGCCGAGAATTCAGGTCAGCTCCTCGAGGAGCTTGTTCCCGAAATCAACAAGACCTCGGAGCTTGTCCACGAGATAGCAGCCTCATCCATAGAGCAGAACAACAACGCCATGCAGGTAAACAAGGCTCTGCAGCAGCTGAACTCCATCACTCAGCAGAATGCCGCAACTGCCGAGGAGCTGAGCACTTCGGCAGATGAGAGTCAAAGCCAGGCCGAGAGTCTGGACGAGACCATGGATTTCTTCCGCGTGGAGGATGAGACCGACAGCCAGATAGCCGCCCTCAACAAGAAGGCCGCCGACATACTGAAGCACATAGACGAGCTCCGCAAGCAGAAAGGTGAATAAGTTTTAGTTTTTCATATTTTTATATTTTGTTTAAATTTTTACTCAATTATTTTACTTCAAGGAACAATAAATCAAAAATCCCGGCGGCGGATGCCAGCGGGATTTTTTTTGTTGTTTTGGGGAGGAGGGGTAGCCCATCACCTCAACCCATACTCCGAGAAAACCAATCCGCCAATAGCAAGTTTGTTATCAGTGTATTGGATGGAAGTTTCGTCATTAAATACATAATTGCCTTTCTCGAAAGCAAGAATAAGCTCTTTGCCGTTTTCCACAGGGCAAAACATTTTGCCAAGCAGCTGACGGAAATGGCTGTTGACAAACAGCCTAAGATCGCCGTGGCTGATGAATGTGAATGAGAAGAAATGGTAGTGGGCACATAGATAATCAGTTATCTTTTCACGGAAACTTTTTCGCGCCTTATTCCTGAAATTCTCGTTTCTTGAAACACTTCTGCTACAATATGCCAACAATACGAACAGGAAATTCACATTATATCTTGTCAGAATCAAAGAATCCCTGTCGAAAAGCCTATTCCTAAATTGGATTTGGGTATCATCGCTTCTATAATCCAATTTATCGTCAGAATATTGCAAATAATCCTTGTCGATTTTTCCACATATAAAAAAATTAGGAGTAATATTATAGCCTTCGGTGGCCTTGTCACGATAATTGACTTGCTTGTCGGCTTCCTCGTTTCTAAACAGCCAATTGAAATTCAGCTGAATGATATTTTTTGCGTATGTATATTGTTTAGGGATAGACTTTTCCTCGAATGGAGCATCTATTTTATAATACTTACTGTCGCCAATATAATAAATCTCATTATCAGAAATCAACGATCTTTCCTTGTACAAATGATCCACAATTTTTCCATCATCCTGAACCTTCAAACCATCACAATTGGGGTCACCAATCAACTTATCAATAATATCCTCGAAAACAGCCTCAAAATTATTAACAAGAAGATAGTCGCTGAACACAGAATTGGAATTCACCTTCTCCAACATATCAAAGAAAGCAAAGCATAAGTTCCACAATTTCAGGTCAATATCAGAAAAATACTTGTATTTGATGGCAAGCAGGCGACGTTTGCCAAGCCCTTTGATGTAAGCCTGAAACTTGGACAAATTTATCAATTCGAAATTGAATTCCGGCCTCATCACCCTAAATCCATACACATTGCTGATATAATCAAGAATTGAATAAAAAATAATCAACAACTCCTCATCATAATCCACAACCTTTCGGTTGCCAAGTGGCTGAGCGTAAACTGGACTGCCATTTTGGACAAAGGGCATGGTCTTCCGTATTGTATTGCGCCAATCAATTCGCCGGTTGTTGGAATGAGCCAACTGTGTACGGAATTTCAAGTAATCCCTGTTTTCTTGCGCAAATTTCAGCAACGAGAGCAAAATATCAAGAATAGTAATTTGCACAGATTTTCCAGATCTATCAACATTGGAATAATGCTGATGCCTGATTATCGGAGAATCTATATACCTTTCGTGATATACCTGCAACGCCCTATAAATCCAAACAGAAAAATTGTAAAGGAATTCCCTGTGGTCGGTGATTCCATTTTTATGGAGACTGCTGAGGCTTGTGTTTACAATATCCTCGGGCAAATACTCACCAAGTACCTTGTCCTGCTCGTTCAAAATTACTTTGGGAAGCACAAAGACACTGTCGTTTAAATCCTTGGAAAAGTAATAACCTACCCATTCCGTCTTGATGCGTCCGTCAGCCAATGTTTGACACATCAATTCGGGAAGACAGCTTTTGATAATACTGTCATGTGGATATTTATATGATTCTACAAAGATTCGCATTACATTATTTAGTCTTCGGCCAAAGGTTCAGCGGCTAACGGCAATGCCTGTTCTGACGAGGTAAATGGGATTGTGTTACGCTCATTATTATTCATCAAATTCAACCCCTGCATAAATTTGATGATAGTATCCTCGCAAGGCGAACCATCAACTTTAAACATATCCTTGAATTTGATATTCACAAACGGAGAATCGTTATTGTCAGGATAATCCTTGAATACATCATTCCAAAGATAAAACAATACTTTTCCCACAAACTCCTCCGATTCTATCACATTGCTTTCTGGATTGATAAACCAATAACCTATCTGCTTATCGGGCGACATTGTAACGCTCTCAATCCTTTTATTAACCTCCTGAATAAAATCCCACCATTTATACTCAGAGCCAGCAATCTTTATCTTGAAAACACGCTGTGTGTATTCTGTAATTGGGAAATATTTCCAAACCCAACGGCGCTTGAAAGCCGAATCCATAGGAAACAGACTCTGATCGCTAGTGTTCATAGTGGCGATAATATAGAAATTGCCGGGAAGTTTTATCTGGCTTTCAGCAACCGCCTCCGGATGACTCTCCTGCAACTTCGATTTCAGATAGCCAAGCATATCTAAATCAACATTGATAGGATATTTGCTCTCTCCATTGTTGTCTCGGTCCAAAAGCTGGAACAAGTCACCAAAAATCTGAGCACAATTTCCTCTATTGATTTCCTCTATTAGAAGAAGGACCTTTTTCTCAGGTCGGCTCCAAGCGTACTCGTATGCCTTGGTAAAAACCTGAGGGTCAAAATCATAAATAATGACCTTAGTATTATCAACAATATCGGTTTTAGGCTTGTAACAGCCTACAAAACTTGCATAGTCGTATTCTGGGTGAAAAGTAGTTCTAAACACCTTGTCGAACTTAGCCTCCTCCAGCTTCGCAGTATGGCTCTTTCCTGTACCAGGTGTACCGTAGTAAATAGACTGGTAAGGAAGGTCAAGAGGAGAAGAAGATGCATATTTCACTCCAGAATGCAACAAACCAACCTGTGATGAAGGTTCGTTTATTAACTGAGTCCATTTTCTGCTTCTGGTATGAGAATCCGCATAACCAACATTATTTTCTTTGTCAACAATAATCGCACTTAAATGTAATTCTTCATGATTTTTAACGTCAATATCATATACAAACCAACATGCAGTATCACTTAATCCCAGTTTTTCATATACTTTTTTCTTAAAGTTCAAATTTGAGATCAACCTCTCCCCATCATCATAAGTAGATTTTTCCGCATATTTTATGCTTCTCCTACCGAAATGGCTTTCGGATTCTTCTTTCACTAATACAATAATGAAAGGATGCTCAATTACTACATTATTAATAAATACTTTATTAAATACAGAAGCAATTTGTACTATTCCTGCATCATAGCAATTTACAATACGCCCACCTTTTCCTAAAGGCAACGAAACAGTCTCTAATGGCACTGCACAATATGCCATACCAATAATTATTCTATCATATCCCTCCTTGGTAAAATAATATTCAGGACTAGCCTGTCCAAGAGAAGTTCCCCACGAAGGAGTTCCTGTACCAACTTCCAAAGAAGAACCATACGCAAATGAACCTAAATCAATATTCATAATTGCTTGAAAATATTAGTTAACAATATACCAACAAGATTTACATCCCATCCATTTCCTGCACGTTTCGACAATTGAGAATATGATTGATTTGCAAAATCAATTTCACATTCTTGGCAATCTCGAGAAATACGAAATCCCATCAACCTAAACTGTTCGTGTACAGTCATCTTCCTAACTATTTCCTTTCCATCAGACTTTGGAACTTCAATAACCCTCAAACTATTATGTTCTGGTTGAGTGATTGTAATACAATAACCATCGTATTTGATTTTCTTATTATATACATCAAAACACAACGGTGTCTCCACTACAAATGAAGGTATATTATGCTTTTCTTTCAAATGCTCAATTTGCGCATCAGACAAATACACATAATCAACAGGCTTATAATCAAGGAAATCTGCCATTTTCAAATTGCTTTCAACTTTAGGAGGAACCATATTGAAATTTTCTGGCAAACCACCCAATCGAGCAAACATCCAAAGCCTCTCTCTATTTTGAGGAATCCCGTAATCTTTGGAATTTAGAACAGCCTTAGCCAATGGTTCCACACCATATCCCATTTCTGCTAAATCTTTTACTAATTGGTCATGAATAGGTTGAAATTTGCCATGAGTAAATCCTTTAACATTCTCTAATAATATGTATTTAGGCTTTTTTACCTTACATATTCTAATGATATGGCCCAACATCGCACCTCGTCCATATGGATCTTCTGTTCCTTTCTGCATACCTGCAGAAGAAAAAGGTTGACAAGGAAAACCTCCCATAAAAAAATCAAAATCAGGTATTTCATTAGGATCTATCTTAGTAATATCACCAAAATTTACTAAAGGCTCCCCATTTTGCTGCTTGTGGTTTGCATCAAACAATGCACAGGCAAACTTATCAAATTCCGAATATCCAATTACTTCATAATCGAATTCAGGAAGTTTTTCTTTCAGCCTCTTCAAACCAAACGATGCTCCACCATAACCAGCAAAGCCTTCAAATACTCTAATTTTGTTTTGTTCTGCCATTTTCATTTTTATATAAGGAAGGGGGCAGAACCTACTGTTTCTGAGGTCTGGTAACCGTATTGGCAATAAGCATCCACCCCACATCCTATATTGTTATATAAGTTGTAGAATCTCAGTTGCTTATCTCCCCAATACAATTAAAATTACCAGTTTTCAGAAAAGGGACAAAAAGCTAAAATTCGGAATATGTTAACTGTAAATACATAAAAAAAGCGCAAGCCTCTGATTTACTGTCCGTCTTAACTTGAGGTTTAGCACGACCTTCCTAACAACGAACAACAGACGCTCACGCAATATGAATAACACCTAAGGCATGCAAGCAGACACAATATGCCCACCGCACACCTCAAGTGATGTATTCACAAAAACGTAAGCATCATCTCTGATTCGTTTATGGTTAGGAATCTTAAAAGTGCTAATTTCAAGTTAACCCAAACAAAGCATTAATGACGCTTTCTTTATGCATATTTTTCACCGCCCGGCATAGCCGAACGACAATGCAAATATAAGAAAAGTTTTCGGGAAAAGGAAAACAAAAAAGTAAATAAACCCTCAGAAACAAACTTTACAACAGAAATTCTAATACAAAACTCAGCGAAATTCAAGAAAAAATCGTGAATTTCGCTGAGTTTTGCAGAGGAAAATTTTGGCGATTAGATTGATTTATATATCTTTGTGCAAAAATAAACCGCACAAAACTCATCAAAAAAAATCAGGCATAAAATTATGAAATATTCAAGCATAATAGGACGCGAGAAAGAGATCGGGATACTGGAGCGCAGATGCCAATCGGCCAAGTCGGAATTCGTAGCCATATACGGACGCCGCCGTGTGGGAAAATCGTTTCTCGTAAACGAGGTGCTTGGCAAAAAGATAGTCTTCAAGGCCGTGGGCACATATATCAGCAATGGCGATGGCGACGTGGTGAGATACCGTCAGCTACAGCTGGAGCACTTCCACGATGCGCTTATACAGGCCGGACTGCCGGCAGCAAGCCCCAAACCCACATGCTGGCGCGAGGCATTCCTACTGCTCAGGCAACTGCTGCAAGGCATCAAGAGCCGCCGAAAGGTGATCTTCATAGACGAGCTGCCATGGCTTGCAGGTCCGCAATCGTCGGAGATGATATCGGAGCTTGGATATTTCTGGAACTCCTGGGCCGACAGCCAGCGCAACATAATGCTGGTGGTGTGCGGATCGGCCACCAGCTGGATGCTCGACAACATAATCCACGACTACGGCGGGTTGCACGGCCGTCTCACCGAGAAGATAAGGCTGGAGCCATTCACCCTGTCAGAATGTGAAAAATACTACAAGAAAAACAAATTCCGCCTATCCAGATACGAGATGGCCATATCATACATGTGTCTGGGAGGCATACCATACTATCTGGACAAGCTGCTGCCCAGCCAGACAATGACCGAAAACATCGACCGTATATTCTTTGCCGACAGCAAGATACATCAGGAATTCCGCGACGTATATACCGGACTATACGCCAACAACGAGCGCTATGTGGACGTGGTGACTACTCTTGGGAAACATTTCTACGGTCTCACCCAGGCCGAGATAAGCAAATATACCAACATCAAGAGCGGAGGCACTCTCAGCAACCTGCTCAGCAATCTCCGAGAATCGGGTATCACGAGGGAATATCCCCGCTACGGAAAATCGCGAATGGAAACCGTGTATCAGCTCAAGGATTTCTTCTCGCTGTTCTACATAAGATTCATCATGGGACAACAGCCTAAGCGTGGACAATGGAACGCCATGCAAAACTCCCCCACCCTATACAGCTGGGCCGGCAACTCGTTTGAACTGCTGTGCATAGCCCACATTCCGCAGCTTCAGGAAACCCTCAGGATACCATCCATCGATAGATGCTACTGCTGGAGCGGACAGGGTCCCGATGGCAAGGGCGCACAGATAGACCTGATGCTGGAATGCAACGCCCTACGCTACGACTATCTTTGCGAGATGAAATTCTCAGGCGCAAAATTCAGGATAGACCAAGACACCCACGACAATATCCAGAACAAGATAAGCGCCTTTGCAGCCAGCAAAATCCACAATGCCATACACTCAATACAGGTGGTGATGGTAACGGCAAGAGGCTTGGCTCCGGGAGAGCACACCAGCTCCATAAATCAGGAAGTCACCCTCGACAACCTCTTCTCTCCCACCCCATAAAAATCTGCAAAACTCAGCGAAATCCAAGAAAAAATCGTGAATTTCGCTGAGTTTTGCAGAGGAATTTTTAATTCAAATACCTAATATTCAACACATTAACATTTTTACAACTGCACAAAAACGTATTATTTTTTTATCTCATTTTTTGCAATTACTCCACCATTGCCAGCGCCTTGCGGATCTCGCTGACTGTGAACTGTCCGGGGGCTGTGCCCTCGCCGAAATCTGATGCCACGTAGGTGAACTCGGCGCCGCACTTCAGGGAGCCAAGACGGGCTATCTTGCCGAGAGGTCCCATACCGAAGGCCACGATATTGTCACGAACCTGATACAGCGACATCAGCACTGCATTGTCGGTAACGGTGTTTACCTTGCAAGCTAACTTCACGATATCGGCACGGTGCTGCACGCACTTGTCGATGATGAAGATGAGATCCTTCTGCGAAGGAGTCTCGTCGAAATTGTGGTAAGAGATTATGAGCTTGCAGGCGGTGTCCTTGCAGGCGTCGGCCAGACGGGCGGCCACCTCCTTGCCACGCTCCACTTCCACGTCGATATACTTGGCGCCCCACTTGGCGGCGTTCTCAAGATACTGGATAGAGGTCTCCTCGTCGTAGGCGCCGGGGCGGCATGTTACGATGTAGCTCATCGACTTGTCGGCGAGAAGAGTCTTCATCTCGTCCATGGTGGGTTTCACCAAGTCTATTCTAAGTTCGGCGCATTTCTCGTTTCCGAGCTGCTTCATGGCATTCTCAACGCCGAGGGCTGATAAACAAACGTATAGCATTTTTTAAAGTTTAAAGTGTTTTTAGAACACAGATTACACGGATCCAGCGGATTTATACAGATAGTTATAAAATACAAAAAAGATCTGCGAAAATCCGCCTAATCTGTGTCATCTGTGTTCCATAAAATCTGTGTTCTAAATAACAAAGTTACTGGTTTACAATCTTGTTCTGCAAATCTATCGACATCTGGTGGATGGCCTGGAAGATGGAATCCACTGTCTTGGCGTCAACGCCTGACTCCTGGGCCATCTTGGAATATTTCTCCACCATGGCGTTCCAGCGGAATGGCTGAAGCACTGTCATGTTGTTGGATTTCTTGTAGTCGGCAATCTCCTCCACTATCTTGTTGCGCTTCTGGAGCAGGCTGATAATCTCGCTGTCCACCTGGTCGATCTTGTAGCGGAGCTCGTCGAGCGATTCCTTGGGAGCGTTCTCAGGCGCCACGGCACGAACCACAAGTTTCGACAACATCTTCTGGAGATCGCAGGGCGTAAGCTGCTGCTTGGCATCGCTCCAGGCCTTGTCGGGGTTGATGTGCGATTCTATCATCAGGCCGTCCACATTGAGGTCGAGGGCCATCTGACAAATCTCCTGAATGTATTCACGCTTGCCGGCAATGTGCGACGGATCGCAGATGAGCGGCAGGTCGGGACGGCGGCGCTTGATCTCGATAGGCATATTCCAGAGCGGATTGTTGCGGTAGAGGATTTTCTCGTATGAGGAGAAGCCTCTGTGTATCAATCCAATCTGACTGAGACCGGCGGCCTCGAGACGCTCTATGGCTCCCAGCCAAAGCTCCACATCAGGATTAACAGGATTCTTCACGAAAACGGGAATGTTGCAGCCCTTCAGAGAGTCGGCTATCTCCTGCATTGCGAATGGGTTGGCTGATGTTCGGGCACCTATCCAGAGGATGTCGATGCCACTCTTGATGGCGGCCCAAATGTGCTTGGCGTTGGCCACCTCGCAGGATGTGAGCATTCCGGTCTCGGCCTTCACCTTCTTGAGCCATTCCAAGCCCTCGTCGCCCACGCCCTCAAAATTGCCCGGACGTGTGCGAGGTTTCCAGATTCCCGCACGGAATACCTTGACACCGTTAGCAGCCAACTGACGCGCTGTCTCCAAGGTCTGTTCCTCTGTCTCGGCGGAACAAGGTCCGGCAATAATCCATGGACGATTGCCGAATATTTCGTTGAAATTTGTCATTTGTCTATATTATTTATATTGGAACACAGATTACACGGATCCAGCGGATTTACACAGATAATAAAAAAGATCTGCGAAAATCCGCACAATCTGCGTTATCCGCGTTCCATAAAAAGTTTACTTATTAAGCACCTTTTTGATGCGGTTGGCATTTTCCACGAAAGCGGTGATGCCGGCATTGTCGCCCTTCTCGAGCAAGGTTCTGAACTGCTGAAGCTGCTCTATATAGGTGTTCAGCACGGTCATGATGTTGTCCTTGTTGTTGTCGAAGATTGGCACCCACATCTCGGCGTTGGATTTGGCCAGACGCACTGTGCTGGAGAATCCTCCTGATGCCAGGTTGAAGATGTTCTTCTCGTTTTTCTCCTTCTCCAAAACGGTGTTGGCCAGCGCGAACGATGATATGTGCGAGATGTGTGACACGTATGCCACATGCACATCGTGGTTGCTGGAATTGAAAAACATCGGATTCATATTCAGTTTCTCAAACATGCCTCTAACGATCTGCACGGCTTTCTCGTCGCTGTCCTCGGCATCGCAGATGATGATTGCCTTGCCATCGAACATTCCTGATATTGCAGACCATGGGCCTGAATTCTCGGTGCCCGCCATCGGGTGACAAGCCACAAACTGACTGCGGTTGGTGTGGAATTTCACACGCTCGCAAATTGTGGCCTTGGTGGAGCAGAGGTCAATTACGATCTGATGCTCCTTTACACGGTCAAGAATCTGAGGTATTATCTTGAGTGCGGCGCCTACAGGAGTGGCCACCACGATGATGTCGCCGTTGGCTATGACACCATCGAAATCCATCTCCTCATCTATGATGCCCACTTTCTTGGCATATCCCTGATTGATAGGATTCTTGTCGTAGCCATACACGCGGTCGGCAAAACGGCGCTTCTTGAGGTCCAACGCCAAAGAACCACCCAAAAGTCCAAGTCCTATTACTGAAAGATTCATAATTCTATACAAAAATATATGTTACATAAAAACGTTACGGAGCGCAGGCGCTCCTTTTTTCTTATCCGAAAATTAAAAGAATATTAAAGAATTAAAAGAATGGGGAAAAACATAAATTATCACGAATGTTCACGAATTATCAAAAAGAAAATTTATGGTAATTCGTGTTCCCCGAAAAAAAAATTCTTTTAATTCTTTTCCATTCTTCTCATTTTCGGATAAAAACCCCAGCCGCCGTAGGCGGCCATTCCCAGCTATTCCGCGGCTAAAGTCGAGAAACTGCTTTCTGCAAAACTTCCTCGGATGCGCAGAGCGAGATGCGGATGTATCCGTTTCCGTTTTTTCCGAAGATGAATCCCGGAGTCAGGAAAATCGACTTCTCGTAGAGCAGATAATCGGCGCACTCGTTGCCGTCCTTGAAACGCTCGGGTGCCTTTGCCCAGATGAAGAGGCCGGCGGTGTCGTGGTTGTAGTCCTTGCAGCCGAGCTTGTCGAGAAACTCGAAAGCGATCTTCCTGCGGCGCTCGTATGCCTCGTTGAGACTCTTGTACCATTCGGGACCGGCGTTGAGAGCTGCCACTGCGCCCTCCATCACGGGGCGGTACATTCCGTTGTCGTAGTTGCTCTTTACACGCAGCATCACATCGAGAATCTCCTTGGCGCCAATGGCCACGCCCATACGCATTCCGGGCAGGTTGCTGGCTTTGGAGAGCGAGTTGAGCTCTATGCCGCAATCCATGACACCCTCCACCTGCATCAGCGACTGTGCTTTCTGGGTGAGTATCAGGCTATAAGGATTGTCGTTTACGAGAAGGATTCCGTGCTTCCTTGCAAAGTCGGCCAATTTTCCGAACAATCCCGGCAAGGCCTGCTGAGCTGTAGGCATTCCCGGATATGTGGCCCAGAGCACCTTTGTGCGGTCGTCAACGAGGGATTCAAGCTCGTTGAAATCCGGCTGCCACTGATTCTCGGCCTTCAGGCTGTAATACTTGATGTTGGCGCCCACCATCTTGGCGCACGATGTGTAGGCCGGATATCCCGGATCGGGTATCAGCACCGTATCGCCGGGGTTTACAAACGCCATGTGCACCAAAAGGATACCTTCCTTGCCGCCCATGAGTGGCAAAAAGTTGTTGTCGGCCGACAACTGCACATTGTACATCCTGTCGTACCAGTTGGAGAAGGCCTCGCGGAGTTCCTTGGTGCCCTTGCTCATCTGGTAGAAATGGCTGTTTGGCTTGTAGAGGGCTTCTGATATTGCCTTGTGTACCTCGTCGCTTGGCGCCATATCAGGACAGCCGATGCCGAGGTGTATGATGTCTGCTCCCTTGCGCTGAAGCTCTGCCACTTCCACGCGCTTCTTGGAGAAATAATATTCCTCCACCTGGGATATTCTATCTGCTGGTTTTATCATATTTGTTCTTTATTTAAATAAGACGCACGTCCGTGCGTCTCTACGTGCTATTGCTTATGAATCTCGGCCCATGATTGTTCGCCGGCCTCGTATTCTCCCAGAATGTGGAGACTCTTGATGAGGGGGCGTATGGCCGTAAGCATATTCTGATAGCGGTTCTTGTCGTCGAAACGGAGGTCGATGTAGAACATGTAGTTGAGCGGCTGTCCCAATATCGGGAGGCTCTCAATCTTTGTGAGGTCGATTCCGTAATACGATATTATGCTGAGTATCTGGGCCAGGCTGCCGAGCTGATTGCTGAGCACGATATTCAGCGATGCCTTGTTGTAGTTTTCCACATTGGCGTCGGCGCTGCGGGATATCACGAAGAAACGGGTGTAGTTTTTCTTGTTGGTCTCTATGCCCTCGGCGGCTATGTCGAGTCCATAAAGCCCGGCTGCCAGCTCGCCTCCGATGGCGCCCACGGTCTCCAGCTGACCCTCCGACACCTGACGCAATGCCAGGGCGGTGTCTTCGCACTCCACAAGCTTTATGTTGGGATACTTGCGGAAAAACTGCCTTGTCTGCGTGATGGCCATGTAGTGGCTGCGCACCTCGGTGAGGTCCTCTATCTGCACGCCCGGCAATACAGCCAGATTCTGCTTGATGCGGATGAATATCTCTCCGCATATCTTCACGTCCTTCATCCTAAGAAGGCTCAAGTTTGCGTGAATGGTACCGGCAATGGTATTCTCGATGGCGAACATACCGAAGTCGCTCTCGTAATCCACCACGCTGTCCAGCACATCCTCGAAAGTCATCTTCTCTACTATGTCGAGGTCTTTGCCGCTGAAAAATTCACGGGCGGCCACTTCGTGGAAAGCTCCGCGCACGCCCTGTATAGCAATTCTCATCTCAAAATATTAATACTTATATATAATAAAAAAAGCCTCCACCCGATATTATCAGGCGAGGCTTCATAATACTTTATCATTTATATTAGCATATACAAACAAAGAATTATCGCCCCGCCCTGTTTTTAAAGACGAAGTAATAAAAAAAGTAATATGCCTTGTTTGCAGATGCCATAATCATGTCGAATTTTAGGCGCAAATTTAAAGCGAAAAAACGGAATATTAAAATTTTTTTCGGAAAATTTTTCACCAATAAAACAAAAAAATATTTTTGCAAAATCAAAAATATGCTATATTTGCATTTACATTTGCCACATTAAAGGCACGATTTTCGCTATATGAATCAGAATACAGAACGATTTGGAATATAATGAGAAAAATCAGTATAATAACAATAGTGATGCTGATACATGCGGCATCCACCATAGCCACAGCCCAAGACGAACTGCTGTTTCACTCGTTTGACGAGCAGGACGGACTTGCCAGCGACCAGGTGAGCTGTCTGGAGGTGGATGATTTCGGATACCTGTGGATAGGCAGCACCACAGCCCTTACAAGATATGACGGACGGGAGTTCAAGCTGTACTCATCCACACCGGAAAACATGACCAACGTGGTGACAGGCAATGCGATAGCGCATATCAAAAAGGACCGCCATGGCAATCTGTGGTTTGCCACAGAAAAGGGAGTATCAGTATTCGACATAATAAACAGCAAGTTCAACTACCTGCCCATAGACCTGAAAGACGACACACAGGAAGTGGACGAGTATCAGGCCGACAAAATATTCATCACCAGCGACAACAAGAAATACTGCTTCTCGCCCATCAACTACATAATGAAATACGATGCCTCCACAGGCATGATGAAACCCACCGACTGGGACTACTTCAAGACCCACACCGCGCATTTCTGCGAGATGGACAACGACGACTGTTTCTGGACCTTCGACGAGGAAAACAACATAATAACCCGGCTTGACACAAGCGGCCGTGTGCTCACATTGATAGAATGCGACAAACACGGCACCGGCAACCTATCCAAAAACCACTACGGTTTCATGGACAACGGAAATGGAGAATACTGGTTTGGATGCACCTTGGGCCTCTTTATCTGGAACGACAAGACCAAGAGCTTCGGCAGGCTGAAAGGCAAAAACTACGAGGTATTCCACGACTACGAGATAAAATGCATCTACAAGGACAGCCGCGGCATCATCTGGATAGGCACCAACGCCAAGGAGACATTCACATACGACCCCGGAGAACAGGTCTTCAAGCTGATAAACCACTCGGTGGCCCGCAGCCCCTTCAGGCTGAACTCGCCCACCGTAATCGACATAAAGGAGGACAGCCGCGGCCTGCTGTGGTTCGGCACATGGCGCGGCGTGTCGTTTACAGAGCTGAGCCCCAGCAAGAAATTCCACAATGTATCCAACGACAACCTGATACTGGACGAGCGCAACTACATATCCAGTTTCGACAGCCACAACAGCATGATAGCCATTGGATGCGACGGCGGCGGCACCACATTCTGGCGCAAGGGCGCCCCAACCCCGATGGTGCACATAGACCCCAAGGACATTCCGTGGTCGAAGGCCGAGACAGGATCGTCGCTGGCCATAGCCTACGACAGCCAGGGATACTGCTACACCGGCGGATTCAACCGAAGTGTAACCCGCATACACCCAAACCTCAGGGACATAGACCAATACACAGTGAAGCCCAAGGTGGAGGGAGCGCTTCAGCACGATTTCACATCCGACATTATCTGCGACTCCCATGACAGGATATGGATATTATCCAACGGAGGCGGACTCTGCGAGGTGACCGACAAGAAAACCGGCACCGTGAAATACCACAACACCGACCGCAATGGCAACATGCATTCTGGCGTATGCGGCACGGCCCTATGCCAATACGACGACCACACCATTCTTGTGGGCTCGTACATAGGTTTCTCGGTATATGACATCGACAACGACGTGTTCACAAACTACCGCAGCAAGATCAACGACTCCACAAGCCTCTCCCACAACTGGGTATACTATTTCTGCGTTGACAAGAAGAAACGCATCTGGATAGGCACATGCTCGGGCCTCAACAAGTTCGACATCAACACAGGAAAATTTGTGCGCTACGGACGCGAGAGCGGCCTCATGAGCGACGTGATAAAGGGCATACTGGAAGACGAGAAAACAGGACTGCTGTGGCTGTCGACCGCCAAGGGCATCACCAAGTTCGACCCCGAAAAGGGCGTGGCGCTGCGCACATACCTGATATCCGACGGACTGCTGAGCGAGAATTTCATGACCAGGGCCGCCCACAAGGCCGCCGACGGCACCATGTACTTCGGCATGGCAAATGGTTTCACGTATTTCCGCCCCGACGAGATACGCGACGACACCATACTGCCCATGCCCACCATCACGGGCATGCTCATCAACTACGAGAGAGTGACTCCGCAAGACACCGAGAGCCCGCTATCCAAGGCGCCCGAGGCCATCGACAAGATAGTGCTGAACAATTACCAGAGCACATTCACCATAGAGTTCACATCACTGAATTTCGTAAACGAGCGCGGCAACCACTACTCGTACCTGATGAAGGGATTCAACCAGAACTGGATAGACATAGGCACCCGCCACGAGGTCACATTCACCAACCTTGACCAGGGCGAATACGTATTCATGGTAAGATGCACCAACAGCGACGGAGTAGTATCAGACATACGTCCCCTGCTGGTGGTCATACGCCCCCCGTTCTACCGCACATGGTGGTTCCTGATACTGTCGCTGATGCTGTCGTTCGGCATGGTGACACTGCTTGTAAGGATACGCACCAAGTCCATGAAGGAGCGTCAGGCTATACTGGAAAACACCGTGAAGGAACGCACCGAGGAGATCCTATCGGCCAACAAGGCCCTTGAGGACCAGAAGGAGGAGATAGAGAAGGCGCTCAACAGCACCCTGATACTCAACGACCTGAGCCGCCAGATCACCAGCTCGTTTGATGTGCCCACCATCCTCAGCATAGCCTACAGCCACATAAAGATGATGTCCAAAATGGATTTCTTCGCGATGGGAACATACTCGCCCAGCAAAAACATTCTGGAATTCAATCACATAAAATACGGAGCCCTGGAACTGGAGCCTGTAGAGATTGGCATAAACGAAAAATACACAGAGACAGAGTGTTTCAGCTCCAGCGAAGACTGCTACCTGACAGGTGACACGTGCGCCAACAGCCGTTTCCGCAACATAGAGGGAGAGATATTCGGCACGGTATTCATACTGCCACTGCACGAAGCCAGCCACATAAACGGAGTGCTGGCAATAGCATGCCACAAGGCCGACTGCTACTCGAAGACCGAGCGCGCCAACCTGCGCATGATAACATCGTATATGAGCATAGCCCTCGAGAAGGCCAAGGACTATCACCAGCTGCGCATCAAGAACAACGCCATCAACGGATCGATACGGTACGCCAAAACCATACAGGAGGCCATCCTGGTACACGAGAAACAGATCAACAAGTATTTCAACGCCATGGTGATATACAGGCCCAAGGACATAGTAAGCGGTGACTTCTACTGGTTCAACGTGATAGGCGATCCCGAGAAACCCACATCCATATTTGCAGCCGATATCGACTGCACGGGCCATGGCGTGCCCGGAGCCTTCATGAGCCTCATCAGCAATATCCTGCTCAACGACATAGTAATACGCAACGCCAACCACGAGCCAAACCTGATACTCGCACAGCTGCACAGGGAGATAATACTGGCGCTGAATCAGGCCCAGAACCTCAACGACGACGGACTGGACATGAGCCTTTGCCGTTTCGACCTGGATGGCAACGGCAAATGCACCAAAGTGGTCTTTGCGGGGGCCAAAAACTCGCTATACCATTACCGCGCCGACACCGGCGAGATAGAGATACTGGCGGCCGACCGCCTGTCGATAGGCGGATTCAACAACCTGAGCGAGAAAGAATTCACCAACCACGAGATAGAGCCTCATGAGGGCGACACATTCTACATGAGCAGCGACGGCATCATAGACCAAAACGACAAGAAACGCAAGCGTTTTGGGCGCAAGCGCCTGGTGGACTTGATAATAGAGAACCACTCACTCGACATGGCCGGTCAGAAGGCCAGACTGGAGCAGGCCCTCAACGAGTTCATGGACGGAGAGGAACAGCGCGACGATATCTCCGTAATGGGTATTAAACTATAAAAAAGCAGAAGAAAAATGATACTGATAGCAGACTGCGGCAGCACCAAATGCGACTGGGCCGTAACAGACGGCATCTACTCCAATTACTTTTCTGGAATAGGATTCAATCCCGTGCACACCAGCAGCGAGATTATCACCATAGCCATCAAGAGCGCCATACAGGGCAATGTGGAGCCCATCACCATAGATACAATATATTTCTATGGAGCAGGCTGCCTGGGCGATGCCATCGACAAGGTGCAGGGCGCCCTCCAGTTCTTTTTCCCAAGGGCCGACATATATATATACAGCGACCTGATAGGCGCCGGAAGGGCCCTGTTCAAGAACGACAGCGGCATAGCGGCAATCCTGGGCACCGGATGCAACTCGGGCATCATCAGCAACGGCGAGATTGTGGAACAGATACCATCGATGGGATACATACTCGGCGACGAGGGCAGCGGCGCAAGCATTGGCAAACGCATGGTAAACGCCATATACAAGCGCGGAATACCCGACAAATACCGTGAGATTTTTGAGCGCGAGACCATGGTGACGTATCAGGACATAATAAACGGAGTATACCGGAGCGAGAATCCATCACAGTTTCTGGCGCAATTCATGCCATTCATCCACGACCACATAAACGACGCAGTATTCCGCAACCTGGTGACATGCGAGCTGGACATTTTCTTCAGCAGAAACATAATAAGGCTTACCCGGCCCAAAGACTACAGCATTGGATTTGTGGGGTCGGTGGCCACATATTTCGAGGAAATACTGAAAGACGTGGCCCGCTTCCATGGACTTACCGTTTCGATGGTGCTCCAGAAGCCAATACAGAGGCTGGTGGAATATCACGAGGAAGTGGATTTCGGACACTGATGATAAGTAATAATTATAAACGGTATTAGCACAAAACCACAAAACAGGCTCAATAAAACGGAAAAACTATATATCTTTGCTGAAAATAATAAAAAAAACAGCATGGAATTTAGACAACTAAGGTATTTTGTGGGAATAGCCGAAACAGGCAAGTTCTCTGAAACAAGCAAACAGATGTTCATATCGCAGAGCGCGGTATCGCAACAGATAAAACTGCTGGAAGACGAACTGGGCACCCAGCTCTTTATCCGCAACAACCATGAGGTAAAGCTTACCGACAGCGGACGCGAGCTGCTACCATACGCCCGGCAGGTGATAAGGAGCGTGGAGGCATGCAACAACAGGATAAACGAGCTGAAAGGCATGCTGTGCGGCGAGCTCAACATAGGACTCACCTACAGCATGGAGCCATACGCCAGGGCCGCAATGATAGAATTCCTCAAGAAATATCCCAACGTACAGATAAACGCACACTACAAGAACCTTTCTGAACTGCTGAAAAAGCTCCATGACAACGAAATAGACCTCATGATATCGATGATGCCGACCAGCAGCCACGATTTCTGCGAGTCGGTGCCTTTTACGGAATACAGCCTGTATGCCATCATGAACAAGAGGCATCATCTTGCAGACAAACCCATAATCACATTCAAAGACCTAAGCAAACAAGGCGTAATACTGCCCGAGAGGGGCATACGCGACCGCAACGCCATAGAAAGCTATATACATGCACCTACGGGAGATTTGAAGATAAGCTCGCTGATAAACGATGCCAATGCTATACTTAATATCGTGGAGCAAACCAACATGGTGGCCATATTGGCCCAACACAGCATCAACAACAAGCCATCGCTATGCGCGGTACCCATAAGCGAGCTCAGCGAGCCTGTACCCGTATACTGCCATTTCAACAAGGAATGTGTCCGCAAACGCAGCGCCGAAGTGTTCCTGGATATCATGAAGGGACAGAAATACCTGATGTAACAATATGCTGCTATTGTCAATATGCCGTATTACTAACACAACGGCACAATAATCAAAAAAAAAGCCGCCCTGGAACATTCCAGAGCGGCTTTACTATATCTATGAGAGTATCAGAGATTTACTTTTCGACAGCCTTCTTCTTATCCTCATCCTTCTTCAGGAAATCGAATGTGATAGGCGATGCGATGAATACTGATGAGTAAGTACCCACGATAGTACCAAGCAAGAGAGCGAATACAAAGCCACGGATAACCTCGCCGCCGAAGA
>JAZLKG010000018.1:0-145394 GCA_045597465.1 Bacteroidales bacterium | reverse complement strand
AGGTGACTATAGCGGCGGGGTTCCACCTCTTCCCATCCCGAACAGAGAAGTTAAGCCCGCTTGCGCCGATGGTACTGCGATACAATGTGGGAGAGTAGGTAATCGCCTCTTTTTAAATCAAAAGCCTTTCAGAAGAAATTCTGAGAGGCTTTTTTCATTTAATTCTGAAAGGCTTTTTATTATGTATAATTTTTTCTCTTATTTTTATTGTCTTTTTCATTGATATTCCATATCTTTGTATCAATACCATCAATCATTAATATTCTATGCAAGACCTATCGACTATAGACTCACGTATTGCCAAAGCCTTGAATGATTTTGGCGACAATCCGTCTATTCAGAATATGAAAACTCTTGCTTGGGAATATAAGAATCTGCTGTCGTATTATTCCAATAATTACGACGAATTCTCTTTCCTTGAATGTCTTAACTGCATCAATGCTCTTGGATACCGCGATAGTTTCTTCGAGGTTGGCGTTGCCAAGATTTTGATTAACACCCTTTTCTCCAATCGCGATGCCGTAAGGTCATTGGTTATGGATCATTTTTTCGATTATATCATCGGCATTCATCCTGTCAAAGATTCTAAGTTTCACCGTTCGTTGCTTTTTGCATTTACGCTTAATTCGCGAAACTGGATATCCTATCCTGATTTTTGCGAGTGGTGGGGTTTCTCTCATTTCGTGGACTCAGATTTCGCAAGCGTAGATAATAATTTTGCCCTCGGCAGCTCTGCTTATCTTGCCTATTCGCGCGCATTGCTGAAATGCAGCATCAGCCCGCTTACCCTTGCATTCTGGGCCGATTTTGCCCGCAGGATGTCGTCGGGCGTCTTCTCAATCTATGCCAATCTTCAGATTGCGGAATTCCTCACCAGAATCCGTTTCAGTCGCGCTACTATTCTTCGCGTTTTGCGTCCGCTTGTGGTTCAGAAATTCCGCAAACCTTGGATTTGGCTTACCGTAGCTGATGTTTTCGATAATGCCGAGCTTCAGTACAAGGCCTGTCTCCTCTTTGCCCTCCATTGCACCGAAAACGTCCAGAATTCGCGCAACAACGTTGTTTTCTTCCGTCTGGCGCAATATTTCAAGGCAGTTTCAGATACCGAAAATTGCAAATATTTTATCAATAAACTGTGGGCTCTCAATGTTTATCACGACGAGATTGAGAGCGATTTCCATAATTATGTGGATTCCATTCCCCATATTTTTATTGCTGATGCCGACTTCGATTATCAGCAAATCTGCCACGATATTTTCGCAGGCATCAGCAATGTGGATACAGAATTATGGACTAATTTGTCTGGAGAAATTGCTAATTTGATTCTATGAAAATCTCTATTCCTCCACAATAGGATAGAGCTCTATCATCTCGCCGTTGTGGTTTTGTCCGTCGTTGATTACCTCGGCTACCTTCTCGCCTACGTTATCGATGTTGTGGAATCCGGGGAGTGCCATATTTCCGTTCAGGTCGGTGGTTGTGGGGCCGGGGTGGATGCTGTAGGTCTCCACTGGGATGTTTTTCTGGCTGAATTCCATTGCCATTACCTGAGTCATTGCGTTCTGTGCGGCCTTGCTTGCCACGTATGCCAGAGGGTGCCAGTATGGGCTCACCTCAGATGGAACGGTGATGTTTACGATCCTTCCTTTGTTGGCCTCCACCACTGGGAAAATCTCCTTGATGAATGCGTAAGTTCCTATGTAGTTTACGTCGATGGTGGCCTTTATGTTGGCGAGCTCTGTGCTCTGGCTTGCCTCGCTCATATCGCCGGGTATGCCTGCGTTGTTTATCACGAGGCTGATGTCGGAGTACTTGTCCTTGATTTCGTTGGCGGCAGATGCTACACTCTCAAGGTTGCCAAGTTCGATGTTTACCCAGCCTGATACCTTGACGCCCAATGCCTTTAGTTCTGACATTGCTTTTTCGGTGCGCTCCTGATTCCTTGCGCCCAATACTATTTCCCAGCCGCTGAGGCCGAGGTGTTTGCTGATGCCGAAGCCTATGCCCTTGTTGGCTCCTGTGATGAATGCTTTCTTTGCCATAGTTTTTGTGTGTTATTGGTTACTAACCACAAAGTTACCCAAATCATATTTATCTGTATAATCATTATTCCGATTATGATATATTTTGTTCCTAAATTGCAAATTACCGTTTGGGATAAATTATTCCTCCTATATCTCCACCTGGTTTACGATCTCGCCGTCGAAGAGGTTGATTATTCGGTCGGCGTATTAGGCGTTGTGGCGGGAGTGGGTTGCCATTATTATTGTGGTGCCTTCCTTGTTGAGTTTATATCCAGATGAGTGGAACATTACAATAATGGTCACACTTCTGCTATTGACAAAATGCTGTCTCTGTGGTAGTTGCGCTTGGTGTTGGTCTTGAATGTATATTTTTGTATTTTCTGATTAAAAATTTTGCAAAAATCATCTGCAATACAGAAAAATTCAGTAATTTTGCTCTCGGTAATCATAGCGATTTTTTGGGTAATTTGTTTTGTCGATATTACAAATATGCTAAAAATTTCGCTAATTATCAAATTTTCAATCACTTAAATTTCATCAAATAAACATTAAATCTAAAAAATTATGAAGAAGTTCCGTAGCAAAATTGACACGTGGGTTATTGTCATTTGGACAGTAATCATTATAGCAGTATGCGCTTATCCGTTTTTCTCCACTGCACCTTGGTGGTCGTTCCTTATAGGATTTGTGCCAGTATTCTCGATTTTCGGTTTCACAATATTTTTCATTTATTATATTGTGGATGGCGACAAACTCAAAATTAAGGTTGGCCCTTTTAATAATGGCGAGGTTGATATCAAG
Source organism: Bacteroidales bacterium (assembly GCA_045597465.1). Classification (GTDB taxonomy): domain Bacteria; phylum Bacteroidota; class Bacteroidia; order Bacteroidales; family UBA3824; genus UBA3824. The sequence continues at coordinate 142,569 of JAZLKG010000018.1, read as the reverse complement.
AAGATCGTTAAAATCAGCAAATGCAATTCTTGGGTTGCCAGCGCTGCCAGTTCTTGGGATAGAATCGGTATTCATATCAGCAAGGTTGGAATCTCTCCATACGCCATTGTGTCTCCCAAAGATCGAGATGCTTTTATAGCAGCCTTGTTGGAGGTGAATCCTGATATCGAGGTTGATTTCTAGCCCACGGCGTGTTATTGTGGTATCAGTGAATAACCATTTTTCAACGAAACAGGTCGCTAATGTACATATTTGGTACATTAGCGACCTGTTTCGTTTGGATTTGTGGGAATATATTGCTAATTTTGAGGCGTTGATAATTCTTTTGATATGTAAAAACTTTTTGTGGGACGTGAGCGCGAGGTTGCGCTTCTTAATAAGGGATTCCGTTTTCCAGCTAAACAGATAGCTGAATGCTATATGGTGTTTGGCGGCGTGCCTTTTTACCTTTCCAAACTCAATAAGGGCGAGAGTCTTGCGCAGAATATCGACCGCCTTCTTTTTGCAGAGGATGGCGAGCTTGCCGATGAGTTTCATAGTCTTTACAACTCGCTTTACAAGAACGCCCAGCTTCATATAAAAGTGGTGACTGCGCTTGCGCAAAAGGGCAAGGGCCTTACACGGAAGGATATTCTGCAGAAAACCAAGATTGCTGACAACGGCAAATTCTCTATGGTGCTGGATGAGTTGGAGAATTGCGGTTTCATAAGATTCTACGAGCCGTTTGTGGCAGAGAACAAGCGCATCCGTCGCTCCGTCCTCGATAGAAGGCAGAGTACTGATACGCTGTATCAGCTGATAGATCCTTTTACATTGTATTATTTTCAGGTAATGGCGTATGCGCGGAGCAAGGATCCGCATTATTGGTCCAATACCCAAAACTCGCACGAGCATAGTACGTGGAGCGGTCTGGCTTTCGAGATGTTGTGCCTCAATCATTTCGAGCAGATTAAGTCTGCCCTCGGAATATCAGGCGTGGTTGCCAACGCTTTTTCGTGGTTTGGTACTGTTGACGGCAAATCCAGTCAGATAGATTTGGTGATAGACCGTTCCGACAATTCGGTGAACCTCTGCGAGATGAAATTCCATCAGCAACAATATTCTGTGTCGCAAGCCGACGAGGACGACTGGAACAATAAGGTTGAGACCTTCCGCACTTCTACCGGCACCGATAAGGATTTGATTCTTACGCTGATATCAACAAAAGGCATTGTCCGCAACGAGCACTCGTATTGTGTTCAGAGGGAGCTTCTGCTTGATGATTTGTTTGTGTGACTTTTCGCCTTTATATTTCATCTTTCAACGAAACAGGTCGCTAATGTACGGATTTTGGTACATTAGCGACCTGTTTCGTATCTGTAACTCGTAATTCGTAATTAAAATTATATCTCCACCTGGTTTACAATCTCGCCGTCGAAGAGGTTGATTATTCGGTCGGCGTATTGGGCGTCGTGGCGCGAGTGGGTCACCATTATTATTGTGGTGCCTTCCTTGTTGAGCGATCTGAGGAGGTCCATCACTTCCTCGCCGTTTTTGGAGTCGAGGTTTCCTGTGGGCTCGTCGGCGAGGATTATCTTTGGGTTTGGCAACACGGCGCGCGCCACGGCCACTCTCTGTTGCTGACCTCCCGAGAGCTGGTTGGGGAAGTGCTTGGTGCGGTGGGAGAGGGCCACCTTGTTGATGACGGCTTTTACACGCTCGGCGCGCTCCTTGGCTGAGATGTTCATATAGAGGAGCGGAAGCTCGATGTTCTCGGTTACGTTGAGTTCGTCGATGAGATTGAAGCTCTGGAACACGAAACCGATTACTCCTTTGCGGATGTCGGTGCGCTCGTTCTCGTTGAGTGTGCTCACGTCTTTGCCGTTGAGGATGTACTGACCCTCGCTCGGATTGTCGAGGAGTCCGAGGATGTTGAGGAGTGTTGATTTTCCGCAGCCCGATGGGCCCATTATGGCTACAAATTCGCCTTGCTTGATCTCGAGGTTTACGTCTCTGAGTGCCCAGGTCTCGATGTCCTCTGTGCGGAATACTTTCTTGATGTTGTTGAGATGTATCATTTTTTTTAGTAGTTAGTAGATGGTAGTTAGTAGTTAGTAACATTCCATCTGGGTTTTTGTATCGTTTTTTTTAAACAAGAAAACAAGCACTATATACCATTCTATTGCTTGGAGTGCTTAGAAAACTGCAAAAACAAGTTTTTGCAAAAAACGCCTAACGCTAAAAAACAAAACAGAGAAAACCATCAGAACGGTGTTTTTTTACCGTTTTGTTTTCTGGCGTTTAGCGTTTTCTGGTTATGTTAATAACCGGTTTTCTGCGCTCCAAATCAGATGAAGGGTTTATAAAGCGCGTTTTCTTGTTTGAAATTCTTGTTTCAGTTTATTCCTTCGCGATGATTTCGGAAGGGTTTACCTGCATCACCTGGCGGATGTGGTAGGCCAGGGTGAGTACAATGCATATCAGCGATATGCCTATTCCAGCGAAGAGTAGGCTGGTTGGTGTGGTTGTATCCTGAGTTGCCAATATGCCTATCGTGATGAGTGTCGAGAGCAATATTGCCGGTATCAGTATCCAGATGTACGACTTCACGAACAGCATCGCTATGTCTTTGGCCTTGGCTCCGTTTATCTTGCGGATGGCCATTTCCTTGCGGCGGGCTCTGGTATCGAGGGCGGCGGTGCTGTATATGCCCGATATGCAGAGTATCAGACAGGTAAGCCCGAGTATCAGAAGTCCCGTGATTGTGGAATGTACGAAATTCACCTGCTCCTCTATGTTCTGGGTGTATGGGAGGACTATCTCGTCGCTGAGGCCGGGCTCCACTCTTTCGATGCACGATTGTATGGCGTCCATCAGTTGGTCTCGCTGTCCGGGTTGTGATATCAGTATCCATTCCTCGCCCCAGCCCACAAAATCAGGAAGTTCGCCTACTACGATTATTTGCGGAACGTAGTATTGGTAGGCTATGGATTTGTAGGTGCCTGATACTTTCAAGGTTTGGATTTCGCTGTGTTCTCTTTCGTTGCCTTCCTCATCCCAGAATCTCTGGGTGTGTTTTACAGAGATTGTGCCGTCGGCGAGCAAGCCCTGAGACTCGCATTTTTCACGGAACTTCTCGCTTAGGATACAGCAATTTTTGCCCGCGAGATCCTGTTTCTGATACTTGCCGTCTATGGTTAGGAAATCTAACTGGGAGACGTCTGACAGATAATATAATTGTGTCCAAGTATTTCTTTGCCCGGCGGTGTCGAGGCCCAAGTCAGCATCATTAACGCCCGTATTTAGGATCTTGAATGATGATTTCAACTCCGGCTGTTTAGTGATCTCGTCGTAAAGTTCGTTGTTGAAATGGTTCCTGATGCTGATGGCGTCGTGATATCCTCGGTCTTCCTTCGGGATCTGTTGGCTGTAGTCTTGGTTGAGCCCACTGTATATTATCACTGACGAGAGGCTTATCAGCACCATACATATAAATGTCTGTATTCCAAGCATTATGTTGCGGAATACGTGGGAATTGCTCTTGCGCATTACGGCTGATAGTCCGCTGTTGGAGTTGCATATTTTTATCAGCACTATGTAGATGATGATTCCGCAGGCGGCTATGAGCCCTCCGCATACTATGGCGCAGTAGAATCCCAGATGGTTGAGTATCGACAGTTCCCATTCTCTTTCCATCATTGCCACGAATGCCGAGTTGCTGAGCAATGTGCCCAATATCACTGACAAGATCGACGACAGTATTATGGTGATGGCGGTCTCGGTGATCAGTGTCAGGAATACCTGATGCCTCTTGGCTCCGTTGATTACTCTCAGGGCTATCTCTCGCTTGCGCATCCAGAACAGTTGTATCTGCATTCTCAGGAAGCCGATAATGGATGCCAGAAGTATCATATAGCCGATGATGTAGAGCCAGCTTGTAAGTTGGATGTAGTCGTTCTGGCCGTTGTTGCATATCTGGTCCACCCATACCTCACTTCTTCGTCTGCCGAGTTTCGAGGCTATCTCGTGGGCAAAGGTCTCGTATTCCACGCCTTCCTTCATTACAAGATAGGCGGTGCTGGATTCTTTCTCATCATCCCAGGAGTAGTTCAGATTTTTCTCCGTCATCATAACGTCGCTTATCCTTGGCGTTCTATTATAGAATGTGTTGTTCTCGCAAACGTCCACTATGGTGAATTCCTTTCCGAAGTATTCTATTGTGGCTCCTATTGGGTTTCCGTCACCGAAAATCTTCTTGGCGAATTTCTCAGTTATTATGGCGTCGTTGTCCTTTAGAGGGTCAATTCTGTTGCCTGTAACAGCGGATCTTATGGCGAAGAAATTCAGGAGGTTGGGTTTGATGGCTTTGGGGTAATACTTGGTCTTGTATTGCTGGCCGTTGTGTTTGATTGCCATTTGTCCATCGCCGAATGTGTATTGTATTTCGCCGAGGACCTCGCCCTCCATAGTTTCCATTCCCTCAAGGTCTAATGGATTGAAATATTGATTTTCTCCTTCTCCAAAGAGTGTCACCTTGAAAGTCCTGTCGAAATATGGCTCGTTGCAGATGCGTGGCTCGTGAACGTTGCTCAGAAACGAGTGCACGGCCGATATGGCTACGATGCCTATGGCTATCGACAGTATGCTTATCACATTCTGAAGTTTGTATTTCAGAAGGTTGCGGAATGCTATTTTGATGTTGTGGAGTATCATAATTTTTTTTAGTAGTTAGTAGATGGTAGTTAGTAGTTAGTAACATTAATCGTTGGTGTACCGCAGGCGATGCCAGCGGTTACCTATGTAGTGGCCACAAGGGCCACCTCATCAATTGAGAGGCTCTTAATTCTTAATTATTAATTCTTAATTAAAAACTCCTCTTTGTTTCCCAGTTTGTCGTAGCCGGAGATTATCACGCGGTCGCCGGGGTTCAGACCCGAGAGAATCTCGTATTGTTTCGGGTTCTGACGGCCTATCTCGATGCTTACCTTCTCGGCTCGTGTGCCGTCTGCCGATAGCCTGTATATCCAGTTGCCGAACGTGGTGGCGTAAAAGTCGCCACGGTCTATCAGGATTGCGTTTTCGGTCTGCCCGAGTTCCACCTGTATCGTGTAACTTTTGCCGAGGCGTATGTTAGATGGTTTCTCGCCGGTGAATACAAGGTCGCAGTCAAAGGTCTTGTTCTTGATCTCGGGCACCACCTTGCTTATTCTCAGCGGATAGAGATTGTCGTTGTATTTGATATTGGCTGACAGCCCTGTAGAGATCCTGTCGATGTAATATTCCGACAGCGCGGTGCTTATCTTGAACTCGCTGAGCACCTTGATCTCGCAGACGCTGTTGCCGGCTGATATCTGCTGACCTAATGTGGCGTTCAGGAAACTCAACTGACCTGCCACCGTGGCCCTTACTATGAGGTTTGCGGTGCGCTGGTTGCAACGGTCCAGTTTCTTGTTGTTGGCGGTGCGGTTGGCTGATATCATATCGCGCTTCAGTATTGTGGCGGTGCTGTCGTGGCGGAGGCTCTCCATCTGAAGCTCGGTGCGCCTCAGCTGATATTGGAAATCTTCCTCTATCACCTCGAGCTCGGCCTTGCTCTTGATTCCCATCTTGAACTCCTCACGGCTCTGGTTGAGTTTTTTCTCAAGGCTCGATATCTGATGCCTCGCGTCGAGGGTCTGTTGACGCAGTACGATGCTTTTCTGCTCCATCTCTATCTCCTGCTCGCGGAAGTTGCGCTCCGAGTTCTGCCAGTTGCTGAGCTCGTCCTCAAGAGTCCGGCTAAGGTCGGGGTTCATCAGCACCAGTATCGTGTCGCCCACATTCAGCATCGCGCCTTCCTCGGCCACTATCCGCTCCACGAAACCGCTCTCCAGCGCGTTTACCTTGATGGTCTGTATCGGCTTCACGATGCCCTCCACGTTTATGTATTCCGTAAAGTGGGCGTCGGATGCTTCCGATATTTTGAATTCCCTGTTGTTTATCATCACGCTCTTGGGGCGGAATGCCAGGGTTGCGGTATATATCAGCACTCCCAAAAATGCCATTGCCGCTATTATGTGCCAAAGGTACTTCCTGTACCAAGGCCTTGGGGTTAGTTGTATGTCCATTTTTTACATTTTTGATTTTTGATTTTTGATTTCTCGCACAGATGACACAGATGACACAGATTTTTAATATAAAAAATAATCTGTGAAAGATCTGTGTAATCAGTGTCATCTGTGCGTTCAACACTTCAATCACTTCAACACTTCAATCACTTGGTTCTCGATCTCGGTGTCGTGTTCGAAATCGTAGCCGGTGATGCTTCTTATTGTGTAATAGAGCCTCCAGTATTCCGACATTGTGTTTATGTAGTTGTTTCTTGCGTTGTTTTTCTCGTTGATGGCGGAATTAAGGTCGAGTATCGAACTCTGACCCATCATATATAGTTTGGTGGCCACGTTGCTCCGGCTCTCGGCCCTCTTGTTGGTGAGGGATGCCACGTTCACCTTCTTGCCCTGCATATTGAACTGCATCACAAGTTTCTGAATGTTCTGCTCAAAATCCCTCATTCCCTGCTGGGCCCGTGTGGTGGCGGTCTCCAGTTGCGATTCGGCCACCTTCACTCTTCCTTTTCCGCGTCCCCAGTCCAGTATCGGGAGCGCCAGTGTAACGCTTGCCCTCATCTGATTGTTAGGGTCCTGATACGCTGTAGGAATGTCGGGTCCTGTTTGCGATAGACCAAGCTGCAGGTAGATGTCGGCCTTTAGTCCGCGGTTTGCCTTGGCGTATGCGAGGTTGCTTTTGCTCTGCATTACCATATTGCTGAATTGCTCGGGATCGGGGCTGTGCTCTAATGCGAGGCTCAGCGCCTTTTCCATCTCTACCTGAAACTCAGGCACCGAGTCGGGGATGTTCAGTTTTATTGGCGTGGTCTGCGATAGTCCTAAGAACGACCTGAAACTCTGCATCTGGTCTTGCAGGATTATCTCGGCGTCCATCACCCGGGTCTCGTCCTGGAGTTTGTTTATCTCCAACTGAAGCATCTCGTTCTGACTGATGGTTCCAATCTCGTATCGTCCCTTGGCCATTCTGTATAGAGTGTCTGATGTTGCGAAATTCTCCTTGGCCATCTCCTGCGAGGTTATCGCGCCGGCCAGTGCGAAAAACCTGTTGCAGGTCTGCGCTGATATCAGTTCCAGGGTCTCGGCGTATTCCTTTTTGGCGGCGCTGAATCTCACCGGCTCTATCCGCTTGTCCCATTTCAGGGCGTTGTATCCGAAGAGGCTTTGCTGATATCCCACAAGTAGCGGTTGCGCGCTGTATGACGTGGTGTTGTTTCTGAGGTCGTCGAGCCGGCTGAGGTTGCTCTTCACGAAGAAACTTCCGCCTGTCAGCGCCAGGTTCTGGGTAAGTTGCATCGAGATGTCGGCCCCGAACAAATCCTGTTTTATGAAAGCCTCGCTTCCGTCCTGCATCGTTATCTTGTTGATCTCCTTGTTCAGGTATGGCGACGAACTTACGGATAGCGACGGCAGGTAGTTGGCGCGGAACGATCTGTATTGCCAGTATTCCGCCAGGAAGTTGCTCCGGGCCTGCTGAGCCTCGGGCGACTGTCGCTGTGCCATCAGTATGGCCGATCCGAGATCGAGAACGAGAGTGTCGCCCGTCTGTTGAGCCTGCGCCCCCACCGCCGATGCCGTAATCATCACCGCTACCGATATGTTTCTGATATAGTTTTTCATTTTTTTTTAGTGGTTTTTGCTAACAGTGATGTCAATTGGCGTGCCAAATGTGTAAGTGGTTGAGGGAGTGAAGATTAGAGTTTAGAGAGGAGAGCGGAAAGTGTGCGAAATCGCACGATGCGCACAGTGAAAACGTGCGAAATCGCACACTTGATGTTCAAAGTTGGAAAATGTGCAGAAAATTGGTGGTTTTATGTTGGAAAATGTGCAGAAAATGGGTGTTTTTATATTGGAAAATGTGCAGAGGATTGTTGTAATGTATTGTAGAATAGTAGGTTATATTGGTATGTAAGATGCAACTAAAAACTGGTCGCTGATGTACTATATTTTGTACATTAGCGACCTGTTTTTTTTAATCTTTCAGACAGCCTATCGGGACTACAAAAATACCATCTTCACGGCGGTATGCGAATGGGCCTACCGCTGTGAGTATCATCAGGAACGAAGGCTCGGACATTCTGTCGGTGTCGATTTTCTGTGCTAATTTTTTTAGAGAGGTTGCTCCCTCTTCAATCAGTTTGTCGCCTCCAAGTTTTATTTCTATTAGTCCGTAGTTTCCGTTGCGCAAATGAATTACTGCGTCACATTCCAATCCGGTCTTGTCTCTGTAATGATAAACTTCTCCGTTGAGAGCCTGGGCAAAGACTCTTAAGTCGCGGATGCACAGAGTTTCGAATAAAAGGCCGAATGTGTTGAGGTCTTTTATTAAATCTCCAGGACCTATGCCCAAGGCCGCGGTTGCTATCGATGGATCTACAAAATACCTTGTGTCGGTAGTCCTGATGGCGGTTTTCGACCTGAGGTTTGGGTTCCAGGATGGCATATCTTCTATTACGAAAATTTTCTTCAAGGCGTTTATGTACGAGGAAACCGAATCGTCGTCTAATGTGGCATTATCGTTGGCTTTCAAGTCTTTGCATATTTCTGATACTGATGTTTGCGAGCCTTGAAATCTTGCATACGATCTCATCAGCCTTTTTACGCGTTCCGGATTTCTTGCTATATTGTCAACTCGTTGCATATCAGAATTTACAACTGCATCGTAATAGTCAATGGCTTGGTCGAGTGCGATTTCCTCGTCGTCGGATAGCAATGCGGCCTGAGGCCATCCTCCCCTGCATATCAGAAAAGCCATCTGCTGGAGATTGATGCTGTTGCGTGACGGTTGGAATTGTTCGGAATTTTCAAACAATTGCCTTATGCTTATTTCTCCATTGGAGTCGCCCGACTCCCAGAGGGACATTGGTCGCATCAGGATTCTTGCGAACCTTCCCGTTCCGGTATGGTGAATTTCATCCATATTGGCAGGGACTGCCGAACCTGTAAGTATGAAATGTCCCATACCTTCTCTGTGATCAACCTCATAACGTATGATATCCCATAGTTTGGGAGTTTGTTGCCATTCGTCGATAAGTCGTGGAGTGGCACCGTCCAAAATCATATTTGGGTCGGTATCAACAAACATTGAGTATTGGTCTCTTCGCATCGAGTCCGACATATATATTACGCTGTTGGCCTGCTGTTCCGACGATGAAGTCTTTCCACACCATTTTGCTCCCTCTACAATTATTGCTCCTTTGCCTTTGAGTTTCCTTTCTATGATTTTGTCAATTATTCTTGGCTTGTAATTGTTTTTTTTCATATTTCCTATCTTGTTATATTTCAGCGCAAAAATACAATATTTTTTCAAAATTCAGTAATTGGGCCAAAAAATTTTCGGTAATTTGGCCAAAAATTTTTCGGTAATTTGGCTAAAAATTTTTCGGTAATTTGGACGGAAATTTTTCGGTGATTTGGCCGTTTTTAAGGCCTCAACCCTCGAAAACGTGATTTTTTTGGGGTGTAAATTTGCTCGAAAACGTGATTTTTGTTTGTAATGTCTTGAAAATTAATGTGATAGATTTTGCGTGAGTTCGATGAATTGTCGTCTTGCTCCTGCGGCGAAGATTTATCAACAAAAATTACCAAAAATTGTCCAAAAATTTTTCAAAAATTACTTTTCTGAAGAGAATTTTTGATTAATTCTTGATAAATTTTTGGTAATTTTGGTTCACCTCCAAACGCCGGAGGCGACAATACAATTTTGTCGAACTGACGTTGTTTTTTCACCATCCCATCACAATCATAAACACCGTTCCTTCGCTATCGTTTGATGATGCGGATATTGTGCCGCCGTGAAGGGAGATTATCTGTTTGCAGAGGCTGAGGCCGATGCCGGAGCCGCCGGTTTTGGTGGTGAAAAATGGCACGAAAATCCTGTCCATCACCTCGGGGAGAATGCCCTTGCCATTGTCGGAAACGGCGATGCTTACCTCGCGCTTCTGCTTGTTGAGACGGGTGGAGATTGTGATTACGGGCTCGCGGCCGGTGTCCTCGCAAGCCTCGCAGGCGTTTTTCAAGAGGTTGATTATCACCTGCTCCATCTGAGAGCGGTCGATGTTGATGGTGACGTCGGGATCCTCGATGTCGGTTTTTATTGATGGGTTTGCATATAGTTTCAGGATTCCGCAGATGAGGTCGCCGATGGATACGGGAGCGAGTTTGGGCTGAGAGATTTTCTGGAGTTGACGGTAGTTTTCCACAAACTGGAGGAGTCCGCTGCTGCGTCGGTGAATGGCCTGAAGCGCCATAAGAGTGTCGTCGCTATCCAGGCCGCCTTCCTCGCACTGCTCGCGGAGGGTGTCGGCAAGCGATATTATCGGGGTTAGCGAGTTCATAATCTCGTGGGTGAGCACGCGCACGAGTTGCTGCTGAGTCTTGGCCTCGTTTTCCTGAACTATGGTCTGAATGTTCTGAATGTAGAAGAGTTTGTAGAAAATTCCCTTGTTGTAAAGGTTGCTGAAATTCACGGCATAGTTTTTCACGCTCTCGCCCTTGGGTGCAAACGATACCAGTCTCTGCTCGCCGGCCTTGCCTTCCTGCAATACCTTTGCGAGTTCTTCCGAGATTGTGGCGAGGTCGCTGATTTTCTGAAACTTGAAACCGCACAGTCCCTCCACCGCCGATTTGTTCATCCAGCGGACGTTGTAGCTCTCGTCGGTGACAATCAGAATGGAGTCCACGGTATTCAGCAAGGTCTCAAAATACTGATACTGAGATTCCTGCTCAAGGGTAGTCTGCCGGAACTCGTTGATTACCGAATTTATCTCCAAGGCAAGAGCCTTCTCCTCGCCGCGCAATTTCTCTGTGGAATATTGCAGCGAGAAATCCCTTGTCCTGATGGCCTCTATCATCATCCGAAGCCTCTCATTGCTCTTGCTATGAAACAAATTCTCAAACATTTTTTTTATTACAAATCGTTTATATTTAAACAAGAAAACGCGCTTTTAAAAACTTTTCATCTGATTGGGAGCGCAGAAAACCGGTTATTAACATAACCAGAAAACGTTAAACGCCAGAAAACAAAACGGTAAAAAACACCGTCCAGATGGTTTTCTCTGTTTTGTTTTTTAGCGTTAGGCGTTTTTTTCGCAAAAACTTGTTTTTGCGGTTTTTTAAGCACTTCAAGTATCAATAAGGTGAATTAGTGCTTGTTTTCTTGTTGATAATTAATAACTTCCGAGCCTTCAATTACAGGTTTTTTGTTATTATATTCCTAACTTTTCAATTTTTCTGTAAAGTGCGTATCTTGTGATTCCGAGTTTTTCGGCGGCCTGGGTAAGGTTGCCGTTGCAGATCGATACGGCGCGGCGTATGGCGTTGCGTTCCAGTTCTTCGAGGTTGAGTATCGGGGAAGTATCAGCCCCCTGATTCTCTTCCTTGCCGTTGGGCGCCGGCGATATAGATACGTCGGTTATCGTGTTGCCCTGCATTGTTACCACGGCTCTTTCCATACAGTGCTGAAGCTCGCGCACGTTGCCCGGCCAGCTGTGGGAGAGGAGTTTGCTTTTAGCTGACTCTGAGATCTTTGCGGTGCCCTTGTCGTATTTGTTGGCGTAGATTCCGGCAAAATGCTCGGCAAGGAGGATTATGTCGTTGCCGCGCTCCCTAAGTGGCGGAATCTGGAGCTCTATGGTGTTTATCCTGTAGAGGAGGTCCTGACGGAAATTGCCGTCGGCCACCATCTTGGGAAGGTCGGCGTTGGTGGCCGATACTATCCTTACGTCCACCTTAATTGTCTTGGTGGAGCCCACAGCCGAAACCTCGTGTTTCTCTATCACTGTCAGCAACTTCTGCTGGGCGTTCAGAGAGAGGTTTCCAATCTCGTCGAGGAAAATCGTGCCGCCGTTGGCAAGCTCTATGCGTCCTGTCTTGGCTGTGCGCGCGTCGGTGAAGGCGCCTTTCTCGTGGCCGAAAAGCTCGCTCTCGAAAAGGTTCTCGGGGATGCATCCGAGGTCGATGCTTCCGAAAGGCTTGGCGTGACGGCCCGAGAGAGCGTGTATTGCGTGCGCCACCACGTCCTTGCCCGCGCCGTTCTCGCCGGTTATCAGAACGTTGGCATCAGTAACCGCTATCTGCTGTATCTGATGCTTCAGGCTCTGTATGGCCTCGCACTCGCCTATGAAGTTGGCAAAGGCTGGGGCATCAGCTGGCTCATAACTTACCTTGCCCTGCTTGCGGCTGATGCTGAGCTCAATGGCGCTCCTTACGGTGTCGAGGAGTTTGCGCGAATCCCAGGGCTTGGGCAGGAAATCCACGGCGCCGGCCTTGATGGCTCTCACGGCCTTCTCGGTATCCACGTACGCGGTAATGAAGAGCACCACCATCCTGGGATCGTGCTCAAGGATTTTGGCGAGCCACTCGTAGCCCTCCTCGCCGGATATCGCGTCGCGGCTGAAATTCATATCGAGAATTATGATGTCGGGATTGAACGAGTCCATAAACTCGATTATCCTCTCGGGCTTGCTCAAAACCCTCACGGCCTCCACGTGTTTTTTCAGGAGCATATTCAGGGAGAGGAGCACGTCCTCGTTGTCGTCCACAGCCAGTATCTTGCCTAAGTTTTCCATAATGCGCAAAGGTAATATTATTTTTTGGAAATATTTCAGAATATGTGATTGTATTATTATCTTTGTGGCAGAAATAATCTAAAAACTTTGTTGTTATGAATGTGAATGATTATGTAATGGTATCTCCTCAGGTAACTCATTATCCAACTTGGGAAAAGGGACAGATTATTGAGTTGGAGAACAATAAATGGCGTGGACTTGTAATTGTAGTCCGTATGCCCAATGGCGATGTTTTCTGGGATGTGGCTGATTATTTCAAAAAGGTGGCATAATTATGAATGGATATGCTATCAGTTTTGATATGGAGATAGAACTCCTTGAGAAATTTTATGGAACTCCATATAATAATGCTTATCTTGAGATTCGTAATGTATTGTTGTCCGATGGATTCGATTGGATTCAAGGTAGTACGTACATTACGGAAGGTGATCTTGCAACTTTAACAAAAGCAATGATGGATTTGAAATCAATTGATTGGTTTAGCAAGTCCGTCAGGGATATTCGTGCATTCAAGGTTGAAGAATGGTCGGATTTTACATATTTATTCAAAAATGACAATCCGCTTCCTTCTACAAGAAAGAAAAATCGTAAATAATTTTTTACCAAATTACACTAAATAAAAATTATGAAAAACTTCAAGAAGACAATGCCCGTGGCTGTGGCTGCGGCAATGATTCTGGCAAGCTGCGGTGGCGCCGACCCATCGGCACAGTTCCAGAATGTGGAGCTTGCAAAGGGCTATAAGGCTCAGAATGAGCATAATCCAATTGCAACTCAGAAATTTGGCGCCGACCCTTACGCTATGGAGTACAACGGCCGCGTATATGTCTATATGACAAACGACGTGCTTGAGTACGACAGCACCGGAACTGTAAAGGAGAATTCCTTTGCCCTCGTCAACAAGGTTTTCTGCGTATCGAGCGAGGACCTCGTAAACTGGACCGACCACGGCGCAATGGTGATCGCCCGTGAGGAAGGCGCAGCAAAGTGGGCTCAGTTCGCTTGGGCTCCATCGGCCTGCCACAAGACCATCGACGGCAAGGAGAAATTCTTCCTCTACTTCGCCAACAGCGGCAACGGTATCGGAGTTGTTACCTCCGACACTCCATACGGACCTTGGGTTGATCCAATCGAGAAGCCTATCATCGACCGCAATACTCCTACCTGCAACACTGTAACGTGGCTCTTCGACCCGGCAGTTTTGGTTGACGACAATGGCGACGGATACCTCTACGTAGGCGGTGGCGTTCCATTTGTGGACGGCAAGCCTCAGGCCGAGAATCCCGGCACTGCACGCGTTGCAAAGCTCGACGCATCGATGACAGCCCTCGACGGCGACCCTGTTGCAATCTGCCCACCCTGGCTCTTCGAAGACGCCGGTGCCAACAAGATTGGCGACACTTATTATTACAGCTACTGCACCAACTTCAGCAATCCTGACGGCGCAAAGAACGGTTGCATCGCATATATGACCTCAAAGAATCCAATGGGACCATTTGAGTATCAGGATATTTTCTTTGCCAACCCAGGCTCGTTTTTCGGCCGCGGCGGCAACAACCACCACGCTGTCTGCAAGCTTGGCGACGATTATTACCTCTTCTACCACGCTCAGATTCTCAGCCAGCGCCGCGATATTTCTGCCGGTGGCTACCGCTCTACAAATGTTGACAAGGTTACAATCACCGAGGACGGCAAGATTCAGCCTGTAACAGGTACTTACGAGGGCGTTGCCCAGCTAAAGGATTTCGATCCATTCAAGCTTACCGAGGCCGAGACAATGGCTTGGCAGGGCGGCATCGAGACTGAGTATGTATCAGGCTCTACAAACCTCGTTGTAAAGGCCAAGGCCGGCTCGTGGATGGGTCTCTCTGGCGTTAACTTCGGTGACGGCGCCAAGAAATTCACTGTTAAGGCTTCGTCGAACGGCAAGCCAGCCGCCATCAAGATCTGCCTCGACAAGGTGGACGGCGAGTGCGTGGGCTACGTAACAGTAAATTCTGCCGCAATGACCGACGCATCAGTAACATTCGATAAGCCAGTATCAGGCAAGCACGACCTCTTCTTCGTATTCTCTGGCGATATGGAGGCTGATACATGGATGTTTGAGTAGAATCAGGGTCAGTTAGCTGACTCTAAGACATTGCGGAGCCGCCTTTCTGTGGACCTATGTATATGGAAAGGCGGTTTCTATTATTTTGCACTTGTTTTGTTTTAATTATTTATAACTTTTTTATTGATATGAGAATACACAGATTTATAATCCCAATGGCTATGGCGGGCGCGCTGCTCATGGCGCCCGGATGCAAGGACTCCGATCCCGAGGTAGAGGCCGAGAACAACACCGAGCAGAACAATGGCGAGCAGAACAACACCGAGGACCCAAATCAGAACCCCACACCTCAGCCTCCCGAGGAGGAAGTGATACTTACACCTCCACAGATGTTCGAGGGGCTCAAGCTTCAGAGCTCCAAGAAGACTCAAAGCCAGCACAACCCGATAGCCACACAGAAATTTGGCGCCGACCCCTACGCCATGGAATACAACGGCCGCGTATACGTATACATGTCGAACGACATTTTGGAATACAGCGGCAGCAAGGTAAAGGACAACACATACGCCAAAATCAACAAGATTTTCTGCGTATCGAGCGACGACCTCGTAAACTGGACCGACCACGGCGCAATGCCAATAGCCGGATCCAAAGGTGCCGCCAAGTGGGCTGTAAACTCATGGGCGCCTACCGCATGCCACAAGATGATAGACGGCAAGGAGAAATTCTTCCTCTACTTTGCCAACAACGGCAACGGCATCGGCGTGGTAACCTCCGACACCCCATACGGTCCATGGAGCGACCCAATCGGCAAGGCCATAATATCGCGCCAGACTCCCAACTGCGCATCGGTGACATGGCTCTTCGATCCTGCCGTTCTGGTGGACGACAATGGCGATGGATACCTCTATGTGGGCGGCGGTGTGCCTGATGGCATGGCAGCTGACCCTGGCACTGCCCGTGTGGCAAAGCTTGACGCATCGCTCACCGCACTCGACGGCGACCCCGTGGCAATAAATCCGCCATGGCTCTTCGAGGATTCCGGAATCAACAAGATTGGCGACACTTATTACTACAGCTACTGCACCAACTGGGACGGCGCCAACCCCGAGAAGGCCTGCATAGCGTACATGACTTCCAAGGATCCAATGGGTCCATTTACATACGGGGGCACTTTCTTCAACAACCCCGGTACTTTCTTCGGAAGCTACGGCAACAACCACCATTCTATCTGCAAGCTTGGCGATAATTATTACCTCTTCTACCACGCCGAGTATCTCAGCAAGAAGATGGGCATATCGGCAGGCGGATACCGCTCCACAAACGTCGACAAGGTAACAATCTCCGCCGACGGCAAGATAGAGAAGGTAACCGGCACATACAACGGCATGGCTCAGCTGAAGGATTTCGACCCATTCCAGCTCAACGAGGCCGAGACAATGGCATGGAACGCCGGCATCGAGACCGACTATCTCTCAGGCACCAACCTCGTTGTAAAAACCACAGCCGGATCGTGGATAGGTGTGGCGGGCGTAAACTTTGGCGCCGGCGCCAGCAAGATCACAGCCAAGGTATCGTCTAAGGGACGCGCGGCCATAAAGATCTGCCTCGACAAAAACAACGGCGAGTGCATAGGCTATATCCCTGTAGAATCGTCCGACATGCATGAGGTAAGCCTTGCCCTCAACAAGGCAGTTTCCGGCAAGCACGACCTCTTCTTCGTATTCTCCGGCGAGATGGAGTTCGATACATGGAAGTTCGAGTAGTTTTTTTAGGGTCAGCTGACTCTATGATATAGCCCAACCGCCATTCTTGAAAAACTTTCAATGATGGCGGTTTTTTATTGTGATTTATGATAATTGTTTTTATCTTTGCGATGTTGATTAATAAAAAAGGAGGGCTCGATATGACAACTGCGACAACACAATTAAACCCAACGCAAAAATACTTATTGCAAATGTTTTCATTCGCTCCTACAGAGGAAACTAAGAATGAATTGCAGAAATTAATCTCAGATTATTATTTCGACAGGGTGGCTGAAATGGCTCAGCAAATTTGGGATGATAAAGGTCTCACAGTCGAGAAATTGGACGAGATGTGTAGTATTCATCAAAGAACTGAATACAAATGAAAGTAGTTCTTGATACCAATTGCTTGATTAATATCATTTTCCCAAAATCCAAGTTTAAAAACGTTTGGGATTCGTTTCGTGATGGGAAATATATATTATGTATCAGCAATGAGATCTTGTCGGAGTATCGTGAAATAATAGAGCGAATGACTAATCCTCTATTCGCTGATGTTGTTACGAGATTGTTATTGAGTGTTCCTAATGTTGAATTTGTGAATCCTTTTTACAGATTCAATTTGATAACTTCGGACCCTGATGACAATAAGTTTTCTGATTGTGCGATAGCATGTGGCGCTACTTATATTGTTTCGGACGACAAACATTTTAAGGATTTAGATAAAGTTGATTGGCCAGTCCTTAATAGGCGTACTCTTCAGGAGTTTGCTGAGATTTTGTTGATTTTAAACGTTTAAAACAAAAAAAATGCATCGAGACGTAGCAAGACCGCGTCTCGATGCATTCTTCTTCACCCCACAAACTCAAACCTTTCTTTTCCTGCGCCAATCTCGAAATGGAGTTTTGCTATTCCGAGGTCGGTTTCTGTGTAGCCCATCAGGGAGAATTTCTTGGTGGCTTTCACCTTGTTGGGCGCTGTGTATTCGAAATGGAATTTCTGCTGATTGACGGCCGTGGGAGCCTTCAGCGCTGATTCCACACCTTTAATGAACCATTCTGGTGAATCGGCGTTGGCGTTCGATACTTGCTCTATGGTCTTGCGCTTCAGATTGCGGCCGGGCTCGTCGCCGTAGCCGAGGGCTATCATGCAGACGAGTTTCTCATCGTCGGATTTTTCGTAAGCGTCCTTTATGTTGTTGTATGTGAGGCCCACCCAGCAGGTGTTGAGTCCGAGCTGCTGAGCCAGCAAAACCAACTGCTCGCCGTAATATCCCACGCGTTCCTTCAGGTCATCGGCCTTCTTGCCCACAAGTGCGAAATAGTTGCTCACGCCCTTGAAGACTCCGTAGGCGAACTTGCCCTTGAAGGCCTTGGGCTCGTTGGTCACTAATTGAAAATGAAGATTTCCTTCCTTGTTGACCTCCTCAACCTTGGCCTTCAGGCTGTCAACCAATTCCTTTGGAATCGGCTTGTTGATGTACTTGCGCACCGAGTGGCGGTTTTCTATTGCTTCTAATAATGTCATTTTTTGAGATTTTTTCGTTTTCCAAAATTATGTATAATTTTTAGAAACAGCCAAATATTTTCTCTTTAAAAAACTAATTCATTCAACTTTTATGAGAATTTAAAACGGGAAAACAAGCACTATAACACATTTCTGACACTTGTAGTGCTTAGAAAACAGGCAAAACCAGTTTTGCCCGAAAATGCCTAACGCAGAAAAACAAAACATAGAAAACCATTGTGAGGTGTTTTCTACTGTTTTATTTTCTGCTGTTAAGCGTTTTGTGGTTATGTTAATAACCGGTTTTCTGCGCAAGAATTTGGATGGAAAGTATTTGAGCGCGTTTTCTTGTTTTTTTAACAACTTGCGATTTTTTCAAGAAAAATCATTTTTCTTTTTTACCTTGCGCGGGCTTTGTCGTATAATGGGCAAAGAAACAACAAAAGGATGACACAGATTGATTCTCAAATATTAAATCAATGTATCAGCGGCGACCGAAACGCGTTCAGGGTGATAGTGAAGACGTATCAGAGGATGGTTTTCTCACTTACGCTGAAGATGCTCTGCAACGAGGACGAGGCCAAGGACATGGTGCAGGAGACTTTCATAAAGGTGTGGCAGAATCTTCCAAAGTTCGACCCCCAGAAAACGCTCTCCACTTGGATATACACCATTGCCACAAGGCTCTGCCTCGACAGGATAAAGCTTCAGAAACACACGTATCAGCTCCCCGACGACGACACGGCGCTTAGAAACTACGCCACGCATCAGGACGGACAAGCCGAACTTGAGAACAGCGAATGGGTGCAGTTAGTGACAACGCTTACAAACGGCCTCAGCCCGAAACAGAAGCTGATTTTCACGCTGATACAGCTGGAGGGACTGGAATCCAGCGAGGTGGAGGAGATTACTGGAATGGACTCCACTCAGGTAAAGAGCAATCTTTACCAGGCCAGGAAAAACATTAAGGAACGATTAACAAAACTTGGATATGAATAAGATAGACAACATATTGGACAGCCTTAAGGGCAAGCAGCCGGTGATTGACTGCGAGGACGATTTCGCCGACTTCATAATGGACGCCATTCCTGAACGTGAGGAAAGCCGCCCAAGAAGAACCCCGATTGTAATAGCCTTGAGGGCCGTTACCTCGATAGCGGCGGCAATTATTGTAGGTCTTTTCATCTTCCAGAATCTGGATGACGACGTGGAAGCGTCCGCACCCAAAATCATTAAGGCAAACACCAGCGGCAGCACAATCCGGAATGTGTACAACCACTGCGTAAGCCACAGCAATACTCTTAGTATTAATCAATTAAAAGCGATGTACCATGAAAAATTTTAATATCATACTGATGGCCTTTATAGCCGTAATGGCAGTGGCCTGCAAGAATCCAAGGAATATCAGCATGACAACCACCGTAAACGCCGACGGCTCTTGCGTACGCGAGGTGACAGAGCTTGTGCCTGATCCCATAGACAGCACAGCCAAGGACTCGGTAATGAGAACTTCAACCCAGACTTATAGCGATATCAGCGAGATGGGCCCACATACCGGCACAATGCTCAGCAATGAGCATATCAGCGCTGATGCCAGGATGGAGAAGGCTTTCAAATGGTTCTATACCGAATACACCTACACCGAGACCATCAGCACCCACGACAGCCTGATGTACCCCGGTCTCGATGCCTACTTCACCGCCGACGAGATCAGCTATCTTTCCATGGGAACTCCAAACATTATGGAGGGAATGAGCGGAATGGAGGTTTTGGAGGCGAGTCAGAAGCTTCAGGACAAGCTCGAGAAATATTCCAACAACAATTTCCTCGATTTCTACCTGGGCACCATTGCCAAGTATTACGACAGGATAGAGAACGCGCCTATGAGCAAGGAGGGTTTTCTTGCATCCGCCAACCGCGACACGATTCTGAAACACTGCAGCAATGTTATTGAGGCGAACCTTGTCAGCAATGAGCCCGAGGGCAAGTTCCTTGATGATATCTACAAGTGCGATGTCTTCCAGAAATTCTTCAAGGAGAATCCCGAGTGCTCCAATGAGATTGGCGAGAAGATTTTCTCAGGCATAGGCCCTCTCAGCAACATTTTCATCGACTACACTCTCGTAATGCCCGGCAAGATCCGCAAGTCTAATATCGGCAGCATCAGCGATATAGGCACCCTCCACTACCATCTGGCAGCCGAGAATCTTAGCATTCACCCCATTACAATACAGGCCACCTCGCGCCAGGCGAATATCTGGGCCTATGTGGCAAGCGTGCTGATTCTGGCCGCCGCAGCTGGCAGTTTTATGTGGAAGAGGAGAGAATAGAGATTAGAGATGCTCGTAGAGACGCACGGACGTGCGTCTCTTATATACGCGAATTAAATAATCCCCTTCAGATAAGCCACCAGCTCATTAGAAATCTCCACGTGCTCTTCTACGCTTGGGTGGTCGGCGGCGGCGCCTGTCCATCTCTTGCTGAACATCAGGTAAGATACATTCTCAATGCCCTCGCCCTTGCATTTTTCAACAGTGGCTTTCATTACTGTCTCCATCCAAGGCTTCAGAGTATCGTCGGCCATGGGAGAGGAGAGGAGAACCACATTCTTGCAGGTTGCGTTCTTGGCGAAAATCATCTTGATGAAATCCACGTAGGCGTTAATGAACTCGTCGTTGTTCTGCACGCCGTCGTTCTGTCCAAGGCATACGCAAACCAAGTCTGGAGCAAAATCCTTGTGGTCGTAATCTATCTCGTTGTTGCGCATCACATACTTGCTGTAAACGTCAGAAATCACGATTCCCATCTCGCAGCACGAGTGGATGAGGCCGATTCCTGATACTGATGCCAATGAATACTGGGCGTTCATCAGTCGTGCGGTGCGTGGAGCGTAGCCGTAATATGCGCGGTGATAGTCACCCCACTGATATTCCGAGCTTGGCACATAGTTGGTGTCGGCATCGCAGCCAGAGGTGATTGAGTTTCCGATAAACTCTATCTTCATATTTGTCTCGGGAGTCCATTGTTTTATCATGTCGGCCTTTATGCTGTCCACCATCGAGTATCCGTGCATGGTTTCGCTGTTTCGGGTAATGGTTACGTGGTGTACGCCCTTGGCCACGGCCTGGTTGTATTGGAAGTTGCTGATGCTTGCGTCCTCAATGTCGGCGGCCTTGCCAATCACGATGCGGTTTTTGTTTCCCTTGGTGCGGATGGGCATTGTGGGGAGCTCGTCCACGGCAATCTCCACATTCAGGTGGTCATACTCTGTGTTCAGGAAAATCTCGCAGCCCTCGCCCTCGTATGCGAAAGTGAAGTATGCGCCGGCACCCCACTGCCTTGGGGCCATGGTGTCGGTCTTGCAGGTGCGGCCTATGTAGGTTATCTTCTCTGATGCTCCCGTTACTACGGAAGGCTCTGTAGGCTGTGTGCTTGTGGCGCATGAAGCCATCAATGCAGCAGCTGATGCAAATGCTAATAATGATTTTGTCTTCATTGTGATATGATTGTTTTTAATTGTTGAATGTGCAAATGTATAAAAAATCTTAGTATCGTAAGATCAAATTTGTCTGGATTTCAGAAAAAATCCTTATCTTTGCAACAGAAAATCAATAATCAAAAATCGAAAATCAAAAATATTATGTCCAAGTATCTAAACCCCAAAGCGGATCTTACCTTCAAGAAGGTATTCGGAGAGCACAAGCACCTTGTGATAAGTCTCCTGAATTCCCTTTTGCCTTTGCCTGAGGGTATGAAGATTGAGTCTGTTGAGTATCTCAGCGGGGAGAATCACCACGGAAATATTGATAAGAAATACTCCATAGTTGATGTGAAATGCACCGACAACTACGGCCGTACTTTCGTGGTTGAGATGCAGAATTACTGGACAACGGCTTTCTTCTCGCGCACACTTTATAATGCAGTTCTCACCTACAGCAATCAGTTGAAAAAAGGACAGTCGTTTGATAAACTGAAGGAAGTCTATGCCTTGAGCCTTGTGAACGAATCCGAGATAAAATGCTCAGAGGAGAACGCCAACGAGTATATTCACGAGTATTACCTGACAAATCAGAAAAACGCGAAGGATGTCCATAAGGATATCTCGCTGATATTTGTGGAGTTGCAAAAATTCAAGTCGTTAGGCAAGAAATTCGAAGACAAGGCCCTTGACAAAATGGCAAAACTTTGGCTGAAATTCCTCACCGAAATCGACGACGATACCGTGGATGTAGATCCCGAACTCCTAAATTCTCCCGAAACCGCCGAGGCTCTCGAAATAGTAGAGACCGCGGCCTATACTCCCGAGGAATTGGAGGCCTACAACAAATATTGGCTCGATATCTCCACCGAGCGGTCGGCGTTGGCAGAAAGCGAGGCGAAAGGCGAAGCGAAAGGACTGGTCAAAGGGCGTGCCGAGGGACTTGCTGAGGGACTTGCCGAAGGCGAGAAGCGCAAAGCAATCGAGACAGCCCGCAAGATGAAAGCCAAGAATTTCCCAAATGAGGATATCGCTGAGCTCACCGGCCTCACTGCCGACGAGATTGCGGAAATTTAACAAAATAAAAGAATTAATAACGTGGATTCTGCGGAAATCAATTCCGTGGAATCTGCGTTTTTTTTTGTTTTTTAGGGGAAATTTTACCTTTGCGCTTGAAACTCCCTCCTGTATTCTGTGATAAAGCCTGGCGCAAAGGTTTCCACCTACTATGGAAGTCCAAAACAAAAAAAACAGATTACCGCAGCATCTCAATCTGCGATAATCTGTTTTTTGTATTAGATGTTTTTCGTAATTGATTTCAGACGCACGGCTGTGTGTCTCTACGGGCAATATGCCCTTCAATTACTTGAACAAAAGTGGAGCCATCTCGTGGAATGCGCGTCTCCATGTGAGGAACTCGTGAGCTGTGCCCTCAGAGATGTAGCCTACTGCATTGTAGCCGGCCTTTTTCATAGCCTCTGTAGAAGCCTTGATGCCGTCAGGATTCTCCTTGCTGCCGCATGCCATGAAGTAGAGCTTTACCTTGCGGTTGTCCTTGATGTCCTCTGGGTTGTAAACACCGCCTGAGAGGAGACCGTAGTAAGAGAACTTGTCAGGATTGCGGAGAGTGATGAGCTTGGTCTCCATACCACCCATAGAGAGGCCGGCCATAGCGCGGTTCTCCTTGTTGGCGATGGTCTTGAAGTTCTTGTCTACGTAAGGGATAAGCTCGTCGAGGAGGAGAGTCTCAAACTCCTTGGCCTCAAACTTGCCGATGGTGCCAAACTTGATGTTGTTTGTAAGACCGTAAGCCATTACAACGATGAAAGGCTTGCACTTGCCCTCGGCGATGAGGTTGTCCATGATGAGGTTTGCGTGACCCTGGTTGCTCCAGGCAGTCTCGTCCTCGCCCCAGCCGTGCTGGAGGTAGAGTACAGGGAACTTCTCGTTAGGATTCTTGCCGTATGTAGGAGGAGTGTAGACAAAAGCTCTCTGGAAACCGCCAGTGCTCTTGCTTGGGAAGAGGATCTGCTGAACATTGCCGTGTGGAACGTCCTTCTCGGCGTAGAAGTCCTTGTCGTGGGCAGGGATCTCGATACCGCTCTCCCAACGTACAGAACCGTAGTAGTTCTTTGAACCTGGGTCGTTTACAACGCCACCGTCGATGGTGAGGTGGTAGTAGTGGAAGCCCTCATCCATTGGGCCCTCTGTGGTGCCGGTCCAGAAACCGTCCTTATCCTTGTGGAGTACTGTGCCGCCGTGGCCACCGAGACCAAGGCTTACGATTACAGACTTTGCCTGAGGAGCCTCTACGCGGAAACGTGCGTAGCCCTGGCTGTTTACCTGAGGATACTCCTGGCCAGGCTGGTTGGTAACGCATGGCTTGAAGTCGTCCTTTACTACTGCGTTGTCGAGAGAAGCGTCAAACTTCTTTACGGGACGGTAGCCGTCCTTCTTCTTGAGGTCCTTGTCGAAGAGGAGAGGATAGTTGTTTACGCCTACCCATGAGTCGCGGTCAGATACGTTCCAGAAAGTAACGCACTTGATAACGTCCTTGTGCTTGCGGTAGATCTTGAAGAGCTCGTTGTACATGTTGCTGTGGAGAGTCTTTACGAAAGGCTTAATCTCCATACCCTCGCGTGAGAACTGGAGCTGGCCACCCATTTCCTCGTTGGCGCGTACGTCGAGCTCGGTAACGTGGATAGTCTTTACAAGCTCCGAGTACTTAACGATGGCAGCCTCAACGTCCTCCATGGAAGGTCCATATACGTTGTAGTGGCCCTGCATACCTATACCGGTGATAGGAGCGCCCTCGCTCTGAAGCTTCTTTACCATATCGTAGATGCGGTCGCGCTTGCCGGGATCGCACTCGTTGTAGTCGTTGTAGAAGAGGATTGCGTCAGGATCGGCCTCGTGGGCAAACTGGAAAGCCTTGAGGATAAACTCGTCGCCGCAGAGTTTGTAGTGACGGCTCTCGCGGTAAGGAGTTGGGTTAGGGTTCCAGGGGCTGCGGCGTACATTGTCGGCCATTGCCTCGTTTACAACGTCCCAACCGTAAACGATGTCCTTGTAGCGGTTTACCACAGTGTGGATGTGCTCGCGGAGCTCTGCGTAGAACTCCTCCTTTGTGGCAGGTACTGGCTCCATCTGGCCTGTCTGCTTGTTCTTTACCATCAGGGTCTCCCACTTGCCGGTCTTCTTGTTAAGAACCTGCTTGTTGAACATCCAGTCGGCAAACTGAGAGTGCCAGCAGAGACAGTGGCCACGCATCTTGATGCCGTTGGCTCTACACCAGTTGGCGATGGAATCGGCCTGGCCCCACTTCCACTCATCCTTGGATGGATGGAGCTCGCCTGGCTTCATTGCGTTTTCTGCTGTTACTGAGTTGTACTCCTTGGCTACAACCTCCATCTCCTTGGGATTGGTAACGTTGCGCCAGTTTACGGCCACACCTACTTTGAAGTAGTCTTTGTAGGCGTCCTTAAGACCTGTAGGATCGTTCTCCTCTGGTCTTGGTCCCCACTGAGCGCTTGCTGTAAGGCTGCTTATAGCCAATGCAGCACCCATAAGGTAGGATACTAATTGTTTTTTCATGAAAATAATGATTGTTGTTAAGTAAATAAAATTAAAAAATCAAGTAGTTTGTTTTTGTTGATTTTCTCGACTACTAAATTAGAAACAATCTTTGTATTATTCAAATTTTTTTTGTTACATATTATTTCGATTTTGATACAAAAAACAGCCTCAGCACGTTACAAATAGAAAAGTTTGGTAAAAATTGTTTGTCTTCGTTGGATTTATTTTGTATATTGCGGCCGTTTTCAGATATGGATGATATATGGCAGGTACGGCAAAGGGATTGTCTTTTATGTATTTTCCGCTTACATTGAGTGCGGTAGTCGCGCTGGTGTTTGCGGCGGGTCAGCTGTGTGATGTCGACATGGTGGGCTCGGGCATATATCCGCGCACGGTATCAGGCCTTAAGGGAATACTTTTTGCCCCCTTTGTGCATGGCGACGAGGCCCATCTGTATTCCAATCTGTCGGCGCTGCCCCTGCTGCTTGGGATGCTGGCCATGGTCCATAGGCGCAATTACCTGCGCATTTTGGGGGTGTTGTGGCTTTCCACCGGTTTTATGGTGTGGCTGATGGCCCGCAGCAGCTATCATATAGGGGCCAGCGGTGTGATATACGCACTGGCGTCGTTTCTGCTGTTTGGTGGCATTGTGAGCGGGCGCAAGGCCAATGTGGCTGTGTCGCTCGCAGTTATCTTCCTGTATGGCGGCATGGTGTGGGGGCTGTTGCCCGAGCAGCCGCATGTGTCGTGGGAGTCGCATCTGATGGGTGGCGTGGCCGGGTTTGCGTGCGCTTTCGTGTTTGCTGATGCCAAGGTAAGGCGGCATCAGGACGATGGCTACTATGATTACCGGATGCCGGGGTTTTCCAGCCCGAGCACAACTGTGGACAACGGCGGCATCAGATACTGTAATGATTAATGTAGAATAATATAAATAGATATGAAAAAGATTGCATATTTTGTAATGTTGTGGCTGATTGCGCTTGTGATGCAGTCGTGCGAGACCAATCTGGATCCCGAGATGGATAATGTAAATGTGGCCATGAAGGGTGATTATTCCCTCATGCGCACCTATATGTTTGCCAACTCGAGCGTGGTGGTGCCGCTGAAGACGGTGATTCCAAGCAGCACTGTTTCTGTATCGATGGTGAACGACACTGTGATGCAGGTGAATGGCATACTTAGGTGCGAGCCTGTAAAACCGGCTCCCAATGGCGCGGCTTTCTATATTCCCGAGCAGCTGTCGGATGGTATAACGACCTATGGCATCGACAGTATACATATAAAAGGTGTGAACTACAGCGGATGCTACGCATCTACCACCAAGACTATGCAGATGTGGTACTGGAAGCCGCTCAGCGAGTATTCCCTGACCCTCAACAACGAGGTTTTCCCCATTGTCACCGACCAGGAGTGGGATACTTTTGTGGGCTATCTTGAGGCCATCATCAAGGCCAACAACGCACAGAATGGAATTACCGGCGAGGTGCATGTGTCGCGCAACGAGGTAAATACGCTTATTCCCAATATATTCACCAAGGTAATAATAAAGGACACCATGCGTATGGTGTCCAAGCAATGATTTTTTCTGGGGCGATGTACGGGCGCCGCTATTTTCTTCTGATGCTGGCGCCCAGGGCCTGAAGCCTGCTGTCGAGGTCCTCGTAGCCGCGGTCTATCTGTTCTATGTTGTTGATGGTGGATTTGCCGGGTGCCGACAGTGCCGCTATCAGCAGGGCCACTCCCGCGCGTATGTCGGGGGATATCATGTTGGTGGCCTTAAGCTGGAATTTGTGGTCGAGGCCTATGACGGTGGCCCTGTGGGGATCGCAGAGTATTATCTGCGCGCCCATGTCGATGAGCTTGTCCACAAAGAAGAGGCGGCTCTCAAACATTTTCTGATGTATCAGCACGCTGCCCTTTGCCTGAGTGGCTACCACCAGCAATACGCTGAGGAGGTCGGGAGTGATGCCCGGCCATGGCGCGTCGGCTATGGTGAGTATGCTGCCGTCTATGTATGATTCTATCTCATAATGGTCCTGGGCGGGGATTACGATGTCGTCGCCCTCTATTTCCATCCTTACGCCAAGCTTCTGGAATGCCCTGGGTATCAGGCCCAGCATGTCTACACGGCAATCCTTTATTCTGAGCTGCGATCCTGTCATGGCGGCCATGCCTATGAAGCTGCCTATCTCTATCATATCTGGCAGACACCTGTGGCTGGCGCCATGGAGACTGTCTACTCCGTTTATTTTAAGCAGGTTGCTGCCCACGCCGCTGATGCTTGCTCCCATGTTGTTGAGCATGGTGCAGAGCTGGCAGATGTATGGCTCGCATGCGGCGTTGAAAATGGTGGTTTCGCCCTTGGCCAGTACGGCGGCCATCACTATGTTGGCGGTGCCGGTTACTGATGCTTCCTCCAATAATATGTAGGTGCCCTTGAGGTTGCTGCCGTTGATGGTGTACGACGATTCCTCGGTGTCGAACTTGAATTCGGCGCCCAGCATCTTGAGGCCTATGAAGTGCGTGTCGAGATGGCGGCGTCCTATCTTGTCGCCGCCGGGCTTGGGCAGGTATCCGTATCCGAAACGTGCGAGCAGCGGGCCCACTATCATCACCGATCCGCGCAGCTTGCTGCTCTTCTGACGGAACGCCTCCGATTTCAGGTAGTCGAAGTTTACGTTCCTGGCCTGGAATGTGTATGTGTTTTTCTGCGGATGCTCCACCTCCACGTTAAGGTCCCTCAAAAGGCCGATGAGGTTCAGCACGTCGCTTATTTCCGGGATGTTGGATATAGTAACCTTTTCGGATGTAAGCAGAGTGGCGCAAATCACCTCCAGCGCCTCGTTTTTGGCGCCCTGTGGATATATGGTTCCGTTCAGGGGCTTGCCGCCCTCTATTTCGTATGATGCCATGTTCTATTAGTTCTTGTAATACCTGCGGTTCTGGTTGTTGTTGTAGTATTTGCCGCGGTTGTTTTGCTGGTTGCGGTAGTTCTGCTGGTTAAGCTTGTATTTCGATTTCATGAAATCCTGAGCGTTTATCAGCTTCAGGTCCTCGTCGGTAACCTCCAGCTCGCCTTCGGTTATTTCCTTGAGTACCTTGAAGATAACCTCGTCGTTGATGTCCTCCTTGTTCCAAACCACATACGATTTCTTCATGTGGTTTGTGATGGTCTCTATGAGGGTGTTGCGGCGGTCGGGATCCTCTATGGTCTTGCACTTTTCTATCAGACGCTCTATTATGCGGCCGAAAGTCGGGTATTTCATAGGGTCGGTTTCTATCTCTACGGGCTCGGGATTGTTGCTGATGCTGTCGTTCTCGGGTATTGGATACGGAGAATACTTGGCCAGCTTGAAATCCGACATTATGCTCAAGTGGTCCCATAGTATGTGCTTGAAGTCAGGGTTTTCCCTTACCTGTGGATTCAGGTTCGCCATGGTCTGTATTATAGACTTGGTGGATTTTTCCTGATCCACTGGGTCCTGTATGTTTATCGTATAGTCGATAAGCAGCTGTATGTTTCTTCCGTATTCCGGAAACCTAAGTGTTGGGTTCGATATGTATTCCATAAAAAAATCTGGATTTAATTTTTTGGAACACGGATTACACGGATTTATACGGATTCTCACGGTTTTTTTATTAAACAAAATCTGCGGAAATCTGCTCCATCAGCGTAATCTGTGTTCTATATTGATTATTGAATTATTTTCAAACTTTGAGCGGCGAATTTCAGCAGCAGGGTTTTGCGGCCCACTTTCATGAAGTCTATCGTTATCTTAGGATCGGCCGAATCGTCCACCGAAAACACCTTGCCTTGGCCAAACTTGTCGTGGTTCACTATTGTGCCTTCCTTGAATTTGCTTATATCAGGCTTGGCGAAGCTTCCGAACTTGTGGCCTGGCACGTATTTCTTGAAAGTGCCTCCGGGGGCTGATGCTGCCGCTCCAAACGAAGGACTGCCGCCGCCTCCGCGCAGGTTGCTGTCGTTTTCGGCAAAGGTCTTGCGGAAACGTCCGGCAAACGGAATGTCTCTGCTGGCCTCGAAACCCGACTCGCCGCCGGCGCCGAAATCCAGATACTTGGTATCTATCTCCTTGATGAAGCGGCTGGGCTGTGCGGGCGCAAGCTGTCCGTACTTGAATCTCATTCGGGCGTAGCTGATTATCAGGCGTTTCTGTGCCCTGGTAACGGCCACGTAGAATAGTCGGCGCTCTTCCTCGAGCTGTGCCGTGCTCTCGGCCGATTTCTGCGATGGGAAGAGACCGTCCTCCACACCGCAGAGATACACGTTCTTGAACTCCAGACCCTTGCTGGCGTGGATGGTGAGCAGCGATACCTGGTTGGGCTCGTCGGTCTGCTCGTCGCCGGTCATCAATGATACTTCCTCAAGGTAGTCAGCTAATGTGCAGGTCAGGTTGTCTTTCTGACGGTTCTCAACAAACTGTTTGATACCGTTCATAAGTTCCATCGCGTTCTCGTAGCGTGATTTTCCCTCCTCGGTCTTGTCTGCCTCCAGGTCCTTGAAGATTCCGCTGGTGGCCGCTATCTGCATAGCCGCCTTGTATGCGTCGGCCTGCTCGGCAAATAGTTTCAGCTGATATATCATCTTCATGAAAAGGCCGAGTGCGTTGAGCGTCCTGGGCGATATGTTAGGGTCAAACTCCTTGATCCTCGTTACTGTGTTCCAGATGCTTATGCCGTTCTGAGTGCTCAGGGCTGATATTTTCTCTATAGTGGTATCGCCGATGCCTCGCTTGGGGTAATTTACCACGCGCTTGAAGGCCTCATCGTCGTTGCCGTTCTGTGTGAGCTTGAAGTAGGCTATCAGGTCCTTGATTTCCTTGCGCTCGTAGAACGAGAGTCCGCCGAAAATCTTGTAAGGGATCTGCCTCTTGTGGAGGCTCTCCTCAAGGCTTCGCGACTGAGAGTGGCTGCGGTACAAAAGTGCGAAATCGCTGTACTTGGCGCCGTAGGTGTTCACCTGCTTGTGGATCTCGGCGGCAATCTTGAAGGCCTCCTCGTTGTCGGCAGCCGATTCCATAACGCGTATCTTGTCGCCGTCCTCGTTTTCGGAGAATGTCTCCTTCTTCATCTGACGGGTGTTTTGCGCTATTACGGTGTTGGCGGCGTTCACTATCATCTTGGTGCTTCGGTAGTTCTGCTCAAGCTTGAAGATCTGAGCCTCAGGATAATCTTTCTTGAAATTGAGGATGTTCTCGATCTTGGCGCCACGGAATGCGTAGATACTCTGCGCGTCGTCGCCCACCACAAACAATTTGTGATGCACTGATGCCAAGGCCCTTACAATATTGTACTGCACCGAGTTGGTATCCTGATACTCATCCACAAGGATGTACTTGAAGAGGTTGGAGTATTTCTGGATAAGGTCGGGGTTGTTCTTGAAGAGCAGGTGGGTCTGAAGCAATAGGTCGTCGAAGTCCATGGCGTTGGATGTCATGCACTTGCGGACGTAGGTCTTGTATATCTGCGCCGTCTTGTAACGCTTCTGATTGGCGTCGTCGGCATACATTGGCGAAGCCTCGTACATTTCGGGAGTTATCAGGTCGTTTTTGGCGGCTGATATCCTGCTGTATACGGTCTTTACGTCGTAGAGCTTGTCGTCGAGGTTCAGGTCCTTTATTATTCCCTTCACCACCTTCTTGGCGTCTTCTGAGTCGTAGATTGTGAAGTTGTTCTGATATCCCGTGTGCGAGATTTCCTTGCGGAGTATTCGCATGAATATCGAGTGGAAAGTGCCCATGTAGAGCTGCTTGGCGCGCTCCTCGCCGATTTTTTGGGCGATACGCTCCTTCATCTCGCGGGCGGCCTTGTTGGTGAAGGTGATGGCCAGGATGTTGTATGGCCTGTAGCCACCACCCTCCAACAGGTGCATTATCTTGTAGGTGAGCACGCGTGTCTTGCCCGATCCCGCTCCGGCTATCACCAGGGCAGGACCGTCGATGTATTCCACGGCAGCACGCTGTGGCTCATTGAGTTCGTCTAAGTATGACATTCGAGTTTTGAGTTTTCTGTTTTTATAGGTTGCAAAGTTAAGAATAATTTTTGTGAATTCTGCACAAAAATCCGCTTTTTAGTAGTCGTCGTTTTCTGTCATCTCGGGAACGAATTTTTTGCCGTTCCATTTCAGGTAGATGATTTTGTCGTAGCTTGGGAGTTTGGCCATTGCCGGCATAAACTGTGGACCTTCGTAATAGTACGGTGTAAGGTTGTCGTCCTCCAGCATTTTCTTGAGTTCAGGGGTCATCAGAGGAGCTTGGTCCCAATCCAGTTTACCGTTCTGATACTTGTAGCAATTCATCTCGGGAAACCTCTTCTGTCCGTTCATATTAACGCAGTGATATAATAGCACCGTCCAGTATCCGCCATCGTTCTTATAACAGCCTATCATAGTATTGTAGTCGATGTCTCCGGAGCCGTCTTCGTTCATATACATACATTCTGCGAGGTCCTCCATCTCTTCAGGGCTGTATTGTACGCTTGTTGAGGCTGAATAGTTGTAGAGTACATTGTTTGACGATCCGTTGTCGCCGTATTCGGAGTATTCAGTTTTTTCCTCTTCCCACTGTTTCTTCATGTTGGCGCCATAGTCGCAGACCTTGAATACTGCGGTGGCAATGTCCTCATTAGGCTGCTCGAATTTCCAACCGTCGGCGCCTGTAAGGCCGTCGCCCTCAGCCTCCTCGTCGTCGTATGATTGACCCTTCACCCATGTCTCGCCGTTCCAGCTGAAGTTGTCCCTGCCAACATTGAGGCCCTGGAAATATGGGTTGCTGGTGAAGTTGATGTCCTTGCCGGCGGCATCAGGATCGCCAATCTCCTTGAAGAAGTCCTTGTCGGATACGTACTTGAGCTTGCCGTTTATGAATGTGTATTTATATACTGTGCCCTTGCCTTCATCTTTCCTGGCGCGGAGATATATCGCGTATCCGCCCTCTTTCAGCTTGTATCTTCCGTAAGAGAAGTTTGTGCCGTCCACCGTGAAACCTTCCCATTCGGCGTAGTCGGAGCTGAAGCCTATGTCTATCTTCTTGCCCTTGAGCTGTGGATTCTCGGCAGCCACTTTCTTGAAGAGGTCTTCCTCTGTTATGAATTGGGCAATGGTAGGGTCAGCTACAATAAACTTGCTGCCGTCCCAGTTGAAGGCCTTGGGTGATGATCCACTCAGTATAAGGTACGAAGGTGCACACTCTGGGTTGTAGAAGTATGATGGATCTTCTTCCATACCCTTGTAGAGTCCCTCGGTGCTCGTTATCTCGGTGAGCTTGCCGTTCTGATATTTGAAATGCTTCAATGTGTATTCCTCCTCGCATCCGTCGCTGCAGAATTCGGTGCGGAGCTCCACCACGTGCCAGTATCCGTCGTCGTGCTGGAAACATGCGATCTTGGTTCTCTTGAAGATGTTCACCATGCCTCCGTCGTCGTACTCAACAGTTTCCACGTCGCCGTAATCGCAGATTACGTTTTGGATGCTGCTGATATCGGCGTTGTTGTTCTTTTTCTTGTAGAACTTGTCCCAGATTTCCTTTGCGATGTCGGTGCTTGGCTTCTGGAATTTCCAAGTAGCTGACTCTGAGACGTTGGGTTGCTCCACAGATGTAGAGTCGCTGTTGGAGTTGTTGCTGCTGTTGCTGCCGCCTCCGCATGACGCAAGCATCAGGGCTGATGCTGCCGCCAATGTAAGTAATTGCTTTTTCATATAACGGTTTTGTTTTGTATTGATTTCTTGGCGGCAAAGATAGGAACTTTTTTGGTATTTTTTCAGCAAAGGGAAGATAAATGCTTGGATTTTTTATTATATTTGCGGTAAGAAAAAGAGATGATAGATTTATTTATCCTTGCGCCCTTGGCGCATTATTAAGATTCTTCGCTGCGCTCAGAATGACGGCGTAATACGTTGATAAATAGAGAGGTAGTTATAGGCGGAGCGCCGCCTATAACTACCTCTCTATTTTAAAGTGCCCGTCCGGGTCATTCTGAGCGAAGCGAAGAATCTTTCTTTTTTGCGCCAAGGGCGCAAGGATTCCGTATGCCTTTCTTTCCAGCGAAGAATCTCTCTTTTCTGCGCCCTTGGGCGCAAATGCTTCCCGTTTTTGCGAAGAATTTTATTTGTGTAATTATTACTTAGAAATTTGGATATATGAAAAAATGATAATATATTTGGGAAGTTTTTGAACTTAAAAAATGACGGAATATGGCAGAGAAAATAGCAAAGGAGGAGCCTCAGGCTGAGGTTCTGAGCGAAAAGGACAAACAGATAACTTTGGATAATGGCAAAATCAATTACAATAAGTTTGCTACTGAATCCGAGGCGGAAGTTTCTTTTTATAAATCATTGGAGGGTGTTGAGCCTGATAAACTGTTCAACTACTACAAGATGTATATTGCCAGCGGTGAGGAGAATACCAAGCAGAGGATTGAATCCAACAAGTTTTTCATAACTGTTAATGCGGCTTTGATATCCGTGTTTGTGCTTATGAAGAAAGAAAATCTGGATTTATTGCCATTGATTTGTATCTCATTCGTAGGAATAGCATTGGCTGTAGTTTGGCTTTTCAAACTGAAATCCTATTATAATATGAACTCCATTAAGTATCACTTGATAAATCTTATGGAGTCTAAGCTTTCTGTAATGCCTTACTTCTATGAGTGGAGAACCTTGAAGACAAGGAAGCATCTAAGTATCAGTAAAATAGAGATTTGGATTCCAATATTATTTATTGTTGCGTACTTGTTGATATGTGCAATTAAGGTTTATAGCATATATCAGAACTAAATTTATCGACGGAAATGGCAGAAAAAACTAGTATTTATATCTCATATTCGTGGGAGAACGATGAGAACAAAGGCATCGAGGACGATTTGAACAATCTCTGCAAGGAGATGGAGTTCCACAATATCCCTTACAAGAGGGATGTGGCGGATGGCGAGCACAATCTTTGTCCTGTTTTTGGAAACATTCCAGAGTCAGAGAAGAAGATTGGCGAGGCTGCCCTGGTGTTGGTGGTTCTCAGCGAGAAGTATCTGAAATCGAAGCATTGCATGAACGAGTTCTCTCTTATCAGAAGAAAGGGAGATCTCTCCAACCGTGTTATGATGATAGTTGTTGGCGATTTGTGCGACAAGTTGAATTTCTCATCTTACAGACAATATTGGAGAGAAGTTGGAGAGTCCATCAAGGACAATATCGGCGAGGAGAGAATCGAATATGACGACTTGGCCGTAATTGCCGACCGTTATTTTCAGAATGAGTTGGATGATCTGAGAACTCTTCTGAAAATCAATAACTACGTAAAGACAAAGGATTTGAAGGGGGATTACTCCAAAATTATCGATGAACTTAAGAGGCGAATAGCGAAAATTCCATCTAAAGATAATGCTTTGGAATCCCCTGATGCTCCCGCAGGAAGAGGCGGCGTCACCATAGGCCACAACGAAAACAAAGGCGGCTTCCAATCCTTTGGCGGGACAGTTTCCGGCAATATAACTATCTCTAATACATTCTAAGAAAACATTTATGGAGCCAACAAACGACAAGACGAATATAGAGAACAATACCAATCAAGGTGGCGTCCAGAATTTTGGCGGTACGATAAATGGAGGTGTACATATCACCAATAATTTTGGTACCAATCCTACCGACAAAAAGTCGGCGGATTCGGTGCCAAGGTTTCGTGTGCCAATGGCTCAGAACCTTATTGACCGTCCTGATGCTGTGGCTGCATTGGATGAGCAGATTAAGAACAATCAGTTCGTAAACCTGAACGGCATCGGCGGAAGCGGAAAAACCTCGCTGATGAACCTTTGGGCAAACAAGCACAAAGACGATTTCAACCAGATAGCATACGCTGTTGTGAACAATAGCGTAAAGGATGATATTGCAACCCAGCTGAACAAGACCCTGAAACTGCCTGATTTCGAGAAGATTTTGGATAAGTATGCCGCAATAATGGACTATCTGTCGGAAAACTACGATTCCGAGAAACCCAATCTGATTATTGTGGATATCAACAAGGCACCGGAGAATGAGGTTAAGGATTTCGTAAAAGAGATTGTGAATGAAGACGGCCTGCCTTTAGGTTGGAAATGCCTTGTGATTTCTCGTGAGCGCAAGTACGGCGACAAGAATTTCTTGTTCAATCTCAATGATTATGAGAAGGAAAATACCGAATTCTTGAAAGAATTGTTCCTTAAAAAGGCTGGTGATGGATACAAGGATTTCGGTGATTTCGATAGACTTTTCAGACTCTTGCATAATTCGCCATTGCTTGTAGAGCAGTTGGGAATATTCCTGCAGGATCTGCCGAGAAAATCTTTCGACGATATCAACGAATTGTTGCACAAGGATATTTTCAGAAATCAAAAACGAGTAGGCGTCACTTCCAGAAACAGAAACGAGAGCGAAGAGGAACAGACAATAATCGGTTTCCTTATCCGCCTTGTGGATTTCACGCAGTTCAAGGAAAACGAAAAGGAATTGCTGCGCCATTTTGTGCTTTGGCCAACGGACTACATAAGCAAGAAGGTAATCCAAGAATTGCTCGCAGGAATAATAGAATCGGAAGATGCTTTCGAGGAAGTTTTCGTCAACCTCATAAAGCGAGGCATCATTACCGCTCAGACAAACTCCAACGGCGAAGAGGAATACAAACTCCACGGCCTGATTGCCGAATCAATAAGGGAGCAGATAGAGATAAAGGAAGAGGATTATGGATGGTATCTTGTCAATATCGTTTCTATCATAGAATACAACTATTGGCAGTTTGTTCCCTTTGCAGAGTGCATAGGTCATAGTCTTGTGAATTATGATATCAGCTGCAATCATTATTTGTTGTGCGATACAGCAATCATACTTCGTAAATCCTTTGTCTTCAATTTGTCTAAGGAACTTTATTGCAAGACCTTGCAATTGGTAGAGAAGAAAATTGAGGCAGATAAAGAGAATGATGATTTAAAGAACGCCCTTGCATGGGTCTACAATAATCTGGCATGTTTGCAACAGAACTATCTCCAAGACTACGCCTCCGCAGAGGAGAACTACAAGAAAGCGATAGAGATAGGCGAGCAGCTTCCTAAGGAGAATCCTGAATATCAGAACTATCTTGCAAGTTGTTGCAATAATCTAGCAATTTTGCAAGAGAACTGTCTCCAAAACTACTCCTCCGCAGGGGAGAACTACAAGAAGGCGATAGAGATAGGCGAGCGTCTTCCGAAGGAGAATCCTGAATATTAGAACTACCTTGCAAGTTGGTACAATAATCTGGCACATTTGCAACAGAACTATCTCCAAGACTACGCCTCCTCAGAGGAGAATTACAAGAAAGCAATAGAGATAGGCGAGCGGCTTCCGACGGAGAATCCTGAATATCAGAACTACCTTGCAGCTGCCTGCAATAATCTGGCAATTTTGCAACAGAACTATCTCCAAGACTACACTTCCGCAGAGGAGAACTACAAGAAAGCTATAGAGATAGGCGAGCGTCTTCCGAAGGAGAATCCTGAATATCAGAACTACCTTGCAAGAGCCTACAATAATCTGGCACATTTGCAACAGAACTGTCTCCAAGACTACACCTCCGCAGAGGAGAACTTAAAGAAAGCGATAGGGATTACGGGTAAATTACCGATGAATAATCCGATATTCAAAAAGTATTATCTTATGACGTGTTGCAATTATCTTATCTTTTGCTTTCAACGAGATGAGATGTCGTTATTTGCAGAAGTGAAGGACAAATTGATTCAACAAGGATTGTTGGAGGAGTTTGAGGTGTTTTTGAAGAATTTTAAATAATGTGGGGTTGCGCCTTTGGCGCATTATTAAGATTCTTCGCTGCGCTCAGAATGACGGCGTAAGACGTTGATAAAGAGAAGTGTAGAAAAAAGATAGGGAAGAGAGGCGGCGCGGAGCGCCGCCTCTCTTCCCTATCTTTTTTTCTTTTAAAGCGCCCGTCCGGGTCATTCTGAGCGCAGCGAAGAATCTTTCCTATTGCGCCAAGGGCGCAAGGGTTCCTGTATATCATTCTTCCAAGCGAAGAATCTTTCTTTTTGCGCCCCAAGGGCGCAAATGCCTATCGTTTTCAGCGAAGAATCTTACTTCACCACTCCCATCATCCTCAGCCATCTTTCGCAGTCGTCGTGCCAGAAGGCCTGGGTTTCTATGGGGTTTTTGGCGCCGAGGCCGTGGTCGCCGCGTGAGTAGAGGTGGAGCTCACATTCCACACCGGCGGCGTTGAGGGCGTCGATGTAGGTGGTGCTGTTCTTGTAGGTTACCAGCTTGTCGTTGATGGCGTGGGCCATGAAGGTGGGAGGAGTGTCCTTGGTAACCTGTTTCTCGTTGCTGAAAAGGTCAACTGTGGCCTGGTCGGCGTCGCCGCCTATGAGGCCCGCCTTGGTGCCGCCCTCGGTGAGTCCGGCCTGCATCGAAATCACGGGATATATCAGGATAGAGAAGTCGGGACGCGCGCTGGCATCTATCTTGCTCTTGTATACTTTCTCGTCGTAACGTGTTGACAGTGTGGATGCAAGGTGACCTCCGGCCGAGAATCCGGCTATTCCGATTTTGCTGGCGTCGATGCCGAATTCCTTGGCCTTGCTGCGCACGTAGCGGATGGCCTGCTGAGCATCCTGGAGAGGGCCTATGTTGCGCTGTTCCATGGTCTCGTCCTTGGGCAGGCGGTATTTAAGTACAAAGGCCGATACGCCTATCTTGTTGAACCACTGGGCCTGAACGATGCCTTCCCACATATATGTGAGTCCGAAATAGCTGCCTCCGGGACAGATGATTACTGCCGGCTTGTTGTCGCCGCCCTCGGCGGGAAAGTAGTCGAGTGTAGGGGTTGTAACGGCGGTTATCCAGCCGGGATTGTTCTGCTGGGCCACCTTTTCCTCCCATTCTGCGCTGTGCTTGGCGCCGGGGATTTTGCCGTCCCAGATCTTTATTACCTCCTTGGGAGTGGCGGGCTGATTCTGCGCCATTGCGTTGCCGCCCAGAAGCGAGAGTCCGGCGGCCAGCAGGATTGCTGAAAGTGTGTTTTTCATAGTGATATTAAATTTTAATTGTTCTTTAATTGTTCTGATTGCAAATATATTCATTAATTATGAAAAACATAGACATAAGTAGCAAAAAATATTTGAGATTTGGTTATTATATTTTTATATTTGCAAAATCATTAATACTTATTAAATCATGACAATAGAAACAAAGAAAAATCCGGTACAGGATCTTGAGGAAGAATTCCGCAGCAAGATAAAATCAGATGACCCCAAGGCCCTCTGGGATATCTACAAGATGTACGTGTCATCGGCCGACGATATCAGCAAGCAGAGGCAGAACGCCAACACATTTTTCCTTTCGGTAAACTCGGCTCTTATAGCGGTTTTTGGTCTGGTGAAGTCTGATGCCGCCAACTATACAATATACGGCATTGTGATTGTGGGCATTCTGCTGGCTATCACATGGCTCGGCAAGCTCAACAGCTATTCGCGCATGAACGGTGCCAAGTTCGCCATCATCAACATTCTGG
Source organism: Bacteroidales bacterium (assembly GCA_045597465.1). Taxonomy (GTDB): domain Bacteria; phylum Bacteroidota; class Bacteroidia; order Bacteroidales; family UBA3824; genus UBA3824. The sequence continues at coordinate 104,018 of JAZLKG010000018.1, read as the reverse complement.
AGGAGAAGCTGGCCGCCATGCCTTACAACTACGAGTGGAAGTTTCTCCAGATGGAGCGTCACAGAACATTCTCGTCGGTAGAGAAGAAGGTGCCAATGCTCTTCGTACTCGCCTACGTGATTGTGGCTGCCCTCAAGTTCTTTGTAGGTTAACGGAAAGTTGAATTTTTTGAGTTTTGAACAAGAAAACGCGCTTTTAAAGCTTTTCATCTGATTGGGAGCGCAGAAAACCGGTTATTGACATAACCAAAAAAACGCTAACAGCAGAAAACAAAACGGGAAAAAACACCGTTGTAATGGTTTTCTTTGTTTTGTTTTTTAGCGTTAGGCGTTTTTTGCAAAAACTTGTTTTTGCAGTTTTCTGAGCACTCCAAGTATTGATAAAGCAAAATAGTGCTCGTTTTCTTGTTCAAAATCCAAAATCCCAAAATACTAAAAACATTTTATTTTATGACAAAAGCAATGATAAGTCAGCCGATGGCTGGCCTTACCGAGCAGCAGATAAGGGACGCCCGCCGCGACGCCGAGCAGTACGCCGCCAGCAAGGGCTACACCGTGGTGGACTCGGTGCTGGACCTTGGCAATCCCGAGGGCGTAAACCTTGGTCTCTTCTACCTGAGCAAGTCGCTCACCATACTTGCCGAGTGCGAGGTGCTCATCATGTGCCCCGGCTGGGACAAGGCCCGCGGATGCCGCATAGAGAAGCTCTGCGCCGAGGAATACGGCCTCAGGGTGGAATGTTTGTAAGCATCAGGACCTACACAGGAAAAATACAAAATCTTTTTAAAATCAGAATATGTCGAAATACATAAACGAAAACCTGCCCGTGTACTTCTCCTACTCGTGGGCAAACGACAAGTTTCCTGATATCGAGGACGATGTCAAGAAGCTTTGTGCCATTCTGGAGAAAAACAATATCTATTATAAGCGCGACAAGGACAACCTGAGTCCGTGGTGCGTACAGATCGACGAGACCGAGAAGGAGATTGGCCGCGGCGCCGTGGTAATCGTTGTTATCAGCAAGCGATACATTGAGTCGCTCCACTGCATGCACGAGTGGCACCGTATCAGCGAGGGCGGCAACATAAAGGAGCGCGTGCTCCCTATCGTGCTCGACGATGCCAACATTCTCGACAAGAGCGTGTTCATGGATTATTACAACTTTTTCACCAAGAGGCGCGAGGAGCTTGTTCGTCAGCAGCTCGATGGCATTATCCCTCTCACCAAGGCTGAGACCAACGCCGCCGAGTTCGATTATTATGTGGCGGACCTCAAGAATATGTATCAGCACCTCGTGAACACCAATTTCGGTTTCAGGAGAGACAACGAGTACAGCACCGTAATCAACCGCATAAAGGATCTTTTGGGAAGCTCTGCGGCATCGGCCCCGGAGCCTGAGGCAGAGGACGAGCCCGCACCCAAAAAGGCAGCATCAGAGCCCGCACCAAAGAAGGCAGCATCAGCCCCCGAGCCAAAAAAGGCAGCATCAGAGCCCGAGCAAAAAAAAGCAGCATCAGCTACAAAAAACACCAAGGCTGGCGGCTCCAACAGCGGATACAACTCCCTGAACGCCAACGAGCAGGCTGTAATGCAGCATTTTGCCATTTGGGGCAGCTGCTGGATAGATCTTGACGCGCTTTTTGACCTGCTGGACGAGGTGGTGCCTGATGTCGAGAAGGCGCTTAAGCAGCTGGCAGGCAAGAAGATGCTTGAGACCAAGACCGACAAGAATGGCGATGTGTTCTACAAGATTCCGGCAAAGATTCTCCAGGAGCTTCTGGATATGGATATCACCGATGACGCCGACTTTTCGCAGTATTGCGACAATGTATATTCCCTCGTGATGGGCGACGACGATGAGGAATGTGACGATGAGGAATGTGACGATGAGGAGGAGGACGATGAGGACGGCGAGGACGACTGGTTCGATATTTACGCCAAGCCTGTGCTTGCGAGCGTGCTCGATTTTGGCCTCATGAACGACGACGGCGGGTTCCTCTATACTCTGGCTATAGTGCTTAATTACGACAACTGGTGCAAACCGGCCAAGCAGCTGCTGCTTATGGCTGAGCCTCTGTATCTTAAGAGAAAGCTCGACAAGGGTGACCTCCGCTCCGACCTCGCCGATGTTTATTATCAGCTGGGAAATATCACATTCTATCAGGACGAGGACAATGATGTGGCCGAGAAGTATTACCGCAAGGCTATCAAGGTGGCCGAGGCTGCCACTACCAACGATATAGCCTCAAGGCGTATGGAGGGTGTAAGCTACACTGCCATGGCAGATGTGCTTGCCGAGGACGACGACCGCTACGACGATGCCGTATCAGCATACAACAAGGCTATCAAGATTCTTCAGGGCCTCAGGAAGTATGAGGGCGATTATGACATAGAGGACCGCCTGCAAGAAGCCAAAGACTCCCTCAAGGACCTCAGAGGTTAGTTTTTTTAGGACAACCATTATATGAAAAACACAGAATCCGGTTTCTGAAAATTGAATTCTGTGTTTTTCTTTTATCTCTAATCTTTACACTTTACTCTTTAAACTTTACACTTTACTCTTTATTTCTCGAATCTCTTTCCGGTCCAGCGGTATGATGATTCGTATTGGTCGCGGTCGTCATCGTCGGCCTGGAAATAAGCGCCGTGCTTGATGTCGAGGCCGTCGGGGGTAAGGTAAACCTCGCCGGTAAGGTTGCTGAAGTACTGGCCTTCCTCGTTCCATTCCAGGAAATCGGGCTTCTGGTCTATCACTGAGAAATCCTTTGTGAGTTTCTCGTCCTGATACTTGTAGAAAGTGAGGTAAGAGTATTCCTCGCCGTCCTCGCTCCTGGCCTCCAGGAAAACCACTGTGGTGAATCCGTTGTTGGGATAGCACACCAGCTTGTAGAGCTTGTTGTATTCGGTGGATGTCAGGTTTTCCTTCTTGATGGCTCGGTAGAGGTACAGCGATTCCACGTTGTCCTTGGTTTTTATTACGTATTCCGCGGTGTCGGCCTCGTGACCCTCCTTCAGAAACTGTTTCCAGATTGTCTTGGCCTTTACCTCCAGTTTTGTCTGTGGGGCTGATGCTTCAGTATTTGTTTCGGTGCTGATGCTTCCCCCCTTGCCGCCGCACGCCGCACGCAACACGGCCGCCGCCATTGTGATTATTGTCTTTCTCATTGGTTTTGTATTTGGTTGGTTCGGAATCAGAAAACGGCTACAAGATGCACGGCTTGATGGCGGAGACATTCCGCAAGCAGGTTCTTGAAGATGTGGCAAATTCCGATTTCCGCGATTACTCTCAATACTTCAAAAATATCATCGAACTTGGCTATATCAAGGATGATAAATCACCAATAGCCAAGTGTGTTTACGCCACATTAGGCAATGATGATTTTATGGAGAAGTATTACTGGAAAACATTGCCAAGGAAAGAGATTTCTGATAAGGAATTGAAGGATGAATACAATATGGTAAAAGTGGAAGGTCACGATTTCTATATATGCAAATACGCTGTTTCTCAAGGCGATTGGAAAAAAAAAAACAATCCTTCTTATTTTAAGAAAGGCGACAATTATCCAGTGGAGCAGGTTTCGTGGTATGATGCAATGCTTTATATTATGAAACTGAACAATGAAACAGGTTTGTGTTTCCGTTTGCCAAGTGAGGAGCAATGGGTGAGGGCCTGTGAGTATTCCAATGCTTATAAGCGCAATGTTGATGATGTGGCTTGGCATAGAGGAAATTCTGGGGACTGCACTCATCCTGTAGGGGAGACACCAACTCCGATATCCGATGAAGAGGGCTATGGAATCAAGAATATGCGTGGCAATGTTTGGGAGTGGTGTTCTGATTGTTTTAGTAAGGGCGGTTCCTACCGCATTCTTCGTGGTGGTAGTTGGTGCAATAATGATGGCGATGCATCATCTTATCATTGTAATCCCGACTACCCTTACCGTAGGCAAGGCAACCTTGGCTTCCGTCTTGCCCTCCAGTTTAAAAAATAGAAATCCATCTTTGTTTTTTAAGCTGAAAAAAGAAAATAAATAAAAAATCCAGTGATTCCGGAATGGTGCCGCGAGGGACGAGCGAGGCACAATGACGGAAGTGCTGGATTTTTTTGGGGGCCTTGTTGATGGGCTTCGTAGGATTTGCAATTGATACTTCCCTGCGCCCTTAGGCGCATTATTAAGATTCTTCGCTGCACTCAGAATGACGGTGTAAGACGTTGATAAAGAGTAGAGTAGGAAGAGAGAGAGGAGAGAATAGCGCCCGTCCGGGTCATTCTGAGCGGAGCGAAGAATCTCTCTTATTGCGCCCAAGGCGCAAGGATTCCGTGTTATTCTTTTTTTTCTTCCTTTAAGAATCTGTATATCCTCAGAGAATGATTCTTCCCTTGATACTTCCCTGCGCCTTAGGCGCATTATTAAGATTCTTCGCTGCGCTCAGAATGACGACGTAAAGCGTTGATAAAGAATAGAGTAGGAAGAGGAGTAGGGAGAATAGGCGGCGCCCCGCGCCGCCTATTCTCCCTACTCCCTCCCTCTTTTAATGCGCCCGTCCAGGTCATTCTGAGCGCAGCGATGAATCTCTTCTATTGCGCCAAAGGCGCAAGAATTCCGTTGGCATTCTTTTCCAGCGAAGAATCTCTCTTATTGCGCCAAAGGCGCAAGTGATTCCGTTGTCATTCTTCCCTGCGAAGAATCTTTTTTATGCAATTTTGGCGCAAAAACTTCCCTACATTTTAGCGAAGATTTATATCTTTGCAAAAAGAAAACAATTAATCAGGAATCGATGACAAAGACATATTACACCTACATAATTACCAATCGTAACAAGACCGCTCTCTATGTTGGGATGACCAACGATTTGGACCGTAGAATGTATGAGCACAAGAATCATTTGGTAAAGGATTCTCACTCTGCAAAATACAATTTGGAGTACTGTGTCTATTATGAGGAGTTTCCCTATCCGTCTTCCGCCATTGCCAGAGAGAAACAGATAAAGGGCTGGACACGTGAGAAGAAAATCGCTCTCATAAATTCCAAGAATCCAGAATGGAAAACACTTGTCTCTGTTCCCGATTCAACGTCAAAGACTACTTGGCAAAGCGAATACGAGGAATACCTTAAAGAAGTAGGAATGGAACATATCCTCAGAAAATGATTCTTCCCTTGATACTTCCCTGCGCACTTGGCGCATTATTAAGATTCTTCGCTGCGCTCAGAATGACGGTGTAAAGCGTTGATAAAGAATAGAGTAGGAAGAGGAGTGGAGAGAATAGGGGGCGCGGAGCGCCGCCTTCTTTCTACTCCTTCTCTCTCTTTAAAAGCGCCCGACTGGGTCATTCTGAGCGCAGCGAAGAATCTCTCTTATTGCGCCAAAGGTGCAAGTGATTCCGTTGTCATTCTTCCCTGCGAAGAATCTTTTTTTTATGCAAATTTGAACTCCAACTTCAAATTTGCATAAACTTTTCTCCCAAAACTTATGTAATTTCGAACTCCAACTTCAAATTTGCATAAAATTGTTTCGTTTTTTGGTAAATCTTAGCTATATCAGGTACAAAATTTTAATACAGCCATTGTCTATTCCGGCACTTTTGAGAACGAGGCCTCAGATGTAAAGCTGATCAATTATTCCAAACTTCAGAAATATCTATAAAATAAAAACCGGAAGTCTTGTTGGGAAAACTTCCGGTTTTTGTGTGTTGTTTTTTGGGGTGGGGGATTAGTATGTTAATTGCCTCTGCCTAAAATAAGACCTACAGAAACAAATAATACCAATGCCGACAGCAATGTAAGCACAACGTATGAGAACCATCCATTGCCGGTTTTCATTATCTTGTATTCCGAGCCATCGGAATGTCTTACCTCTTCGTTGCCGCCTAATAATCCATAGGTAAATCCCATAAGGCCTCCTATTATAGTGCCAAAGGGTGGGAAGGCAAAAGATCCCGCAATGAGGCCGACTACGCCCCATAATATCGCCTTTACTATGCTGTCAGATACATCTCTTACCATTTTTAGTTTGATGCTCTCGCCCGATAGTTTCAGCATTTGGTTCTGGATGTATAGCGATAATTTCTCCAGCTTGTAGGTGTATTTGTCATTTACTTTTTTTATTGTTTTAAATGCCATATGGAACGCCAAAAATACTATCACTAGTGTTGCAACGATTTTTATCCACATGGTGTCTATGGTGCCGAATGATATGATTCCACCCAATACCGAGGCCAGCAATGCGTTTATTAAGTTTACGTTTGCTCGTCTACCGTTTTGTTTGTCTATTTTGGTGTATTCGTCAACGTATGGCGACAATGTGCCGAAAACCTCGTTTTTTATCGTTTCGGCTGTGGGCGCCAATGGAGGTTTGGGTTCACGGCATTTCTTGGAGTATAGGCATGTTTCTTGTATTAGGCTCCATTCCTCGTAGCCTACAAGCGACATTGTTGTGGCATACAGCTGTTTGTCCATTACGATGGCCACTACCCTTGCTGTAATAGTGGATGGAAGCTCGTTCATAAATCCCGGGTCGTCGGGCGGAATGGATAGGTTGAATGCCGATCCAAGTTCGTAGCACGCACGTCTTGCCGAGTTTATCTGTTTTGTCTCCTCTGATGCTTTGTTGTCTGTTCCATCGTTGTCGGGGTAGAGATATTCCAGTATCTCGCGGTTGATGTCGCCGAAGTCTGGCATGTATTCTTCAGTGGTTTGGCCATTTTTCCAATACACGAATTGCCTGTCCAGGTATTCCAGCAGTCGCCAGTGATAAAGCGAGTTCCTAAGCATCGACAGCTTTTCCTTTATATCGTCTTTGTAGTGGTTTCTGAATGCCTTGTGGTCTCTCAGCAATTTGTCGTCTTTGCCCAAACCGAAGCCTATGGACTGGTCCAGCAAGGTGGCATTGTAGTTTACCATTTGTTTCAGGTTAGGGAGCTGACTCTTCACAAAATCGCTCTTGGCCTCGGCCTCGTTTCGCAGTATCGTTATTACCTGGTTGTATGTGTGCTGCTCTTTAATGAGGCTTACAAACTTGGCTAAGCCGCTTATCGCCATTCCTGAAATCTCCAGTATCAGGGCAGCCTTGGATTCGTCGGTGCTTAATCCGTCGTCGCCCTTTCTCTCAGCCTCTTTTTCATAATCGGCGGCCAGGTTGAAGAATGTGCTTGATATTTTCTCGAAATTCGAGTTTATCTGTCCTATTTCCTTGTATAGATTGCCTACTATGGAATCTATTTCGCTGAAAATCTTGAGCTGTGTAGGTTTTGAGAAATCGGTTTCCTCAGGTTCCTCCTCGTATTCGGCAGAGTCGTCAGGACATGGCAAAGCATCCTCCTGCGATGGCATGTCGGGCAGCGGTGTTTCTGTGTTTCCTATGTCCGGTATCGATGGAGGCATGGATGGGGAGTCGTTTATTAGAGCCGACAGTTCGTTGTTGATGTCTTGCAGCGCTGCATCGTCTATGGTGTTGGGAGTTTCTGGCTCCTGCGCTGGTGTTGGATTTTCTTCTGGCATTTTTTTGTATGTATTTTGGTTTTATAGGTTAAGCAGCATTTCCAGTTCCTTGAGGTAGGCCTGCTGAGTGGCGGTCATGGCCATTACAAGCATTTTCTTTGATTCCATCTCGGTGGGAGTCTGTGGATTGAGCCCTATTATGGCCTGTATCATCTGTGTGATGTTGCCCATCTGCTCGTTGAGTCGCTGCTGAGAGCTTGCCGCCATTGTCTGGAATTTTTCTAGGCCTGATTCCTTCTCCGCCATGAATTTGCGCAGCTCGCACTCACGCTCTATCTGAAGCGTCTTTATCTCCTTGTAGGCTGATACGAAATGCGGCATATTCTGAGCTATGCTCTGTCCCATAGCCGGCAATACATCATTGGCCAGTCGGCTTACCACCACGCTGCTTTGGGATACGCTTTCTTCGTAAACTGTAATGTCGCTCATTGTTTTGTAATTAATGTTTTTTTTACCGGTGCAAAATTACAATGATGCGTTTTACCAAAATCTATACGTATAGAATGTTTGTGTGATTATTTTTTCTGAAGTTCGAGTAATTTCCTGATTGTCAAGTCTATTTCCCTTTTCTTGTCGGGATTGTGGTCGAGATACGATAATGCGTCCTCGCGCTGGGTACGCAGACAATCTTTGTATCTAAGTCCGTTGCAGTCCAGTATCACATTGGATATTTCTTTCCATGGAATGTTTCCGCGCTGAGGTTTTATGTATTGGCAGAGAATATAGATAAGGCGTATGAAACTGGAATTGTCGAGCGTTTTTGCCTCCCAGGCTTTCTCGTAATAGTTGTTTATCGACAATATTCCGCTGCTAACGGCATTTTTTAGAAAGCGGTTTAGTAATTCTATGTTTCTGTCTGTTAGTTCCTTATTGAGGTTTCTCTTGTCGTAGATGTGAAATTTTTTCTGAAATTCTGCAAATGTGGCCTCCGTAAACGCCGCAACGTCGGCATCGATATTTGGCTTGGGCATTTCCTTTCTTTCTATCACCGATGGGTCGTTGCTGTCGAGAAACCTTTTATATACATTCCTTATCAATATTACGGCTCTCATGCCCACTTCCAGGATGTCCTCGTCTTCCTGAAGGGTAATCCAGAATGGCCAGTAGGTATTGTTGTTGGCGTTGTTGGTGAGCTTGAATCTGTGGTTGAAGCATTTGCCCGGGAAGGTGTTGTTGAGCACGGCGCACACTTCGGGCCTTAGGATTTCCCATTCCTTGTTGAATATGGCTATCTCGTCCTCGTGATTGCAAGAGCCGAGGGTGAGTCCCTTGCAGCCGTAATAGATACCCACGTTGGGCTCGTAGATATCATATTCTATGAGGAACTCGTAGGCGCGGTGGCCGTCGCTGCTGTACAGAGTGTCAACTTTATACATAAGATGGTTGGGCGCGTTGTGGCCAAGAAACGAGCCTCTCAGTTCTTCCCTGGGAGCCAGCATCAGCATCTTGTTGATGAAAAACTCTGATGCCTCGTTGGTGTATTTGCGCCAAAACGCCTCGTTGATCTCTGATTGATTTGCCATGTGGGTATCTAAAAAACATAATAAAAAAAGACCGACCTGCGTCTGAGAAATGATATGCGCAAATCGGTCTTGTATTTTTGGGGTAGAGACGCACGGCCGTGCGTCTCTACGTGCGTTTACTCTTTATTTCAGTTCCTTCACCACATTGCCCTTCTCGTCGTAGATGGCCTCCTGGTCGTAGTAGTAGCCCTTTATTGGAGGGAAGCCGTTGAAGTTTACCGAGGCGTAGCTTGTGGTGTAGGCGCCGGTGGAGAGCCAGTAAACCTTGTCGCCTATCTTAAGGTCGATGGGCAGCTTGTACTTGGCCTGCTCATACATGATGTCGGCGCTGTCGCAGGTGGGGCCTGCCAGTATCACCTCGCCGCGCTTGCCGTGGTCCTTGTCGGTGATTACGGGATACTTTATGGCCTCGCCCATGGTCTCGATGAGGCCGTTGAACAATCCGCAGTCCAGATATACCCAGCGCGAGAGCGAAGTGTTGTTTTTGCGTGAGATAAGCACCACCTCCGATGTCAGGATGCCGGCATCGCCCATGAGGGAGCGTCCGGGCTCGAAAATTATCTGAGGCATCTCGTCGAAATCGTCGTGGATGTATCGGGTGATCTCGGTGGCGTAGTCCTGGAGGTCGTTGCAGGCGGTCTTGTAGTGGGCAGGGAAGCCTCCGCCCATGTTTATCATCTGTAGTTTGATATCCTCCTCCTCCTCGAGCGACTCGAAGAGGTACTTAGTCTTGGCGATGGCGTCGTCCCACTGTCCGATGTCTCTCTGCTGGCTGCCCACGTGGAAAGAAATTCCGTATGGAATAAGACCGCGCTCCTTGGCCATTATCATGAGGTTGTAGGCCATGTCGGGATGGCAGCCAAACTTCCTTGAAAGAGGCCAGTCGGCTGTTGAGGAGTTCTCGATGAGAATCCTTACATACACCTTGCTGCCCGGAGCCATGTCGGCAATGTTCTTGAGGTCGTCCTTGCTGTCGGTGGCAAACATGCGCACGCCCTTGTCGTAGAAGTATTTTACGTCTGAGGCTTTCTTTATGGTGTTGCCATACGAAATGCGGTCTGGCGATACGCCCTGTGAGAGAACGTCGTCAAGTTCGTAACGCGATGCAATATCGAAATTGCATCCTAATTTGTCCACCAGCCTTATCACTGGAATGCCGGGATTGGCTTTTATGGCAACATACACGGTTCCGTATGGGAACTTCTCAATAAGCTGCCTGTAAGACTTCTCGATGGTGTCGAGGTTTACGAAGACATTTGGGGTAGGGAAATCCTTTGAGATCTCCCTGAATCGGGCCCATTCTTCGTCGGGAACGTACTCGTCGCGGTTTATCATTTTGATAATGTGATAATTATGTTACTTATATCATATAATTAAAATTTTGTGCAAATATATTTTTAATTTTACGATTGTAGCAAATATTTGGCGAGTTTTTTTCCAAAAAAAATTATTTTTTTCATTTTCCTTTTTCCAACCGCGTTTTTTGTATAATTTTGACCATCGTTTTGCGTTTATGAATTTAACAAATACCCAATAACACAATAACTTATAAATCATGAAAAAGATTCTTATATTTCTGATGCTGGCGTTGTCGCTGGATGCCCTTGCGCAGGACCGCAGGTTTCCGGAATGGACAGCCGCCGAGGTAAAGAAGGCCAACACCTGTTCGGGCATTGCCGATATGAGCAGCACCGAGCGCGAGATTGTCTACCTCATGAATCTGGCCCGCATGGATGGCGCCAAATTCTGGAACACATACGCCACCAAGGCTCTCAACGGAGCATCAGGAGGATACATATCATCGCTAAAGAACGATCTCATGCGTGTAAGCAACCTGCCTATGCTGTACCCTGATGCCGGGCTCTGCAAGGCGGCCAAGTATCATGCGTCTGATATGGCGCGCAACGGTTTCTTCGACCACGACAGCTACGACGGCACCGGATGTTTCGACCGCGTGCGCCGTTTCTATAACAGCGGTGCCATGGCCGAGAACATTAGCGCCGGCAAGAACACCGCCATCGGCGTGGTGATGCAGCTTCTGGTGGACGACGGCACTCCAAGCCTGGGACACCGCAAGAATATCCTCAACCCCAGCTACAGGGCCGTGGGCGTTTCGTGCGGAAGCCACCCCTCATATCAGTATTGCTGCGTTCAGGATTTCGGCGACAGGGTGATCAAGGCCATGGGAGGCGGCATCAGCGATAACGGCAACAACGGCAACAAGGGCGGAAACGGCGGCAATGGCGGAAACGGCGGCGGCAAGCTGAAGCCCAACAAGATAGATTCCGACAATTACAATCCCAACCATCACGACAACGGCGTAAGGCATCCCAAGTTCCCTGATATCAGCAATATACAGGACGACGAGCGTTGGAGCTGGAACGAGGAGAACACTATGTGGTATATGGAGCAGGATCCATACGTTTTCATGTATGAGGTTACCCAGGGAGTAAAGATTTATTATAATTCCAACACCGATAAGGTCTATGTCTGGGACGGCAATGGATGGACTCTGATGGATTTGGACTAATTTAGTTTATATCTATGGCTGACAATTACTTAGAGAAAAGATACAACGAGGTTTTCGGTTCTCGCAAAACCGTGAAGAAGGTAGGGCAGGGGCTGGACACTCTTTTGCTGAAAAACCGCAGCATCAGGGGCTACGATCCCAATGTGGAGGTGGGACCCGAGGTGCTGAGGCGCATTGTGGGCGTTAATACCAAGGTGGCATCAGCCCGCAACCAGCAGGCGCTCAGGTTCAAGATTGTTACCGACCCGCAGGAGGTTTCCATCGTGAACGCCAACATAAAGATGGGCGGCGCATTGCCCGAGCTACATCTGCCTTTCGAGTGCAGCGAGCCAAGGTCCTTCATAGTGGTGTGCGCCAACCGCGAGCCCGACAGCATGACCTACATCGACCTCGGCATATCGCTCCAGAGCATGCTGCTAAAGGCCGTGGAGGTGGGGCTTAATGGATTGATAATCTGTGCTTTCAATAAGGAGAATATCCGCACCATGCTTAATCTTACTTGTGAGCCTTTGGCCGTGCTTGCCATCGGAAAATCCATCGAGACCATAAAGCTGGTGCCTATTTCTGAGGCTGACAGCCATAAGTATTACCGCGATGCCGATAATGTACACTATGTGCCCAAGGTTCAGCTTGAGGATTTGATAATTAAATAATTACGAATCGAAAATGAAAAGCAGTTGGCCCTTCCATGTGTTTGCGCTGATAGCGTCGATGGTGTGGGGCAGCACTTTTGTATCCAGCAAGGTGTTGCTGAATGCGGGCATGAGTCCGGCGGAGATTATGACAATCCGCTTTGTGATAGCGTATCTGGTGATGCTGCCCTTCAGCCACAAGTATTTGATTTCCAAGAGCTGGAAAGACGAGTTGCTTTTTCTGGTGCTTGGCGTTACGGGCGGCTCGGTGTATTTCCTCACCGAGAATACTGCTGTGGGCATAGCATCAGCCACCAGCACGGTGGCCCTCATCGTATGCAGCACTCCTGTGGTTACGGCGTTGATAAACAGGCTGATATGGCGCAGCGAGAAACTCAGCAACAGTTTCCTCACGGGGTCGCTAATAGCACTGGTGGGCACGGCGCTGGTGGTTTTCAACGGCATCTTTATCCTCGACGACAATCCTCTTGTTATAGTACTGAGTCTGGCGGCGTCGCTCTGCTGGGCCTTCTATTCCGTTACCCTGCGCGTGATGGAAAAAAGGTACGATTCGTTTGTGATTACAAGGAAGGTCTTTTTCTGGGGCGTGCTTACTATGCTGCCGTATTTCTTTTTTGATGGATTCCACGTTACGGCTGATATGTTTTCGCGCGGCGATGTGCTGTCCAATGTGATATTCCTTGCCCTTGTGGCGTCGCTAGGATGTTTCCTGCTCTGGAATATCGTTACCAGCAAAATCGGCATCGTGGTATCCAGCAATTATCTCTACTTCAATCCCGTGGTGGCGCTCATCACCGCCCATATAGTTCTCGACGAGAAGATAACGGTGTATGCCGTTGTGGGATGCGTGATTACCATATTGGGCGTGTATCTCTGCAACAAGAAAACGAAAAAAATTGAATAAAAAATTTTTGCGGACTCAAATTTATCTTCTATATTTACAATCGCAAAATCTGATATTAGGAAATGACACTAAAGGAAACTCTAAATACTTGCGACAAATTCGCATCCTGCAATGGCATGCAGCTGATAGAAGTATCAGAGGGCAAGGCCAAGGCGCAGATGCTGGTGCAGGACAATCACCTGAACGCCGGCGGAGTGTGTCAGGGCGGTGCGCTCTTCACTCTTGGCGACCTTGCCGTGGCCGCCGCCGTAAACAGTCACGGACAGCTTACGTTCGGAATCCAGAACAGCATATCGTTCCTGCAATCGGCCAAGAAGGGCGACACACTTACGGCCACAGCATCAGAAACCTACAACCATCCCAAGATTCCATACGTGAATGTTGAGATCCGCAATCAGGACGATAATCTTATTGCCGTAATGACCGGTCAGGGTTACCGCAAGAAGGACTCAATGCCATACGACGGGCTACAGTAGAGACGCACGGCCGTGCGTCTCGGTTTTTATCCGAAAATGGAAAGAATTGGAAATAAATTAAAAGAATTTTTTCTTTCAAAAGCAATTCTTTTAATTCTTTATTCTTCTTTGAATTTTCGGATAAGAAAAAAACTATCTGAAGGATAGTTTTCCTGATAATGAATTTAATGGATAATTAAAAAAACAACAATAGAAAAGCAACAATGATTTACAATGCAAAGTATGAGTGCATGAGCCGCGAGGACATGCGCGCTCTCCAGGGCGAGAGACTCCAGAAAATCGTAAAGAGATGTTACGAGAATACCGAGTTTTACAAGAGAAAGATGGACGAGATGGGTGTAAAGCCCGAGGACATCAAGTCTATCGACGATATCGTAAAGCTCCCTTTCACCACCAAGTTCGACCTCCGCGACGAATATCCATTTGGTCTCCAGTGTGTTCCACAGAGCGAGGTTGTTAGAATCCACGCATCATCAGGCACCACAGGAAAGCCCGTTGTGGATACCTACACCAAGAACGACATCGATATGTGGGCCGAGGGCGTGGCACGTGTAATGGCTGCCGGCGGAGTTGGCAAGGACGACCTCGTACAGGTTTCTTACGGATACGGCCTCTTCACAGGCGGACTCGGCGCTCACGACGGCGCTGGCAAGTTGGGTGCGGTTCAGCTCCCAACATCAGCCGGCAACACCGAGAAGCAGATTATGCTGATGCAGGATTTCGGATCTACAGTTTTGTGCTGTACTCCATCATACGCAATGCGCCTTGCCGAGGCCATCCACGACAGCGATGTGGTTTCCATCGACAAGATGAAGCTGAAAGCCGGCTTCTTCGGCGCCGAGCCTTGGACCGACGGCATGCGCAAGGAGCTTGAGGACAAGCTCCGCATCAAGGCCTACGATATCTACGGCCTTACAGAGATGTGCGGACCCGGCGTGGGCGGCGAGTGCGAGTTCCAGGACGGCACACACCTCTGGGAGGATATGTTCTATCCCGAGATTATCAACCCTGAGACTCTGGAGCCTTGCAAGCCCGGCGAGTTTGGCGAGCTGGTGTTCACATCGCTCTGCAAGGAGGCCATGCCTATCATCCGCTACCGCACACGCGACCTCACACGCCTTATCTACGAGAAGTGCAAGTGTGGCCGTACAGCAGTGAGAATGGACCGCATCCTGGGCCGCAGCGACGATATGCTCATCATCCGTGGCGTCAATGTGTTCCCATCTCAGATAGAGGCCTGCCTCACCGAGTTCCCTGCATTCCAGCCTTACTACTTCATCACCGTGGACCGCAAGAACAACGAGGACACATTCGACCTCGATGTGGAGCTCCGTCAGGAATTCTATTCGGCTGATGCTGCCAAGCAGCTGGAGTACGTAAAGCCTCTGTTCAACCGCATCGTGTCTATGGTGGGCATCAAGCCAAACATCCACGTAAAGGAGCCATTCGGCATAGAGCGTTCCATGGGCAAGGCCAAGCACGTGCTCGACAAGAGAAATTTCAAGAACTAAATTTGATGCATTCGTAGAGACGCACGGCCGTGCGTCTCTACATAACGATATCACAAAAAAAAGCGAACAAGCCGGCTGGTTTGTTCGCTTTTTATTTGTTGTAGTTGCCCAGGTCGTTGAGTTTTACCCACCAGTTGAAAAACTGGTCATAGGTGATGATCTGGTCGCCGAATTCCTTTTCGTACGCGGCCTTCTCCTCGTCGGTGATGTTCACACGCTTTATCTTGTAGCTCCAGTCGTCGCGCACGGCGAGACTCCAGCCACCTACCATCGTGCTTTCCTCGAATAGTCTGATGTTCTCTCTCATTTTTCATTGTCTGTTTGGGGCATTCTGAGCGATTTCCACCACTCAAAAAACTCCTGATATGTGATAATCTCGTCGCCGAAGCGGTTTTCATAGGCCTCTTTCTCGCTTGCCGACACGTTTACCTGCTTGAGCTTGAAGCTCCAGTCGTTGCGTACCGATAGGGTGTAGCCTCCCAGCATTGGGCTTTCTGTGAATAATACTCTTGGCTTTTCCATGATGCAATAGATTTTTCAGGTGAGTAAATGTAATTTATAATTCTCACAAATCATATTGCAACATACGTGCCGAAAATGAGTCCTATCCCCAAATCCTGAGGGCGAAAATTACTGCCACGGCTGCCACGGCGCTCCACGAGAGTATGATGCCGGCCTGGCGGTTTTTGCGTCTTACAATAAACGATGCTCCCCAGAGGAGTATCGCTATTATGAAGAATACTATCTGTATTGTTGTCATGCTTGTTTTGTTGGGTTTCGTTTTCCGCCTGCAAATTTAGCTATTTTTGCTTCATTACAAAAAAATCTTTAAGATTTTATTTTTAATTAACTTGAAATGCTTAAATTTGCGGAGAATTATTAAAGCAAAAATAAATATATAAAACTCAATGGAAAAAGATTTGGAAATTTTCGACCTTATCGATAAGGAGTACAACCGTCAGAAGAACGGTATCGAGCTTATCGCCTCTGAGAACTTTGTAAGCGCCAACGTAATGCGCGCCATGGGTTCCGTGCTCACCAACAAGTATGCCGAGGGCCTTCCCGGCAAGCGTTTCTATGGTGGTTGCGGCGTTGTTGACCAGGTGGAGACCATCGCTCAGGAGCGTTTGAAGAAGATCTACGATGCCGAGTGGGTAAACGTACAGCCTCACTCTGGCGCCCAGGCCAACATGGCAGTACTCAATGTATGCCTCAAGCCTGGCGACACATTCATGGGCCTCGACCTCGATCACGGTGGACACCTCTCTCACGGTTCTCCAGTTAACGTATCAGGTATCCTCTACAACCACGTTTCATACAATGTAAACAAGGAGACCGGCCGCATCGACTACGACCAGATGGAGAAGGTGGCCCTCGAGACCAAGCCAAAGCTCATCATCGGTGGTGCTTCGGCTTACTCACGCGATTGGGACTACGAGCGCATGCGTGCCATCTGCGACAAGGTAGGCGCCCTCATGATGATTGATATGGCTCACCCTGCCGGCCTTATCGCCGCTGGTCTGCTCAAGAACCCCCTCAAGTATGCCCACATAGTAACCTCTACCACCCACAAGACCCTCCGCGGACCTCGTGGCGGTATCATCCTGCTTGGTAAGGACTTCGAGAACCCATGGGGCCTCAAGACTCCTAAGGGCGTTACAAAGACCATGTCTCAGCTCTTGGATTCTTCTGTATTTCCAGGCATCCAGGGTGGTCCATTGGAGCACGTTATCGCTGCCAAGGCCGTTGCCTTCGGTGAGGCTCTCACTCCAGAGTACAAGGTTTACCAGACTCAGGTAAAGACCAACGCCGCTCTTATGGCCAGCGAGCTCATGAACCGTGGCTACAAGATCCTCTCCGATGGTACCGACAACCACTCTATGCTTGTTGACCTCCGCCAGAACTTCCCTGAGATCACCGGCAAGCAGGTTCAGATAGCTCTCGAGGCTGCTGATATCACTGCCAACAAGAACATGGTTCCATTCGACTCACGTTCAGCATTCCAGACCTCAGGTATCCGTCTCGGCACACCAGCCATCACAACACGTGGCGTAAAGGAGGCTGAGATCGTTCAGATCGTTGACTTCATCGACACCGTTATCAAGAACATCGACAACGAGGCCGTTATCGCCAAGGTAAAGGGCCAGGTAAACGAGATGATGAGCAAGTTCCCATTGGATAAGTAAGCATCAGCCCGTTACTTATATATAGAAATCCCTGCAGGCTTTTGTTGGCTTGCAGGGATTTTTTTGCACATAAAATATAATAAAACTTAACCACATCTTAATATAAATATTCGCGAAAATGCCTTAATTTGCAACCCGTGAATTTTTAGAGATGGATAAAAAGACTAAACGCAAATATAAAGTGGCGAGGGCATTCGCCAGATTCAACGAGTGGCGCATACGCCATATCGGCACTACCCAGTATATGATAATGCTGAGCATGCTGGCCGGTGTGATAGCCGCCCTTGTGGCCTGGGTGCTGAAGACTCTCACCCACAGCATCAGCCATGTGCTCACCAATGTATTGGCCAAAGACTATTCCACGATATTCTACTTTATATGCCCGCTGGTGGGTATATGCCTTACCCTGATATTCGTGAACTACATACTCCGCCACAATGTGAGCGGAGGCATACCGCGTGTGCTGTATTCCATAAGCAAGGAGGGCGCCGTAATCAAGAGCCACAATATGTTCTCGTCGGTGATTTCCAGCGCCTTGACAGTCGGATTTGGCGGAAGCGCGGGTCTTGAGGGGCCTACCGTGGTTACAGGAGCCGCCATTGGCTCCAACATAGGCCGCATGCTCCATCTCAACTACAAGCAGAAGCTCCTGATACTGGGATGCGCCACAGCGGCAGCTCTCTCGGCAATGTTCAAGGCCCCGATCACGGGCGCAGTGTTTGTGCTGGAGGTATTCATGCTGGACCTTACCATGGCGTCGCTGGCGCCGCTGCTCATATCATCCGTAACCGGCGTTTTGGTCAGCTACCTGCTCATGGGCACCAGCCCATTGTATTTCTTCCGTCCCAGCAGCTGGTTCGAGGCCGGCGACATACCAGCCTACCTGCTCTTGGGCGTGGTGAGTGCCATATCGTCGATATATTTCACCAAGAGCTACATCTGGGTGAGCAACCTCTTCAAGAAGGCCAGCAGCAAGTGGCTGAAGTTTGCCATAGGCTGTGTGTGCCTGGCCGCCCTCATCTACCTTTTCCCCGCACTCTATGGCGAGGGCGTGGATACCATCAACGGCTGCATCAACGGCGAGGCCGATTTCGTGTTCCTGAGCGGCATGTATCCCACATGGATGAAAAACAACCTCTGGTGGGTGGCTCTGCTTCTTTGGATATTGCTGATGCTGAAGCCAATAGCGACATCGCTTACCTTTGCGGCCGGCGGAGTGGGCGGTATATTCATGCCAGCATTGTTTACGGGAGCCAGCACGGGCCTGCTTACGGCCATAGTGTTGGGTCAGATGGGCTTCGACAGCGTAAACGCCGCCAACATGGCCCTTGTGGGCATGGCCGGCACCATTGGAGGAGTGCTCCACGCGCCGCTCACCGCAGTGTTCCTCATTGCCGAGCTTACGGGCGGATACAAGCTCTTTGTGCCGCTGCTCATGGTTTCCGTGCTCAGCTACGTTATCACACGCCGGTTCATGCGCAACAGCATTTACACATTCCAGCTGGCCCAGCGCAACGAGCTCATGACCCACCACGTAGATAAGAACGTGCTCAACCTTATGAAGCTTGACAAACTTATAGAGAGGAATTTTGCTGTTGTGTTCCCCGAGGATTCGCTGCGCGAGCTGGTGCGCGCCGTGGAGGAAACCACCCGAAACATCTTTGCAGTGGCAGATAGGGACGACAACACCTTCTATGGTATCATCAAACTCGACAGCATCAGAAGCATAATGTTCAAGCCCGAGCTCTACGACAAGATTCTGGTTAAGGACCTCATGTTCCGTCCCGACTACACCGTCCGCATCGACGAGAGCATGGACAGCGTGGCCACCAAGTTCACCAACAGCGACAAATTCAACATAGCCGTCCTCGACGAGAACAACAAATATCTCGGTTTCGTTTCCCGTGCCAAGGTTTTCTCCCAATACAGGATAATGAGCAAACAATTAAGCGAGGATTAATCATTGGTGCGCCCGTAGAGATGCACGGACGTGCGTCTTATAAAATAATAAATATAATAAATTACGGACGTGCGTCTCATAAATATGACATTATCGCCTCTCTTGTTTCCCGGGGCTCAATAAACTTGTCAATATAATTCGAAAGGTCGATATCCATGATATCGCCGGTATATTTCTTCAGATAGAATTCTCTCATTTCGGGATTTGTGGCTATCTCTTTACGGTAGATCACATTTACAGCCGCCTCAGGCTTCATTACTGCTATCGATGCGCCCTTCCATGCCAATGCCACATCGGCGCCCAGACTCTTGCTGCCCATGGCCACGTAGCCTCCGCCAAGCGACGGGCGCAGTATTATTGTTATTTTCCTGACTCTGCTTACAGAATATTCATAAATAATCCTTGCGCCGTGGCGTATCAGGCCCCGGTTTTCCTGTTCACGGCTGCATGCGAAACTCCTTATGTCCACCAGTGTGATTATGGGCAGGTGGAAATCGCTGCATAGTCTCACGAAATCGGCAATCTTGTCGGCTGCGTCAATGTCTATGTCGCCATTCATAACGGCGGCCTCGTTTCCCACAATGCCCACGCACCTGCCGCCTATTCTGGCCAGCGCCGTCACGCAGTTTCGGGCAAAGCATGTCCTTACCTCCATGTATTCCGATCCGTCGGCTATGGCCGCTATAGTGGCGTGTATGTCAGAGTTTTCTGATGCTGCTGTTTTGGGTTCTGCCCATTCCTGCCCGTGGCCCTGCGTCAGGCCCAAAACATTGCGCACGGCCTGCAGACATTCCTGCTCGGTATCGTGTATAAAGTGGGCGTTCCCTGATACTGAGGCTGATACATCAGCTCCGCCAAGGTCCTCGGCGCTCACGTCCTCGCCGGTGTTGCTTTTGATTACAGCCGGGCCGTTTATGAACATCTTGGACAATCCGCGCACCGCAAACGTAAGGTCCATCAGGGCAGGGGAGTAGGCCGCACCGCCGGCGCACGGGCCCATCACCACGGCTATCTGCATCAGACGGCTGGCCTTGGCCTGGGCGCAGAGGCGGAAAATCTCGCCGTAGCCGTTCAGCGCGTCCACGCCCTCCTGTATACGGGCGCCGCCGCTGTCCAGAATGGCCACAATGGGATACCTCAGCTGCATGGCCGTCCTCATTATTGATATTATCCTCCGGGCGTGGGCCTTGCCCAGCGATCCGCCCTTTACGGCCGAGTTTTGGGCATATACACAAACATCCCTGCCATGCACCTTTCCCAAGCCGCTTACAACGCTTTGCGAAAGCCCGGCGTCCATCTCTTGGAACGAGCCCTCGTCCAGCAGCAGCTTTATTCGGTCTATGGCAGGGAGTTTCATATTTTTCTTTTCTGTACTGATGCTTCCTTATCTTACAGATATGATGCTGTCAACTATGTATCTCTGCATTCCGCGCCATGGCAGGGTGTTCTTGTACTCCACATAGTGGAGGCTTACCTCGCGTCCGGTGCACTTGCTAAGAGAGTCGGCAATGCGGTTGTCGGTCACTGAGAATTCCCAGGCCTCCTCGCTTGCGGATACAAACTTGCCAAGGTTTACCTCTCCCTCAAAAGTCTTGAAGATGTAGCCCTTGTGCTTGATGTCCTTCAGCTGGCCGCCCTTTACGCCGTCGCCGAATACCCACATGTATGAGAAGAAAAACCAGCCGCCTCCCACCAGGAGGAGTATCAGTATTGCGGCGAAAATCCATTTTTTCATAATTCCGGAATTTTAAAAATGTTAATATTTTGATTTTGTATCAATAGTGAAATAATTGATTATCACTTGCATACAATCAAAAAACAAAAATGCAATTAGTCGTTGATCATCATAGGCATCAGCAGCATCAGCTCGTCCTCCTGGTCAGACTCCTTCTCCAGAGGCAGGATGATGCCTGCGCGTGATGGGTCGGAGAGCTCGAACACTACGTTTTCGCTGCCCATGGCGTTCAGTATCTCCACCAGGAATGCCGACTTGAAGCCTATGCTCATCTCCTCGCCGTCGTACTGGGCGCCGATTTTCTCGTAGGCCGATATCGAGAAGTCGATATCCTGTGCCGAAACCATTACCTGTGAGTTTTTGAGCTCCAGCTTTATCAGGTTGCTGGCCTGGCTTGCAAACACCGACACGCGCTTGAGGGTGTTCACGAGGTCGGCGCGGGTGATGGTGAGCTTGTTGGGGTTGTTGGTAGGGATAATGGTCTCATAGTTGGGGTATTGTCCGTCCACCAGTCTGCATATCATCTCGTAGTCCTTCATGATGAAATATGCGTTCTTGTCGTCGAACTGCAGCTGTATGTCGCCGTCCTCCTTTGGGAGAATGTTCTTGAGCATGTTGGCCGGCTTCTTGGCCAGGATAAACGAGGCCTTGTTGTTGCAGTTGATGTTCTGGTTGCGGTATCTCACCAGCTTGTGGGCGTCGCTGGCAGCGAAAGTGGCTCCCTCGGGTGCCACAGTCACCGATATGCCGTTCATCACCGGACGCAGCTCGTCGTCGGCGGTGGCAAACAGTGTCTTCTGTATGCCCTTCAGCAGAGTCTGTCCCGGCATGGATACACGGGTGCTTGCGCTCTCGTTCAGGCGCTGCATCTCGGGATACTCGTTGCCGCTCTGTCCCATTACGGAGAACTTTCCATTGTCGCTCAGGATGTCCACGGCCATAGAGTCGTTGTTTATCTCGAAAATCAGGGGCTGCTCCGGGAATTCCTTCAGTATGTCTGTCAGGCGCTTGGCGTCGATGGCGATGGTGCCCTCGCCGTCCACATTGTCGAGGCTCAGGCTTGTGCGCATTGTGGTCTCCAGGTCAGACGCTGTTATGCACAGGCTGCCCTCGCTTATCTGAAGCAGGAAGTTGTCCAGTATTGGTAATGTATTCTTGCTGCTGATGACGCGGCTTACAGATTGCAGACGCGCGAGCAGCTCGGTGCTTGATACTACGAATTTCATATTGTCTATCTGGTTATATTTGATTAATTTTGTTCCTTGATGATGTCTTCCTTGTCTTTGGGCTCGGTGCTCAGCAATCTCATTATCTTGTTGGTGTAGTCGTACATCACAAGTTTTCCGGCGTAGGTCATTACCTGGAAATTCTTGGATTCGTTCTCTCTCCTGGGACCCGACAATGTGCCCACTATGTCGAGATATTCGCCCGAGACGTCTATTGTGTGCTTGCTCTCCACAGCCTTTTTGCCCACCACGCGGGCCACAGTAGTGTCGGTCACCATCTCCAGCATCTGTTCCTCCATGGTAAGCCATGTCAGCATGTCGCTATATTCGTTTATGGAAATGTAGTGGCTGATGCGGCTGTCGGCATCCATGACCCAGCCCAGATTCTCCTGGGAAACTGTAGAGTCGGCATCAGCGGTCTTTGGACCGTTCCAGTATGCGGGATTCGAGATCTCGTAAAACTTGCCGGCTTCCAGGCTTTCCCATTCCAGTCCGCCCTCCTCCATCTCCATGTATGGCATGAATATGGTTTGGGGCAGTGTGGCCGCGCCGCCGGTGCCGGGCGCCTCGCGCTCTGTATCGGCGGGCTGGTCGGACTGCTGGCCCAAGGCTATCGTGGAAATCAATGCAGCTGTCAGTGATAATAGGATTTTTTTCATGATATTGTGTTTTTTTGGTTCTATACGTCGTATCCGAAACCCTTCAGGCGGAACGTGTTGTCGCGCCAGTCCTTGCTCACTTTCACGAAAATCTCAAGATAGATTTTCTTGCCGAAGAAAGCCTCTATCTCCTTTCTGGCGTGGGCGCCAAGCCTCTTGAGGGCTGCTCCGCCCTTGCCTATGATGATGCCCTTCTGGCTGTCGCGTATCACGTTTATTACAGTCTGTATGCGTATGATGCTGTCCTCCTCCTTGAAAGTCTCCACCTGTACCTCCACCGAGTATGGGATTTCCTTGTCGTAGAGCTCCAGCACCTTCTCGCGGATAATCTCCGAAACGAAGAACCTCTCGGGTTTGTCGGTAAGGCGGTCTTTCTCGAAATATGGCGGATTCTCTGGCAGCAGCTCCACTATCTTGTCCAGAATATTGTCGGTGTTGAACTTGTGGAGCGCCGATACTGGATACACCTCGGCCTTTGGTATCAGAGTCTTCCAGTCGGATATAATCTCCTCCACCTTGGTCTGGTCGGGCGCCAGGTCTATCTTGTTCACCAGTATCACTATCGGGCACGACAGCCTGTTCACCATGTCCAGGAAAAACTTGTTCTTGGTCCTGGTCTCCAGCACGTCGGTTATATACAAAATCACGTCGGCATCCTCCAGTGCCGATTTCGAGTAGTTGAGCATGCTCTCCTGAAGCTTGTACATAGGCTTCAGCACGCCAGGGGTGTCGCTGTACACTATTTGGTAGTCGTCGGTGGTTACCACACCCATAATCCTGTGGCGGGTGGTCTGGCTCTTGTTGGTGATTATAGAGAGACGCTCGCCCACCAGAATGTTCATCAATGTGGACTTGCCCACGTTGGGGTTGCCCACTATGTTTACAAAACCTGATTTAAAGGCCATTTTTCTTTCAGTATATAAAAATATTTCCGTAGCAAAGATAATACAAATTCCTGATACTTTTTCAAATTTTCTTTCTTAAATTTGCGCTATAATAATAGAAAATGCTCATGTACAGATATATCTTTGTCAATATTCTTGGGTGGCTGATGCTTGCCTCCATTCCGGAATCCCTGCTTGCCCAGCGCGTGGATACCCTGATGCGCGATTCCTCCATGTTGTCGGCGGGCATCGAGATGGTCTTCAAGGGTGGCACCGTATACCGGACCGACAGCCGGGGGCTGGTGGTGGAGGGCACCCCCGCCAGTGATGTCGACCTCTGGACCACCGGCCCCATGATATTGTTTTCGAGTGCCGAACCCGTGAAGCTGGATGAGGGCGGACGCGCCTATTTCGGCGTCCTCGGTGCCAACACTCTTATCCAGTGTCCCGACAATCAGTTCCGCGAGTTTGCCAAGGACTGCCGCATAGGATTCGACGAGCGCGGCCTGCTGGTGCGCGGCACCCCGGTGCATGGCATACCATTCACCATAGAGGACCAGGAGTTTGTGTCTCAGCCCATGATGCCGGTAAGTTTCTATCCCAACGGCAAGGTCCACATAGTGCATCCGCAGACCAACATAAGAGTAAACACCGCCAGCGGCGGCAGGATCGTGATATCCTCGCAGTCGTGGATAGAGCTGAGTGAGAGCGGACGTTTCCTGCGCGGCAAGCTGTTCCGCAAGTATATGGGCCACCGCCCCGGCGAGACCATCCGCATGGACGAGGATGGGAATATATTGTAGCAAAAAAAGGCGGATACTGGCCTGAGGTCAATATCCGCTTTTTTTGCTTATATGTCTTGATATAGGGTGATTTATTCTGTCTTTTTCCAGTCGATGTCTGCAATGATATCCAGTCCGCCCTTTACCTTGTCGCCTACGTTTACTCGTATCTTGGTGCCGAGGGGGAAGAAAATGTCGACCCTGGAGCCGAATTTTATGAAGCCGAAATTCTGTCCCTGTCTGGCATTGTCGCCCTCCTTTACTGGGGCCACTATGCGGCGTGCCACAAAACCGGCTATCTGGCGGAACATGATCTCGTATCCCTGGCTGTCGCGCACGGCGATGGTGGTGTGCTCGTTGTCGGTAGACGATTTTGGATTGTTGGCCACCAGGTATTTGCCGTCATGGTGCTTGAAATACGATACAGTGCCGGATATGGGCCAGCGGTTGCTGTGCACATTCCATACGCTCATGAAGATGGACACCTGGATTCTGCGGTCCTTGAAATACTCGCTCTCCTCGGTCTCCTCTATCACAACCACCTCGCCATCGGCAGGGGCCAGTGCTACATACTCGTTTTCCACTACCTTGCGGTCGGGCTTGCGGAAAAACTGCAAAACCATAAACAGCAGGAATACCGATGCGGCTTCCACTATCCAGCTTACCCATACCGGGCAGATGGAGTTGAGGAATACGAAGTATAGCGTGTTTATCAGTATCAGGAATACTATTACAACTGCTATTGTGGAGAATCCTTCTTTATGAAACTGTATCATACGTGCGATTAATGTTTTTTATAATATTATCTATTCAGTCATCAGTATAATGGTGAGCCAAACCGGTGGGCATGCCAGCAGCGCGCTGTCGAACCTGTCGAGCACTCCGCCGTGTCCCGGCAGCAGCTTGCCCGAGTCCTTTATGTCGGCATTGCGCTTCAGCATCGATTCTGCCAGGTCGCCCAGGTTGGCGAATGTTACTGTAACGATGCTCACTACTATCCACTGCCATAGCTGAAGCTCGCCCATGATGTAGTATACGGGAATTGCCGCCAGTATCGTGAACAGCACGCCTCCCGCAAGGCCCTCGAATGTCTTCTTTGGCGATATGCGCTCAAACATCTTGTGCCTGCCGAACATCTTGCCAGCGCAGTATGCGCCGGTATCGGAGATCCACACGAAGGCGAAGAAGCTGAGTATTATCTTCCAAGAGAACTCGTGGGTGCTGGGCAGGAATACCAGGTTGCTCATAAGGCCGAATGGCAGAGCCACATATATCACCGCGAAGAGGGTCTGCGCCCAGTCGCTGGCGGGGGTGCTCTTCTTGCGGAACAGCTCTATGATGGGTATCAGCGTGATGAGCGCCGGCAATGTGAACAGCCACTTGGTTTCCAGCACCCTGGCCGCGGTAAGGAACAGCAGCGCAAATGTGGATACGCCTATGGCTATGCCCATGCCTCTTTGCGGAGTGAAACCCAGATTACTGCTTATCTTGTAGTACTCCACTATGCCCACCACGGCAAAGAAGCCGAACAGCAGGGCAAAGAGCCATTGCGACCATATTACGGAGCCTATTATGGCGGCTATGAAAAGCGCGCCGGTGATAAGTCTGGCCCAGAAACTATTCATTTTCAGAAACGCTAAGAGATTTTAGAATGTCGGTGGCGTCGTCCAGGTCAAACTCTTCCACGAATAGGTCGATATCCACGGCCAGTGTAATGTCGCTCTTGGCCACTGTTACGGCCTCTATCTCGAAATTCTCGAGCAGCGCCACAGCGTAGTCCGCCTCCAGCTTGTCGGAGTAAGTGGCGGCCAGCTTCCATTTCTTGTTGTCGCTTATTACCTGCTTGGCCTCGTCGGTCTTGTCGGACTCCACATACACGCATACTCCGTTGTCGGCAGGCTCTGTGAGTGCACGTATGCCCTGGTTGGCCAGAGTCTTCTCGTGTATCTGGGCAGTCTGCATGTCGCGCACGGTCTCCATCTGCGCATATCCGGCCAGAGTCATCAGTGCTTCGGAGGCCCTGTCGAGGTCGTCGTTCTGCACATAGATGCTTATCTCGGTCTTCATGTATCTGGTGTCGCGCTTCTTTATCACTATCGATGGTATGTGGTGGTAATTGAGTATCTCTACCCTGTACCTGGTCTGCGACACCTTGTCGCAGGTCTTTACCACGCTCCATCCCTCCAGTCCCTGTCCTGAAACGAAGGGTATGGCTGCCTTCAGGTCGGCGGTGCTCACATACAGCTCGTAGTTGTCGAGGGTGTACTTGGGGTTCTTGCTCACCTTTATCACCGAGTTTATGCCGTTGTCCTCCAGCACGTCTTTCAGCCGCTCCACGGGCCCGCGCATCACAAATGAGTCCACCTTGGTGAGTCCCTTGTATTCGTCGAGAATGGCCTGGGCCTTTTTCTCGTTGTCCTTGTTTACATACAGCTCGTATTCGCCTAAAAGGAAGAGGCTGTCTTTGGCGTTCAGTATTACGGCTCTCACGTCGTTTTTCTCGAGGTAGCCTTTTGTAATCTCGGCCTGATACTGCGACTCATACGAGTCAATCTTTACCCATTCTTCCATAATTATTCTCTATTGATGTTTTTAGCATTTTGGTTGCCCTCTGTGTTGGCAATCGTATTAGATGTTGTTTTCGTCCTTGTTGTCGGCGGTGTTTTGGCTTGGTGCGGCCTCCTGGTTTTCCGTGGTGGCGGCGTCTTCAGCCTTTGGGTTCTCCTCCTCCTGGGCCTTCTCCTGTTCCTGTTCGGGGTGGTATGGCGGAGGTGTTATCTTGCGGGTGGCATAGAGGGCTTCCTCCTGCTCCTTGCTGGCCCATTTCCTCTTGCCGAAGATGCGCTCCACGTCCTCGGTGAATATCACCTCGTTTTCCAGGAGCAGCTGTGCCAGCTGAGCAATCTTGTCCTTGTTTTCCTCTATGATGCCCTTGGTTCTCTGATATACAAAGTCGAGCAGTTCCTTGGCCTCCTGGTCGATGAGCTCGGCGGTTTTCTCAGAGTATGGCTTCTGGAACCCGTAGTCGTCGGGCGATGAGTTGAAGAAGCTTATGTTGCCTATCTTGTCGCTCATGCCGTAATACGACACCATCGAGTATGCGTATTTGGTTACCCGCTCCAGGTCGTTGAGCGCGCCTGTCGATATTTTTCCGAAATTCACCTCCTCGCTTGCGCGGCCTCCAACGAGCGAGCACATCTCGTCTATCATCTGCTCCTTGGTGGTTATCTGCCTCTCCTCCGGCAGATACCATGCTGCGCCCAGGGCCTTGCCTCGTGGCACAATGGTTACTTTTATGAGCGGATGGGCATGCTCGAGCAGCCAGCTTACCGATGCGTGGCCGGCCTCGTGGAATGCTATGGTGCGTTTCTCGGTTTCCGATATTATCTTGTTTTTCTTTTCGAGACCGCCTATTATACGGTCTATGGCGTCCAGGAAGTCCTGCTTCTCGATATTCTCCTTGTTGTGGCGGGCGGCTATCAGCGCGGCCTCGTTGCACACATTGGCGATATCGGCGCCCGAGAAGCCCGGAGTCTGCTTCGACAGGAAATTGAGGTCGAGGTTGGCGTCCACCTTCAGTCCCTTCAGGTGCACGTTGAAAATCTCTCCTCTCTCGTTCAGGTCGGGGAGCTCCATCATTATCTGTCTGTCGAAACGTCCTGCCCTCAGCAGGGCTGGATCCAGAATCTCCACGCGGTTGGTGGCGGCTATCATTATGATGCCGTTGTTGGTCTCGAAACCGTCCATCTCGGTAAGCAGCTGGTTGAGGGTCGATTCGCGCTCGTCGTTGGAGCCGAACCCCGCCCTCTGGCTTCTTGCGCGTCCTATGGCGTCTATCTCGTCGATGAATATGATGCATGGAGCCTTCTGCTTGGCCTGGTTGAACAGGTCGCGCACACGTGAGGCGCCCACGCCCACAAACATCTCCACAAAGTCGCTGCCCGACATCGAGAAGAATGGCACGTTGGCCTCGCCGGCCACTGCCTTGGCGAGCAGGGTCTTTCCTGTGCCCGGAGGGCCTACCAGCAGGGCGCCCTTGGGGATCTTGCCGCCAAGCTTGGTGTATTTGTCAGGGTTTTTCAGGAAGTCCACAATCTCGGTGACCTCCTGCTTGGCCTCCTTCAGGCCTGCCACGTCGTTGAATGTGATCTTGCTGGCGGTCTCGTCCTTGTCGAACATCTTGGCGCGGCTCTTGCCTACATTGAATATGCCGCCTCCGCCGCCCATGCGTTTTATCATGAACAGCCATATACCCACGAATATCAGCAGGGGCAGCAGCCAGCCTATTATCTCGAAAATGTAGTTGGGCTGGTTGTCGCTCTCGAATAGCACCCTCTCTTCCTCGGGGATGTCCTTCTGGGCGTCAAGTATCCTGTTTTCGAACGATTCTATCGACGATACTGTATAATAATAGTGAGGGCCCTGCACCGGAATCTTCTTGGCGCGCAGGCTGGCGTACTTGCTGGAATTGTATCTGTCTTCCTTCAGTACAATGTTTACTTTCTCCTTGTTGATGATTACCATGCGCTCTATGTCCTTGTTTTGCAGCATGGTCTTCAGCTCTTTCCAGGTGATGGTCTGCGGCGATCCGTTGAAATCGGCAAACTGCATCACGCCTATCAGGAGCAATACTATTCCGAAAACCCAGAAAATGGTGTTGTTTTTGGGTCTCAAGTTGTTTTCGTTCATAAAAAATGCAGTGTGTATTTGTTTAGGTTACTTAGAGTTCGTCGGCATAGTCGGTGCGCTCGGCATCGGCCCATAGTTTCTCAAGCTTGAAGAAGTCTCTCTTCTCGTCGAGGAATACGTGCACCACCACGTCCACATAGTCGAGCAGTATCCACTCAGCATTGTCCTTGCCCTCCTTGTGGTAGGGCCACTGGTGGGTGTTTTCCCATACATAGTCTTCCACGGCGTCGGCGATGGCCTGTACCTGGCGGTTGTTGTCGGCCTGGCAAACCACAAAAAAGTCACAGATGTTTCCGTCGATATTTCTCATATCGAGTTTTGTGATTTTTTCACCTTTTTTCTCTCTTATTCCAGCCACGATTATCTCGGCAAGCTGGTCGCTCTTAATTTCTGTATTTGTCATCTTCTGTTCAATTATCTGATTATTAATGAAATGGATGAAAAATCAACTTTCCCACCTTATATTCCACGATGCAAAGATAACTTTTTCGTTGGAATGAGGAAAATTTTTTCATTTTTTTATTAGGGTATTCTTCGGGTAGTGTGTCTTATTAATGAAAACAAACCGAAAACTAACTTAAAGCAAAACTGATTGCTACCTGATGAAACTATATTAAAAAGTTTTTTTGATGATGTGTTTATACTAATTGTTTTAATGTAAGAGGTTCAAGTTCTAAGTCCCTTAAAGAGCTGGTGTTATTAATGTATATGAATGATTCTACAAGCGCCCGGGGCCAAAATCCCGGACGCTTTTTTTTTATTCCACCGCCTGGGTCATGAATTCCGGCCTGTTGTAGCTCTTGGTCCTCATGACATTGTGCATGGCGCTCTGCTGCGGCAGCAGGAAAGCCTTGTGGGCCTTTTGCCCGTCGAAATACGATATGTATATCCTGGAGTATTGTCCGTCGTCGCGGCGCGATGCCAGCATTATCCATTCACCGTTGCTCGAAAACGATGGATAGCTGTCGGCGTATTGCGGGCTGTTGACGGCCTCCAGCGAGTCTATGTTGCCCGTTGCGAGGTCCATCATGCGTATCTGCGAGTCGTAGTGCCAGATATGGAAGCATCCGAACCCGCCTTCCGCGAATATCAGCTTGGTGCCGTCGGGGCTCAGCCTGGGCAGGGTGCAGCTTTTGCCGGAGGCTGATGCTTGGTATATGGTGTCGGCTTCCGGGGAGAAGGTGCGTGTCCCGGGATCGAACCGCAGCCTCAGCAGGTCATATTTTATGAGGGTGTGGTCCACGATTTTGTCGCCGTCCAGGGCTCCGGGCAATATCCGGGCCGAGCAGTAATACAGGTATTTGCCGCAGGGGCTCCATGAGGGGAACACCTCCAGTGCGTCCTTGCTGTCGGCTATTATGGAAACCTTGTCGGCATCCACGTCGTAGAGTATGAGTCCGCTCTCAGAATCGAATACCTCCACCTTGTTGAGGTTGCTGGTGTGGAACATCTGGTGGGTCTTGTTGGTGCTGAAGGCTATCAGCCTCTGGCTTGGGTGCCATGACGGATACACACCTGCCGATATTGTGTTGTCGCGTTTCAGGTCCACTGTGCGGTCGGCTCCGTCCACACGTATTACAGTGCCGGCCTCTGATGCGCGCTTGTGGAACAGCATGTTGCCGGTGCCGTAGTTCTGATACGAGTGGCAGTTTACGCACTGTCCGTACACTTTTTTAGTGGAGTATATCACGCTCTCGCTGTAGTCTTGCAGGCATCTCTGGCTCAGGCACATGTTGTCGTATATGGAGTAGAGCGGCTCTATCAGCCTGTATGATATGTATGGGTCTATGTCGCTGTCGGCTACGTATATGTCCATGTTGCTGTATCTCACCCATTGTTTTTGAGTGTTGGCGGCGTATACCTCCACAGATATGCTGTCTCCCTTGGCGTTGTCGAGCAGTTTCTGCCAGTCGCCGGGGTCGAATGCTATCTCACGGCCATATCCCCGGGCCGTTATCTCCATTCCGCTGCGTGATATGGCCCGTGCTGATGCTTCCTGCATGCTGCTGTCGGTTATCATGAAATTCAGCGGGGCTATGTTGCGGGGTATGGCCACTCCGTCGTAGTCGGGGTAAATGGGTGCGCATGTGTCTGCGCTGGTGTATATTCCGGGTATCGAGGCGCTGTGGCATGCCGTCAGCATCAGGGCGCAGGCTATAGTGTATATGTGTCTTGCCATGTGTGTCGTGTTTGGTTTGTTATTTCTCGAATATGGCGTACCACCAGTACGTGTGGCCGTATTTCTGGTAGATGGGCATCACCAGGTCCTTGTTTTGCGAGGCCTGAAGCTGCTGCACCATTTGGTTGAAATCGGCGAATCCGGTCTCCACTTCATGGTCCACCATGTTGGGCGGTATGCTGTCCAGCATCATGAGCGCGGCCTCCTGGTAATGGCGCTGCAATGGCCTGGATTTCAGGCTGTCGGCATACAGCGTTTCCCGGAATACCGTGCGGTTGCGGCCCAGCATGGCGTAATACATGCCCCATTGTGCGGCTGTCTGTGTGTGGATGTTGTCGGGCTGTGTGGCCAAGTATTCCAGATATTCGTCGCAGTCGTGGTCGGTCTCCAGCCGGTTGCTTATTCCTTGGTGGAAGTCTCTGGTGGCCTGGCTGGGTCCGGGTATCTGCCATTCCTTCATAAACAGTGATTTCCGTATTATGCTGAGGTATTTGGCTGCGGCCTGGGGTTCCCCGTTGGCCAGTGCCGACATTGCGAGCAGCCTGAGCGGTCCGGTGCCCAGTCCGTATTTCAGGCCCACTTCCAGGCACCACCGTGTCGATATGTTGTAGCGTCCGTAATAATAGTGCGCTATCGGCGCGGCCATGTGCATGGCGTTTACCTTGGCGGCCTGGGCCTCGGGGTTGGTCACCATGGTGTGGTGGGTCTCGAATGCGTGGCTGCCCAGTGTGTTGGTCTGATTCATGGCCACCTCGTACAATACCTTCATGGTCTCGGTCAGCTCCTTGGATTGGTCGCCGGTCTCTATTATCTGTTGCCAGTTGGCGCAGAGGGCGGCGTTTTGCATCCGTATCTCGTTGTAGAAAAACGATGAGTGGCGGCTGCCTGCCATGGCGGCGAGTATCAGGGCCAGGGCCATGCCGGGAGCAAGCAGGTTGGCCCGTCTCAGGCTTTTCACGAGCACCCCGCATGCAAGGCAAAGCGCGCATATATGCAGCGGTATCAGGAGCCACAATTTCTCGTAGCCGTTGCAGTCAAACATGGGCAGGCCGGCAGTATATATTTCCGATGCCGGCAGGAACTTGTTGTAGCACAGCGCATACCAGGCTGCCGGAACTGCGGCGGCAATGGCGGCAGGCATCAGCGCCCGTATTCCTTCTTTCCTGATGCGCGGCACCGATATGGCCAGACCCATCACGAGGTTCCAGCATCCCATGACGGGGTAGAGTATTATTGGGGATATTATGGCGATGGTTTTGCTTTTGAGGCTGATGCACAGCATTGTGGCTATTATGAGCGCTGCCAGCGAGTGGGATGCGTAATAGCCTGTGAGGTTGCTGTAGTGCATCCAGTAGCCCAGGCATCCTATCGACCACAGCAGGGCTGTGGCGGGCATTGTGGCGATGGCGGCGCTGTGGTTTTCCAGCTGCCAGCCTTTTATCAGCAGCGCCGCGATGGCGGCCCACAACGCACTCATTGCCAGCGCGCCCAGTGCGGGTATGTGGAACAGCTGCGCAATCCAGCATCCGGCCCATGCCAGCAAGCCCATGGGCTGCTGCATGAGGTCGCTGAAGGTCTCGGGTCTCATGGCCACGGGGTTGGTGTATTCGGCCAGCATGAGTATCTCGCTGTGGCTGAGCAGGTAGCCCATACCGATTGCCAGGGTGGCCAGTATGCAGATTATGTATTTCTTCATTTATCTCAGTAGCTTAATTTCGTCGATGCGGCCGTCGGCATAGGCTTTTATGTTGGCTGATATGCCGTTGATTAGCCTCTGGCGCGCCTCCTTGCTTGCCCAGCCTATGTGCGGGGTTATGGTTACGTTTCTGAGGCCGAATATCGGGTGGTCCTTGGGCGGCTCCTGAGGCAAAACGTCTATGCAGGCGTGGCGTATCTTCTTGGATTTAAGGGCAGTGTAGAGGTCGTCGAGGTTCACCACCGGGCCGCGCGATGTGTTTATCAGTATGGCCGATGTTTTCATGATCCTGAGCTGTTCCAGTCCTATGAGGTTCTTGGTGTCGGGAGTGAGCGGACAGTGGAGCGTAACGATGTCGGAAACCTTCAGCAACTCGTTGAGCGGCAGTCGGTTTTCCGATTCGGGATATTCCTTGCCGGGAAACGCCATCATCACCACCTTCATGCCGAAGGCCTCGGCAATGGCTTTTACGCGGCCGCCTATGTTGCCCGCGCCTATGATGCCAAGTGTCTTGTTCTCAAGGTCCTGGATTGGGAAGTTGAGCATGGTGAATGTCGGCGATTTCTGCCATGCGCCGCTGTGTGTAAGCTCGCCGTACTCGCCAAGGCTGCCGTATACATTCAGCATGTAGGCAAACACCAGCTGGGCCACTGTCTGCGAGCTGTAGCCCTTTACGTTGGTGGCGGCTATGTTGTTGGCGTTTAGTGCGTTAAGGTCTATGTTGTTGTAGCCGGTGGCGGCCACGCATACAAGCTTCAGGTTTTTGGCGTTCTGTATCTCGTTGGCGCCTATATACACCTTGTTGGATATCACCACCTCGGCGTCGCGGATGCGTTCGGCGGTTTCTGCTGCTGCTGTTACGGGGTAGGCCACTATATCGCCAAACTGCGATATGGGGCTCATGTCTATGTCGTTGCCGAGTGTGTCGGCATCCAGGATTACTATTTTCATGGTGCTGTGTTGTTTTTTTGTTTGATTGCAAAGATAGGATTTTTTTTGACAAAATGCAATTAACATTAATTAAGATTCATTTTTGATGATGTTGTTCATCTTTTGGGGTATAGTTTTATACTTTAGCATCATCAAAAAAATTTTATTTATGAACAAACAAGATTTTGACAATTTATCGAAGATACAGACTGAGGTCTGGAATCTGCAAAATGATTTCGCGACGCTCTCTGCCCGGCAGATGGGGCTTTCGGAGAAGTTGAATACCATAGCAAGCGATCTTGACCAGGCAATGGAATCCATCAGGAAAGCTGATGCCGGTGAACCCGTACAGGAGGCTGCTCCGTTGATTGCGCCGCCGCCTTTGCCCGTACAGGAAGAGCTGGCATCAGCACCAGTATCAGAGACACAAGTATCAGCACCAGTATCAGAGACATCAGTATCAGCCCTCGTATCAGAAACATCAGTATCAGCTCCCGAAAAAGTGGCCGCCGTGCCCGAACCGGTGGCTGATGCCAAGCCCGAAGTGGAGGAGAAGAAGAAAGTATTCGATCTGGAGAAGTTTATCGGAGAAAATCTGTTGAGCAAGATAGGTGTGCTCATTATCCTGGTAGGCGTGGCCATTTTCGGCAAATACGCCATCGACAACAACCTTATCTCGCCCCTTGCGAGGATTATGCTGGGCTCAGGATTCGGACTTGCGCTTATAGGTGTGGGCTTCTGGCTCAAGAAATCGGTCGAGAAACTCAGCGCCATGCTCGTGGCCGGCGGCACGGCTGTGCTCTACCTGATGACCTACTTTGCCTACGATTTCTACCAGATGATGTCTATGATGGCGGCCGGCGGGCTGATGCTGCTGATTTCGGCCTTCACTATATGGAGCGGGGTTTTCTACAAGAAGGAGGTGATAGCAATATATGGCCAGCTGTGCTCGTATGTGATACCATTGGCGATAAGCAATGGCACCGGAAACCTCATGAATTTCTTTACCTATATCGTGATTATCAATGCTGTAATCACAGTCTTGACAGTGATTTTCAAGTGGAGAATATCTTACGGGCTCTCGTTTGTGGCTACATGTTTCGTGGAGCTTTGGATAAGAGATGATTATGATGCCGGCAGTATGGGCGAGTTGCCCAAAATGATTGCCCTTATGGCCGCAAACATGGTGGTCTATTATGTGTCGATGGCTTGGATAAAGTCCAGGGATGGCGTATGGCTGGCCTCGTACGATACACTGATGGTGGTTGGCCTTACACTTCTATTCTTTAATGTAGGATACGGTCAGGCGTGGATGGGATTGGGATTCAACGGCTGCAAGCTGGCTGTTGTGATTATCACCATGGTGGTCAACTTGGCGATGGCCGCATGGCTCTATACCCGAAATGACAGCCACTGCAAGGCCTTAGGCCACAGCGCTGTGGCCTGTGTGGTTCTGGCAGTGGGATTCGCGTTTTTCGATTTCTTCGGAATTTGTACTTACGTTGTTCTCTTGGCCCTGCTGATGGCGACGATGTATTATTTTGCCGAAAGGGAGAAGTGCTCTCTCTTCCGCATAGTTTCATACATAATTATGGCGGCTATAATGATTTCGTTTATGGTTATTATGGTACTCTGCTTGGGATGGAGGTACACGGAATGGTCTTCGGTGGTTTCCATTCTGATTGTGGCGGCGATATTGGTCTTCATGATAAGGGCAAAGACTGTAGTCTCAGGTGAGGTGGGAACATCGGAGCACAAGTTTCTGGTTTATGCGGTAATGTCTATGTTGTGGACGGCGGCTAGTGTCGCTGTGATGATAGCAAACAAGGATTGTCTGGTGCTTAGTGCGGTAGCTGCGTTGGTGATAATTACGGCTGCCAGCTATCTCTTTAGCAATGTATGGGACTGGGGCAAGACTTTCCGCTCAGAATTGAAGTTCTTGGCAATAGTAATACAGTTTTTGTCTGTACCTACGCTCATTTCGATGATTGACAGTCAGCCAGATTATTTGGTGGCAAGATATCTGTCGTGGGTCATGCTGGCCGCATGCTTCTATCTCAACCATAACAAGGAGCTGGCTAACTCTGGCGTTTATGTGGTGGCGCTGCTGACATCGCTGTTTGCCATCACGTCGTTCGAGATTTATTATTATGCGGAGGAGCGTTTCGTCCTCAGTATTTGGTGGGGAGTCTTTGCCGTGGCATGTATGTATGTGGGTCTCGTAAGGAGGAGCAAGCTTTTCCGTGTGTATGGTATCGTGGTTCTGTGCGCAACTCTTCTGAAACTGTTCTTCATGGATCTCACCCACCTTACCACCATGTCCAAGGTGGCCATCTTTATCGGTCTGGGCGTGCTGATGCTCATAGGTACATATTTCTACCAGAAGATCAGCAAGGATGAGAATGATGAGAGTGGAGAGAACAAAGAGTAATGTTTAAAGTGTGAGGTATGAAGTGTAAAGTATAATAAAAGGCGACCCCGGAGTGGGTCGAGCAAAGCTTGTGTTTACCCATAGTAAAAATCTCCAAAACAGAGTTTTGGGATTTTCACTATGGGTTTTTGTATGCTTGCGCTCGACCCCTCCGGGGTCTTTCCTCTTTATGCTTAGAGCTTTAAGCTTTCCTCTTTAAGCTTTCAACTTTCCTCTATTAGAGGAACTCCACAACACCTGTCTCGAGATCGAAGAGTGCTGGTACTACCTTTACCTTGCCTTCCTTTACGAGTTCGGCGAGTATCTCGCTGCCTTTCATCACCTCGTCCACCATGTTCATGGCGTTCTCGCGGGCAACCTCGTTCTGGAATGCTGGGTCCTCAACGTTTGTGGAATCGTTTTTGAGCTCCTCGATGGCTGGCTTTATCTTGGCGAGCATGTCGGTCATGTTGCCGGCCTGAACGTTGGCGCAGGCCGAGTGAACGGCGCCGCACTGCTTGTGGCCCATTACTACAACTACCTTGCTGCCGGAGTGCTCGCAGGCGTACTCCATAGAACCGAGAACGTCGCCGCTAACAACGTTGCCGGCCACGCGTGTTACGAAGATGTCGCCAACGCCCTTGTCGAAGATGATCTCTACTGGTACACGTGCGTCGATGCATGAGAGCACGATTGCCAATGGGTGCTGACCATCCTTGGAAGATTCCTGAAGCTGCGCAACAGCGTCACGGTTGGTGGTCTGCTTTGCCACGAAGGCGGCGTTGCCGGCCTTGAGGATGTTGATTACTGAATCAGGAGTGAGGGGATCTACGTCCTTGGCGTGGAGAACGTGAGTCTCAGCATTCTGAGCGATTGCGAGCTGTGCGTTGTTCTCTACTGGAGCGCCCTGACGGCAGCTTGCCATGATGCCGGCCATCATGAGAGTGGCGGCCATGAGTGTGATTTTCTTCATTTTATTTTTTTGATTTAATCGTTATCTTGAAAAACCGCGCAAAATTGCAGATTTTATCAATAGGATGGTTCAAAAAATTGATGAAGTTTTTGTAATGTTGGTGTGTAGTTGATGTAAATTTTTTATGGCAGATCCACTCTTCTGCGCTTGATGAAAAACTGCCTTGTGGCGCAGAAATATAGAATCACGCCCACGGCATGTACGGCGGCCACGCTCCAGAAGGCGGCGGTGTAGCTGAAGTGCTCGGCCACGGCTCCGCCCATCACTATGCCTATGCCAGAGCCAAGGTCCCAGGCTGTAAGTATGGTGCTGTTGGCGGTGCCGCGCTCGTTGTGGTCGGCCACGTTGATGATCATGTTCTGGAATGCGGGCCACATGTGTCCGTTGCCCAGTCCCAGCAGGATGGCCGAGCCGTAATATCCAATCTCGTTGGGTATGGCCACGAAGATGGTGTAGCTTACCATGGATATCAGCAAACCTGATGATGCATTCCTCACCATCTTGCCCTCCCTGAGTGACTTGGCACCATGAAGTCTCGAAAGTATCAGACCTCCAGATAATAAAAGGAAGTAGAGGCCTGTGCCGCCGGTGATGCCGAGTTTTTCCTTGCCGTAGATGGCCAGATAGTTGGAGAGCACGCCGTAGCAGAGTCCGAACATAATCATATTAAGCCCCAGAAGCCAGCCCTTGAAGAGTATGAACCTGTCGAGGGAGAGCTTTTTCTTGTTGGGCACTATATCGCGTTGACAGAATTTCACCGTGCTGTCCACCCAGAATCCGAGGGCTGATACTACGAGAGCTATCCAGAAGATAATCTGGAAGTTGTGGGTGTGCTCGTATACGAATATGCCCACCGTTGGCGCTATGGCTGTGGCTATGTTGTTGCTGATGCCGTAGTATCCAACAGCCTCGTTTCGTCTTGACGGCGCGGTAACGTCGATGGCTGCGGTGGAGTTGGCCACTGTGGCAAGTCCGTAGGGGCCGCCGTGGAGTGTGCGGAATATCGCAAACAATACCAGGCTGCCGGCTATAAGGTATCCGCTGAATAGTACGAAATACAATCCCAGACAGAGTACAAGCACTTTTTTCCTATTGAAACTATCCACTATGTATCCGCCCAATGGCCTTACCAGCAGAGCCGTGATGGCATAGCCCGAGAGCACCATTCCAATTACGTCCTTGGTGGTTCCGAATGTCTCGCTCAGGTAGATAGGCAGCAGCGGAGTCATTATATAGAAAGCGAAGGCAATGCTGAAATTCGCAAACATCACCTTCATGTAATTGCTTGTCCAGAGTTTTTCCATGATGAGGCAAAGTTCGTGATTTTTCGCATTGGATGGATAGGGGAGGAGGTGAAGTTTGGGTTAAGAAAAATTTCGCCACGAAGCGGTAAAAATTCCGTTTCGTGGCGAAATGTAATATGAAAAGTTATGCCTTTTTCAATTCGTCGATTATGAATTTTTCCAATGTTTCGGCATCGGGGAGTGTAAGCATATATGTTGAAACAAACAATTTGTTGTCGAGACCGGCCAATGCATATTCCACCATTTTCTTGCCCTTGTGGGTGCAGAGCAATATTCCTACAGGAGGATTGTCGCCCGGATGCATTTCGTTTTCCCTGAAATACGATACGTATGCATTCAGTTGACTGAGGTCGGAATGCTTGAACTCATCATCTTTGAGTTCTATTATCACATTGCAATGAAGAATTCTGTTGTAGAAAACCAGGTCGCAGAAATAATATTCGTCGTCGATAATCATACGTTTCTGACAAGCCTCGAAACAGAAGCCCTTTCCAAGTTCCAGGATAAAATCCTTTAGGTTGGCGAGCAATGCCTTTTCAAGGTCGGATTCAGAGAGTGCGTCAAACTTCAAACCAAGGAATTCAAATGTATATGGTTCTTTTATCGACAATTGAACCTCTGCGTTATGTTCAGTGCCCTGAATCAGTAATTCTGGTTTCAGGCTCATTCCCGACCTGTAGAACAGATTGGTCTTTATCTGACGCCTGAGCTCCTTTACCGACCAGCAACACTTTATGCACTCCAATTCATAGAAAAACCTGCCCAACTTATCATCCACGGTAAGGATTTCTACAATGTGAGAGAATGATAAATTTGACAATAATTTTTGTGCAGGTGTAATATATATTATACTATTTGTCGGATTTTGGGCAGAAAAGTCCGACGGCGTCGGACTTTTTTGCAACAGCAAATATTCACGTACTTGTGGATAGTCCAAATAAAATTTGCGACAATTCTTAAACAAAGTCTCATTCAATCCTTTCTCGTTGACGCTCTGTTCAAGTCTCTTGAGAAGTCCCTCGCCGTAATTGGCGCGGTCGCTGCCTTTCTGTTCGTATTCTACTATGTAGTAGCCGATTATATAATTGCGCACTGTCATTATGCGGTTTATGGCTTTCATTGCCGATACCCGCATTGTGGTATTGATAGACTTTACCGCGTCAGTCAATTGATCGAAAGACGTCGCGGTTTCCTCTGACCAGTTGTCAGGCAGATTGTACTCTGATAAGTTATTGTATGAATTATCGTTCATTATTTCTGCGAATTGTTGTTGCAAAGATAATAAAATTCATAAAATTTTCGCCACGAAACAGCAAAAATTCCGTTTCGTGGCGAAATGTATTTCTAATATCCCCCGGCCTCTGCCGTTATTAATAATTGGTGGAGGCCGGGGCTACTGAACGTGGAGGTCTAAAGACCTCGGGGAAGGTGTTTAATATCTTTAAGCTCTAAACTTTACTCTTTCCACTTTCCACTTTAAACTATTTCCCTCTAAAACCCTTTCTGTGGATCTCGTTGCGGTCCCTTCTGCCGTTGCCCTTTGATTCTTCCTTGCGGGATTTGCGGTCGGTGTCGCGGCGGCGGTTGCCACGGTCTCCGTAGCGGTCTGAAGAGAACGCGCGGTCGTCACGGCTGTTGTAGTCGCGGACGTAATCCTTGGCAATGTCCTTGAACTTCTCGGCACGACGCTCACGACGGTTTGGCTTGTGCTCGGCGCGGTCGTCCTTGCCGCCACGTGGACCCTTGCTGTCGGCTAACTCCACTGAAACATCCATACCGTCGAACTGTGCATTGCGCATACTGTCGAGAACCTCCTGAACGTGCTCTGTATCAACCTCGAAGAACGAGAAGTTTCTCATAATGTCGATCTTGCCGATAGAGACGTCGCGGTTGTCTACCACACGGTTTATGAATCCCATCATCATACCTGGGAGAACGCGGTCCTTGCTACCGAGAGAGATGAAAAGGCGCGAGTAGTTGCGTCCTCTCTCACGGCGGTCACGGTCACGGCCATTGTCGCGATCGCGGCCATCCTTGTCGCGTCCCTTCTTTCCGCCGCGCTCGTCCTCGGTCTCCACGTTGATATCCTTGGCGTTGCGGTAATAGTCGATAAAGCGGTTGAACTCCATCGAGACAAACTTCTTGATGATTTCCTCGCGGCTCATATCCTGAAGCTTCTGCTCTATCTGAAGCTCGAAAGCTGATATCTGGTCCTCGTCGATCTCCACCTGCTTCATCTTGTCGATGAGGTCCATCAGCTGAACCTCGCAAATCTCACGACCGCCAGGGACAGGCTTGCGCTCAAATTTCTTCTTGCAGATCTTCTCAATCATCTTCATCTTGCCCTTCTCCTTTACGTGGAGAATGCTGATGCTGATGCCCGACTTACCTGCGCGTCCTGTACGGCCCGAACGGTGAACATAAACCTCGGGATCGTCAGGAAGATTATAATTGATTACGTGCGAGAGGTCGTTTACGTCCAGACCACGGGCGGCCACATCAGTAGCCACAAGAATCTGGAGATGACGGTTGCGGAAACGCTGCATCACATTGTCGCGCTGGGCCTGCGAGAGGTCGCCGTGGAGGGCGTCGGCATTGTAGCCATCAGCCATCAGCTTGTCGGCCACCTCCTTGCACTCCATACGTGTGCGGCAGAATACAATGGCGTAGATATTTGGATTAACGTCGGCCACGCGCTTCAGGGCC
The DNA here is from genome assembly GCA_045597465.1 of Bacteroidales bacterium. Lineage (GTDB taxonomy): Bacteria > Bacteroidota > Bacteroidia > Bacteroidales > UBA3824 > UBA3824. The sequence goes on along the minus strand of JAZLKG010000018.1, from coordinate 62,604 downwards.
TCGTAGCGGTCCTTTGCCTTCACCATAAAATAGTGGTGCTCCACATTTTCGGCGGCCACGTTCTTGGCGGCCACGGCAATTTCCTGAGGATTCTTCATATAAGAGTGGGCCATACGCTCAATGTCCTGAGGCATAGTGGCTGAGAACAGGAGAACGGTCTTCTCCTCGGGAGTCTCGGCCAGGAGAGTGTCGAGGTCTTCCTTGAAACCCATCGAGAGCATCTCGTCGGCCTCGTCGAGAACGAGCCACTGTATAGTGTCGATTTTCAGTGCGTTACGCTCCATAAGGTCGATGGCGCGGCCTGGGGTTGCAACCACAATCTGACAACGCTTTCTCAGCTGCTTAATCTGAGTCTCGATGCTGCTTCCGCCATAGACTGGAACCACCTCGAGGCCCTTCATATACTTGCTGAAGTTCTTGAGGTCGCCCGTAATCTGAAGGCAGAGTTCACGTGTGGGACAGAGTACAAGTACCTGAGTGTCAGGATTATCTATGTCCAACTGATTGAGAACTGGAAGACCGAAAGCCGCGGTCTTGCCTGTGCCTGTCTGAGCCAAGGCTATAAGGTCGCCCTGGTTGCTGGTGATGAAAGGAATGGTCTTTTCCTGAATGGGGGTCAGCTGCTCGAAACCCATTTCGGTAACGGCATCTACGATAGGCTGTTTCAAGCCAATTTCTACGAAATTCATTTGTAATGATTTTAATGATTAATGTCCACAAAATACGAACCCCCGACCATTAAACCCAAAACAAATTATCCGACACGGGGACTTGTATTCACAGAATATTTGAGTTTACAAAAATAGATACTATTTTTCATAAGTATGTTAACTGAATGGTATTTTTGGGTTAAGGATTACCCGCAATAATATGAGGAGACGGACCTTGGTCCGTCTCTACTGCCTATCTCTTTTTCTTCTTTCCCTGATTGTTGAAGTTGGGATTGAAGGATTTGTTGTTTCCTTTGTTGCCACCGCCAAACTGTGATTTGCCGCCCTCGCGGTGAGGCGGAATGTTGTCGTTGTATTTCTTGTTGTTTCCGTACTGAGGCTTACCGCCTTTGTGTCCACCCTTATACCCAGGGTCAGCTCCCTTATTATTGTTGCTGAAATTACCCTTGCCGTCGCCGCCGTGGGCATTGCGCGGAGCACCGTTCTCGTCCTTGTACCAGAAAAAGTACTGACGCTGAGCGAGTTTCTCCTTGGGAGTCTTGGCGGAGAACACGGGCTCAAGAGTGTAAGGGTCGTAGCCTGTGTACCAAGTCTCGGTGGCAATGGTCATCGGAGTTGGCGTAAAGTCCTGAACCTGCTCCAGCTGATAGCCCATTTTCTTGGTGAGCTCGGCAAGCTGCTGCATATCCTTCTCGGTGCAGCCGGGGTGCGACGATATGAAATACGGTATCAGCTGCTGACGCAATCCACATTCGGCGTTCACCTGGTCGAAAATCTTCTTGAACTCATAGAAGAGCTGGAACGACGGCTTCCTCATCAGATAGAGCACGTTGTCGGAAGTGTGCTCGGGCGCCACCTTCAATCGTCCACTCACGTGCTTGGCTATCAGCTCGCGGGTATATTTCATCTGTGACTCGTTGCAGCCCTCGTATTTGCAGTTGTGGAGAATCATATCGTAGCGGACACCCGAACCGATGAAGCTTTTCTTGACCTCGGGCAAGGCGTCCACAGCCTTGTAAATATCCAACAGCGCCGAATGGTCGGTAACGAGATTCGGACAAATCTTAGGGTGCAGACACGAGGGTTTCTTGCAGACCTCGCAGGCCTTGGGATTGTGACCGTGCATACCGTACATATTGGCGCTCGGTCCGCCGAGGTCAGAGAGATAGCCCTTGAAATCAGGCAGTTTCACAACCTCCTTTACCTCCTTCATAATGCTCTCCTTGCTTCGGCAGGCGATGAACTTGCCCTGATGAGCCGAGATTGTGCAGAAAGCGCAGCCTCCGAAACATCCGCGGTGAAGGTTCACGGAATGCTTTATCATATCGTAGGCGGGGATTCGCTTGCCCTTGTATTTCGGGTGAGGCACACGCATATACGGGAGGTCGAACGAGTGGTCGATCTCCTCGGTGGTCATAGGTGGAAATGGCGGATTTACAACCACATAATTGTCGCCGACACCTTGCAGAAGGCGCTGGGCGTGCATTTTGTTGGATTCCTCCTCAATGTGCTTGTAGTTCTCGGCCTCGCATTTCTTGTTGCGCAGACATTCCTCGTGAGAGTGGAGAACAATGTCGTCGTCGGTGATTCCGCCTGGAACATCGTTCTTGTCGCAGAGATAGACAATCTGCGGAATATCACGGAGTTGCTCCAGAGTCTTGCCCTCGTTGAGCGCGTTGGCAATGGCGATAATCGTCTTCTCGCCCATACCGTAGCTGATAAGGTCGCCGGCTGAATCGCAGAGAATGCTTGGGCGCAGCTTGTCCTGCCAATAGTCATAATGCGTAACCCTACGGAGCGACGCCTCGATACCGCCCAAAACTATGGGCACATCAGGGAACAACTCTCTGAGAATCTTGCTGTAAACTATGGTAGGATATTCGGGACGACAGTCGGTACGGCCGTCGGGAGAATATGCGTCCTCGCTGCGGAGACGCTTGTTCGCGGTATATTTGTTCACCATAGAGTCCATAGCTCCAGGCGATATTCCAAAGAAAAGACGCGGTTTTCCAAGTTTCTTGAAATCGCGGAAGTCGCCGTGCCAGTCGGGCTGAGGCACAATGGCCACCTTGTAGCCCGCGGCCTCCAGGGTACGTCCAATAACGGCAGCACCAAACGAGGGGTGGTCCACATACGCGTCACCCGAGAAGAGGATGACGTCCAAATCCGTCCAGCCCCTCAACTCACATTCTTTCTTTGTTGTAGGTAAAAAATCTGTCAGCAACATATTATTATAATCTTCCTTTCAAAACATCAGGATCCTGACGGGTGTCCCAAAGGTCTGCTATATAAATTTCGTCATTTTGAATATAATATATCATTTTGAAATATGGTTTTATCACAATGCGACGATATTCATATTTGCAATTCTCTGTGCCAGGCTCTATCATTCCCATAAGTGGATTGTCAGGCAAATGAAGAAAATAGTACCTAATTTTATCAGTAAGTTTCCGATATATTCTTGCACTATACAATAATGGTACATTATTGGACGTGTGGCTCAAAGATCTCCTAAATTGAGTAACAACAATCAATCGTAAAGCCACGGGTAATCCTCCTTCATTAATTTCCAAAACTCCTCAGGAGTATAGAACTCTCCATTCGCTATCTCCCTTTCCAGTTCGGCTTCCCACTCGTCCCATTGTTCCTTGGTCTGAGGCTTACGACCATATTCCAAGCCCGCAGGCGAACGCATAGGGTATTTCTTTCGCAATGCTTCAAGTTTTTCCTGAGGGACTACAACTTCATCATCATCGTCACGCAAATGTAAGCCCCAAGAGGCCAATTCTTCTGCGCCGGCAATTGCCTCTATATCCACATCCTCCTCCACAGCAAAATCCACTGCTGGTTCCGCTGCCTTGGCTGACTGTCCTAAGTCTATATCCTTGAATTCCTTTCCCATAGTGATTAGTCTGTTTTATTTTAATTGCTCTTTCAAAACATCAGGATCCTGACGGGTGTCCCAGAGGTCGCGCAAATAAATGATATTGCCATAAATGTAGTATATCAATTTGAAATATGGCTTTATCACAATGCGACGATATTCTATAGGGAATGCCTCAGTGTATGGCTCCACCATTCCCATCATAGGATTTTCCGACAAAAGTCTGCTATAATAGTTTATTTTGCCGTATAACTTTCTCAAAGTGCTTTGTCTGTAAATATCAGGCACTTTGCTTGTCATCCTCAGATATGAAGAAATCAATTGAGGCGTAATTATCACTTGCAAAGCCATTTACATTCGGATTTTATTATCGCCTCAAACTCCTCGAAGGTAAAGCCAATGCCACTTTCCATAACCTCAATAGTTTCCCGATGCCACTCATCCCATTGTTCTTTGGTCTGAGGAGGACGGCCTAGTTCACGACCAGCCGTAGTAAAACCTGAAGGATGCCTCCGTAATGCGTCAAGTTTATATTGTGGTATTTCGATATCACAATACTCCGTATCTACCGACAATATATCCACATCCTCCTCCACAGCAAAATCCACTGCGGGTTCTGCTGCCTTGGTTGGCTGTACTAAGTATATATCCTTGAATCCCTTTCCCATAGTGATTAGTCTGTTTTTTGTATTTGCAAAGATAGGGAATTTTTCTACCAACAACAAATGTCAAGTAAAAAATAGATTTTGGGGCATTTATATCCTGAGACACCCCAAAATCTATTGTAAAAGCAACCCTCTTAATAGAAAATTATCTTTCGTTCTTCTGGCTTAGTTGGATTGAGAAGTTTGCCAATATATTTCTCAAAATTATATCTAATTATGAAATAACGCGTCGGCATAACTAAATCAATCTCTTGTCCATCCATTTCTGTTATTATATCTTGGTCTCTTTCTGGAGTTACAAAATATTCACACATTTCTTCTCCCTCTTTCAGTTTCACCAAGAGACGATCTCCGTCATTATCTCGCGATGAATTAAAGAGAATGTACTTGTATTCCCGTGGCACAAAAGGAAATACAATGTCGGTCTCGTACATTATTGAATTTTGGCATTCATCGCTATCGTTTTGTTTGTATCCAACTTCCAAAACAGATTGTTTCTGGCTCTCGCTCATATTGCAAAGAAGAAATTCTACATTGAGAGAAGGCTCGGACTGTGCTTCCAATAGGAATTTCTTGTAATCAAACTCTTCCTCCAAGGGCTTGAAACTATTGCCCATTGCATCAGGTTGATATACCCAGATGAAAAATTTCTCTTCTTTGGTTAGATAGTATCCTCTTTTTTGTTTTGCCAAAAGTTCTTCCAACAATCTCTCATTGGAACTGCAATTCAAATCCTCTTGCAATGTTCCGATGAAATACAAGGAGTTTATTTCGTCGGAATCCAAGTTCGGACCTATTTTGTAACCTGTTGGATGGTTGAAGTCTCTTTCAAGATATCTTGCAGCTGTAGTCTCTCGGATTTCTCTATTTTCACAGCTAAACATATCCATATCAAAATTCTCAAATCCCTTTTGCCCAAATATTTTTGTTGACAATGTAAGATTGAGAATCTCCTCTGGATTGATACCCTTGATCAAGTCTTCCACATGAGGGTCAATCCACTCTTTCGACTTTTTTCTTGCACTCTGGGTGAACACAAAAGAATTTATATTCAATTGAGGCACTATAATAGGCCACCAAAATGAAGAATTGCCTGACCAACCATCTTCCTTTTTACCCTGCTCGCCTACTAGAACAAACACCGGTACATCTTGTGCAATTTCTCTACAAGCTTTAATTTCTGTATTTGTAGAAAGAGGAGCGGCATTAAATTCGCCATTCGCCCTTAATCTCTTTAATTTTCGCCCTGTATAGTATTTGCATATCAACTTGCCGTTGGAGTTTTTGGTTAAGTATTCCAAACAATTAATCATTGAATTCTTCTCAAAACTTTGATCTTTCATCGAATTGTCGATATCAAAAGTCATATCGATAAGATTCAATATTTTGCAACAAGTGTCTTTGTCAATTTCGAAAAACTCATGCTCAGGATATTGAGTCATAATATCGTCTATTTGTTTCACATATTCTTCGATATCTTTCTTGGTATCAAAGTAACGTGGAACAATAGGCCTATTGGGTTTCACAAAAATTGTGTTGGACGGCATAATCTTTTGCTGACAGCATGGACGGATGGTTTTTGAGTATTCCAAGAATGTAAGAGCATCTTCTTCTTTTAGACCGTTCTCTATCCATTTTCTTAGCATATTATCAAAGTCATTGATTTCTACTAAATTGGAATATATATACTCAGTAGTATAGAAACGCGTAACAGCCATATCTTCCTTTGTCCTGCTTCCATACATTCGTGCATGCTGCAAAACCGTATCCATCTGCATAATCTTAGGCATTCTTCCATAATAGAAATGAATAAGATTAGCAACAGTAATACCACGATCAAGAATTGAGCCTCCTATGAAAATGTTAGCTGTTGTCTTTAATTTCAGCTGTCCATTATCATCAAGCATATCCTTAACATTATTAACTGAGTTAACTACATTTATCATATAGTCCTTATTTTTAAGGATTGTATTGAATTTGGATTCAACTTCTTTTCTTGTCGGGAAATACAAATCCTTATCAACAAGGTTTTCCTTATGAGCCTTTCGGTTGCTTTCTTTGAAATCCTCAAAAATAGTATCAAAGAAATTCTTAGTTTTTTCATAACTATAGAATTCCCCATCAACAACCATGTCTCTTATAACGTCAATAATCTTTGTGATAAGTTGATTTTGCCATTTGTGCATTTTCATACTTATCTCACAGTGGACAATTGCAGATGACTGATAATGCTTGTTGATTTTTTCTTTTTGAAGAACCCTAATAGAAGTAGCGACAAAATAGCTAATTACAAATTTTGTCAGGTCTTCTAGATTCTTGCTTTTGATATTATTGTTAATATATCTCTGGTCTTCTTTGCCGAAAATTGAAAGGATTTTATCACTGACAGGTTGATATATATGAGAATACATAGATTCTTCATTTTCACTATATTCATAATAGTGACGACCACCAATGTAGTTCTTGTGCTCGGGAACTACAGTAGTGAAACGGGGTTTGAAACTAGAAATAAGTTTGCCATCAGAGAGTTTGAACTCTCCGTTAGGCTGCAAGAAAAGAGCCTGAGGGGTAGCTGTTACCTGCAAATACCTACAATAATTTGGAATATTCCTAAAATCGTATATTTGCTGAGGAATTACTCCCATCTGAATTTCACCATGATATTTGGTATAATTTATACTTGCGAAATCTGCCTCGTCGTCAATTATCAATGTCTTTCGGGTCTTCAACAAAGGCAACCTTTCATACTGCTTAATCAAGGCGTTTAAGTTGTCATCCTCCTTTTTGCAGACAATTACAAACTTATTCTTAGGATTTATAACCTCTCCCTCTGTAAGACGAAGATTCAATATTTCCTCAATTTGTACAAAATAAGGCTGAGTCAGATCATTACTTTGCTTGAAAAAACTGAAATCTTTTTTGAATCTTTCTATAGTCTGAGTGGAAAGAGCATTAGTTCCTTTGGTGAACGCAATACAAATATCTATACCCCTGTCCATAGCAAGGGCCATGACATTTTCAAAAGTATTAGTTTTACCACATTGTATCTTACCCAAAAGGAGTCCTGGCCTGGTTGCATCCTCTCCAGTCTCAAGGAGTTTGTCAACGGTGTCCTTTACACACTTTTCGAATTCCTCTGTATATGGGAACTTTGCATTTGCCTTCAATGTTCCATATATGGGAAATTGAGAAATTAGCTTATTGCGCTGTTCGTTCTCTGCCTTGAATCTCTCTCCCAATTCCCAAAACTCCTGAGGGATAGGAAATCCCAAAGCCTTTAACGTCGCATAGCTGCTTTCCCATTGTTCTAATGTTGTTATGTGACTGATATCCATTTTATATAATACTAGGTGTTATAATTAATCCAAAACAATAACCTAAAGACGTTTCATCAATAGTTATTAATGTCAAACACACAAAAATAAAGAAAAAACATTATGTGTGCAAATATTTTCAAATAATATTATTAACCAATTTGAATTTCTTCATAATCTATCATTATCCCAGCATTTCAGAAAACTTCGCAATAGAAATCAACTCAACCTTGGGGAAAGGAATCGTTTTCAATATATTGAAATGCCTGTCGTTTGATACAATATACGAGGCGTTGGCTACAATTGCACAATCTACAAATTTATTGTCATCTTCATCCTCTTCTATGAGATGAAACTTGAAGTGAGGATCTATTTTTTCTACAAATGGAGAGTTCAGAATAGTTTGAATTACATTTGCTGCAATCTGTGGATTGATTTTTTGTGTAAGAATCTCCTCGTATTCTTCAATTATCTCGTTCGAAACGCATAATGTATATACACCAAACCTTAATCCCTTCCAAACATTGAAATATTTTCCGCGTTTGGATAGAGAGGCTATCAGACAGTTAGTATCAAGAACTATACGCTTCACGATAGAATCTACTTATACTCTGTCCTTAAATGCTCGTTGAGAATGTTCTCGTTTTTTTCATCATCCCATTCGCCTGAATCCCAAAGGGCGTCCATATCGTCCTCCACTTTCTTGGAGAAGTATTGGAACAATGCATTTTTGACATCATCGAATGCTTCTTGAGTTTTGGCATACGAGAACATTTCCAACAAATGAATCTGTGTAGGGTTTAATGCAGCTGTCATAATTGAAATTATTTTCTGCAAAAATAACAAATAGAAATCCTTACACAAAAAAAATCAACCAATTATTTTTCTCCCCATCAATCCATCGGATAAACCACGCCCCATTCCTTTCTGAGCTGGTCCATCATCTGCATTATCTTCAGGGTCTCGGCGTGAGGCATATAGGGCGACTCAAGCATTCCCATGCGCATAGCGTCCTGACAGGCGTAGACCTGATACTCGTAGCCAGTAATCTGATTCTCAGGAGCCTTGTGGGTCTGTATCAGCTGATACTCATTATTATAGACCTTAACCTCCATCGGGCAGTTGATATTATCCACCGTAAGCCAGCCCTGCTCGCAGCTGATAACGCCGTGACGGTCGTTGTAGCAGCAGGCGGCACTCTGAATGTTGGCCATTCTGCCGTCCTTGTAGAGGAAACTCATGGCGTTGATGATATCCATGCCGGTCTCGCCCTTCCATACATTCGACTTGATATCGGCAATGTCGCCGCCGAAATACATACGGGCAAAGTTTATGGAATAGACTCCGAGGTCGAGCAACGCGCCGCCGCAGAGCTCGGGCTTCACGATTCTCTCCTTGAACTCCATCTGATAGCAGAGCGATGCGTTCAAAAGTCTTGGACGGCCGATAACTCCGCTGTTCAGGATTTCCTTAATAGTGATGGAGAGCGGCATATATCTCGTCCAGATAGCCTCGGTGATGAAAATATTTCTCTGATGCGCAAGGTTCAGGATCTCCTCGGTCTCGCGGGCGTTGGCCATAAAAGCCTTCTCACAAAGCACCGGCTTGTCGTGCATCAGGGCAAGCTTGGTGTGCTCGTAGTGGTGGGAGTGGGGAGTGGCAATGTAAACCAGCTCCACCTCGGGATCCTTCACGAGCTCCTCGTAGCTTCCGTATGCCTTCTGGAATCCGTAAGTTTTTGCAAATTCCTGAGCGCGCGAAAGGTCACGTGCTGCAATGGCGTATCTCATCTCGGGATGAGGCTGAAGTGTCTCGCCCATCTTGCAGGCTATCCAGCCCGCTCCAATAATTCCTACTTTCATAATGCGTTATTGAGTTTTAATTGTGAATAGTAACTTCTACAAATTAAGGAATAATTATCGGCATCTGCAAAAAAATATCACGGATTGCTGATAATTAATTGCGTAAGTATCAGTAACCCGTGATAACAGAAATAATATGGTATAAATGCTATGCGTCGTGGAACATGAGGCCGCTGGCGTCCTCGGGGCGCTCTATGCCCGGATACTCGCAGCAGAACTCGTTCTTGAGGCGTGCAACATATCTCTTGGCCTCCCACTTTGCCATTGGCAGGTCGTGGAGCAGGTAGTTGCCGCAAGTGGCGGGTGTGGTGCCTGGCACCTCGGCGTTGTAGTCTACCACGTACTGGAAGGCGGCTATCATGAGGTCGCGAACCACCTGAGGCTTGTGCTCACCCTTCATAATCAGGTAGTTGCCGGTAAGGCAGCCCATTGGTCCCCAGTATATGATGTTGTCTTTCCACTCGTCGTTGTTGCGGAGATAGGTGGCCACAATGTGCTCTATGGTGTGGATGGCCGATGGAGCTAGGGCTGGCTCCTGGTTGGGAGATGTCATGCGGATATCGTAGGTGGTAACCTTGGCATTGCCGCAAACGTCCTGACGGGAAATGTAGATTCCCGGCTTCAGGTTGGTGTGGTCAACCTGGAATGATGGTATCAGATCCATAATGTTTTGTCTATTTTTGTTGTAAATAACTATTGATACAAAAGTACAAATAAAATCCGGAAAAATCAATCTTTCGGGTTTTTATATTTTTCATGCAGCCGGTTTTTGCTGTATGTCTGATGCTTTCTTCCCTATCAGAATGGCCGCTATGGCCACCGCGCCCAGTATCATCGGGTAATAGAGGTAGGGGATAATCTCTACCGGCGAAACCGCCGCCAGACCTGCCGCCATCAGCATCTGTCCGCCGTAGGGTATCAGTCCCTGGGCCGTGCATGAGAATGTGTCGAGCAGCGATGCCGCGCGCTTGGGCTCTATGCCGTATTTCTGGGCGATGTCCTTCGAGATGCCGCCCACCGTGAGTATGGCTATGGTGTTGTTGGCGGTGCAGAGGTCTATGAGTGCCACCATCAAGGCAATGCAGAATTCGGCGCCGCGCTTGCCCTTTACGGCTGAGGTAAGTTTCTGTGTGATATATTCCAGGCCGCCTCCGTGCCGCATCAGCTCCAGCATGCCGCCTATCAGAAGCGCCAGAATCACCATCTCGCCCATGCCGAGAATGCCATCGCCCATGGAGCCCATCATACCCGGAAAATCGTAGCTTCCGGTGCTGAGGCCCACTACGCCGGCCAGCAATATGCCCAGGCACAGCACGGCCATCACATTCACGCGCATCAGGGCCACCACTATTACGGCCACGTAGGGCAATACTTTTATCAGCGAATAGTCGCCGGGTGTGGTGGTGAGGCTGATGTTGCGGCCCATGAATATGTATAGCGCCAGGGCTATGGCGGCGGCCGGGAACACTATGCGCGCGTTGGCCCTGAACTTGTCCGACATGTTGCAGCCCTGAGTCTGGGTGGCTACAACGGTGGTATCGGAGATAAAGCTTAGATTATCGCCAAACAGCGATCCGCCCACCACCACGGCCGCTATCATGGCCACTGATGCGTCGGTCTGATGCGCGATGCCCACGGCCACCGGAGTAAGCGCCACTATGGTGCCGCAGGATGTGCCCACGGCCAGGCTTATGAAGCATGCGGCCAGGAAGAGGCCCGGCAGCAGAAACGACGGCGGCAATAGCGACAGCATCAGGTTTACTGTACTGTCCACCGCGCCCATGGCCTTGGCGGTCTGGGCAAATGCGCCTGCCAGCATGAATATCCACACCATGAGCAGGATGTTCTTGTTTGAGGCGCCGTGGCTGAAGAGGTCGATGCGCTTGCCGAGGTCCATGCCGCGGGTGATGGCTATGGCGTATACGCTGGATACTATGAAGGCCAGCGTGATGGGCACTTTGTAGAAATCTCCGAAATATATCGACAGCCCAAGGTACACAAGCACAAAGAGCATCAGCGGTGTAAGGGCCAGAAAATTTGGTTTCATCTGTTGGGTTATGAATTGCAAATTATGATTAGAGATTGCGGATTACGCAAAAAAGGCTGACAAGACTTGCGCCTCGTCAGCCTGTGTATTTTTGCAAGCTATGTGTGCCTGTTACTCGCCCCAGAAGAGCTTGATGTTGTTGTCGGCAAGCTTGGTGTCGTCTGGTGTGTATACCTGAACCTTTACACCGAAGATGTCCATAACGTTCTTCTCGAACTCGTCGATGGTCCACATTGGGTTGATAGAGATCTCGCCGCTCTTGTCAGCGTTGTCGTCCTGGCGAACGTTGGCTATGAGGAGCTCGTCGTCCACAAAGTGGTTCTGAGTGTTGTATACACGGAGGCAGAAACCGTAGGTCTCCTTGAAGGCCTCGCGAACGGTCTTCACCTTCATGCGGCCGTCGATCTTGAGGGCCTTGCCAGAGCATACTGGAAGCTCGTTTTCGGCGAGCTTGCTGTCGTCCTGAGTGTAAACCTGAACCTTGATGCCGAAGTTTTCCATGAATGCCTTCTCGAACTCGTCGATGGTCCACATTGGGTCTACCGAGAACTCGCCAGACTTGGCTGCATCAGCATCCTGACGTACCTGAGCGAGTACGAGCTCGTCGTCTACGAAGTGGTTCTGTGTATTGTAAACACGGAGATTGTATCCGAAACATTTGTTGAACTCAGCCTTGAGGGTCTTTACCTTCATGCGGCCGTCTACTTTCAATCCTTCCATAATTCGTCTTAAAAGTTTAGTGTTGTTTTCAAAATTGTTGTTTATATTACTTAAATTGCGGGGAATTTTACTTCCCAGCTTTCAGGGAGCAATTTATATACCTTTTTTGAGAAAAACAAATTTTTTTTTCAAAAAAATGCGCATTTTATCCTCTGTCCTCGTCGGGGTCCGACTCGTAGAATTCGGAATCCTCCAGGTTGAAGCTGGCCTCGTAGATAACGTTGCCGTCTGGCACGCCGTTGTATCCATGTATCCACTGGCTGTTGCTTGGCCACAGGAATAGGTCGGAATACTGTACGGCTGTCTGGTATCTTTCCATGTTCCTGAGCGGGCACTCGGTTTCCTTCAGCTTGCCGTTTTCCAGGAGATACCATTTGTTTACGAGGTCGGCCTTGCCGCTCTTGGAGTCGGTATCCATCTTGGAGAGAAGCACATACTTGATATCGCTAGGCAGTGGGAACAAGTTGAGGCTCAGCTTCTTGATGCCGCCCTTTGTGTATATCTGGCATTCCACTCTCTCGTAGTCTACCTCGGTCCATGTGTGGATGTCGTCTATGGAGCTGATGCCGCCGTTGTGGTATTTGGTGCTTATGAATTCGTTGCCGAGCATCTTGGCTATGGCGTAGGCATCAGACTCCTCGAAATTGTATTCTGGTGCGTTTATGGCTATCTGGTCGATGTTGTCTTCTATCTGGCTCTGGAACTCCACTCCGTTGGAGTAGCTTATCTTGCCCACGGTGCTGTCGGCGTATACGCGGCTGATATCGGCGCCCACGTGTATTCCGCCGTCGTATCCGTAATAGTAGAAGCAGTCCAGTACTTCTATCCTGTTTACGAGGTTGTCTTTGGTGTAGATGTAGGCCAGGCGGCTGCCGTCTTTTTCAAGCTTGTATTTGTTGTTGCCTTCCTTCGATAGCTTGTATTGCTTCATCTTGCTGATGTCGGGCAGCGGGCAGTTGATCTTGTATGCCAGGAAGCCCTGCTTGTTGAACACCTTGTATTCTTCGGAGAATTTCAGGAACTTGCTCTCATGGCTCCACCAGCGGTAGGTTACCTCGGGAGAGTTTTCTGATGTGCGCACGTCGATGTCCCTTTCCTCCAGGGTGCCCAGTTCGTCGTTGGTGGGGCAGATGCTTACTATCAGCTGGTTGGCTGATACTTCCTTGATGTCGGATTCCAGCTGGCCGTCGTAGTTGATGGCGCAGAATCGGTCCATCTCGTCTATGAAGTCGTTGGGGTTGATTCCGGGTATCGAGCTTGTTTCCTCCAGCTTGGCTCCGTCAAAGATGTAGTATTCGTTTCCGTCCATGAAACGCTTCTCCGCATTGCCGTCGCGCATGTTCTTTATCACGAAATGCTTGCCGTTGTCCATGCGGTAGCAGTATATGTCTACGCTCTCTATGTATTCGGCGCGGTATTCGCAGTACATGGAGAATTTGTTGTATTCGTTTTCCTGGCGGTCCATGTACGATCTTGTCCATACCTGGTCCACAAAATCCCTGTGTAGCAGGTTGTTGTCCTGTTTCAGGAGTGCGGCCACCTTTAGGGCCACGTCGCCAGGGGCTATGGTGTCGAGGGCTGATGCTTGTGTTTCGGCTGCGGGGGCTTCCGCTGTGGAAGTCTGCGCGTTGCTCTGGCTCTTGTTGCCCGAGCATGATGCCAGCAGCATCAGGGCAAGCGCTGGAATTGTGAGTTTTCTCATTGTTGTTGTTTTTTTATTGTTTGTATTCCTGCCATTGAAGGTTGTCGAATGGTATCACCTGTGGCGAATTGAATTTTGCTGTCTGGGTCTCGAATTCGGCGTGCGATATGTCCTTGCGGATTCCGCGAGGCTCCTGGCTGAATTGCCATTTGCCCGGGCCTGAGCCCTCTTTGGACAGTATCTCGTAATACACGCCCAGAAGGCTGCTGCCTTCCAGAGCCGCATACCTGGATTCCTGATATCCGTTGGTTTCGATGGATTCGGATGTGCCGGCGCCGTCGCAGATGAAGAACTTCTTTTCCTCATGGCATGATGCCGCGGCCAGCCTTAGCCTGTCCTTGGGGTTGAAGGTGCATATCAGCATCATCTGCTGCGATCTTTTGGCGTATATGTACTCCATTTGTCCGTCGTGGTCGATATCTATGGTGGCCATCTCTGATGGTATGTTCAGCTTGTCGTTCATGTAGTCGGTCCATAGCATGGAAACCTCGTCATGGGTTGGCGTGGCCGATGTTTCCACATTTTTGGTGTTTATCGACTGCGAGTTTCTGTTGCCACCATCGGCGCACGATGCCAGCATGGCCACGGCCGCCAGTGTGACGATAATAGTATTTCTCATTTTTTAGTTTTAATTAGTAATTGTTTTTTTGTATTGTAGTATTGTAATTGTTCGGAAATATGTAAGTATCAGCTCTATGTGGTAACAAAATAATGCCTATTGGATTTTTAGGGTAATCTCGCGGCATACGTCGCTGCCGTCGCTTGTATACTGTATTCCGTCGCCGTCTATGTACATCTGGTTGCCGTGGCGGGCCACAAACATGGCCGACGATGGGTCTATCGAGGTGCCTACTCCGATGCCGTCGGCTGTGGTGTAGCCTTGGGCTATTATTGTGATGCTGGCTATTACGCCTTTCTTTATCTCTATGCGGGCTATGTCTTCGGCGCCCTTGCGGAATATGTATATGGCTTCGTTTTGCATTACCAGTTTTACGTCGTCATAGTTTTTCTCGGCAGGCAGGTTGTCACCCAGGAAAAATCCGGCAAAGTTGTCGGAGTGTATTATAGGCAGCGGGCCGGGGCGTTTCAGGAACTTGTCGTTTTTCCATTCAAACTCTATGAACCTGTGGCTGGGTGTGGCGTTGTGCACCGTCACCATGAATTTGCGGTCGCTTATGTGGCGGTATTCCAGGTTTGACGAGGCCGTGTATTTGTTCCACTCGTCTTGGGATGCGGGGCCCGAATCCTTGTCGGCGTGCATGTAGTTGTGGAATCCCAGTCCGTCTGATAGGTCGCTGGTCTGGAGCGGCATGTTGCATGGCAGGTCTTTCACGGGCATCAGCTTTTTGCCGTCATATATGTAGTAGTTGGCGCTGTGGAATTTGTAGCTTCCGTCCATGAAGGTTTTGCTTATGGTGTGGAGCACCAGGCAGCGGGCGTCGTTGCGCTTGTAGCATGAAATCTCGGCCACGTAGTATCCCTCCTCGAAAAACATGAAGTTCCAGAATCTGTCGGGGCTGCGGTCTTCCTTTGATTGCTGTATGAAGTTTTCCACCACCTGTGCGTCGGCGGCATCGCCGTTGTCTTGTATTGATATGTTGCTGCCCAGCAGAGTGGCCACCTGCAGGCCCACATCGCCCGATACGGCATGTGCGCTAATGGGCAATATGATAGCTATGGCTGCTATCAGGATTGCTGTAAATAGATTACGTCTCATTTCTATGGTTGGTTATTATAATAAAATACCTATTTTGCGGTGCAAATTTAATAAAAAATGCATATTCCGCAAAATAGGTATTATTAAAATAAATATAATTGCCCAATGTCTATTGCACGTTGGTCTGCTTGTCCTTCAGGTACGACATGTCTTTCTCTATCCTTACCGTATGGCCGTCCACGTGCATTGCCGCGGCCTTGCCCCGGGGGCTGATGCCGGCCTCGAGTGCAGGGGCCTCGGGTTTTTCGGCCTGGGATGCATCCTTTACTGTGGTGCCAATTCCGAACACGGCGGTAAGTACCAGGGTAAGCAGCATCAGGATAATGGCATCCAGTATGGCCACCAGTATTATCACCGCTATCAGCGGCAGGTGCTCGTCGTCGTCGGTGGATACGTTGGCTTTCAGGAGGTCCTGATACGCCTGATTCTCGTCAAGATTGCTGTCGTAGGCTGTCTTGAACATTTGTATGGCGGTGGTCCATTGTATTGTCTTGATGTCGGAGTTTAGCTTGTCGGCCAGGCTCTGGGATGGCGGATAGTCCTGTATGAGTCCGCCGTGGATGATGCCGCTCTCCAGATCGAAGATGTTGATTCCTATCATCACATGCGATTTCTGCATTATGTCCCTGAATGTGAAATCCACGTATCTCTGTTCCTGTTTCCTTACCAACAATGCCAGAGTGTCGGATATCTGGCTGCTGCTCAGGTGGCATGGATACGCCAGCAACACTATGCGGTAGAAAACGCGGTTTCGGTTTATTGTCCTGTAATAGTCATAGTCGCCTAGCTTGCTCTTGGCATCGTAGCTGGCGAATCCTGTAAGGTCGTACACCTCCTCGTCGGTCTTGTCGGGTATCAGGGCGCGGATGTTGTTCTGATAGAATCCCAGGCCGTCATCTCCGGGCTTTTGCAGATACAGCTGCCTGAAGGCGTCGAAATATGCTATGATGTCGGTGCAGTTGTTGTCGCCGATGCCCAACATCATGCAGTTGTTCAGGCAGTCGTTATAGTTGTTGTATATGTCTTTCAGCTTTTGGGATCCATACGCGTTGGCCAGTCCCTGACCGGTGCTCACGTTCATGCTTACGCATACTATGTTGGTATCAGGGTCCATGCCTAGGTTGTATTTTTGGAATGTGCGGAATGCCAATTTACTCATTTTGAACGTATCCACCGACGGGTCGCTGTAGATTAGCACTACGGCGTCGGCTTCCACGTCGAGGGAAAACTTTATGATTTTTTCCTGTATCAGGTTTTTCTCCCATTCCTTCAGCACGTTGTCGAAATCGTATAGATGCTGCGCCTTGGCCGCCATGGCGCATGCCGCTATTATCAGTGTAAGTAATATCTTTCTCATGGTCAGGATGCTAAATAGTAAATAAGCCAGATGATGTCGATGGCAGCCACTGCCACGGCCGCGTATTTGAGGGCCTTGCGGAAGTGCGGCGATTGGAAGAGGTAGCCCTGGTGGATTCCGGGCTGATCCACCTCGGGCTCGGTGTCGTACAGCTGTCCGGTGCTGGCGTTTATCATCAGCGTATGCATCTGCCCGAAAAGCTTTACGTTGATGGTGTATATGGGCACCAGTATGCGTGCCGTCTGCTGCATCTGGCAGTTTATGGTGCTGATGCTGCCGGTATACTTGCCGGTGTATTTGCTCAGGAGCTGTTGGGCGAGGGCTTCCCTGGCCAAAAGCTGCGCCTTTTCCATGGCCTGGGCGTCGTTTACTGATGCCGGGGCTATCTGTGCGTTGGCATCAGGGCCTGATGTCTGGGCCAGCAATGGGTTCACCGAATCCACTTGGCAGATGTATGGGGCGGCCTCGTCGCTGAAGAGGGGCACTGCGATGTTGTTGAGGTGGCCGCTGCCCTCCATGTTGATGTCGTATTCGTAGGTCTGGCGGGTGCGCATTTCGTCGCTGCCGTGGGCCACGTCTACCTTGGTTTCTATGAGGCTGCCGTTAAGCCTGATGCCGGCATCGCCGGAGTATATAGCGTAGGGATAGTATCTGAGGCTGGCGCTCGACAGCTGGCTTTTCACCTGCGATAGATAACGGCCTCCGCAGTGTGGCTGAAAACGGTTGAGAACCATCTGCTTGGCGTCGTTTCGGCTTATGGCTACGGGTATTGTTCCAGTGTATTGGCTGTTGTCCATTTTTGCTAGTATATCTTTCTTATTATGAATTTTGGATTTGTCTGCGACAGGTTTCTGAGCATTTCCAGGTTCTCGAACTTGTCGGCGTAGCTGTCCTGGCTCGACGACCTTATCTCCTTATCCTCGGCCAGCGATTTCTTGCTGAATACAAAGTCGGGTAGGTATGGTATGGGCAGTCCGCTGTTGTCCACAAGCTTCAGGCAATAGAAGCCGTCGTCGTCGATGTCGCTCACCTCCAGCCCCCTTATCATCAGATATGCGTATGCATCGGGGTTGGTCTGGTTGCTCCATGGGTCGATGGCCGCCACTCTGCATTTCTGCGATTCTATCCTGCCCTGTCCGCCGTATATGCCGGTGTGGAAGGGCACGGTTTCGAATTCCTGGCCGTTGCTGATTCCCAGATAGCCGAAGTTGGGGTTTAGCTCGGCGTCGGCCATGTTGCAGTCCTGCGAGTATGGCTTGCATAGCAGCAGTATCAGGGCTATGAGAATTGCGTTGGATGCCAGGATGATGGAGGCGCACTTCTTGTTGGCGGTTTGGCGTCGCTGGGCTTTTGCGGCCAGTATCTCGTTGGCCTCGGCCTGCTTGCGCCTGCCGTATTCCACCACCTCGGGATATTGCGCTATCTGCATCAGGCTTTCTATCGACTGCCTTACGTTGTCGATGTTGTGGTTTTGGTTCTTGTATTTCGACCACAGCATGTATGTGGCCAGCAGTATCAGCAGCCATGCCATCGTAAGCGCCCAGAAGAGCGGCCACACGTCGCTCCTGAAGGCCATTACCAGCAGCGGGGCCGTTATGGACAGGCCCAGCAGCAGCGGCATCCTCTTGCGCCAGCATTCGTTGATGTCTTGGGGATAGGCCTGCTTGCACTCCATCATCCAGAGCTCTATCTCGCCGATTTTCTTTTTTACGAATTCCTTGATTTCCATTTTTTTTAGTCCTCCTTTTCCTTAAGTTCGGCAAGTGGTATAAACTCCAGATAATACGAGTCTACATTTTCCATGAACTCCATCACTTCCTGCAGGCTGGAATATTCCAGCTCGGTGCTGTTGATGAATGTGACGTACTCGGCGCCGCGGCCCTCTATCAGCATGCCAATGTACCAGAGCATGCCGTTGTTGCAGGGCTGCCAGTAGATTTTGGGTTTGGGTGTCCATACGTTGCCTATCATGAGGTTTTCGCCCAGATAGTTGGCGCCCTTGCCGCAAATTCTGGCGTATGCCACCAGGGTGTCGCCTTCTACGGGCCATGCCTTGCCGGTGGATTCCATGAGCACATTGTCGAGCCTGAGGCCTACCTGATATGTGTTGGCGCCAAGTGCGTCCATGCCTTCGTCGTTTTGGAATGTTACCGACAGCGTGGCCTCGTGAGGTGGCTTTATGTAGTCCAGCATGTTGGAGGGCTCTATGTAGCTGGCGTCCAGGGATCCGTCGCCGTTGGGTTTGCCGTATCTTAGGGTGACGGTTTTGCCAAGGAGTTTTGCCATGTTGGCGTTGCGTTCCGTTAGGTTTTTCTGGAATGCGTCGTAGCTGCTGTAGGTGTCGTTGCGGAGGGCTTGCTCCACGTCGTACTGCAAGTCCAGCTTTTCGTGCAGTGCGCCCAGTGCTATTATTACTGCCATGAATACTCCCAGCACTATCAGGTTGCGCTTGCGGGTGTTGTCTATCACGTTGTGGCGGTTGGCCTTGGCCTGCTCTATGGCCTTCTGGAAATCCGCCAGTGCTTTCCTGCCCTCGGGGTGGTTGCCGTAGAGGGTCTCCACATGGCTGGAGTATTTCTCGTATTGGAACAGATGGTGGAAAAACTTCCTGTCGGCGGCGTCCACGCTCTTGTCTTTGGCGGTCCATATCTTCCTCAGGTATATCAGGGCATAGAAAATGGATGCGCTTATGGCATATTGGAAGAGGTTTTCGTGTATGTAGGCCAATACTATCATTAGTATCACCAGGCCTCCGAAAACGAACACCGGCTTCATGTCGGCCGATACGTCCTCCTTCCTCACCTTGTAGGCGTTCAGCTCGACGATGCTCTTGTTGATGTCGTTTATCAGGTTTCTGATGTTGAGCTCCGAATCCCTCTGCTCGTGCACCACGTGTCCGCAGTGGGTGCAGATGTTGCCAAGCAGCGGCAGCAGCGATCCGCAGTCGGGACAGTGTGTGATGCTGGCCTGCTGCTGTGCGGTGTTGGCGTTTTCCTGTTCTATAATCCTGGCTGCCTCCTGGCTTTCTGATGCGTCCACATTGATGTTGTCGTTGCCAAACTCGTGTCCGCAGTAGAGGCACTGGTTGCTGATGAGGGGTATCTGACCTCCGCACTTAGGACACCGCTTCAGGTTTTCCTTGGCGGCGTTTTGCAGGGCTCCGGCTATCACGCCATCCAGATGCTGGTTTATCTCCTGCTCGGGTATTCCGTCCTTGATGGCCTCCTGCACTATTGTAAGGCGCTCCCGGTAGGTTAGCACGGCGTCCTTCATGGCCAGGGCCACCAGCTGTTGTATTCTCTCTGTTATCACTTTGGGGTTGATTTGTTGTTTGGGTGTTTTTTTATTTTTCTGATGCTTCTGAAAATCAGCCCCAGCCTCCGGGTATGAAACAGCAATCGTCGAAATCCCAGTCGTAGGTGCAGCCAAAGTCGGCCTGCTCCCATGTGTCGGCGTCTATAAGGAATATCTGTATTCCGCCGTCTGTAAGATTGTATTCAAGCTCAAGTTTGGGGTCAGTGGATTGTGCCACACGCTCCATCATTTTGCGGTATTCTTCCTTGTCTTTCAGGGGATTGTCTATCGGCTTCAGGCATACGGTGTTGCCCTGTGTAAGCTCGTAGAACTCCAGCTTGCTGAAGTAGCCGAAGTCGCTGCGCTCGTTTATTGCCATGGCCACGATATCCTTGTCGCCATTCTGGAAACATGAAATTTTACCCGAGATGTTGCCCTTGGGACATTCGAAATAGTAATCGGTCTCGGAACCCGACAGGAATGGAGCCTCTGTAAAGTAGAAGTCGTTGTTGTATTTGTTGGTCATGTCGTTTTCGCAGCTGTCGAAAAACTCGTCTATCTCGCGGAATGCCTGGAGGTTTTGGCCTTGGAGGAATTTCTGGTCAAGAAGCCTGGCCACCATGAAGGCCTTGTATTTCTCTTCTCTGGCGGTAAAATCCGAGATATCCTTGCAGATTTCCTTGGCCGTGGGCTCCGGCATGGCTTTTGGCTGCGCTGGTGCCGCACTTTGGGGGGTTGTGGCCTCTCTTGCAGGCTGCGATGCCGTAGAGTCCTGATTGGCAATGTTGGAGTTCTTTTGGTTGGCCCCGCATGATGCAAGCAGCATCAGCGACATGGCGGCTGTCATTACTCTTTTCATATAATTGTGTTGATATAGGGTGTAACAATTTGTGCCAAAGGTAGAAAAAAAATTAGAATGCAATAACAAAACTGTATTAAAAACACCTCACCCCGCGGAAAATCCTTCAGCAGGAATCCCGACGGGGTGAGACATATAGATACCTATATACCTAAACAATTATTATGAAAAGACTCTATGCGTAGAGAGAGAGGTTTCTGTCCTCTATCATCTTGCGGAGGTTTATGAGGGCGTATCTCATACGGCCGAGTGCTGTGTTGATGCTTACGCCGGTCTGCTCTGCTATCTCCTTGAAACTCATTTCGCCATAGTGGCGCAGGAGTATTACTTCCTTCTGGTCGTCGGGAAGTTCGTTGATGAGCTGCCTTACTTCAAACTCTATACGGTTCTGAACCATCTTGTCCTCTATGTTGCTCTCCGCAAACTTCTTGCTGTTGAAGAGGTCGGCCTCGCTCTGGTCGCTCGATGTCATCTTCAGGTGCTTCTCTCTGCGGTAGTGGTCTATTATCAGATTGTGGCTGATGCGTACCACCCATGAGAGGAATATGCCCTTGTCCATATATCTTCCCTTGCGGAGGCTCTTTATCACTTTGATGAAGGTCTCCTGGAAAATATCCTCGGCCAGCTCGCGGTCCTTTACGTTGAGCATTATATATGTGAACACTTTGCTCTTATGACGCTCGAAGAGTGTCTTGATGCAATTGTCATCGCCCTCGGCGATAAAGAGGTTGATGAGCTCCTGGTCTTTCATATCTGTGTAAACCATAATGTACGTGTTTTTTAAGTTAGTAACGTGTAGCTCTCAATCTTATAGGCAGTCCTCCTTAAATTTTTAGGGTTAGTAATTATGTTTTTTGTAATGGTTTATACGTTGAGTTTTCAAAAAGGTTTCAACTGGTTTTGTTAAAATCTGTTAATTTTTCGCCTTTATTGACAACTATTCTTTGCAAATCAAATATCAGACCAAAAACTTATGAAAAAATCATAATTTTGTTATTGCGTTCTAATATTTTTTATACCTTTACGTTCATAATAAATGTAAGTAAGATGGATTGGTTTTTGTCGATTTTTTTTCAAAAATTCATCCAACACACATTATATATTATAGTAATCCAATACGTAAATAACTAATACTAAAAGAATGAGAAAGGTATCAGCGGGTATCGACATAGGCGGTACCAACACTGTAATGGGCATAGTAACCGACGACGCTGAGATTTTGGCCGAGGCATCCATTTCCACTCAGGAATATGTGGAGCTGGCCGACTATATATCTGCAGTATCAGCCACGATAAAAAAACTGCTTGCCGAATGTGGCGACGTGGAGCTTAGGGGCATAGGCGTGGGAGTGCCCAACGGCAACTTCTACAGCGGCACCATAGAGATGGCCCCAAACCTGCCATGGAAGGGCAAGGTGCACCTGGCCGACGAGCTTGGCAGGCATTTCGGCTGCAAGATAGTGGTTACCAACGATGCCAAGGCTGCCACCATCGGCGAGATGGTATACGGCGGCGCCAAGGGAATGAAGAATTTCGTGATGATAACCCTGGGCACCGGACTGGGCTCGGGAGTGGTGGTGAACGGAGGCCTGGTGTATGGCGCCGACGGTTTTGCCGGCGAGTTTGGCCACACCACAGCCATCCCGGGAGGCCGACAGTGCGGATGCGGACGCCTGGGATGCCTGGAAACCTACGCATCAGCCACTGGAATAAAGCGCACCGCCTTCGAGATGATGGCCAAGTACAACGCTAATTCCAAGATGAGGGACATACCATTCAGCAAGCTTACCAGCAAGGACATATACACCCTGGCCACCGAGGGCGACGAGCTGGCCATAAAGTGTTTCGACTATACAGCCGACATCCTGGGCCGCAAGCTTGCCGACCTCTGCACCGTGATAAGCCCTGAGGCTATCTTCATCTTCGGAGGCCTGGCCAACGCCAAGGAGCTTATAGTGGATGCCACCAAGAAATACATGGAGCAGTATATGCTGCCCGTATTCCGCAACAAGGTAAAGGTGTTGCCATCAGCGCTCCTCGGCACCAACATTGCCGTTTTGGGTGCATCAGCACTGGTGGCGGAATAGGAAAATTTGAGACGCACGTCCGTGCGTCTCTACGGGCATCTCTAAACTCTAATCTCTAAACTCTAAACTCTAAACTTTAAAAAACTATGAAAACAGATTCTATAACCGTGACGGCGGGCAACAGCGACGAGGACGTGGTGATGGTGATGAAGCAGAAGAAATTTCCGTGGTGGATATTCCTCCTGCTTCTGCCGTTGCTGCTGCTGATACCCGTGGGCAACGACATAAAGATCCAGTTTATCGACCAGGCCTCGATACCGGTTTCGTTGTCGCCGGCCAAGGTGGTGTATCCCGAGGTATCCACTTTTGGCGGCAAAACCCTGCAGACCGTGGAGGAGAACACCACCCAGGAGGGCCAGTTCGAGGTATTGGGCGTAAAGGTGCCGTTGTGGTACAAGCTTTTTGGCGGCATGCGCGATTCGCTGTTCGCCACATGCGGCAACGGATGCTATATGCTCAACAATGCCGGATACAAGTACCGCGACTTCAGCCCCAGCGAATATAAGCAGCTTCAGCTCGGAGCCGTAACCTCCACTGTAACTCTCAAGGTGGTGGATGCCGACGACAACCAGCCTCTGCCGGATTCCGACATCAGGATTGTGAAGATTGTAGGCGGCGGGCAGAGCAGCGAGACCACCAAATCCAACGTGGCTGGCAATTTCGACATTGCCGACATGCCAAGCTGCGGACAGGTGCAGGTGGTGGCATCGCGCGATGGATACATGAACGACACTCTGGAGGCTTCGCTCTTCGATATCAGCAACATGCAGCCCAACGAGCGCACCCTGCATCTGATGCCATTGAAAGGCACCGTAAAGGTGATAGTGAGAAACCTTGAGACCAAGACCCTGCTGCCCGACGCCACCATAAGGCTGGATATCAACGGCACTGCCCAGCAGACCCTGAAGACCAACACCAACGGCGTAGGCGTGGGCACTTTCGACTCGCTGAGGGTTACAAGCTCGCTGAAATTCACCGCATCGAAAAACGGATACGCCGACACCACTCTGGAAGGCTACACCGTGGCTCAGTTCATGAACCTCGACGAGGAGAAACGCACTATGTACCTGAGGCCGCTCACGAGATCGCTGGTATTCATCAACACCGACGGCAACAATCCGCTGGAGGGCGTCGAGAACGAGATCTACGAGAACTTCAACGACGTGGTGTACAGCAACAGCAAGGGCGAGTTTGTGGTTACAGGCATCACCGAGGGCAAGCCATTCTCCATAAAGGCCATCAAGGCCGGATACGCATCCAACGACACCAAGGTAAAGCACAAGACCATAGCCGAATTGCAGACTCAGGCATCGCGCACCATACCGCTCACCAAGAAGGAGACACCCAAGCCGCCCACACCCCCAAACAACAGCAAGCAGGACGACCTTAAGGGCGAGAGCGGAGATCTGCGTGTAAACCTCCAGTGGTATTGCAAGACCGACCTTGACCTCCATGTTATCGACCCATGCGGCAACGAGATATACTTCTCGAGACGCAAGGCCACATGCAAGGGCGGCACCGGCACGCTCGACCTCGATGCCAACGCCCTATTCGGCACCACATCGCGCCCACAGGAAAACATCTACTGGCTGAAACCCACCCAGGGAATATACACCATAAAGGTGGTATGCTACAAGTGGAGAGAGCGTAGCCAAAACCCCATCAGCTTCAATATCTCCATCGTGGACAAGAACGGCCGTGTAGACAAGAGGGGCACCATTGCTCCGGGCCAGACCGTAAAGGTTTGCGACCACAAAGTAATCGACTAACCACAAAGCATCAATATGAAAAACACTATCGAGTTTACATCCAAGAGCAACAACGACTATATCACCATAGCCATGAGGAAGAGCCGTTTCCCATGGTGGATATTGTTGTTGCTGATACCGCTTATATTGCTGATACCCATCAAGCGCGACCTCCATTGCCAGCTTATGGAAAACGGCAGCCTGCCCATAGCCCAGGCTCAGATGCAGTGCGCATATTTCGACGTGGGCCTATTTGCCGCCCACACTCCGCGCCTGGACACGAAGGTCTCCGACAACGAGGGCAAGTTCTCCATCATTGATATCAGCGAGCCGCTCTGGTATTACCTCTTTGTGGATGCAGCCCCATTGCTGCTTACCGGCGGCAACGGATGCGCCACCCTGGCCGGCAAGGCCATACAGTACAAGGAATTCCACCGCGGCCAGTACAAGGTTATCGATATCCCCAACAGCGTGATAGCCGAAACCGAGTTCACCGTTATCAACAAGAAGACCCTGAAGCCTATCCCTAATGCCAAGGTGGAGCTGATACTTACCCACAACGGACAATCCACCACGCAGGAATACACCTCCGACGAGAACGGCAAGGTGGTCTTGAAGAACATATCGTCGTGCTACAGCGTAAAGATTACCGCCAGCAAGAAAAACTACACTCCCGACAGCAGGGAGCTTGGCCCCGGTCAGCTTGCCAGCATCAGCGACGATGACAAGATCCTGAGGCTGAGACCCCTTGAGGGCAAGGACGGCGACCTGAGAATAAACCTCCAGTGGAACTGCAAGGCCGACCTCGACCTCATGGTGTACGACCCATGCGGACAGTGCATATCATTCAGCCAGAGAAAGATGACCTGCAACGGCAATGTGGGCGAGCTGGATGTGGACGCCAACTTCAAGGGCGACCTCAAGGACGATCCTCAGGAAAACATCTTCTGGAAGAAGGCATCGCCCGGCAAATACTACGTTTTGGTGGTGGGCTGGGACCACAAGGGCCGCACCGTGGATTACGAGTTCCCTATAGAGTTTAATGTCTCGGTAATCCTCTTCGACGACTGCACCGACATATCAGGCACGTATCCAAAGGAGAAGCTTCAGCACGACCACATGACCGGTGGCATTGATATGTTCAAGGTTTACGAATTCGAGATACCAGAAGATTAACATCAGATTATATGAAATCAAACTCAATAACAGCCACATCAGGCGCCTCCGACGAGGTGGTGCTGGTGATGAGCAGGCGCAAGTTCCCATGGTGGATTTTCCTGCTGCTGATACCGCTTTTGCTGCTGATACCCATACCCAGAAGCATCAGCATACAATTCCTGGACGGCACCAGCCCTGTGGCCGGCAATGCCGCTGGAGTGGTGTATCCTGATATTGCCACTCTGGGCACCCATACCGACAAGACATTAAGCGTCACCACATCCAGCGATGGCGTGATAACCGTGGCCCCGATAAGGGAGCCGCTATGGCACGTTTTGTTTGGCTGCACCGATTCCTTGCGTGTATCGTGCGAGAACGGATGCTCGGCGGCCGGCGGAAAATTCTGCTATCAGGATTTTGTGAAGCAAGACCTCAACAAGGTATACATGGCTCCCAAGACAGCATCAGCCACGATAACCGTGGTGAACAAGGAGACCGGCGCGCCCCTGCCTGACGCCACCGTGAGGATAAACATTGGCGGACAGGAGCAGACCGTAACCACCGACGCATCAGGGCAGTTTGCAATGGGCGAAGTATCAGCCTGTGCCGAAGTAGGCATTACGGCATCCAAGGAGGGATTCAAGGACGACACCATGCGGGGCAGCGCTTCCGACATAAAGGCCAAGCCCGACAGCGAGCGCAAGCTGCGCCTGGAGCCCATAAAGCCGCCAGAGCCGCCCAAGCAGGATCCGCCCAAGAAACAGGATCCGCCCAAGCCTCCCAAGCAGGACCCTCCAAAGCCTCCACAGGAGGAGAAAAAGGACGAGCCAACGCCGCCTCTGCGCGGACAGAAGGGCGAGCTTAGGTTCAACCTTAGCTGGAACAACAAGGCCGACCTCGACATCTACGTGATAGACCCATGCGGCAACGAGATAGGCCCAAGGAACCTTAAACGCACATGCAACGGCTCGGTGGGCACACTCGACATCGACGCCAACCAGGACGCCACCAACCATCCTGAGCGCGCGCGCACCGATCCTCAGGAAAACGTGTTCTGGAGCAAGGCCAACAGCGGCAAATACCGTGTTACGATAAAATGCTGCCCATTGCACCGGGGCATGAAACTGCAATCCACCACCATACCTTTCACCCTCGTGATAGAGGACCGAGGACAGCGCACCGTAAAGAAGGGCACCATCACCGGATCCTACACCAAGCAGGACGATATTGTGCTGAAGGATTTCTATATACACGTGATAGAGTAGGGGAGATGCTTGATGGCATCAATCCCATGGAAAAAACAGAGGGCCGTCCGGAACAGCATCCGGGCGGCCCTCAATTTTTTTGTTTCAATAACTCAATTGTTAAATTCTGCTGTCTGTAGTCCTGTTAGTTGGCGGCCTCAAGGATTCCGTAGTATGGAGCCTTTACGATGAGGTTGCCCTGTGCGTTTTTCCTGAACAGGAGAGGATACTGTGTGGTGCTGTTGGAAGCCTGAAGCCATGAGTCCTCGTCGTTTACTCCCCAGATTGTAACGCCTTCCACGCCCTTGCTGTAAGATGTCTTTCTGTTCTGGATGAATACCTGGAAGAGCTCTTTGTAGCGCTTCTGCATGTCGGAAGAGTTGTATGCGGCAGTGCCGTGAGCCACGTCGAGCTCGGTTACCTGGACATTGACGCCGGCGTTGATGAACTTCTTTACAGTATTGCCGTATTCGTTAGCCGAAGGCCATGTTAGCGATACGTGGCTCTGCATGCCCACTGCGTCGATACGTGTTGGCAGCCAACCGTTGCTTGCGCCCTTGATGGCTGAAATCACCTTCAGGATGCCCTCGGTCTTGTTGCTCATGTAGCAGTTGTAGTCGTTGTAGCAAAGCTCCACGTCGCTTGGCGCATACTTGTTGGCATAGCGGAAAGCGTTTACGATGAAGTCGGAGTTTCTGTAGATCTGATACCAGTACGATCCGCCCTGCGATGGGTCCTTGCCAGCGGTCTGGCTTGACGATCCGCGGAGGTAGTTGCTGCCTGATGCGTCGTCGGCCACAGCCTCGTTTACAACATCCCATGCGTAGATGATTCTCTTGCCGCCGTTGTTCTGGTTTTCCCAGTTCTTTACATGCTCAAGCACGGTCTTTATGTACCACTCCTGACGGGCGTCCATCTCCTGTGCTGATACCAGCGCGCCATATTGGCTGTAGTTCTGGCGGAAAAACCAGCTTGGAGTCTGTGAGTGCCATACCAGAACGTGGCCTCTCATCTGTATGCCGAGCTTCTTGCACTGGGCCATGATGGCATCAGGCCTGCTCCATGATGGAGTGTTGGTGGGTACCTTGATGGTGACACCCTTGCTGCTGGTGAATGTTCCGTTCTGGTTGGGAGTAGCCCAGTTGAAGATGAAGTCTGGCTTGAACTCGTTTTCCATTGTGATGGAATTGGCGTGGAGTACAAGGCCTGCGTCTATCTTGCTGTCGTTGAGCTGGGTCTGGTTGGTCTCCATTCCGAAACGGCTGAAATACTTGGCGAGAGTGTTCTTGAGCGATGCCACATTGGTCCATGATGTTTCGCCGTTGTTGGACGATGCGCTGCCTTTGGGGGTGACATCGAGCTTCATGTTCTCCAGTTTCACGTTGGTCCACTTGGCGGTGATGCCGTATGTGGAGAGGTAGAATACTGGATTTGCTCCCAGTTTTACCTCCTGCTTGCCCGATACTGTGTAGGTGTGGTTGCCGGTCTCTACGTATTGCGATGCTATTGTGGGATAGCCATCCTGGGCAATCTGCCAGTATAGGGTGGCGGCCTGTCCGGACATGTTGTTTACAGTCATCCTTACCGAGAAGTCGATTGTTACGGTTTGGTTGGCAAATTCAGCCAGGCTTACGGTGTAATACGCCCAGTCGTTGCCGGTGATGTTTTGTCCCCAGATGTTCACGGCCTGATTGGAGGCGCTGGTGGTTACGTTGAGATCCATCTCGTCCTGTATGCACGACGAGAGAAGCATGGAGAGGCTAAGTCCTGAGAGCATAGCCAGTTTTGCAAGTCTTTTCATGAATTTTTTCTATAAATTAATTAGGTGATAAAAATGTTTTTTAATATTTGCAAATATCAAATTCAAGAAAATAGTGTGTAATAATAAATAATTGTTGTTTTTTAATTCTGTGCAAATGTAGTGTTGAGTAATTGTTCTGCAAAATATTTTTATGTTTATTTTTTGTTAATCGCAAAAACTTAATATTGTGATTCTCACACTGTTAGAATGGTTTGTGGTTTTTATAATCCAGTATGTTGATATTATCCGCCATTTTATAGTTATTGGTTGCTCTCACTTTTAATAAATGGAATTTCGCCGAACTCACGTTGATTATGAAAAAAAATAGAAAAAAAAGGCTCCGTACGTTGCCGTGCGGAGCCCATCTATTTGTTGCAAGGTTCGTTTTTCTCTCATTTATGTCCCTCTATCCATGAGACGTCCTTGCCTCTATGAAAACCCAAAAATTAGAATCTTGTTTTTTTCAGCAAGCCTGCCTTTGCGTAGTACTTGTCGTCCTTGTGCCACATTTCTGCTTCCCATGTCTGTATCTTTGCGGCTGTTGAAGAGTATATCTTGTTGCCGGTCTTTGGGCTGATAAAGTATACCCATTTCTCGAATTCTGCATCCACGTTGCCGTCGGCCTGTATCTCGCGGTAGAGGCCGCTTTTCAGGAAAGCGCCTATTCCCTTGCTGAATATGAAATGAGTTACAGCTGCCTTACGGCTGCCCCTCATCTCGGGCAAATACATGTTGGCAAGTTTCAGCGACTTGCCGAAATCGCTTCTCAGCAGGCTGTCAGCCTGCTCCAGTGTGATATGGTCGGGGAATTCCTCGCCTTCCATTATCACGTGGCCGTAGCCGATTGTAAGGTTGCCGGATACACAGTAATACTTGTTGCCGCCGGCGTAGCCCTCGTGGGCCTTGATGAAATCAATTGCTATATCAAAATTCTCAGCATCGCTCAGCCTCAGGCCATTCTCTATGTCATAGTTGCCAGGCTGTTTTTCATAGTCCCCGTTGCTCTGATACTTGCCGCTCATAAGTTTCATGTCTGGAAACATTACCAGCAGCGCCACCATTACAACGAGAATGGTTAATTTTTTCATAAGTGGAAAAATTGGTTCAATAATTGTCAATCCGCCGGAATGTTGGTCCCTTGAAATGACACTGCAAAGTTGGGGAGTTTTTTTTTAGCAGCCAAATTTTGGGAATGCAAAAGTAGTATAAACTTTACTGAATGGATAATAATTATTAAATTTGATAAAAATATATTGATTTTTCTCTATTATTGAATGTTATTTATACACAACAAATGAAAATCATAAATTACAACGATGGTTTCTTAATTCTTAATCCAATTTTAAGATTTTATTAATTGCGTGCTTGTTTGTAATTAATATAAATAGCAAGGCGCAAATCAGGTCTCGAAACCGTCTTTTATGCCTTGTTGAATTTTATTTTTACATAGAAAGTAGATCCCTCGTTAGGAGCCGAATTCAGCCATATCTGTCCGCCCAAAAGGTCCACAAAGCCTTTGCAGATCGACAGTCCCACGCCTGCGCCGTTGTATTTGCGCTCCATGGCGTTCTCTGCCTGACGGAACGATGTGAATATGCCCTCGTGGAGTTCCTTGCGGATGCCTATGCCGGTATCCTCCACGAAGAAAGTCATGGAGTCACCGTCCATGGAGTATCCATACGACACTCCGCCCTTGTTGGTGAACTTTATTCCATTGCTTACCAGGCACGATATTATCTTCTTGCATTTGTATTGGTCGGTAGATACCACGCTTTCGTTGTCTGGCAGTGTGGTGTAGAGGTCCAGCGAGATGTTCTTCTCCTTGGCCATAGGCAAAGTCTCGTTGTATATCTCAGCCAGCATCTTGTTGATATTCACCTCCGACAGGTTGATCTTCGCTTGCTGGGTCTGAAGCTTGCTCATGTCCATTATGTCCTCCACGATATGCAGGAGCTGATGCGTGCTCTTTATGATGAAATCCACAAACTTGTGCTGTTTCTCGCTCAGGTTGTCGCTCTTTGCCAGCAGCTCGCTGAATCCGCAGATGCCGTTCATCGGGGTGCGTATCTCGTGCGATATATTGGCCAGGAATGTGGTCTTGAGCCTCTCGTTGGCCTCGGCGCGTTCCTTGGCCTCCACCAGTTCGCGCCTGTATTTGCGCTCCTTTACCTCCGATACCATCAGGGGGCTTATGTAGTCTGCCAGTCCTTTTATGAAGTTTTTGGCCTTCATGGTGTAGCCGTTGCTCGAATCTGCCGAGCCTATGAAGCCCACCACCGTGCCGTCGTCGGTAAGTACAGGAGTTGCCAATACAGTGTCGTGTCCCTCAAAATTATTGTCCAGCACCTGCGACCTGGTCTCGTATGCCTTGCCTATTGTTGTGCCGCTTTTTATAGGGAATACCTCGTTGCCGTTGTTGTCTACCGATATAGCTACCTGGTCGTCGTTGCGGGCAAAGCAAACCACCTTGTCGTCCTGTACGTATCCTATGAAGCCGTATTTGCTGTCGGTGTGTTTCAGTACCAGGTCCAGCACCACCTTGTAGACATTGCTGTCGTGCCCCATGGCGAAAGCCTTCGATATCTCACTCTTAATAATAAGGTCGTTGCGGATTTCCATCTCCTGCTTTATGTCGTTGAATACGGCGGCAGAATATCCCTTCCGTGGCGAATAAGTCCTTACCTCGAAATGCTTGTTGGAGTTTTTGGGGTGATAGTTTCCTGAGTAGGAGCCTCCTGTGCGGGCCGATTTGGCAAGAGTCTTGCTCCAGGCCTCGTCGAAATCGGGTAGCACCTCATTTATATTGTGTCCCACCACATCCTGTTTGTCCTTGTTGAATATAATCTCGAAAGTGGAGTTTACATCTATTATATGGTGGTTTACTATATTGCCCACCTCGTCAGGAATGGCCTTCAGGAAAACAAAGCCGGACGACATGTTTTCGAACAGCATTCTGAAGTTGCTCTCCTCTATGTGTTCCGACTGGGTCAGGAAACTTTTTATTATCAGCATGTATTTGCTGCCTATGCGCGACACCTTTACATTGTATGTGTCCTCCTTGTTTGGGAATACAAACTCCACCAGGCTGTTTTGGGCCACCAGACGTTCCCTGATCTCGTCCTTGTATTTCCCCAGTGCGATTTCCTCGGGCAGGTAGTCGAACAGGATGCTGCCGATGGCGTTTCCGCTGGGCGACGAGAACATCCTGCATGCGGCATTGTTCACCATCTCCACAACGAAATCCATGTTGCAGCGGATAACGGGGTCGTCACAGGAATCAACAATAGAATCCAGCAGCGGATTGCTGAAGCTATCCACCTCGGTATAATATCTCTCCGATGCCTTGATATTGTTGATGATTCCCATGTCGTTGTGTTGATAATGTTATTCAAAATTATGAATAATAGTTGATAATACCAAAATTTTATATCAACTTTTTTTGTTTTTTATGTATCGGATTCCTGGATATTCGGGAAGTTGATGATGAATTTGGACCCCATCCCGACAGTGCTCTCTACATTGATGGTTCCCAGATGTTTTTCCACAAACTCCTTGGTTATCAGCAATCCCATGCCCGAGCCCGACTCGCCCGATGTGCCCTTGGTGCTCTTGTTTTTCGATACAGTGAAGAGCTTGCCGATCACCTCCTGGGTCATGCCCACGCCGTTGTCCTCTATTATGATAGTGGTGGCCACCTCGTTTTGCTGCGATCCTATCACTATAAGGCCGCCCTCGTTGGTGAACTTTATGGCGTTGGATGTTATGTTCCTTATTATGGTGAGCAGCATCTGCTTGTCGGCCCATATCTGGTCGTCCATCTCGGTCTGGTTCATCAGCATTATGTGCTTCTTGTCGGCTTGAACCTTTATCTCGTTGATGGCCTCGCTCGCCACCTGGTGCAGTTTCAGCATCTCAGGCTGATACTGTATCGTGTTCTGCTGTGTGCGTGCCCATACCAGCAGGTTTTCCAGCAGTTCGTACGCGCCCTTGGCCGAGTCGTGGATTATCTTGGCCATGTCGAACGACCTTTTGTCGGTATCAGGGTTCAGCCTCTTCACCAGCATGTCTGACAGTCCGTTTATGGCGTTGAAGGGATTCCTGAGGTCGTGCGCTATTATCGAGATAAACTTGTTCTTGGTCTCCACAGCCTTCTTCAGCTCCACGTTCTTGTCGTCGAGCTCTATGTTCTGTTTCTTCAGCATCCGGTTCAGCATCTTGTTTTCCTGATGGCTGCGCATCTCGTCGGTAGTGTCGTTCATCAGCACCGCCACATAGTCCGGCTCGGGCTGATACATGTTTACACTGAACGACGAGTTGTATTCCATGGCGCTGAAGTCAAACTTGGCCGATAGTCCGCTCTCCATCACCATCTCCAGTGCGGAGTAGAATTTCATGTTTGGCTCGCTTATCTTGGCCAGGTCCAGCAGTCTGTGGCCGAAGTATTTGCTGACATCAGTCTTGAAGAGTTCGTTCACCTTGGCATTGGCTTCCTCCAGGATTATCTCGCCGTCCTTCTTGTGGAACAGTATGAACCCCGACGACATATTCTCGAAAAGCATTTCAAGCTTCCTCTTGTCGGTGTTCAGGTTGTCGTTTATCTGTTTCAGATAGTCTGTCAGCTCGTTTGATATCTTCACCTGGTCCTGGGAGTCGGAATACGATTTCTGCAGGTTGCCTATGGCGGTGGACAGTGCCTCAAAGGCGTTTCGCTCAATGGTTACGTCCTCTATGTTGATGATTACCAGCTTGTGGTCCTCGTATTCCAGAGGCGCCATTGACAGGCGCACAGATTTGTGGTGAATCTTGCCGTTGCGTATTTGGTTGTATTTTAGTTCCTTGCGGATAATGTATTTGCCGTTGTTCTGTACCTCCTGCTCCATGTCGTGTATCTTGCAGAGTGTGCAGTTTTCGATGCATGTGGCGCCATTTACGGCGTTGCCGCATCCCAGGAAATGTCCAACCTTCCTGTTGCGGCATTCGTCCAGGGTGGTGCCGAACTTGCTGAGGGCTGTCTTGTTGGCGCTCACTATATTGCTGTCGCCGTCAGTTATCAGCATCATCACCGGCATGAAGTCTATCAGGTTGTTCAGGTTTCTTGTAAGCGGCACACGCATGTCTGACAGTCGCTTGAGCAGGCTGCGGGACTTGGCCACCAGTATTTTGTCGGAAAATGGTGTCCTTATGAAATCGTCGGCCCCCATGGTAAGCGCCTGGCAGATGATATCCTCGTGCTTCTCGGAACCCTTCAGCATCAGCATGGAGTATGGCTTCGCCTTGTGGATTATTGCGCCTATGTTCTCAATGGAAGGCACGGCATCTATCTCCAGCAATACGGCATAGTACAGGTTGTCCGTCAGCATCTGCATGGCGGATCCGAAATCAGCGGCCTGATGCGCGGTGAAACCAATTGGCTCCACAAGCTTCTCCAGCCTACTGTATTCGCTGTTGTTGTTTTCTATGAAAAGGATTTTTTTCCCCATCTTGGTTTTAGCACAAGAAATCTGTTACTTTTTTCTTAAACTCTGATGCTGCTCTCTCCAGGTCGTCGTTGATGACAATGGTGTCGAACTTGGGCGCGCGGCTTATCTCCTGCTCGGCCTTTGCCAGACGCTTCTCTATCTCCTCCATGGAGTCGGTGGCGCGTCCTATCAGGCGTTTGCGCAGCTCCTCTACGGAAGGTGGCTGTATGAAGATGCTGAGAGCATCAGCCCCGAAAATCTTCTTGAGGTTTATTCCGCCCTCCACGTCCACATCGAAGATCACATTGTTGCCGTTATTGAAGATTCTCTCGATCTCGCTTTTCAGGGTGCCATAATATCTGCCCTCATATACCTGCTCGTATTCCACGAATCCGTTTTCTGATATGCGCTTCTCGAACTCCTCCACCGATAGGAAATGGTAGTCCTTGCCGTCCACTTCCTGTCCGCGGGGGGCGCGTGTGGTTGCCGATATCGAGAATTCCAGTTTCAGGCTCTTGTCCTGCATCAGTTTGCCTATCAATGTGCTCTTGCCCGAGCCCGATGGTGCTGATATTATGACTATTTTGTTCATGATGTTTTTATGGTTTTAATTTTGGTAAATATAGGAATGTTTTTTATTAAAAACAAAAGATTTTTTATAATTTTTTTATCCGTAGGTCCAAAGAATTTCATCTCTTTGAGGTCGAGCCAGAATATGCCAATACAAGGCACTCCGCCGTCGGCAAATTTCTTCATACTGTTCATTAATGCGTCGTGCTCTTCCTGTGATAGCTGTGTCATGATTGTAATGATTAAAAAATAATTCTCGCAAATGTAAAAATATTTTGCGGTTTTTTCGCATTTTTTATTTGGATAAAATTTTGAATAATACTATTTTTGTAACCAAATTAGGAATAGTATGGGAGAAATAGTATTATCCAAGTATATCGACCTTCTTACCGACTTTGGGTTCAAGAAAATATTCGGCAACAAGCAGTTGCTGATACCTTTCCTGAATGCCGTGTTGGACAAGGAGAAAAAGGTGATAAAGGACGTCAGGTATATAAATAAGGAGATGACGGGAGAATACAGTGACGACCGTACTATATTCTATGATATCTTCTGCAAGGTGAACGGCTATGACGATTTCATTATTGAGATGCAGCACAGCATTCAGGACACTTTCAGGGAGAGGGCGTTGTTCTATATGTCGAAGTCCATTGTGCAGCAGGCGCGGAGTCAGAAGAAATGGAAATACAAGATATATCCCACATACGGTATATTCATAACCAATTTCCATATCAAGCGCGACAGAGACAAGAACGGCAATGTAGTAACGGAGGCTCCAAGCGGGCCTGTAGCAAGGTATGTGATATCCAACGAGGACAACAAGGCCGATATCCTTACCGACAAGTTCAAGATGATTTTCATAGACCTTACGGCATTCACCAAGGACAATGAGGATGATCTGGACGGCAATCTGGAAAAATGGATTTTTAATATCAAGAATATGGGAAAACTGAAGACAGCACCAAAGATGGCAAAGGAGAAGCCTTTCTGCCTCCTCTTCAAGGAGTCGGAAGTGGCCGCCATGTCTCCACAGACACGCAGGAAGTATGAGGCAAGTCTGCTTCATTACTGGGATATGCTGTCGGTACAGGAAACCCAGCGCAATGCCCGCAAGCGAAACCGTGAGGAAGGCCGCGAGGAAGGCCGTGCGGAGGAGCGAATAAAAAATGCTATTGCCATATTGCAATCCGGGGCAATGGGCATAGAGCAGGTTTCGCAGATTCTGAACCTTACAGAAGATGAGGTGAATAAAATAATGGAGCTTGAATGTGAGCCTCAGAAATAAACAAAAGTATATTAAATAAAAGTTTATCCAAATATATTATGAGTATAGAACTTACAGAACAAGAGCAGATTAGAAGACAGTCTCTTGAGAAGATGCGTGCTTTGGGTATCGATCCATATCCAGCACCTAAGTACAATGTGGATACCAATACTGTTGAGATCAAGGAGCAGTATGCCAACCTCAAGGACGAGGAGCATTCCGGCAAGGTGATCAGCATTGCCGGCCGTATCAAGAGCCGCCGTATCATGGGAAGCGCCTCTTTCGCCGCGCTTCAGGACAGCAAGGGCCGTATCCAGCTCTATGTGAATAGAGACGTTCTCTGTCCTACCGAGGACAAGATGATGTACAACGATGTTTTCAAGAAACTTCTCGATATCGGCGATATCATCGGCGTGAAGGGTGAGATTTTCCGCACCAAGATGGGTGAGATTTCTATCCTCGTAAATGAGCTTACAGTGCTCTGCAAGTCTCTGAAGCCTCTGCCAGTGGTTAAGGAGAAGGACGGCCAGGTGTTCGACGCCTTCACCGATCCTGAGCAGAGATACAGAAAGCGTTATGTTGACCTCATAGTAAACCCACAGGTAAAGGACGTTTTCGTAAAGCGTACCAAGCTTATGAACACAATGCGTCAGTATCTCGACACATTGGGCTGCCTCGAGGTTGAGACTCCTATCCTTCAGCCTATCTATGGTGGCGCATCGGCTCGTCCATTCAAGACTCACCACAATGCCCTCGACCAGACTTTGTATCTCCGTATCGCCAACGAGCTTTACCTCAAGAAACTCATCGTGGGCGGTTTCGACGGCGTTTACGAGTTCTCAAAGGACTTCCGCAACGAGGGTATGGACCGTTTCCACAATCCTGAGTTCACTCAGATAGAGCTCTATGTGGCCTACAAGGACTACTACTGGATGATGGATACCGTTGAGGAGATGGTAGAGAAGGTTTGTCTGGCTCTCAACGGCAAGACAAAGATCCAGGTTGGTCAGAATGAGATTGATTTCAAGCGTCCATGGCAGCGTTTCACTATGGCTGAGGCTATCCAGCACTACACCGGCGTGGATATCAGCAATATGGATGAGGCTCAGCTCGCCGAGACAGCCAAGAAGTTCGGCGTTGAGGTTGACTCAACAATGGGCAAGGGCAAGCTTATCGACGAGATTTTCGGCGAGACATGCGAGAGCAAGATCATTCAGCCTACCTTCATCACCGACTACCCTGTAGAGATGTCGCCTCTTACAAAGAAGCACCGCAGCAAGCCTGGTCTCGTAGAGCGTTTCGAGGCTATCTGTAATGGTAAGGAGCTTTGCAATGCTTATTCTGAGCTCAACGACCCAATCGACCAGCGTCAGAGATTCGAGGATCAGCTCCTGCTCGCTAAGCGTGGCGACGAGGAGGCTATGGTTCTTGACGAGGACTTCCTCACCGCTATCGACCACGGTATGCCTCCAACAGCAGGCGTTGGTATCGGTATCGACCGTCTCACCATGATTATGACAAATTCTGAGTCTATCCAGGATGTTCTCTTCTTCCCATCCATGAAGCCAGAGAAGAAGCTTGAGTACGACCCAGTAAGCGCATACACCGCCTACGGCATTCCAGAGGAGTGGGTTCCAACAATCCAAAAACTCGGATACCTGATGGTTAAGGACTTGAAGGACGCCAAGTTCGGCAAGCTCGTTAACGACCTCCGCGGCATCAACAAGAAGGGCAAGCTCAACCTTCCAAACCTCGCCGACAACGACGTCAAGGCCTGGATAGAGAAGATTGCAGCTGACTTTGCTGAGTAGCCCAGAGCCGCTTCAGCTTCAAGTGATTGAAGTAATTGAAGTGATTGAAATAATTGAAAACTCCGTCTCGGAAATGAATTCCGGGACGGAGTTTTTTTATTTTTTGTTGTTTGTGGCGATTTTTTTATTTCAATTCCTTTACATTCTGCATAAATAAATCGAAGTCGCTTTTCAGGTTAGCCAATTCACGTTTTCTGTATAAATCATACTCGTGCTCAGCTTTTTCGATAGCCTGTTTGTGCGAAATGGAACCTTTGCCTTCCAAAATTGATCTCTGACTTGCCACTATTTGATTATCCAATGCTTTCACCCAATCATTCATTGTCATAGCACGCTCGTCGAGAGCCTGAAGTTCTGCGAAATCGAGGAATTGAGATACCATCAAGTTCAGACGCATTAATTCTTTCTCCGACAAATAGTTTTTCGCTATCTTAACGTCGTCTTTCGTTACATAATCTCCCTTGAAATTTGTCATCCCGACAAAAGGCTTCTCGTTGTCCACACGTTCGTAGATAAGTTCTGCCGCTGTATGCTCGTGAACAGCATAATGAAGCTTGTTTTGTACCGTCGCAAAAAAGTTCAAGGTAGTTTTCGACCTCGGATCATAGTCGGTGGCAGTTGCATAAATATCAGTAACTTGCTGGTAGAAATTCCTCTCGCTTGACCTTATATCGCGAATTCTCTGTAGCAATTCCTTGAAATAGCGGTTTCGTCCTTGCTTGAGTCTCTCGTCATCCATAGTGAACCCTTTTTGGATATACTCATGCAATCTCTGAGTTGCCCATCTCCTAAATCTTGTAGCCACCTCTGATTGGACCCTGTATCCAATAGCAATAATCATATCAAGGTTGTAATGGTCGATTTCGCGTTTTACCTGACGGGACCCCTCTTGTTGAACTAACAAGTATTTCTTGTGAGTTGCCTCCCTCGGCAATTCTCCATCATTATAAATATTATCAATGTGGAGACTAATGTTCTGTTGTGTGGTGCAATATATTTCAGACAATTGCTTCTGAGTTACCCAAACGTCCTCATCAGCAAAACGCACTGACATATTGGTCTTTCCGTCATTGTCGGTATATAATATGATTTCGTTTTCCATAATTTAAAGATTGATAATACAAAAATACGAAAAATGTTGGCATTTCAAAAATTAAACTGAATTCGTTGCTGCATTTTTCGCCACGAAACACCCAAAAATACATTTCGTGGCGAAAAACTTACCCTGAAATTTCGCCACGAAACGCAAAATTTTCGTTTCGTGGCGAAAAAATAGCCCTAAAATTTCGCCACGAAATTAGTTTTTTGTATCTTCGTGGCGAAATCAATACTTTGCGTTATGGTAAAAATCGTTAGTAGAAAGCGGGAAATCAATGAGTTGGAGAATATTTACAACTCTGGGAAATCGGAGTTTGTTGTTGTTTACGGACGGCGACGAGTTGGTAAAACTTTTCTAGTGAGGGAATTGTTTCGCGACAGGATGGCTTTTTACCATACCGCATTGTCGCCCATTGAATTTGACGACGCCCAGCTTACAGATTTTCAGATTGCGACATTCTGTGGCACTCTTAAGGAGTATGGCGTGGATTTCGACGAAACTCCCAAAAACTGGCAGGGCGCGTTCTCGCTTCTGAAACAATATATAAAATCGCTGCCGACCGATAAGCGTCAGGTAATTTTCATCGACGAGATGCCTTGGCTCGATACAAAAGGCTCTGGCTTCATAACCGCCTTCGAGCATTTCTGGAACTATTTCGGAGACGGTTGCCACAATCTCATGCTGATTGTCTGCGGATCGGCCACCACATGGATTTCCGACAAGCTCCTCAACAATTACGGCGGTCTCTACAATAGAATCACGCATCAGATATGCCTTGAGCCATTCTCTCTTGGAGAGTGCGAGCAGTATTATCAGAATATGGGAATCAACATGTCGAGATACGACCAGCTGCAATGCTATATGGCGATAGGCGGAATTCCTTATTATATGTCGTATGTGCCAAAGGGCATGAGCGTGTCGCAGATACTCAACGAGCTGTTTTTCAACAAGAAGGCAAGACTCAATAACGAGTTTGAGAGATTGTGCGCATCGCAGTTTGTGCAGAAGGAGCAATATAAGGCAATTCTGAAACTTCTCAGCCAGAAACGGAAGGGCTATACACGGAGAGAGATTGCCACGCTTTGCAAACTGCCATACGGAGGAACCCTCAGCGAGATGATAAAGGCTTTGGAAGTCAGCGACTTCATAATGTCGTACACATATTTTGGCGGAAGCAAGCGTGATGTCTATTACAAACTCACCGACCTTTTCACATTGTTTTGGATGAATTTTATGATTGGGCCAGTAAAGACCGACTTTTGGACAGCGAAGGAAAACGCCCAGGCAATAAAGAGTTGGCAGGGTTTTGCCTTCGAGGAGGTTTGCTTCAACCACAGAATGCAGATTGCCAAGGCGTTGGGAATCAATGGTGTTGGCCTTGATTTCTCCACTTGGCATGAGAGCTCCGATAATGAGACACGTGGCAGTCAGGTGGATATGGTGATAGACCGCAGCGACAATATCATCGACCTCTGCGAGATGAAATTCTACAACTCGGAATTCCGAATCGACAAGGAAACAGACGACAAACTTAGAAGAAAGCATCAATCTTTCATAGACCACACCAAGACTAAACGAACTGTATATCAAGTACTCGTAACCACCTACGGCCTCGACCGCAACGAATACGCAACAAGGTTTGGTAATGTGGTTACAATGGATGACTTGTTTGGATAAAGAGATTTTTTTCTTATCTTTGTCCCGTAAATCAATCACAATCACAAAAATGACAATAAACCTCAAAGAGCAGGACCTTGAGCAGCTGGTTCTTATGAGCGACAAGGTTCTCGTAAAGCCCAAATATCCGCAGGAGAAAACCGAGAGCGGTCTCTTCCTGCCTCCATCCGTAATCAAGGACAACAAGGTATCCCTCGGATACGTAATCAAGAAAGGTCCCGGATACGCCGTGCCCGCCACCGGCGAGTACGACGAGCCTTGGAAAAAGGCCGACAAGGTGAAATACCTTCCGCTTGAGGCTCAGCCCGGCGACCTCGCAGTATATATGCAGGCCGGAAGCATCGAGATCAAGTTCAACAACGAGACCTACTACATAATCTCGGCAAGCGCCATATTGATGTGCGTGAGGGACGAGGGGCTGTTTAAGTAGGAGGGGAGAATTGAGATTGAAATTATGACAAAACTACCTATAATACAAAGCGACAAACAATATACAGCCTGGATCGGTGAGGTTTGCAAACGTTTCAAGCAAAGCCAGATAAAGGCCTCGATAAAGGTTAATACAGAATTGTTGCGATTCTACTTTAATCTTGGAATGGATATAAGCCGAAAAGGATATGCCAATACATACGGCAGTGGTTTTTATAATCGTCTTAGCCAAGATTTGCAACGGGAACTGCCTGATGCAAAAGGTTTTTCACCTACCAACATAAAGTATTTTAAATACTTTTATGAACTATATTCTCCGTTGTTGACAAATCGTCAACAACTTGTTGACGATTTAGTCGTATCAAATCGTCCGCAACTTGCGGACGATTTCAAAAACACTGATATTTTTGAGATTCCGTGGGGGCATCAGGTACAAATTATCGGAAAATGCCAAGGCAATATCGACAAAGCACTCTTCTATGTCCGCAAGACTATAGAGAACAACTGGAGCCGTGCAGTATTGTTGAATTTTCTTGATACTGATTTGTATGAGCGCGAGGGAAAGGCTGTTACTAATTTCAAGGAAACCTTGCCTTTGCCATTAGGTGACTTGGCACAGCAAATAGTCAAGGATCCATACAACTTCAATTTTCTCTCTCTAACGGAAAAATACACCGAGAAGGAACTCAAGGATGCCTTGATGGATAATATTCAGCGTTTCCTTCTTGAACTTCAA
Organism: Bacteroidales bacterium; assembly: GCA_045597465.1. Classification (GTDB taxonomy): domain Bacteria; phylum Bacteroidota; class Bacteroidia; order Bacteroidales; family UBA3824; genus UBA3824. The sequence goes on along the minus strand of JAZLKG010000018.1, from coordinate 20,430 downwards.
CTATCGGACTCCTTGTCTGCAAATACAAGGATAATGTTGAGGCGCAATATGCGTTGGAATCAAGCAGTCAGCCAATGGGCGTATCAGCCTACGAGTTGTCCAAACTTATTCCAGAAAACTTTAAATCAACATTGCCGTCTATAGAGGAAATAGAGGCGGAATTAAATGGAAATATAAAAGGTTAGTTTTTTTTCTCCTTAAAAATTTTGTCTTGTCATTTTTTTTTTGAATTTTGCAAACAAATATTAACTATTAATTTCAAATTATGAAGAAAACATTCTTTTATTCTATTGCCATAACCCTGACTCTGGCATTAGGCTTCTCGTCGTGCTCTGATGACGACGACAATACCCCTCAGAAACAGGAGCAGGAACAGAATCAGAACACCCAGAATCCTTCTGGCGAGAATCAGAATCCTTCCGGAGAGAACACAACTCCAGAGGTTGTTTTGGTATCGGAACTCAAATGCACAGTTTCGGAGTTTGAAACCAAGTATCAGACCTTGAAAAAAGACGAGCCAGTATCTGTAACTCTTACAGATGTTAGCAACTCAAATATTTCCAAGGTATCTGCTGTACTTAAAAAGATGTCGGGAACTTCGTTGCAGAAGGCAGCCGAAGAATCCAAGTACATTGTATCTCTTGTTTTGGAATCCAAAGACAACAGCCTCACCGCCATTCCAGCCGAGGCTTTCAAGGGTTGCGCTGTACTGAAGGCAATCGAGATTCCTGAGAGTGTAACAGAGATTCTTGCTGATGCTTTTGCCGGTTGCGATATTCTTGAGGATGTGAAAATGCCTGAGACCGTGGTGGTTGCAGAAGGTGCTTTTGAGGGCAGCAAGCATCAGCCCGAGGCAGAAAAGCCAACAACGCAAGAGCCTGAAACTGTTGAACTTGAAGCTGGGATTTGGGTGACTATTTAGCCAAAACCACAGCCGATTATGTCTCGGTAAAATTCAAGAGATTCAAGGTGACAGAAATTGTTTATGCTTTGAAAAACACTGACAAGAAGATTGAGATGATAATTCCTGATGATGTGACTAGTATATCTGGTGGTTCATCTGGTTTTGAAGGGGTGTCCAACTTGGTATCCGTGGTAATACCTAACTCTGTAAAGTCTATTGGCAGTAAGGCATTTGCAAATTGCAAGTCTTTGACTAAAGTTTCTATGCCTGACAACGATTCGGGCTTTGCCTTAGATATGTTCTTGGGTTGTGACAATCTTCAGGGTTTTGACAAGTATAAAGGTTTCGAGGAGAGGTTCATTGTTTCTGACATTCAAGTTATTGCCTGCATATCTGGTAAAATCAAGGTGAAATTCTCCCTTACTACCAACACTAGCTCAATAAAAGAGATGAGTATCAGCGATGGAAATGGCTTTATGTATGATTTTAACAACAATATAGACAATAAGATTAACTTGAACAAAGTTGTATATGGACATAATACCCAGGTTGAGATTTCATCTGAAGAAATTCCTGTTGGTGTTTACACACTCAAAATAAAAAGCAAAACAACCCAAGTAAGCGAAACTATCGGTATGTAACAATCTTTCTAAATTGATCTGCGCTGTTATGTACAATAATACAGATACTTACAAAGTTAGTATTCAAGGTATAATGATGGATTAGTAATACTTAACTTAGATTTATTTTTTTTCGCCACGAAACGGGATATTTGCTGTTTCGTGGCGATTTTTTTTGTTGTATTTTTCGTTTTGTTTAGCTATCTTTGTAAATCTTCAATTCTTGAATTAGTCAACAACTTGTTGATCGAAATAACGAAATCAGTCCGCAACTTGCGGACTGAACTTGTCAATGAAAAAACAGGAAAACGGCGGCAAGCCATTTTCCTGTTTTTTCATTGACATTCTTCAATTAAATATTTTCGAAACAGCGATAGCCGTAAGATTTTGCAATCGCGTTTGCAAAATTATCTCAACCTATCCAGGCTTCTCACGTAAGCCTCGTCGTTGATTGCGGCGCGCCAGCCCATAAAACTGAGGATGGCGTTGATGAGAGGCAGTATCAGGGGCCAGTAATAGTTGGCGTTCATCACCTCGTCCTCAAACGACATATACCTGTACATAAGCATCACGGCGTAGAATCCGAGACACATAACAATCGATATCATCGAGAGTTTGCTCTGGAGGATCCTCTTCTTGAAGAGGAAGATGATCACGAAATTGAGAACCGCCATAGCGATAAGGTAAACCATTAGAGGCCAGCCTGTTATCACGGTGTCGGCATCCTTGGTGATGCCATTGGCCGAGAACAGGTAATCGCCGTTGGCAAGCACAAAACTCATCCAGTCGAAAGGAATCATCAGGATGAAAAATACTCCTATCAAAAACCAGTATATGGTCTGAATTCTTTGAATCATTTTTCTTACGTTTTAAAAATTATTACTACAAACACAAAATTAAAACAAAAAAACTGCACCACAAAACAAGATTTCTATTATTTTTGCAAAAATATTCAGAAACATGACAGACGAGAGCAACAGCATAGTAATAAAAGGAGCCAGGCTCCACAACCTCAAGAACATATCACTCAGCATACCACGCAACCAGTTCGTGGTAATCACTGGACTCAGCGGATCGGGCAAATCCACACTTGCCTTCGATACCTTATATGCTGAGGGTCAGCGCCGTTACGTGGAATCGCTCTCGGCCTACGCGCGCCAGTTCCTTGGCCGCATCACCAAGCCCGAGGTCGATTTCATCAAGGGCATACCGCCCGCCATTGCCATCGAGCAGAAAGTTACCACCAAGAACACACGCTCCACAGTGGGCACCGCCACCGAAATATATGATTATCTGAAGCTTCTATATGCCCGCATCGGCCGCACCATCAGCCCCGTATCAGGCAAGGAGGTAAAGTGCCATTCGGTGGACGACGTAGTTGATTACGTGCTCTCGCTCCCCGAAGGCACGCGCATCAGCCTGCTCTCTCCCGTAAATCCGCCCGAGGGACGCACTCTCGCCCAGCATCTGCAAGTCTTGGAATCCCAGGGACTTAGCCGTGTGAAAGTGGACGGCGAGATTATGGATATCAGTGTTTTTGTAGCTAATGGCAAAGAAATCTCCGAGGCTCATCCTGTCAGCCTCCTCATAGATAGGTTCAAGCCCAACTCTGCCCCTGATGCCGTCTCCAGAATGAGCGACAGCATCCAGACCGCATTCTACGAGGGCGACGGCGAGTGTATCCTGGAGGTTCAGGTTCCTGATGCTGACATTATCACCGAGCGCTTCTCCACAAGGTTCGAGGCCGACGGAATCAAGTTTGAGCCACCCAGCGTAAACACGTTCACATTCAACAATCCCCTTGGCGCGTGCCCAAAATGCAACGGCCTTGGCGTTGTAATGGGTATCGACGAGGACCTCGTAATCCCAAACAAGAGCCTCTCGGTATATGAGAACTGCGTGAAATGCTGGAGCGGTCCCAAGATGGGCGAATGGAAAAACGAGTTTTGCCTCAAGGCCGTAAAATACAAGTTCCCTATACACACACCATACAACGAACTCACAGAAGATCAGAAAGATATCCTCTGGAACGGACGCAAGGGACTGCCCTGCATCAACGAGTTTTTCCAGATGCTCGAGAAGGATATCTACAAGATTCAGAACCGCGTGATGATATCCCGATACCGCGGACAGACCACCTGCCCCGACTGCAAGGGATCGCGTCTCCGCAAAGAGGCCACATATATAAAGGTGGCTGGCCACGGAATCGACGAGATCGTGAAAATGCCTGTGGGTGAGTTGCTTGAGTATTTCAAGAGTATGGAGCTGACGGAGACCGAGCAGAAAATCAGCGATAGAATAATGAAGGAAATCCTCTCGCGCCTGCAGTTTCTCTGCGACGTGGGTTTGGAGTACCTGACACTCAACCGAATATCGGCCACGCTATCGGGAGGCGAGAGTCAGCGAATAAACCTTGCCACAAGCCTTGGAAGTTCTCTTACTGGGTCGCTCTACATACTCGACGAGCCGTCGATAGGTCTGCATCCGCGTGATACTCACCGACTTATAAATGTATTGAAGAAACTCCGCAACCTTGGCAACACCGTAATAGTGGTGGAGCACGACGAGGAGATAATCCGCGCCGCCGACCAGATTATCGACATTGGCCCCGAGTCGGGAGTCTTTGGAGGCGAGGTGATGTTTCAGGGCACTTTCAGCGAACTGAAAGACGCACAGCATTGCCTTACAGCGCGTTACCTGACCGGCATCGACAAGATCGAGATCCCAAAGCGCAGGAAATGGGATGCTAAGTCGGGAGCGGGTATCACCATCAAGGGCGCCCGTATGAACAACCTCAAGAACCTCGACGTCACCATTCCGCTCCGTGTTATGACCGTGGTGACAGGCGTATCAGGAAGCGGAAAATCCTCGCTCATAAAGGGAATCCTATATCCCGCACTCGCCCAGCAAATCCTCGACCTTGGCGAGCGTCCGGGCGAGCACGACGGCATTGTGGGCGACTTGAAACTGCTAAACGGTGTCGAGATTGTGGACCAGAACCCGATTGGAACCTCGTCGCGAAGCAACCCCGTAAGTTACATAAAGGCTTACGACGATATCCGCAAACTCTTTGCCGATCAGCCTCTTAGCAAGCAGATGGGCTACACTGCCGGCACATTCTCCTTCAATACCGAGGGCGGACGCTGCCAGGAATGTCAGGGCGACGGCGTAATCAAGGTAGAGATGCAGTTTATGGCCGACGTAACCCTGGTATGCGAGAGTTGTCAGGGCAAGCGATTCAAGGACGAGACCCTGGAGGTCCGCTACCGTGGCAAGAATATCTACGACGTTCTAGAAATGTCGATAGATGAGGCACTTTCGTTCTTCGAGGACGACAAGAGCAATCTCACCACCAAGATAGCGAACAAACTCCGCGTGCTCTCCGACGTCGGCCTCGGATACATAAAACTCGGACAGCCGTCGTCAACACTCTCAGGCGGTGAGAATCAGCGAATTAAACTTGCGTCGTTCCTGCTTTCCGAGAAGAGCGGACAGCATACAATGTTCATCTTCGACGAGCCTACCACGGGTCTGCATTTCCACGATATCAAGAAACTGCTCAAGGCCATCAACGCATTGATAGACAGGGGAAACACCGCCGTAATCATCGAGCACGATCCCGAGATTATCAAGTGCGCCGATTACATAATCGACCTCGGCAAGGAAGGTGGCAAAAAGGGTGGCGAAATCCTCTTCGAGGGCACACCCGAGCAGTTGATTAAATGCAAGGAATCCTACACTGGTCAGTTTATGAAAGAATCTGGAAAGATAAAATAACTAAGTTTGCCTAAGTAGATACTTTATAAAAGACTGATTGTTAAATTATTGCAAATTTTTCAGAAAAAACTCTTGCAAAAATTTGGATAACCCGAATAAAGTATCTACTTTTGTATCGCTTTAAGAAAGCAACCCCATCGGGAGTATAGCTCAGTTGGTTCAGAGCATCTGCCTTACAAGCAGAGGGTCATAGGTTCGAATCCTGTTACTCCCACAGAAAAAAATTGCAACCCTATCGGGAGTTTAGCTCAGTTGGTTCAGAGCATCTGCCTTACAAGCAGAGGGTCATAGGTTCGAATCCTGTAACTCCCACAAAAGAATTTTGAAACCCTATCGGGAGTATAGCTCAGTTGGTTCAGAGCATCTGCCTTACAAGCAGAGGGTCATAGGTTCGAATCCTGTTACTCCCACAGAAAAATTTAAAAACCCTATCGGGAGTTTAGCTCAGTTGGTTCAGAGCATCTGCCTTACAAGCAGAGGGTCATAGGTTCGAATCCTGTAACTCCCACTTTCTCAAATTCTTAAAATTTAAAGTTGTTGGAGTACAAGTTGAGGCTTTTCTTGGCTTGTACTTTTTTTTATGTCCGTAGTTGATTTTGTAAATCATTTTCCTTATCTTTGTGGTCAAACAAAAAATCCAAAATTATGGGTAAGGAATTCAAAGATACAGATTTCGTTGAGTCCCACAAGGCCTGTGAGTTGGCTGTGGAATTCGCAGTGGATGAGGAGGTTGCGAATGAGGGGGCGGTTGTCCGCACTCCCGCCGGGCGTGAGTTGTGCAGAAAGCCACGTACCAAGGAAGAGTGGGACGAGTGGAACGCTGAATTTGAAAAGAGTATGGCTAATGGTGATTTCTATACAGGCGAAGAGTTTATCAATATAATGAAAGAAGATTTCAAAATTTAAATTTCTTAGAACGCAGATTGTTATGACAACACAGATTACGCAGTTTTTAATCCAATACAAAAATCAGAGCTGATTAGCGTAATCTTTAATTTCTGAGTTCTAATCCTCTATTGCTGATTTCCAAATATTTTTAATGTTTATTAGGTCATTTGGCGCGATTTTGTTAGGCCATTTGGCGTTTTCTTTTGGATTTTTCCGATGGATGGAGTTGCTAAATGGCGACACTCCGATAGAGAGTTGCGTGTATTGCCTTGGGAACACTGGAGGCAGTTTCAGGCAGAGGCAGATGGAGAGGTGAACTTTTATTTCTCAAAAAAAAATTCCTGAAAAACATTTGGCGATGTCAAATATTCTCCATACCTTTGCGATGTTGATAGAAGGACTATTAACGAAAATTTAACATAAAATTATGAAACTAAATTTGGAAAATAAGAGAATAATGTTAGCAAGCAAGCAAGCTTAGCTACTCTTATGCCCTTTTAGTTTCTAATTTAGAAAATTTGTACACATTAGGCGCAATGCGCAGATTTCAGGGAAACCTGTAATCTGTGCATTGCGCTTTTTTTGTGCCTATCCGCATCCTGGCGCAAAGCGTTTGCGGAAAACCGAATACCATCTTATGACAAATTCTGATGTCGTGCTCGGTGCAAATAGCAAGATTTACAGTGTTGGAACTGAGGCCAATACGTCCCCCGGAAAGAGAGATGCTCTTGATGGGAAGTCGGTAGAGTACATTCCGACCACAACGCTTCCGCACTGGTTTCCCATACGCGCAACCCACCACAGGGCACAGCAGATTTTCGATAATATCAGAGGTCTAAATTTCGAGGGCCGAATCTTTGAGCCTTACCTTCCGCTCCTTAGGAAGGTTGTTTTTTCCAACGAGGATTTCAAGAACCCAACGCAATATATTCAGGACATTCCGCTCGATACCGGCCTGCTTTTCGTGAAGATGATGCTCAATGATTTCAAGAGCCTTCTCGATATGAAGATTCCGGGCCTGACACCTTATTATAATCATTTTTACGCCAACGAGTTTGGCAAAAACGATCTCCTGATAGTTCCCGAGGTTCAGATGAAGAGTTTCCGCATCATAGTGGAATCGGGCAACGAGCATATTCTGGTCGATCAGGCCAAGGCTCCTAAGTACTTGAAAGGCGACGACGTGGTGGTGATTGGCGGCCCTTTCGCCGGAGTGGAGGGCAAGGTACTGAGGTTCCGAAGTCAGAAGAGGGTTTTCGTGGAGCTTCCGGGATTGGGGATTTTCGGCACGGCGTATGTGCCGCCGCAATGGCTGAGACGTATTGAGCACGAATAGTTGCTGATACCGAGCACGCCAGCCAATGGCGCATACAACCGAGCACGCCAGACTACGGCACAAGTGCCGCAGTCTTCGGCGTACCCGGTTAATAATAGTAGTGCCTTCCAGGCACCGGGATGGCTACAATTGAAAGAAAGGATTTTTTGCTGATTTTTTGAGGATTTTGAGCGAAGCGACTCCCTCACAAAGTGTCCCGTTAGGGACAAAAAGATTTTTGCCAAATTTTTGCCCGAGATTTCGGGCTGAGTGTCAATAAAGGATTTTGTTAAAAATTTTTGAAAGATTTCGAGCGAAGCGACCAAAATAATTATGTATAAGTGGTTTTTGATACGTGCGGTGTTTGGGAAGGCCAGACAGGTTCACGATGCAATTCTCGATTTGCACGAGGACGATCGTTATGAACCGTTTATGCTGATGCAGAATGATGAGGAGATTTTCCCGGGAATGGTTTTCGTGCGCTGCACGGAGGACGATTTCCGCCGTCTGCTGAGTCTCAATATTCAATATCTGACTCCTTATTACGACTGGTCCTCAGCCCCCAAGAACGGCAGGAAACAATTTGTCTCTTTCCCCGACGCCGATATCAGGATGCTCCGCATAATAGCGGATTCGGGTCACGACGATCTTATTCTCAATCAGTCGATTGCTCCGCAATCTCCTAATGGCGATTATGTGAATGTAATCGACGGCAGGTTCGCCGGGGTCTCCGGCAAGTTCATGAAGTACAAGCATCAGAGAAGGGTATTTCTGACGATTAATGGTTTGGGAATTTTCGGGACGGGGTATGTGCCGAAGGACTGGGTGAGGAAGGTGGGATAGGGAGAGAGGCGCATCCATCAATCACCGAGCACGCCAGACCGTGTCGCAAGCGCCACTATCTTCGACGTACCCGGTTAATCAGAATAGCGCCTTACAGGCGCAGGGTAACAAGAAAAGCTCTTAATTCTTAATTCATAATTCTTAATTGATTTCAAGGATATTAAAATTGCTGTGGCTGGTACAGGCTATGTTGGCCTTAGCATTGCAACACTATTGGCTCAGAAGCATCAGGTAACCGCAGTTGATGTGGTGGCTGAGAAAGTTGAAAAGCTCAACAACAAGATTTCGCCTATTCAGGACGATTATATAGAGAAGTATCTGGCTGAGAAGCCTCTCAATCTGACTGCTACATTGGACGGAGCATCTGCCTACAAAGATGCTGATTTTGTGGTGATTGCAGCGCCAACGAATTACGATCCTGTAAAGAATTATTTTGATACCACCCACGTTGAGGAGGTTATTGACCTTGTTCTTGAGGTGAATCCTGAAGCCGTGATGGTGATAAAGTCAACAATACCAGTAGGCTACACAAGAAATCTCTATGTGAAATATGCTCAGAAGGACGTTAAGAAATTCAACCTTCTTTTCTCGCCTGAGTTCCTGAGAGAGAGCAAGGCATTGTATGACAATCTCTATCCTTCACGCATCATCGTCGGCTACCCAAAGATGATTGACAATCCCGAGTTCGCCGAGGAGAATGAGGCTATCAAGAAGATTGCCGATGTAAGATTCCTAGAGTCAGCTGCAAAAACATTTGCCGCACTTCTTCAGGAAGGCGCAATAAAGGAAGATATCGACGTTCTCTTTATGGGAATGAAGGAGGCTGAGGCAGTAAAGCTTTTCGCAAATACTTATCTCGCATTGCGTGTCAGCTACTTCAACGAGCTTGATACATACGCTGAGGTAAAGGGTCTTGACTCTCAGGCGATTATTCAGGGAGTTGGCTTCGATCCAAGAATCGGAACCCACTACAATAATCCATCGTTCGGCTACGGCGGTTACTGTCTGCCCAAGGACACAAAACAGCTTCTCGCCAACTACGCCGACGTTCCTCAAAACATGATGACCGCCATCGTGGAGAGCAACCGCACCCGCAAGGACTATATTGCCGACGCAGTGCTCCGCAAGGCCGGCTGGTACGATTATTTTTCGAATAATCAGTTCTCGGGTAGTATGTCTCCCGTAACAATCGGCGTTTACCGTCTCACCATGAAATCGAACTCCGACAATTTCCGTCAGTCCGCTATCCAAGGCATCATGAAACGCATCAAGGCCAAAGGTGCCAATGTGATTATTTACGAGCCTACACTGGAGAATGGCAGCTCGTTCTTTGGAAGTTTGGTGGTGAATGACTTGGAGGAGTTCAAGGGGCAGAGTCATGCGATAATTGCGAATAGGTATGATGAGTGTTTGGAGGATGTGAAGGAGAAGGTCTATACGAGGGATATTTTTGGAAGGGATTAGGGAAGGGAGAAAAAAATTTTTTGGTTTTCTAACTAATATTGCTACTTTTGCAGTGTAGATTTTTAAGATATGCTGAAAAAGTTCGCAGTTACCAATTATAAGGGTTTTAATTCCCGTATTGAGTGGGATTTGAGCAAAACATATGATTATGATTTCAATTGTTTTGCCCTTAGGAATTCTGTTGTAAAAAATGGTATAGTGTTTGGCCTCAATGGCTCTGGCAAGACCAGTCTATGTATGGCTGTCTTCGATATTGTGGGCCATTTGACCAATAGAAATATTTCGAATGTTTCTGATGCCACAAAATTTCCCAATAGCGCAAATTTAAATACCACAGTAGTTTTTGAGTATTTGTTTGCTTTTGGAGATTCTCAGGTTTCATACAATTACACCACCGATATCAGTGGAGCGATACTTACAGAGAACCTCAGCGTAGAGAATATTTCAGGAAAGGAAGTTGTTTTTGAGAAGACGGCTGATTCTCTGAGTATCAGCAATATGTTTCCTATTCAGAAGGAATGGATTGACAACTTTGTAGCTGACAGCAACGGAATATCAGTTCTGAAGTTTCTGCTCTCTACATTTCCGCTTCCCAAAGAACATTATCTGAGCAAACTGAAGGTTTTTGTGGATCAGATGATGTTTTTCAGGTGCATCAACGAGGGCGATTCTCTTGGTGCGGGTATCAGCCTTGCTAATGCCGAGCATTTTATTTTGCAAAATGACCTTGTGGCTGATTTCCAAAAATTTCTGAAAGAGCTTACAGGTCAGGATTTTGTATTTAATACCAATAGTAATGCCGACAAGTCGCTTGTATGCCTGATTGGCGACAACATTGTACCTTTTGCGAATGTGGCTTCCACAGGAACCCTAAGCCTCGAGTATCTGTATTATAGTTGTCAGTTGTTGAGGAAGGCTTCTTTCGTTATGATAGATGAGTTTGACGCTTTCTATCATTTCAAGCTCTCGCGCAAGGTTTGTGACATTCTTTTTGGTGCTGATTGTCAGCTATATCTTACTACACACAATACCTATTTGATGAGCAATGAGTTGCTTAGGCCCGATTGCTATTTCATAATAGGTGACAACAAAATAAAATCGCTATACGAGTGCACGGCCAAGGATATCAGGTACGAGCACAATCTTGAGAAACTATACAGGGGAGGTACTTTCGAACTATGAGGCTTTTCATTTTTGAGGGCAAGAAGAAAGAACCTACCATTTTCTCCTCCCTGCGCAGGTGTCTCATAGATGGAGACGATATTATAACTTTTACTTACAATACTGATTTCTTTACGTTTTGCAAGAAGCTTCAGAGTAACGATTATGATCTTTTTCTGTTGCTGAAGTCCATTCTGAGGCAACGTAACGACAAAACTTTGGATTCCGTGGTGGAGTCTGATATTTCGGAGACTTTTCTGTTTTTCGATTACGATTTTCACCGCACCAATTTTGATATTGATTCATACAACAGGGATGTGGCCAATATGCTCAGGTATTTCGACAATGAGACCGAGCATGGAAAGTTGTACATTAATTATCCAATGGTGGAGTCTCTGGGATATTTCAAGAGTTTGCCGGATCCGAAGTATTATTCGTATATGGTGACTAGAAATCAATGTCTTACTTTCAAGAATTTAGTTTCTAATTTCTCTTCTGATAATCAGTTACGCTGCATTCGCCTCAACGACCGTGATTCTAGGGAACGCGTTGAAGAGGTGAGATCAAACTGGATGAAACTGATTCGTCAGAATGTGTCTAAAGCCAATTATATCTGCAATTCAGTCAATGATTTGCCCATCCGCAAATCATCAGTATCTCAGCAATTGATTTTCAATAATCAGTTGGTGAAGTATGTGGAGCCTATAGATTCCGTTTCTGTTCTCAATTCATTTCCGATTTTTGTTTGGGAGTATTTGAGAGGATTGGAGGTGTGAGAGTTGGGGGTAACCCGCTGCCGATGCCAGCGGTTACCGGGAGTATAAGCCCGGAGGGGATAGGGGATTTTTCATTTTGAGAGTGATTTTGGGAATGGATGAGACGATTTATAGCAGGAAGGATTAAGGTAGGAATTTAAATAAGGCGAACTAAGATTTTCACTCAAATAATTTAGATAAATCTACAGTAATTATATATAATACTTTACCTTGTATATTTTATATATTTTGAAATAAATATTTAATTATGAATATAATAAAGGAGTTTTGGTGGATACTCAAAACGAAAAATAATTTCTGGGGAGCTTTCCTTGTTCTTAATTTTCGTATTGCACACTATTTTGCTTTTGGATGGAAAAGATATTTAGGTTTGTTTTTTCTTATCTATTATCGTATCTTTATTCGTCATATAGTTTCTTTTGATGTTCATGAACAAGCTACCATTGGAAAATTTTTTTGCCCGTGGCATTGTTTCGGTATAGCTGTAAATCCTAAAGTAATTATCGGAGATTATTTCGTTTTGCGACATAATGTTACTATTGGAGAAAAATTTGGTAAATGTCCAATTATTGGTAATAATGTTGATGTTTTTCCAAACTCTTCTATTATTGGGGAAATTACAATTGGAGATAATTCTAAGATAGGAATTGGTTCTGTTGTGATAAAAGATGTCCCCCCAAATTATATAGCGGTTGGTAATCCAGCCAGAGTTATACAAAAATGATATTGATATTTTGAGTAACTCGAGTTTTGTATAGAATAATTGAGGAATACTGAAAATTATTTATGTCAACCGACAATAAAGCAAATAATATAAAGATAGCAAAAACATATTCTCATTGTTTCTTTTATAAAAGATATTTGAATTATTGAAATGGCAAAGTCTGTAAAGGTCAATTTTATATACAACATGCTGAATACTGTTACTCAGATGTTGTTTCCATTGATCACTTTTCCGTATGCCTCGCGCATATTGATGGCTGATGGAATTGGACAAGTTAACTTTTTTAACAGTATTATTCAATACATTATACTTTTCAGTAGTTTGGGTATTCCTTTGTATGCTGTCCGTGAATCTGCTCGTGTAAGAAATGACGAGAAGGAACTCAGTAAAGTTTCTTTTGAGATTGTTATGCTTCATACTGCTCTTACGTTTATTGGCTACTTGATTGTTTTCATTTTATGTTTTAGTGTTGATAAAATTGCATCGGATTTGCCTTTGTTCCTGTTGCTTTCATTGAATATTATTTTCAATGCGATTGGGTGTAATTGGTTGTTTCAAGGTGTTGAAGATTTTAAATACATTACAATAAGGGGCCTGATTGTGAAAGCCTTTTGTGTTTCGTTACTATTTATTTGTGTACATTCTAGGGAGGATTTGTTTTGGTACGCATTTCTTACTGTGATGGGTACTGTTGGAGGCAATATTTTCAACCTTGGGAGAATGCGACTATATGTAAAACCTTCTTGGCACAAATGGAAAGATCTCGATATTAAACGTCATATCAAACCATGTTTAAAAATTTTTGCCCTCAATCTCATTGTCTCAATATATGTAAACTTGGATCTTGTGATGTTGGGATTTTTGAAGGATGAATCGGCTGTAGGTTTTTACACTGCGGCTAATAAGGTTATTAGAGTTATGTTGTCTATTGTGGCCTCTTTAGGATCTGTTTTGCTTCCAAGGTTATCTAATCTTATTGCTGATAATAATTTTGTTGAGTTTAATAGATTGTCTCAGAAGGCTATAGATTTCATAGTGTTTATTTCTATTCCATTATTGGTTGTTATTATTTTACTTTCTCCTTCTATTGTGCATATTTTATATGGGGATAGTTTTGAGTTTGCTATTAAGACAATGATTATTTTATCTCCTCTTGTATTAATTCTTGGTTTATCTAATGTTATAGGGATTCAGATATTATTTCCACAAGGGAAAGAGAAGCTAGTAATGGTTTGTACTGCTATTGGGGCTTTTATAAATTTTTCAATTAATATTTTGTTGATACCTTTGATGTCAAGTAATGGTGCTGCAATTGCTACGATTGCTGCAGAATTGGGTGTTACAGTTTCTTTGTTGTTGTTAGGACATAAGTATCTTCCGATTAGATTATTTTCTAAACATAATGTTTTATTATTGATGCATGGTTGCTTGATATTTTTTTTCTGTTGGTTTCTTATTAATTTGATTGATGGTGATTGGAATAAAATAATAATTATTACGATAATTGTTGCATTGTTGTATATCATTTTATTATCAATAACCAAGAATGAGTTGTATTTAGAATATATTGAAAAGCTACGAAATATAATTTCAAAATATAAAAAGAATGAAAGTAGAAACATTTTCTGATTTATTATTATGGATTCGACAAGATCGTTCCAGGTATTCTTTTTCACGTTTTAAGTATTATAAGGGACTTTTGTTCCATACAGAATCTAGTCATGCTATTCGATTGTTGAAATGGCTACGTATTACTGAATTTTTTAGCAATAAAATTCAATCGAATTTATTTCTAAAACCTTTTTATTGGTTCAGTTATTATTATTATTGTCGTTTACAATTTAGATATGATACTTATATAGGGTTGAATTGTTGTGGACCTGGTTTATGGATGCCTCATATCGGTGGTATTGTCATCAATTGCAATTTAATGGGTAGAAATTGTTCTGTTACAAAAGGAGTGGTTATTGGGAATAGGCGGGGGCAAGAAAATAGAGCTACAATAGGCGATAATTGTTATTTTACTTTAGGTTGTAAAGTAATTGGCAAAATAAGTATCGGTAATAATGTAATTGTTGCTCAAAATGCTGTGGTGACAAAAAATTGTAATTCTAATGTTATTCTTGGGGGAATCCCGGCTAAGGTTATTAAGGAATTCAGTAGTATTGATGACATTAAAATATAAATTTAATCACTCGTCAGGCATTGCGTATATTGCTATTTTTAATTTATATAAGTTATGAAAAAAGTGTTAATATTTGACAAAGGAGATGTTTTGTCAAACTCAGGAGGACCTTTGGGGTATATGTGGAATATTAAAAGTGGGTTAGAGCAATTTGCTATTCGTGATCCGCAGATTTATTTCTATTCTGATCTGAAGTTAGATAAAGATCCTAAATCCTATAGAAATTTATTTTATAGAGTTATTGTTTCATTGGTTAGGAGATTTTTATTACTAATCGGTTGTCCTGTGGCTGCAAGGTTAGTAGGAACTTTCTTTTCACAAGGTAGTTTTACGAAATACGAAGAATCCGTAATTAAAACATTTGATTATGTTCATTTCCATCATTTGGGTCAGGCCATGGCATATATTCATTTGGTAAAGAAATTAGGTGTAAAAACTATTTTTACAACCCATGTACCTGAGCCTACTGTAGATGAAATATTTCATTTAAGTACTTTTTTTAATAAATATTCTGTTTCTGGGAATAAGTTTAGAGATTTTTTCATTAGAAAGGAGATTGAGGTGTTGGAGCAGACGGATTATATAATGTTCCCTGTGAATGATGTTTTAGAATGTTATACAACTAAATCAAAAGATTTATCTGATTTCTATTCAAGAAGAGATGTTTTGAAAAAAATATTTTATGTTCCTACTTGTATTATTGATTATGTTGATAGTTCTAATATAGTCTTAGATATTCGTAGTAAATATAATATTCCTAATTCTGCCAAAATCATATGTTATGTTGGTCGTCATAATCATGTAAAGGGCTATGATTATTTGAAGTCTATTGCTTCTATATTATTAGCAGAAGATTCTAACTTATATTTTATAATTGGTGGTAAACAACAATCGATTCCGGCCCTTAATCATGACAGATGGATTGAATTGGGATGGGTTGATACTAAAAGTTTGTTGAAAGAAATCGATGTTTTCATTTTACCTAATAAGCAAACTTATTTTGATATAATTACTTTGGAGATATTAAGGGCGGGAGTTCCTTTAGTTACTACATTGACAGGAGGAAATAAATATTTTGAGTCTTTGAATAATGGTGGAATATTATTTATATCTAATAATAATCCTGTTGAGTCTGCTAGTTTGATAAGGGATTTTGTTTATTCTGATCTTGATAACAAGGGTAAATCCAATAGAACTTTGTTTGAAACAAATTTTTCTATTGGTCATTATATTACTAATTATAAGTTGCATATAGATCAATTGGATAATTAACCATTAATATACTTTCTAAGAATTTCTCTTTGTGTCAAAGATTGTTGGTTCTTGGGATCAATATCATATTAGTTTATGCCATTATAAAATACGATATGAAAAAGAAAATTGTTTTTATAATTAGTACTTTTTTTTCGTTTGGATGAGAGCAAAGGGTTTTGGCTTCTATTGCTAATGAGTTATTAGATTTGTATGATATTACAATTATAAGTTGTGATAATGAAAATCAATGTAAGTGTCCCTTTGATATCAATCCGAAAATTAAATTTAGTTTTATCAATCCACGTACTTTCTTTGAACGTTGCTGTTCTTTTTTGTTGCGTCATTTGCCTATATCGGAACGCTTTAGACAGAGTGAGTTTTATTTGAGACATACAGTTTTTTTTCCACGACTAGTTAAACAATTGTCTTTGAAAGTAATCGATTTTGATTATGTTATACCTTTAGCCGGTTTTTTTAGTATTATCTGTGGTATGATAAAGGAAAAACACCCTAATTTAAATGTTATTGGCTGGCAACATAATTCATTTGAAGCATATTTCCGTAATCCTGGTAGATATTGTTGGAATTGGGATAATATTTTTAAAAAGTATGTTTCAAAATTGAATCATTGTATTGTACTGAATGAAGATTATTCTCAAAAATATAAACAATATTTCAATATAGATTGTGATGTTATCTATAATCCAAGAAGTTTTGTGAGTGATAACAAGTCAAAATGTGTAAATAAAAGGTTTATAGTATGTGCGCGTTTGACAATGGCTAAAGGTATTGATATTTTGCTGAAAGCATTTAAAATATTTGCGCAGAATGACGATGAATGGATTCTAGATATTGTTGGAGATGGTGAAATGCGGAAAGAACTTGATGGTTTGATAGTTGAATTGGGATTAACTAATAGGGTAAATATTTTAGGATTTAGAAAAGATGTAAGAGAATTGATGATAGAATCATCAATTTATCTATTGCCTTCTCGATGGGAAGGTTTCCCTATGGTATTGACGGAGGCGTGTGAGATCGGTTTGCCATCAATAGTTTTCGATATTCCTGCTGTATTACCATTTTCATCTAAAGGAACTTGTATTGTATGTGAATCATTTGATGTTACTAAATATGCAAATGCTATGATGAGTTTGGCAACTGATTACGAGTTGAGATTGTCAATGTCTAATAATTCTATTAAAATGGCTGAATCTTTGGCAATTAATAATATTATGAAAAAGTGGAAAACAATATTGGAGTAATTTCTTTTATTGTATCTTTATGAAAATCATTATTTATAATAAAAGCAATGTATAATTATTCTATTATAATACCCCATTATAATATACCTAAATTATTGCGTCGTTGTTTAGATTCTATTCCCAAACGTGATGATGTTCAGGTGATTGTTGTTGATGATAATAGTTCAGATGAGCATCGTGAAGTGTTGGAATCTTATATGCGTATATATTCTAATGTTGAGTTTTATTTCCTATCTAACAACAGAGGAGGAGGTCATGCTCGTAATGTTGGGTTGAGTCATGCGCAAGGTAAGTATTTAATATTTGCTGATGCTGATGATGGATTCAATTATTGTTTTAATGAGGCGTTGGATCGTTATAAAGATACGAATTTTGATATTGTATTTTTCAATGCATCTTGCTTAGATACAGAATCTTATTGTAATGTTTCTAAAAGAAAACCTATGGTTAATTCAATATTTGATTTGTATCCAAAAAAAAAATCGAAGTCAATTTTCCAATTCAAGTATATTGCAGGAGAACCTTGGGCCAAATTTGTCAATAAGAAATTAGTAGAATTAAATAATATAATTTTTCAAGAAACCAAAATTCATAATGATACATATTTTGGATATATGACGGGTTTTCTGTCTAAAAATATAGAAGTTGACAATCACGCAATTTATTGTTTGTATGATAGAGATGCAAGTGTATCCAAAACAATTTCTGATGATCGTCTATTGACTAGAGTTGATGTTTTTTCAAGTAAATATAATTTTCTGAAAAAACATGGAATTGATTGTTTTGAGGATAGTTTTATTTGTGGATCAATTTTCCATTCCATAAAGAGAAATAAACTATATCTTATAAAACCTATTATGGGTATTTGTAAGGCCAATGGTATTTCTTCTGTTTTTCTAATTGTTCGTTGTATATTTTATTTTATTAAATACCTTTTCAACAAATAATGATATGAATTCGAGGATTTATTATTTTGATATTCTTAATGTTATTTCGTGTATTGCCGTTTTGGCATTGCATCATAATGGCATTGTTCATACCTTTGATGGATCTTCTGCTTGGTGTCAGGCTTTAGGCGTTGAAGTGTTATTCTATTGGGCCGTTCCAGTTTTTTTTATGTTGTCAGGAGCTACACTTATTAATTATAGAGAAAGGTATGATACAAAGACTTTTTTGAAGAAACGATTTGTACGGACGTTAATACCGTTCCTAATTTGGTCAATCATTTGGTGTTTGTTGAATTGCGTCAAGGATCATAATATCCCAAGTGTTATTGAGGTGTTGGATGGAATTCTCCATTGTAAGTATCAAGGTGTATATTGGTTTTTCTTTCCATTGTTTTCAATTTATCTGTTGATGCCTGTTTTGAGTTTACTTAAAGATAAGGTAAATGTTTTGAAGTATCTATGTTTACTGATATTTGTGTGTGATGGTATCATCAATCCAATATGTCATATTTGTGATTTCGAAACAATTCCTGGTTTGAAAAACCCTATATCAGGTCCTCTCATGTATGTAATTTTAGGTTGGTTGATATCCAAAGATCATCTGTTTAATGAAATTAATAAATATTTGAAAGTTTTAATTATTTTGTCATTATTGTGCTTCGGATTAAGGTATTGGGTAACATATTCACAATCATTTGCTTTGCATAATACTTATAGAGGATTGTTTAATTATTATTATTTCACAGCCGTGATACCATCTGTTACTATTTTTGTCTTGGTGAAAAAATGGTTTGGAGGAAATCTCTCGGAGAGGTGGTCTAATGTGTTGGTAAAAATGTCATCATGCAGTTTTGGAATCTATCTTGTTCATATGGGTGTATTAGTTTTATGGTCTTTTCTGTTTAATCGTACTTCTCTGTATTTTAGGATTTTAACTATTCCTTTCACATATTTTATTTGCTTTGTTGTTGTATATATCATTAAGAAAGTGAAAATTGCGAGATTTGTTTTCCCGTAATTAGTTTCAGAGTGTATTAAGACTCTAAGTTCTTGCGTAGTTTATTTTATACTATTTCTTTTTAGTGGAGAATATTGTTAAAATTCAGGATCTTATATGGTGTTTATCAAGACTTTAAGAGATTCTTGATTTGTAATTGAAATTTTTCTTTATATAACTTGATAATGAGAAAGCAATTTTTTATAACATTATTGGAGTATATTTTGGCTATTTGGGTAGTATTGAGTTATTACTCTGTATATATCGAGAATTCATTTTTCGGGGTAGACAGAAAAGTCTATCGAATTGTAGGTATTGTAATATTATTGTCTATTAATTTGTTGAAAAAAAATTTGATAGCTAATGTATTATCATTATTAGTTCCTATTGGGTTATTTTCATTTATTTTATCACTATATAATTATGATTCATCTTTTTTATTTGTGATAATGATGTTTATGATAACATTACCTTTGTTTATTGTTTTTTTTCAAAGTAAGAATAATTCTTTCGAGGGTATTCTTTCATTTTTGTATAAATTGTCGAACGTAATTATGACCATTGGTTTTTTCTCTTTAGTTTTGTGGTTTTTTGTATCAATATTGGGTATATTGAAACCGAATATTATTATTCCTGACACATGGGATCCTTATACATTGTATATTAAGTCCTATAATATGGTCTATTTTGAAACCCAAGTTACTAATGATTTATTTAGTGGAATTCCCAGAAATACAGGAGTTTTTGAAGAAGCTCCCGTATTTAATCTTCTTTTATGTCTTGCTTTGGGTATTGAATTGTTTTTGTCTGACAAAGTGTCTTACCCTAAAGTTATCTGTTTGTCTATTATAATATTATCTACTTTTACTACAACTGGAATTATTTTTCTTTTATTTTCTTGGTTTATTTATTTTACTAAATTTGTTAATGTTAATTCACGCTTCATATTAGGTTTTAAATTATTAATACCAATTGTTTTGATTGTATTATATCTTATAATAGACGGTGTTATGTCTGTTAAACAAGAGAGTAGTTCTTTTCAAAGTCGCTATAGTCATATTTTGTTAATGATAGATGCTTTTCTCTCAAATCCGTTATTTGGAATTGGTATTAATAATTATAAAGGACCAATTTCTAATTCATTATTTCATTTGTTATCTGAAGGTGGTTTGTTTTTATTTCTCTTTTATATATTTATTATGTTTATTAATCCATTAAAAATGTATTTGAAAAAGATTGATTATAAATTCTTTTGTTTTTCAATCACTTATTTGTTTGCTTTTGTTTTTACAATTGGGTATTTTGAAACAATT